>JAJDCP010000158.1 GCA_029260765.1 Planctomycetota bacterium
GGCTCGACTACCTGATCTCCCAGAACGTGGACAACCTGCACCGCAAGTCGGGCGTCGACCCAACGCGCCTGGCCGAGCTGCACGGGAACTCCGAGCTCGCCCGCTGCCTGGGCTGCGACAGCCTGTTCGAGCGCGCGCTGATCGGCTTCCATGCCTCGGTGTTCGGCAGCTGCTACCGCACGCAGCAGCCCCATCCCCAGCAGCCGCCCTGTCCGGAATGCGCCGGGCGGCTGGTCTCGAGTGTGGTCAATTTCGGAGATGATCTCCCGGCTGCCGAGCTGCGTGAGTCCCGTGCCCGGGCGGCAGCCTGCCAGGTGTTGCTCGTGATCGGCACCTCGTTGCTGGTCACACCTGCCTGCTATGTGGTCGACGACGCGCTCGGCGGTGGTGGCCGGGTGATTTTGATCAATCGCGGCGACACGCCCTACGACAAGAGCGTGCAACTGCGCTTCCGCGAGGGGGCAGGCGAGGTGCTCTCGGCAGTGCTTGAGCAAGTTGATCAGCGGCTCGCGGGGTGATGTCCTGCGCGCGTTGGCGGGAAGATTCCTTTGACATTTTCCTGATTAGGGGCAAGGATTCGAGCCTGCCGGCGCGTCCATGATGCACGGAAACGGACCTTTTGAAGGGGATGAGTATGCGAGCTCGAGGCGGTTCAGAACGCGGTGCCATGTTGATCATTGCAACGGGCATCCTCACCTTGCTGGCGGTGCTGGCCTTCAGCTTTGTCAACCTGATGCGTATCGAGAGGCGGGCGTCGACCAACTACATGGACGGCTTCCGCGCGAACATGACCGCCGAGTCGGGGTTGATACGGGCTTTGGAGGAGATGCGCATCTTCTCGGGCCGGCAGGTCGTCTACGACCCGACCGCCGAATGGATCTACGAGCGTGACCCGGCCACCGGTTCGCCGCGCTACGATATTCGCCTGGTCGACGCTGAAGAGCCTTCGATGGAAGGGGATATGGGGGCCACCTACAACGGGGGCCTCGACCGTTACCGGGTCAAGATCGTCGACACCCAGGCGCTGATCGACCTCAACCACCCCAACGACTTCGACCGCATGATGAACCAGCTGGGAGCGGCTATCGCGCAATTCGCCAGCCAGACGGACAACCAGCGCAACCCGATCGAAAATGTCGAGTACATGAACCGCACCGGTGGGGCGGCCTTTCTGGCTTTCCGCGAGTCTCTCGAAGGCGACCGTTTCAACTCGAAGTCTGAGCTGCTCGACCTCTACGCCCAGCAGGATTCCTATGGGGGAGAGGACGCGGTCGAAGACTTCAAGTTGCTGTCGAACTACGTGACCGCCCATACCTGGCGTGACAAGCTGGCGGCCTCGCCGTCGACGGCCTTCTCTTCCTTTGGCACCGCCAACCTCGAGGCGCTGTTTGGGAGGGCTCCGATCAATATCAACGCGGCCAGCAAAGTGGTGTTGGCGGCCATCATCGCCGGCGTCGGCGGGCGCGTGCCGTTGGTCTATGTCGAAGAGAGCCCGCAGCTGATCGACCTCGACTACGCCTTCGGAAGCTCGACCGACCAGATCAAAATCGAAGACCGCTATTCGTTCCGCAGCGGTTGGATGTTCATTCCACCGATCGATTACAGCTACGCGACGGGCGACACCGTCTCTTATTCGTTGGACACCAACCTGACCCGCTCGGGGCAGATCGCGGACATCATCATTTCCGTGCGCCAGGCGGCAGGCGGGATCACCTCGCACGCTCACCTGCGTCAGATCCTCGACAATGGTGGGGTGGGGAATTCGGCCGACCCCTTCCAGGCCTACAACCTCAACGACCATATCGACCCGAGCATCCAGAAGGCCGGTCCCGTCGACGACGGCACCGGCGAGCCCAACGGGGACGAGTTTCTCGTGCTCTACCGCAAGGGCTACCTCGACATGCTGTGTGCGAACTTCAATCCCAACTGGGTGAGCGCGCACCATGGTATTCCGGCCGCGTACTCGGTCGACAAGGCCGAATTGGTGCGGCTGCACGAGGCCAACAACGGTGCCGTCGGGTCGGCGAAGGCCAGCATGACGACCGAGGCCTGCTTCAACTCGCAGGGGATCTTCGAGATCACCTCGCTGGGCGAGCTGGTCGGTGAGCCCAACGCCGGTGATTACGACGCCCTGTATGCCCAGGCCGAGATCCGCACCGTGATCAAGGTGTTCGACTCCAAAGGGCACACTTCGCAAGAAGACTTCATGGCGCAGTGGACCGATTACGAGTCGGCCCGGGACAATGTGCTGGTGCGGCCGGACGATCCGCGCTTTCAGGACTTTGGCACCTCCGGCTCGCTCTATGACCGCATGGGTTCGATCGAGATCGCGCCGGAGAGCCTGTCGGTGATCGTACTCGGCAGCGACCTGGCGGCGCTTGCGCCGCAGTTTGTGTTGACGTTCCAGCAATCAGCGCAGGCTACCAATCCCGAGGATCTGTTCGATGCGGATATGGGCGCTGGGCAGCTGGGCGGCAACTGGGCGGAGCCGGACGACCTACCCGCAGTGGCGAGCTACAAGGACGTCTGGGAGGAGACGCCGAGCGCCTTCCCGAATACCGGTCTGCGTCTGCTGGACGGCTTGTATACCTCCGAGAAGGGCAACTTCCTGGGCGTGCCGCGGCTGCGCAGCATGTTGCGCTACCGGGCCGGAGCGGACGACTACCAGACTGCCAGCAACATCGGCGAAACCGATCCTCGCAACATCGGTTCGAAGAAAGGCGCCCTCGAATTCTGGTACCGGCCCGACCACGACTGGGCGACGAACAACAAGCCGACCCCTGTGGTCTCCGGGCTCTTCCATGTCTCGCAGATGGGCGTCAATGAGGCCCAGCGCGATCTGTACAACCAGGAGCAGATCTGCCTGGGCACCCAGATGTTCGTCACCCGCAACTTGAGTGGACAGCTACGTGTGACCCGGCTGTACTACGAGAGTGTCGGGGCGCTCGATGCCAACTGGCCTGACCAGATGCACTACCGCGCGCCGGGTGAGGACATGGCTGCGGCGGATGCGTTTGCGTCGGGCTTCACGGGTACGGCCCTGACCGTGCCGGTCGACCTGGATGAGTACGTCTGGCACTCCGAAGAGGTCAACATGTTCTGGCCTCCTTTGGATGTGATCGAGAGCCAGTACACCTCGAGCAACACCCATCAGGGCGCGCCCTTCCGCGGGCTGTGGGCACGAACCGAGACCGCCGTGCGCTTTGACAAGCTCAAGCACATCGAGGCGGATCAATGGCACCATTTCGTGGTCGCCTGGGATGACAATGCTGCCAGCTCTGAAGCGGCTGTCCGCATCTGGCTCGACGGCACCGAAGTGACCGGGTCGGACAAGCAGTCTTTCGGAGATGAGAGCAACGCGGACGACCTGCAGGATCTCGAGAACCAGCCGTCACGCAAGAACTTCCGCTTCGTGCGTCTCAACCAGGAGGCGGGGGCTGTCTGGGACGTGTTCACGGTGGGTTGCGTGGTGCGCGAACAAGCCCTGGCCAATACGGGTGTGTTCAAGTTCGACACCGATGGCAACGACAAGACCGTACTGCTGGCCGCCAACGGAACCATCGACGACGTGCGCGTCTACCATTCGAACACGCCGTTCGATGGCGCCGGCGGGAACTTCTACCCGGTTGCCAACAGCTTCACCTGGCGCTACGAGGACGGGCTCTACGAGAACGTGCTCGATCTGTTCGATCGCTTCCCGGCGTCGGGCTATCCGCTACAGCTGGGCGTGTTCAAGTGGACCGGCTACCTGCCCGAGGGGGCGGAAGTGATTGTGAACGTGGCGGTTCTGGATGCCAGCGGAAATAAATCCCGTGATCTGGTCGTCGACTATGTGTGGGATGATCCAGAAGAGGCTTCGGGCATTCCCCTGAGCGATATTCTCTGGAACGACGAGCGCATCGTGTACCAGTTCGAGCTGCTCGCCTCGCACGTCATCGACACCAATGGCAACTTCTCTGAGTCGCCGGTGATCGACGATGTGTCTGTTTCCTACCTGACCGAGGCGGGTGGCGACGTGCTGCTCAAGGAACGTGTCTACGATTGAGAGCCTTTGAAGGCGCTCGCCCAGAACTCGATTCCGGCTGCCGGCCCGTCGGTTTCGTCACCGCAGCGGCCGGCTGTTTTCGTCAAGGAGATGCCCCATGCACAAGCTTGCCCGCATCGCGCTCTTGGGACTGTTGGCCTCGTCGGCCTTCGCTCAGGCCCCGCGACTGGAAGGTTTCGAATTCAACGATGGCGCGGTCGTGCGTACGGGCGAGGCAGTCGCCGGAGACAACCTGCTGCTGCACGCCCGCGGCTGCGGCCCTCAGGCAGAGCTGCGGATTCTGCTCGGCGACGAAGCCTGCATGGTCTTGTCGATCATGAAGGCCGATGGCAACGACCGCATCCTGGTCTCGCTGCCCACCGGACTGAAGAAGGGCAGCCACGAGATCAAGGCGATCAACAGCCAGGGGGAATCGAACACCCTGCGCCTGAAGATCATCGACGCAGATGAGCGGCCGCCTCCCGACGACGGCTCGACCACCCGCGAGGAATACATGACCCTGGGGACGGCCTTCGTGCGTGAAGAAGGCGGCCGGGTGGCGATCGTCTGCCCGGGAAGCTCGCGTTTCCCGGACAAGACCGAGCTGACCGGCGAGCTGCACTTCTTCGATGAGATCATCATGCGCTCGGGGTACAAGGTCGCGGGCGACCAGAGCTTCGAGCTCGAGTTCGCGATGGAGCCTGGAGTCAAGCTGCGTCCAGGGCACTACACCATCGTGGCGAACTTCAACTTCCGCTCGCAACGCCGCCGCCACAAGCGGGTGATCGAACAGGCGCTCGGGGACGACAACTCCGAGTATTCGCTGATCACCAAGAACACCCTGGTCACCCACCGTCCGAACGAGATCGCCGCAGCGGACGAAGTGGACAAGCTGCACTATGCCGAGATGTGCGACCTGCTGGAGCGCGCGTCCCGCAAGCTGGATGCCGCTTTTGGCGCCGCCTCCAAGATTCATGGTCAGACCGACGAGGGTTTTGACGAAGACCAATGGTGGAAGTTCGTGCGCCGCAGCACTGAATGCCTGCCCTACGGACTGTCTACCGAAGAGCGCGACGCGATCAGGGCTGAGTGGCTGGATGACGAGCGCTTCACCCGGGGACGCAGCGATGTGCGCTTCGATGACCGGGCGTGGCGGGACTGGATGGACGATGACTTCCGCGGTGACACGCCGACCGGGCTGGGGGGGATGGCCGACACGCAGGCCGACCACACCAAGCTGTATTCGTTCGCAGCCTTTCCGGATGCGGGTGGCTTGCTGAACGACGCGATGGCGGTGCTGCTGAACCGCAGCGCGAAGTACTCGATCAACCTGTACCGCAAGGCGGGCAAGGAGATCGACGCCAAGGACAAGTCAGGCCGGCTGTTCTCGAGTTTCGAGGGGCAGGGTTCCGACACCTCCCGCTCGACATTCGACCAGCTGTTGCAGAAGATCCGCCATCGCCTGCGTCTGCCGACTGCGGAGGAGTAGGCGCGATGGCCGAGACAGTCGTGCTCCACAATCCGCGCTGTTCCAAAAGTCGACAGACCTGTGCGCTGTTGCGTGAACGTGGGATCGCCTTCGAAGAGCGGCTCTACCTCGAGCAGCCCCTGAGCCTTGAAGAGCTGCGCACTCTCCGCGATCAGCTGGATGCACCTCCGTCGGCCTGGCTTCGTTCGGGAGAAGCGGCTTATGCTTCCGCGGGGCTCAGCGCCGATTCCAGTGAAGAAAGCTTACTGCAGGCGATAGCAAGTCAACCGATCTTGCTGCAGCGGCCTGTCGTAATCCACAACGGCCGCGCCCGCCTGGGCAGACCGCCTGAGGCGGTTTTGGAGCTGTTTGTGTGACTGCCTCGGGGCCGCAGGCCGGGCCCGAGGCGAGTATGATCATACGAACCATACATATCATACGTATGCCGGCCATGTGGGCGGTGTCGCAGGGTGTGTCAAAATGGACATGCTGGCAGGCATCGCCTGTCGGGGCCGTTTTGAAGAAGTTACACTGCCTGTGTGACGTTTTTTTCGACACTTTCTTCCCATCTTGGTGGACAGATTGACACGTTTCTGGGCGCGCCATTGCTCACGAGTTGGTCAGGATTGGTTGCAAACCACCTTCGGGGAACAGGTTCGGGGAAAACTTGGAAAAATACAGTTAATTGGCACCGTATGTGCTATGTTTCTGACGTGAACAATCGGGTAGCCTTTCGGCAAAACCCAAAGCCCCGCCAAGCACATTTCTTCAGGCTTGCCAGCCGTGAGGCACGCAAAGCCCTTCCCTAACAGGCCAGGATCTCCTCCTGGCCTGCCCTCGTTAATGACAGTTCTGTGACAAAAAGGTGGGCGGTCCGATGACAAAAGATGCCTCAATGTGGGGCAGTCGTGTTTCTCGGTGATTGGCACGGGGATTGCTAGGAATATCTTGAACAATCGGGTAGCCACTCGGCGAAACCCAACCATCCATTCGGTCCCCTACCCCCAGCTGTAGACCGCCAGGTTTGCAAGCTTCCCACACAGGCCAGGAGCTTCTCCTGGCCTGCCCGCATCGTGGAGGTCTTGGACCTTGGTCCCGATCGCGAGCCCGAGAGTTCGGTCAGGTCTGGTCCATGCCTTCGATCTGCTGAGAGCCGCCTGTAGCGTCGGGCTATGCCCGACGAGAAGACCGATCCGTCGGGCGGACCCAGAATCTCTGGGCTCAGCGTTTGCCAGAGGGCCTTCCGGCGCTCACAGAGCGCCGCTACAGAAGACGGATTCGACTCGTGCGTGCGTTGGAATGTTGGCGACAGTCCCAACGGATAGTGGCCGCCAGTACCCAGCCAGGCCGGCAGCATCGAACCCGTGTCAGGAACTCTGGACGCCGACGCCGAGCTGCGGCAGGTACCGGACTCATGGCAAGTTACATCGGCCGAATTTCTATGGTGTGTGCGGCGCTCTGCGCGTCGCTGTGTATGTCGATCCACGGGCCGTCGGGCGCGGCCTGCCACGACCAGCTGCCGGCTGCATCGCTGGAGTCTACGGTGAAGCCGTTGGGGTACAGGCTGTTGGGCAGGCTGATCCTGGTCGGGCCGACGGCGCCGTCTTCGTTGAAGCTCAGTTCGAGAATGCGGCTGGTCGGGTCGTAGCTCAGGGCGGTCGGTGTGCCGGCGACACGCTGCACGCGCGCACGCACCAGATCGGGCCAGTAGGGTTCGCTGGTCAGCTGCGGGTGGTAGTCCCAGTACGCCTGGCCGAGCAGGAATTCCTCGCACAGTGCCAGCTGGTCCCGCGCGATCTCGTCGTGGCCTGGCAACGATGCGCGCAGGAATCCCCATTCTCCCAGCAGCATCGGCACGCCCATGCGTTGCGCTGTTTCACGGGCTCGCGCCAGGCCCTGGCGCGCCCGCTCGACCTCGCCGTCGTAGGGCAGCAGCTCGGCGATCGGGTCGTAGTAGTGGGGGGCGAACACCACCCCCTCGAGCGGCGTGCCCGCGGCCGATTGAAGAGGCTCGAGTGCCGAACGCACTCCGATTCCGACCAAGCCGGTCGGCTCGACCAGCACCAGGTTGTCCGTGTCCACAGCCCGGATCGCCTGGCAGCAGCGTTCGAGAAACGGCTGTAGGTGGGTGCGCTCGAAGTCCCCGTTGGCTGCTTCCAGGGAATCGAGGAAGGTCGCCAGCGAGCTTGGGTCGGCGAGATGCTGCGCGAGCGTGTTGTTCAGCTGGCCCGAGGCCAGGCCACTGAGAAGCACCCCCGACAGCTGCTGCACGGCGGCCCACATCAGGGGGAGGATGGCCTGCCCGTAGAACGGCTCGTTCATGACGTCGTAGCCCAGAACGGCCGGGTGGCCGCCCAGGCGCTGGGCTATGGCAGCCCAGGTGGCCGCATAGTGCTCCTGCACGCCGAGCCCGCTGGCAGAGACAGTGTGGTTCTGCCAAAAACTCTCGAAAGCTGCGATGACTCGTGGCTGCAGGTAGATGGTCTGCCAGGGCAGCCCAGCGGGAAGCTGCAGGCTCTGCCAGCCGTCGTCGAAGGTGGCCCAGTCTGGCGCGCCATTGCCTCCTACGCTCTCGCCATAGGCGTCCTGATGCATGTCGAGCACGACTCCCAGGCCCTGGGCATGGCACCAGTCCAGGCGCTGTTCGATGGCATCGAGATAGGTCGGGTCGATCACTCCAGGTGAGGGCTCGACAGCCTTCCATTGCAGCAGCAGGCGCACGAAGTTGAAGCCGTTCTCGCGCAGCACGTCATAGTCGGCAGCGGTCTGCCAGGAAAGGTAGGGGGCGCTCTTGGAAGCCTGGGCGACGTTCATGCCACTGAGCAGCACGACACCACCGTCCGCGTCGCGGATCCAGCTGCCGTCGCTGTGGACACCCTGCAGCGCCACGAAGCTGGCTGCAGCGGAAGGGCTGGAGCTGGTATGGCTGCTTGCAGCCTCGCTGCTCGAGCGGCTCTGGCAGCCCGCCAGGCTCAGGCTCAAGCAGGCGACCAGGCCCAGGATGCGCGTAGGAATCTGCATGGCACCAGTGCCTCAAGTTGTTGTCGAGTCTCGGCCATTAAAGCGATGGCTGCCCGCAGGGCAATCTTTAAGGCCTGGTCAGGCGTCCGAAATACAGCCGCTCGGGGTCGACGTCCCCTCCGGCTCCCTGGAACAGCTCGACTTTGTCACCGATCCCATCTGTCGAGCCCTGTGAGCTGCGGTAGCGGATGCCGACGACATCTTCGCCGCGCGTCTCCCAGCCCAGGAACACCACGCTGTGGCCTGAGCGGCCGCGCCAGAATTGCAGGAAATCTCCGGCTTTGGCTTTGCGCGGGCGCACCGTGCGCCCGATGCCCAGGTTCTCGAGCGCCCAAGCGCATTGCTGTTCGCGTACCGTCTCGTCGTCCACCGCGCCGTACCAGTGTTTCCGGAACTTGCGCACCTCTTCTGCCTCGCGGCCCGCCAGCAGACCTTCGCTCTCGCATACCTGCATAACTACGGCAAAAGTGTACCCGCAGCAGTAGCTGCCGCGCTCCTGGCGCGCGAGGATCAGCTCTCCAGCGAGGCGGATCTCTCGCGGCGACCCCGTTCCGCCAGCCCATTCATAGCCGCCGCCATCTTCAAAGCTGCGCGCCGCGGCGACGACCTCTTCGTTGAGGTCATCGGCCCAGGCCGTCAGGGCGAACAGAGAAACTGTCAGCAGTCGACACAGCATGGCGGGTGCCCTCAGATGTGGTGGCTGGCTTCGAGGTTCAGGATCTCGCGTGTTCTTCCATGCAACGAGCCGGCGGCATCCACGCTGTTTCCGGAGGCCAGGAAGTCAAGGCGAGTGTAGCAAAGTGCCCGCAACACGACCACCTGGCTGGAAACGTGTAGCCGGATGGGGGAAATCGAGAAACTCGCTAGTACGCGGCACGACATGTGCAATAGGAAGAGAGAACAACCGGGTCGCCTCTCGGCAAGACCCAACCCTCTCGCCCCCATACCTGTCTTCAGCCTGGCCAGCCGTGAGGCCCGCCGGGCTCCTCCCCCCCCACAGGCCAGGTTCTCCTGGCCTGCCCACATTTGTTGCACGCAGGTGTGCGATGTGGTGGCACCGTGACGCAGATTGTCAGGCTCTGTAGCCAAATGTGCCGGTCTGGCACGCCCGAGGTCGGCGATTTGCGCCTGTATGCGAACCGTCGAGACAGGTTTCGTCTGCGGGGATCCGCCTGGAATGGTCGCTGGGAGGGAATGCCAACATTCTATACACATTGTGGAAAACTGACTACGATGTGTGCGCCGGCGGTGTGCGTTGTCGTCCCGGCCGAACGCAAGCAGCCGCTCAGGGCGTAGCCCGTGAGCGGCATGCTCAGAAACTGTAAGAGAGTCGGGGAATCCTAGAAGAAGGCTTCCCAGCGGTTGTTCTCGTACTTGACGCCGAGTATCAACGCGAGCACAAAGAAGATGATGCTGCCGCCCAGTGGACCGTAGAGGCGGAGAGCATCTTCTTCGAGGACGACCTCTTTCGAGCCGGTGAAGTAGATGAATAGCATGAAGAGCACCGCGGCGAGGATGGCCGGGATGACGGCCATTTTGGCGTTGCGTGACTCCAGCGACTTGTAGATCGAAGCCTGGCTCAAGAAGTCTTCACTGGGACGCACCGAGCGATGGCCGCAGAAAATACACTCAAGGCCTTCGGAGTCATTGCTCGGATTGTAGTAGAGCTCTTGCAGGCAGTCGCGGCAGCGCACGAGCACGCCTCCGACCGCGACCGGGCGGTTTCGGCGCGATTGCTGCTTGACCGAGATCTTGGCGCTGGCCTTGGTCCGGCCTGATTTCTTCGCCATCGTCGTCTCCTCTGAAGATCTTCACGCCGAAGACTACCTTCTCGACGTCATCTTTTGGTCACAGCCCCATGCTGTTCAAACACCACATGCACCTGTCCGTCACAACTGGACAGGTCGAAGGGCTCGGGCTCAATCGTCGGCGAGCGCGTCAAGATCGTTTTCGTCCAGACGTTGGGTGCCATCGGAAGCGTCGAAAACGGGTGAGCTCTGAATCAAGGTCTTCGAATCGTCCGGCGGTGGCTGCTCGTAGACGCGGGACGAAGGCGGAGGCACCACGCCTGGAGGCCGGGCGGCACCTGGGGGCGCGGCCACGGGCGGGGCTGGCTGCATGTAGCCTGCTGGAGGAGGGGCTCCGAAGCCTGCCGCCGGTGGTGGGGGTTGTACGAATGAGCCCGCGGGAGCCGGCGCGGGGGGGTGCACGAACGACCCTGCGGGCGGCGGAGCCGCGTGGCTGGGCGGAGGCGCATAGCTGGGCTGCGCAGCGGGCTTGGCATAGCCCGGGGCCGGCGCCGGCGCCGCTGGATGAACACTTGAGGCGGACGGAGCGGGGGCCGCGGGCGGCGGTCCCCAGCCGGCCTGTGGCGCGCTGGGCTGCACCGGTGCGGGGTTATGCCGAGCAGCGGCGGGCGGCGGCGGCCCCCAACCAGCCTGTGGCGCAGAGGGGTGGGCCGGCGCAGGAGCGGCCGGAGCCGGAGCTGGAGCCGCCCGAGGCGCTGGAGCCGCCTGGGCCGCCGGACCCGCCGGACCCGCCAGGCCCGGGGGGCCGGGCAGCGGCCCCGGGGGCGGAGCCAACACAGCAGAGCCCGAGCTCGGTGCGGCACGAGCTGCGGCGACTTCCTGGCGCATTGAGTCCGGGAACAGCGCTGAAGGAGTGGGGCTCAGAAAGGAGCCAGTCACCGGCGGCGGCTCACTGACCGACAAGGAAGGCTCTTCCGCCGCCGGCTTCGGACGGGGTTTCGGCTTCGCGAGCAGGTAGTCGGGCGAGTCCTCCGGGAGGGATTTGCCGGCACTGTTCAAGCGCAGCAGGTTGGTGCGCAACTTCTCATAGGTTTCGCCGAGGGCTGCCAGCCGGCCCAGGCGGCTGACCACCTCGATGGTGCCCTTCCGTTCATTCATCGCATTGAGCAGCACCGGATAGTCGTGCAGTGCTTCGCGTGCCCGCTTGTCCAGCCAGTCGGCCTCCAGCCTGAGGTGGCGCAGATTCTCAGGCAGCTCGTCATCGTCGCGTCCGGCCACCAGGTCGCTGATCCCGGCAAAGACCTTCTCGCAGCCTGTTTGCAGCTCGGTCAGCTCTGGCTCCTCGATCAACTCAGCGTACTTCAGCTCAGTGGTCAGGTACCGGATGCGCTCTCCGAGCAGTTTTTCCTTGCGTGCCAGTTCGTCGCGCAGCTTGCGGAGCTGATCCTCCAGCTCATGGATGCGGTCGATGGCCTCGCTGCGCTTGAGCCCGTGCGCGGAGAGCTTTCCGTTCAGACCGTCGATCTGGCGTCCCAGCTCACTCTTCTCGGCCTCACGGTCTGCCAGGGCCTTCTCGAGCTCGGCGATGCGCTTGTTCAGGGCATGCTCGCGCGCCTCAGCGGTTCGGGCCAGCTGCGCGAGCTCGTCGCAGCGCTGCTCCCACCGCCCATCGGCGTCCTGCTGGGCACGATCGACGTTGCTCTTCAGCTCCTGGATCATGCGCATCTTTTCGTTGTCCAGGAACGCGACCGTCTGGCCTTTGTAGGCGTCCATGTCGCTCATGTACTGGCGCCGCTCGTTCTCGTGCTGAGCGGCCAGCTCCTGCATCTTGCGCTGCATTTCCTGAATGTGCGCTTGCAGCTGCGCCTCGCGCTCCTGAAGCTGGCGGTCCTTGTCCGCGAGCGCCTGCTGCATACCCTGGCTACCAGCAGCCAGCTGTTGTTGCAGCTGTTGCAGCTGTTGTTCGTACTGAGCCTTCTGTTCTGCCAGCGCCTGGTCTTTGGAGGCCTGGGCCTGTTGCAGCTGCTGCTGCAGGTTGGCGATGGCTTGCTGCATTTGCTGCTGCAGCTCTGCCATCTTGCGATCGTACTCTTCGCGCAAGGCTCGCAGATCGTGTTCTTTGCCCGCCGCGGTTTTCTGGTTGGCCTCCTGCTGGGCTGCGAGCTGCCCCGCCAACTCCTGTTCGCGCTGGGCAGCCGCCTGCAGAGCGGCCTCCGCCTCCGCCAGCCGTTGCTTGAGAGCCTCGTGCTCTTTGATCAGCTCGCTGAGCTGCTGCTTGAGCGAGTCGGCCTTGTTTCTGGCGCTCTGGCTGGCGAGCTCCATCTCGGTCATCTTGGCGATGAGGTCTTTCTTGTCGAGCGCCCCGTAGGTCTCCAGCAGAGCATCGATGATCTTCCGGATCCCCTGGCGGGTGATCACGGCTCGCTTGCCCTTGACCTCCTTGGTCTTCAGCTGCTGATTGATCAGGCTTTTGAGGTCTCGCTGCTCTTCAGCCATCGGGGCTCCTTTCGGGACGTGGAGTCTAATTCCCGTCCAGGTTCGACTGCAAAACGTCGAACGCGGCGTTTAGGTTCTGCACTTCCTGGCCGATGCGCTCGGTCCAGTTGGCAAGGGTCTGGATCTCGACAAACGCTTCCAGCGACATCTTGCGCTGATCCATCAGTGAGATCAATTCACGAGTTCGTTTGGCGTTGCCATCCAAGCAGGCCTTGAAGGACTCTGCTTCTTTGTGCGCTGTGCGTAGCGCGTCGAAACGCGCCTTGCGCGCGGGGTCTCCCTCGATCGAGGTCTTGAGCTTGCGTCCCACCGCGGCCATCGTCTTGACGAGCCGACCGGCTTCTTTTTTTGCGCTGCTCAGCTCAGGTTCTTCATAGAGCCAGGCACCCTTGAGCTCGACCTGCAAGGCGCGGATCGATTTACTCAGGCGCGCGACCTCCGCGGCATATTCCTTGCGCAAGGCCTCGAGCTCGGCCTCGAGCTCGGCGATGCGCTCGAGGGCTGTGCCCGCCTTCAGTTTGATCTCGGCCAGCTCCTCGCGGGCCTTGCGCAGCTCACCATTCAGTTGCTCTTCGACCCGCAGCTTCTCTGCTTCGAGGGCCATCAGCTTGTTCTCGAGATCTTCGACCCGCTCGCCACGCTGTTGCGCCACATCTTGGGACTGTTTCAGCTCGCCCTCAAGGGCTTCGATGCGCTCGCGGTCCTGCGCCCGCGCCTCTTCGAGCTCCTGCGCCTGGTTCTCCAGCTTCGCTTCGAGCTCGCTGCGTGCCTTATGGTGGCTGTCCTCGGCCTCGCGCAGGCGCTCCTCGAGCTCAGCGCGCACGCGTTCGAGCTGCTGGGCGGCGTCTTCGGCCTCGCGTTCCTTTGCCTGGCGCAGCTCAGTGAGTTGCTTCTCGTGTTCAGCGCGCAGCTCTTCGAGCTGGTGATCGCGCTCGGTGCGTAGCTCGTCGAGTGCTTGCGTGCCTGACGAAGCGGCAGCGGCCAGGGCCTGTTCCGCCTCGGTCTGTTGGCTCAGGAGCTGCTCTCGCAGCTCTTTGAGGCTGGCCTCGTGCTGCTCGTTGGCCAGCTCGAGGCCCGCGCGACTCTCAGCCAGAGCCTGCTCGGCGGCGTCAGCTCTCTCCTGCTGCGCCTGCAAAGCCTGCTTCAGCTCGTCGATTTCGCTCTCGAGCGTTTGCCGTTGCGCGGCACCGTGGCTGATCGCCTCCTGGTTTTCACTACTGAGTGTCTGCAGCTCTTCGGCCTTGCGCTTGTACGAGGCCGCCTCGGCCTCGCTCGCTTCAAGTCGGCTACTGAGATCGCGGGCGGCGCGCTGGCTCTCGGCCAGCTCCTCGCCCTGCCGCTCCAGCTGTGCCCGCAGCTTGGCTACCTCTTCGGAGGTCGCAGAGAAGCGCGCCTCGGCTCCCTGCACCATCTCTTCGGTTTGCGCCAGCAACTGTTGGATCTTTTCGGCCTGCTGGCGAGCCTCCTGGCGGGAAGCCTCGAGCTGCGCCTGCAGCTCGCTCAATGAGGTCTCCAGCTGCTGGCGTTCCCGGCTGCGCTGGCTCTCGGCCTGCGCCAGTTGCTGGCGTGCAGCGTTCAGCTCGGCCTGTAGAGTCTCTCGAGCCTCATGCAACTTGGCGATCTCGTCCGCCTGCATCTTCAGCTGCTGCTGGCCCTTGTCACTGACCTGCGAGAAGCGTTGATGGTCTTGCTTCAGCTTCTCGAGCAGCTCGCGGATCTTTGCATCGCGCTCTTCGATCGCCCGAGTCGTCTCGCGCTCTTGCTCGGCCAACAGTTTATCGCGCTCGGCCACGGCGCCCTCGAAGCGGGTGCGCTCCTCGCCGAGCGCCGCCAGACGTGCCTTGAGCTCTTCGAGCCGTCCGAGGGCATCGCGCTCGCGCTCGGCCAGGGCGTGTTTGAGCTGCTCGATCTGGCGGTGGTAACGCCCGGTCTCCTGCGCGCGGTCCGTGGTGATGGCTTGCGCCTGGAAGCGTAGCGCTTCGAGCTCACGGTCGCGGTTCTTCAGCTGTGCAAGCTGGCTGTCGAAGCGAGCCCGCAGGTCGGCGAGCTCGCTCTCGAGCCCGGGAATCCGCCCGAGCGAGCGGGCCTTCGACTGCAGCGCATCGAGTGTCTGCCGGTGCTTCGTGCGCTCGGCGGCCAGGTCTTTCTTGAGGGCCTGCAGCTGGTCCTTGAGCTTCTGCTTCTGGCGGTCGAAATTCGAATACCGCACCTCGTGTTCAGTCAACTTGGCGATCAGGTCTTTGTGCTCGAGACCCTCATAATCCTTGAGCAGGTCCTCGATGAGCTTGCGGATGTCCTTGGCCTTGACGACCCGCATTTTTTTCGAGATGTCGGTCGGCAGCATGGTCCGGCCCAGGTCGTCCTTCAACCTGCGGATGGCCCCCTCGACCTTGTCATCACTCATGAATGCCCCCGCTCACGCCCGGCTCTCCGTAGGGGAGAGCAACGCCACGATCGCCTTCAGATCAGACGCGATGTTGGATTTGTTTGTCAAGTCCTCGACTCCGCGGATGCGGATCGTCTTTTTCGGTGCCATCAATTCGTAGATCTTCGGTTGGATCATGCGCCGCAGTGTCTGCAGCTCACGCGCCGAGAGCGGCTCGGCCTCGAGGCTGCACCGCAGCAGGTGCAAACCCAGCGAGATCTTGCGCAGATCCTTCGACTGGTTCAGATGGGCGAAACACGCATCGAGCACGCTCTCGGCCAGGCGAGGAAAGCCTGCCAGGTGGAGCGCGGGCACGGCAGCCAGAAAGCTCTCCAGGCTGTGGGCGTCGATCTGCAGCCCACCATACTCGCGGTCGATGTAGCGCTCGGTGGCGCGGAAGACCTTTGCGAAGCGATCGAGGGCCAGGAGCGGGTCGCGCTCGGGTTCCTCAAAGGTCGACAGGAAGTCGTGAATCAGCCGCAGTGTGGCGAGATCGCGCCGGTGGTACAGATACTCGTCGATCAGGCTGGCATACTCGCTGCACCCGGGAGTGTTCGCAGGGTCGGCCGGGAAGTCGAGCACCCAACCTCTCTCGAACCCGCTCATGTCGGTGTTGTTCGGCAAAATCGTGACCTGGCTGCCGTGCAGCTGCAGCCCCGACACGATCGCCAGGCGTCCGCGCACCGCAGACGGCAAAAAGGCCGCCGCATGGGCCACCAGCTCGAAGCCCTCGAGCGAAGGTGCGCGCAAGAACCAGGCCTGGCCGTATTGCAGCATGCTGAGCAGGGCAGCGAACACCTGTTGGCTTTCTTGACTGGCCAGCAGCGCCTGGGCATGGGCGTGCAGAGTCTCCTTGGCGCTGGGCCAATTGAAGCCCTCAGCGAGCTCGTAGCTGATATCGCCTTCGGGCACGTCAGGGGTCAGGAAGGCTTCGGGACACAAGCCGCATGGATCGAGTGCTTCCTCTTGCATGCTCAAATCGACCAGGATGTTGTGCACGCACGTTCGCGGCCGGCCGACGTGGTCCATGCCGTAACGGAACACCTTGCTGTGGCACAGAAAACCGCACACCGAGTACAGGCTTCGAGAGACGCGCCCATGCAGCCGCGGATAGAGCAGGCGTGAGGTCTCTTCTACGCTTTCAAGCACTTCACGGGGCAGACCTTTGGAGGCGAAGATGCTCTGGTAGCCTTCGATGGATGTGTAGACGTGATGTTTCAGTTCCAACCTGACCATCGCGGCCCTCCCGAGCTCACCTGGGGAGCTCGAGCATGTCCATAATCGGCTCGAGGATGTTGATCGGGCAGAGCGTATTCTCCATCCCTGGCAGAGGCCGCCCATTCCTGGTCACCGAGTATCCTGTGGCCGAAGAGTTGTAGTAGCCGATGCCCCCGTCGAGAATCTGCAGGTAGGTCTGCAGAGCTCCGATGTGCTGCTTCGACCGCGGCAGCTTGACTTCCGGATAACGGTCGGGGGGGTAGACGATCGGATACATGTCGGTCTTGGTCACGACGATCGCCAGGTTCTTCAGGCCGGGAAAATCAGTGCATGCTTCGGTCTGGTACAGGTTCTCGGAGTTGATGTCGAGCCGCTGCTCTTCGTCGAGCTTCAGCTCGCGTGCAATCTCTTTCCAGCATGCCTGCACTTTCTGGTCTTCGTCACTGAGAGCTGTGGGACCAAGGCCCGATCCGATGCCCTCAAAGCGCATATCCACCAGCTGTTCGAGGATCTTCTCCGCGCGCACCAACATCTGGCGGCTGAATTTCACCAGCGCCTGCTTGCTGTATTTGTGGTCTTCGAGGTACTTCTCTGCCTGTTCGACAGTCTTCGGATCAAGCCGGTAGAAGTATGTCTTCAGCTGCTGGATGAACTCGGTGTCTTCGCGGGGAAGCCCTTCGATGCCACGCAGCTCGAGCCGGCGGCCCGTGTTCTGGAGCTTGTTGCGCAGGTCGAGGCGGAACTGATCTCGCTCGCGTTGCGTGCGGATCTCTTCTTCGAGCTGCTGCTTGAGGCTGCCCTGCAGATTGCGGAAGTCGAGAGGTCCGGGCCGCTTCTGTGCGTCGACAACCTCCTGCCCACCAGACATGCGCTCGCGGATCATCTCTCGAGCCCGGTTGCGTGCGCGCGGCGCCACCGCTTCCTTGAGGATCAAGAAGAAATTCTGGTAGATGTCGTCGGTCTTGTCGTCGGACGGGTCGAGCAGAACCACCAGACCTTCGGCAGTGTTCAGCAGCTGCCGCAGCGTGCCGAGCCGCTTCTCGTCCGCTCCGCTGACCTTGCGCCCCGCCAACGAGTAGAGCAGCGACTTCCAGTCTTCGCCCGCCGTCTCGAGAGTGACGACCTTGGCCAGGCTACGTTGGCGGTACTCGAGCTCGGTGGCCAGGAAGAAGGTCTCGCCCTTGGCGGTCGGTGGCGCCCAGTGCTCGCGTCCCAGGTATTTGGAGAAATAATCCTGGCTGTACTCGAAGACCAGATCTTTGACGTGGCCCTTGTACTGCTCGCGCAGCTTCTTCCTGACCGGTTCAGGAGTCTGGCGGAACTCGAAGCCCTGGGTCAGCACAGCGTCGACATCGATCCGGCGGACTTCCAGGCCTTCCCAGGGGAAGTAGTACTTGGACTTGCGGAAGGCCAGAATATCGCCCAGGACCGTCAGGAAGGTGGTCTTGCCCGCCCCAGACAGGCCAATCACCAGCAGCAGGGGAGAGGTCTTGCCCTCGCGGTCGGTCAGAATGTGCTTGAGGACGAACTCGTAGGCCTCTGCGAAGCCGACCTCCTTGGGAACTGTGGGCGCTTGTGGGGCGACCGCGCTGGGGACCGGGAATGCCGCGTCGCTGTCCCGAGGCAGGCTGAACCTGTCGGGTGCCCGGTTGTCGGTGTCGAGATCGAAGCGGTCTTCGCCCATCGGCTTCGCCGGCCGGCGCCCGAACAGCTTGGGGGCAGGCCCAGGTTTGGGGCCTGGCCCCGACCTGCGGCTCGAGCTGCCGAACAGGTCCAAGGGAGGCCCGGCCGGGCGCGCTTCGGGAGCTTTGCCCCGCGGCGGAAACAGGCTCGAGCTGGGCGCATCGACGGGCGGCTTGGGGGCCGGGCTGACAGGCTGCGCGAACAGGTCGGAAGCGGGGGCCGCGGGCGGCGGTGTCGGCCTCGGGTCGCTGCTGAACAGCTCGGGGTGCGGGGTCGACGATGGGCCGGGCATAGAGCCGCCACCGGGCGGGTCGAACAGGCGCGGGCCCAAGGTCGGCTGCACGTCCGCTGGCGAGGGAGCCCCCGGATGGCGCTGTTCGTGCTTGAACAGATCGAGCGCCGGAGCCGGTGGAGGTGGCACTGGCTTGGCGGGTGCAGGTCTCGGCTGGGCCGGAGCGGGCTCGTCGGGCAACATGTCGAAGGGTGAGAAGTCGTTCAAGGTCCTGTGCTTCTTGCGTGGTTGTCTGGCTGCTGGCTTGGGAGGGGCCGCCGGCCGCGGCGGTCGCGGTGGCAACCCACTGCCGAGCTGCCCGTCCCATTCTGGCTGATCCCAATCGCCTGTCAGGTCATTGGCGGCCGCTCCGCGCCGGCCGCTCGCAGACGTCTGCACCGGTCTCGCCGGAGTCGCTGCCTTCTTCTCGGCGGCCATGTCGGGCAGAACATCGCGCAGGTTGCCCAGAATGTCGCCCATCAGCGTTTCCTGGAAAGGACCTGCCCCTCCGGCATTGCTCGTGCAATCTGCGTTCTCGCACGCCCCGTCGACCAGGCTCAGCTGCTGGCAGGTCGTGCATTTCTCCACGATGTGCCCGAAGCGTCGGCACTCGGAGTTGCGGCATTTGGACGCGCCGACATCCAGGGACATGGCGGCGCAGGCCCCACAGCGCTCCATGCGGACCAACAGGTAGGCGCAGTCGCCCTTGGTGCAGAAGTTGGTGTCGGCGCTCTTGAGGAAGGCCATCTGTTTGCAGAAGTGGCATTTCTTCAAGATGCTGCTGTTGCTCGCGCAGCTGCGCGAGATACAGATCTCGGTGGAGCCGACTTTCGACAGGCTGTATTTCTGGCAACTGGGGCAAACCGTCCGAGGCAGGCCATGCATCTTGCAGCGCGGGTTGCGGCAGATCAGCGGACCCTTGTTGTCCGCTCCGACGGTCACCGAGAAGTGCTTGCAGTATCCGCAGTGCACGAACAGGGTGCCATCGGGGCAGCTGTCGTTGGAGCAGCGGGCAAACTGCCGCGACTGCTGCACCAACGGCGAATGACACACGAAACAACTGCTCTGGCTCATGCACCTGCCCCAACCCGCATCAGTTCTTCTTCAGCACCCAGCGGAAGCCCACGTTGTGGTACCCACGCATCGGATACAGGGCGAAGCGCCGCGTCGTCAGCCCCGGTCCGCCGATGATGTCCGGAGCGCCTCGGGCGACGAAATAGGAGTTCTTCTGGTTCTTGTTGGACTCGTAGAGAAAGACTTCAAGCGCCTGGTCCGTGCGGTCGACGTCTTTGTAGACCTTGTCGGTGTAGCGCCGGTAATCGATGTCCTGGAACCGGTTGTACTTGCGCTCATTCTCGTTGAAGCGGTCCTGCGTCCACTGCCAGCCGAAGCCGAGCAGCATGTAGAGCTTCTCCGTATTCGAGACGATCCGCGCCGTGCTCTCGAGCACTTGCTGGTAGCGGCGCTTGTTCGAGTACAAGGTCTCGAGCTCTTGCCCTTCGCGCCCGAAGAAGTAGTTGAAGTCATGCTCGGTGGTGCGTTGCCAGGGGAAGATGTCCTTCATGCGCCCGTCGACCATCACCTCAGGAGGCCGCTCGTCGACCACGTCGCGCGGCCAGCCGGCCGCCCGTTCGTACTCTGCTTCGTTGAGCAGGGTGACCGAATACTCCCAGCCGATCTTGGTCGACAGCCAGGTACAGTAGCCGAGCGCCTCGTACAACGTGATGCCGGTCACCGGCCGCTGCAACCAGGGGACATTGGGCCCGACAAAGCCCCGCGCCTGTCCTTCCCCCTGGGGATTGCTCCATGCCCGGGGGTAGAGCACCGTGTGCAGGGGAATCGGGGCGAGGGGGTCGGTCTGGCGCCGCAGTTGGCGCTTGACCCGCTCGAGGAAGCTGATCGGCTCGACGAAGCTCTTCGGATTGCTGCGTTCGACGTGTCCGAAGATACGCCGCAGCTTCAACAGCAGTTGGTCGACATCGTTGAGGATGGTCTCGCCGCGGTTCTCGGTCGCGAGGTAGTTGCTCAAGGTGAGCTTCTCGCGGTCGGTGAACAGCTTCTCTTCTTGCTGTTCGGGATTGCAGATCGCGTCGCGCAGCGCATATTTCAGGTAGAGGAACAGGTTCTGGACGTTCCTGTCTTTGCGCGCCGTGATGATGCCCGTGTCGGTCTCCGGCCGTTGCACCACGTAGAGGTCGGAGTCGCCGTCTTCGCTGGCTCCTTCTTCGAGCACCATCAGGTGCCGGTCGATCTCAAATTTCAAGGATTCGAGATAGGCTTCGACGAAATTGTCGATACGCCGGTAGTTCTCTTCGGTGACCATGATCGAGCCGTCAGGGCGTTGCACCTGGGCGTTGGCCACCTCGATCCCGTACTTGAGGTCGGTCCACAAGTACCGCCACATCTCGTGGCCGTCGTAGAGCCGCTCCCCATCGCCTCCGGTGAATGGGTCGGGCTCGCGGTCATGCAGGAACTGCAGGTACTCGCCGTTGCTTACCATCGTCGAAGCGATCTGGAACCAGTCGCAGTACACCCAGCGCGAAGGCGTCTGGTCCAGCAGGTTGCCCAGGCTGAGATGTTTCAGGCGATTCAGCTCGAGGATGCGTTCGTCGAGGTAGGAAAGCCGGCTGCCCAGCAGGGATATGCCCGGCGGAAAGCAGATTGAGCTCTGCAACAGATGCGGAAGGAACTCCGCCGTATTCTGCTTCTCCATACCCAGCCTCGGGGGTGCGGGCGGCGCCGCCGGACCCTGTTGCTACCCTTGCCTTGCCGCCCGGGCCGGGCTCTCGACCGCCCAAAGCGCGATCGTATCAGGCCTCCGGTGGGCATGCAAATCAAAACGACCGGCGGGACTGGCGCAAGATGCACCCGAAACTCAAGCCCTGATAGGGTTTCGGGAAAGTGCTCTGCTACGGGCGCCGCCGCCTTCCTTCCCAGTGTAGCAGTTCTTGCTGCAGTCGGCCGCAACGGTCGCTGCAGCGCTCTGGAGTATCCCGCGCGCTGGAGGCGGCGCAGCAAAAAAAACAGATTCCGCGGAACATTGATGCCCGTTCAAGTGTCAGACTGACAACAGAGGAGGAGTCCCGCGTGGCAAGATTGTGTCTGCAGCTCACGCTGTTGCTGGCCATGGGGGTGCCTGCCTGTGCGCAGGATTCCGAGCTCGAGCGTCTGGCTGCCACACAGGGCAGATTGCGCAGCGAGACAGCAGAGATCGAGCGCCGGCTCGAGGTCTTTGTCGAAGGGCTACAGCGCGCCGAGCCCGAGATTGCGGCGAGCCTCCGAGAGACCTGGGACTTGTTGCGCGAGTCTTTGATCACCAAACGCATGCAGCGCATCGAGGCGCTCCTGCAGGCAGGCCAGGCCTTCGAAGCCAAGCACACGGTCGCTGAGGTGATCACCGGCCTGCAGGCGCTGCTGGATTTCCTCTGCAGCATCGAACAGGGTTTGTCAGAGACGGCCCTCGACGACGCCCGTTTGCAGATTCTCGAGAGCCTGTGCGAGGAGCTGCTGCAACGCCAGCGCGCTCTGACCGTGCGGTCGCGGCGCGCAACTCCCGAGCGTGTGCCCGAGCTGGTCGCCGAGCAGCAGCGCCTGGCCGAGGAGGCCCGGCGTGTCGGGCGCAAGCCGTCTCTACAAGCGCGCTTGCGGCGCCTTGCCGATCAGCTGCGGGCAGCGGGTCGCCGCATGCAAGAAGCCGCCGGCGAGCTTGCGGCGCAACGCTTCGAGTCCGCTCGCAGCATGCAGAAGAGCGCGCTCGAGCAGCTGAATGCGCTACAAGACGGCCTGCACAACCAACGGGCCGCTTGGTACCACGCCCGGCGTTTCGAGCAGCTCCACGACCTGCAGGCACAGGTGGCAACCGGGGCGCAGCGCTTGCGTGGGGTACGGCAAAAGGTCGCGACGGAGGCTGCCACTTTCGCAAGCAGGGGCGTGGACTACCGGCGCCATTTCGGACTCAAGACCGCGCTGCTTGCCGAAGAGCTGACCGCCGAGCTCGAGCGGTTGCGCGATGTGCAGCGGATATTCGAGCGGCGCGGTGCGCTGGTTTACGTCTGGATGCTGGAACGCATGGCGGGCGAGGCTATCGGTGCGGCCGAGCTCTTGACCGCTGAGACGTTTGAGGACCGCTGTACCGACGCCTGCCTCGAGAGCCTGGAGCGCGCAGTTGGGTTTCTGGAATGCCTGGCGGGTGCCCTGTCCGTCGAGCAACGCCGCCTGGAGCTGCCCAGCGAGCAGAGTTGACCCCGGGAGCGCAGGAGATGAGCGTGTCGTATCTGAAGCCCCTGCTGGGATGGGCGCTGGTGTGTTGCAGCGCGCTTGCCCAGCACGCAGATTCCGTGGACCTGGCCTTGCTCGAGCAGAGCTACGAGGCCTGGGTTGCAGAGCTCGACGGCGACCGCTTCGCCGCCGACCATCTGCGAGCGGTCGCGGGGCTCGACAGCGTCGATCCGCAGGCCATTATCGCCAGCCTGAAGATGCTCGCCGCGTCGGGGGACGCGGCCGCGGTTCCCTGGATCGCCCCCTATCTGGAGTCGGCCGACACGCAGCTCGTCATCCACGCGGGCATGCGCCTCAACGAGCTCGTCGCGGCCTACCCCATCAGGCGGCAAGCGTCCATCCCCGGCCCGGTTGTGACCCTCAGTCCCGCGGTCGATCTGCGACCTGTGGCCTGGCTGCTCGTCAAGATGCTCGCTCTGCCCGACGACGGAAACACCCACGCCTATGCCTGCACTATGGCTGGAAACCTCGGGCTCCAGAGCCTGGTCGGCAGAGTGCGGGCTTGCTTGTCGAGCCGGCATCCCGCGGTCTCCAAAGCTGCACGGTATGCGCTGCAGCTGCTCGGAGCTTCGCAGGGGTTTTCGGCGGACGAGCTGGCAGCCGCAGAGCAGACCGCGCTCGCGTTCGCAGAGCTGTTCCGTAACCGGGATGAAGACGGATTGGGTCGGCTGCTGCTTTCCAGGGACGGCCTGATCGAGGTGTTGGCGGCGGAGACCTGGGAAGCCACGGAGCCCGACGTGCTCTATCCGTTGCTCGTCGAGGGCACGATGGACCGCTTCCTGCAACTGCGGGGATTCTGCGGGGACCTGGAAGGAATGGCCGTCAGCTTCCGTCCGGGCGCGCAGACGAGCGCGGCCCACCTGGCAGACGGCGTGCGGATGTTGAAGAACTCCAAGGTCGTGTTCAGCTATGCTCAGCGTGTCGAGATCGCGGTCAAGATCGAAGAGATGGTCTTGTCGGGTGGCAGCTGCTACATTCTCAAGCTGGATTGACCGGGCGCACCGATCCGGGCTAGCGAAAGGAGCCCCATGAAGCCGAAGAGACGGCGCAAGAAGCCTCCCCCAGCCCGCTCTCCCTGGCCGCTCAGGCTGGGAATCGCGCTGGCGGTTGTGGGCCTGGTGGTGGGCGGCATCTTCAACTGGGAGAAGCAGGCCGCTGTCGATGCCGCAAAGCTGGGCCATGATCTGGTCTTCGCTTTCAAGAACAACTTCGCGGCAGGAGACATCGGGGCCTGTCTTGCGCTCGAGTCACAGCTGCAGGCTGAGCTGCCCGACGGCTACCTGTTCGGATTTCAGGTCGATCGTGTCGATCCAGTCGTGTTCCGCGAGCGCATCGCAGCCAAGCTCAAGCGCCACGTCGATGGCAATGAGCGAAGGCTGGTCGAGCATCTGTATGCCGGACGTACGACGGTAGTGGAGGTCGACGCATTGCTCGGGGCTCTCGATCTGGCGGAGCGCCGGCAGGCATGGCAGGCAACGGCAGACCACTATGCGTACTGCCAACAGCAACGCAGCCTCAGCGTCGATCTGCCGGCGTTCGAGCGCGACGCAGTCTTCGACCTGCTGCGGGAGCGGTTCGCTGGCGCAGCGGTGCTGCACGACCTGGCCAAGAATCCTCAACCCCCGGGACAGGTAGGCAGCCTCACGGTCAGCTTCGAGCGTGGAGAGCTGGTCGAGTACCACGAAGAGCCGTGGTTGAGTGATCGACCCGCGTCGATCGAACCCGCCGCATCGATCTGGCTGCCCCGGGTGGTGCGCCTGGTCATCGAGGTCAGCATCGATCGGGGTACGATCAGCTGGGGCGACCGGCACACGTTCAGCGGGGACATCGCAAAGCTGCCTGAAGAGCTCTGGGTCTGGGAGCAAGAGAAGCTCGAAGAGTCGATGCGGCGCCAAGCGATCAAACAGCTGGCGGCCGCATCGGCGGTCACATTCCAACTGCAAGCGCCCCCGAGCGATAGCATCCGTTGAATGCGCGCTTGCCGGCGACCCTGGCGATCACGTCCGCCGGACGCCGGCAAACCACGTGACCATGCCGCCGGGAAAAAAGGGCGCCGTACCGTATTCCCAGTCGAAGTCATGCGCGCCCGTCTGGGCCGCCATGGCCATCAGCTCATCACGGGTATAGACCCGCAGGGTGCTGACCAGGCCGTCCCAGGCCAACACGCCGAGGATCAGCGGCAGCAGGTAGGTGAACACCAGCTTCGCCGGCCGACGTTCGCGGCTGAGCCAGGGAGCCAGGAAGTAGCAGTGTGGCGAGCGCAGCAGGTGCGGGAGGAGCCGCAGCGGATTGCGCGGAAAAGGCTCGACGATGAAGATGCCGGGTGCGCTGCGCACGGCATCGTCGAGAATGGCCTGGGCCAGCGGCGGAGGGAAGTGATGGAAACTTGTGCAGGCCAGACGGGGCCAGTCGGCGTAGGTCTCCGGCACCGCGGTGGCGTCGATGGGCTCCGCGCAGAAGTCAATGTGGGAGTCGTCCGCCGCAAGCGCCTGTAGCGCACCCAGATTGGGATACAGGTCTGACAGCCGCAAGCGGGGCGCTGGCCCACCAGTCTTGCGCAGCGCCGCCAACAGGGCACGCGCAGGCCCGCCCGCGCCACTGCCCAGGTCGAGCAGCTTCTTGGCTCCTGTCTTGGCCAGGAAGCGTGCCAGCGCGGGCGCGAGGCCGTTGTAGGAGCCCACTCTCTCGAACGCCAGAGTCAAGACTTCCAGGGAGCCATCACGGATGGAGGTCGGCAGCCAGGCCTGGTCGACGAACTCGAACAACTGCAGGCGTCTGCTCATGCGGTCAGCGCACCTCCGCAGCCGCTACCCGAGCCAGCCGCGCAGCCAAAGCAGTGGCGGCCGGTGACGATGCAGCGGCCCGCGAGTGCCGCCGGGTCGAAGTCTTCGATGCGCATGGCGGGGCGCGTCTCTGGCTGCAGCTCGAGGTCGAGCATCTGGTTGAAGTCGCAATCGAACAGCCTGCCATCCCAGCCGATCGACAAGGTGTTGCGGCACATCAAGTTGGAGATGGTCTCGGGATTGAAACGTGTCACGAGCCGCTCGAGGTAAGGCTGCAGATTCCCGCTCTGCTGCAGCCAGTCGAGGAAGCGTGAGATCGGCATGTTGTTGATCGCGATCAGGCGGTCGAAGAAGATTCCGTGGTTGGCCAGCAAGGCCGCCTTCCACTCGCTCTCCAGGGCCTCCTGCTCGCCGCTGAGGAACGCCCCTGCTGGGTTGCTGACCAGTGTCAGGCGACGCTTCGGATCGCCCTTGCCGTAACCTAGAGTGTTCAAGCGCCGGAGCGCTACGAGCGACTTCTCATACGTGCCCATGCCGCGTTGTGCGTCGGTGTTGAGCTTGCGGTAGTGGGGCAGTGAGCAGCTGATCTCAACCCCTCGCTCCGCCATCCAGGCCGGCAAGTCGGCGCAGCGAGGAAGCAGCAGCACCGTCAGATTGCAGCGGTCGATCACGTGCTTGCCGCGGGCGACGCACGCGTCGACCAGATAGCGGAAGTGGGGGTTGAGCTCTGGAGCGCCGCCGGTGATGTCGACAGTATGCACCCCCGGGCAGGCGTCGAGGGCCCGCAGGCAGGCGTCGATCGTGGCGCGGTCCATGTTCTCGACCACGCGGTCGGGGCCCGCGTCTACGTGGCAGTGCTTGCAGGTCATGTTGCAGAGCTTGCCGATGTTGATCTGGAAGATCTCGAGTGTGGTGGGTCGCAGGGGAGCGAAACCGTGCGCGGCCACTCTCGTGGCGAAGTTGGCGTCCGCAAGCGGCAGCCCCGCCAGCAACTCGCGCTGTCGTTCGGAGGCGGACAGGGGATCCCCGCGGCGCGCCAGAGAGCGGGTGGGCTTCGGCCCGGATTCGGGCAGCTCGAGCTCTTCACGCAGCTCGGGCGAGGTCTCGACATGTCCCACAACGATCTCCTCACATGGTCTGGCGCTTGACGTGCTCGAGCATCTGCATGCCGTGGACCAGGCTGGCGCCGCCCCTGATCGCGGTGGTCACGTGGACGGCCTCGGTCATCATTTCCAGGTCGGCCCCCTCTTCGAGAGCTTTGCTGGAATAGGCCTCGATGCAGTAGGGGCACTGCACCGCATGGGCCACCGCCAGACCGATCAGCGCCTTCTCGCGCTTCGACAGGGCGCCCGCCTCGAAGACGGCGCCGTAGTAGTCGAAGAACTTCCCTGCGAGGCCCGGGTTGCCCTCGGCGATCTGCCCGAAGGATTTGAGGTGCTGGCCGCAGTAGTAGTGGTTCACAGGCATGCTTCCAAGAGTCGTGGGGCCCCAAGTCTACCAGACGCCAGGCCCGCACTTCCCTTAAAACGCCGCTCTGCAACGCACGGTTCCGGCTGGAACCCGCGCGCAGCTTCGAGTAGTTTGGTGAGGTCATCCACAGCGACAGAGGAGCGAGCGTGCTCGCCAGAACAGTCGGTTTGCTGGCCGCGGGAGTGGGCTGGGCGGTTCGGCAGCTGTTCGGCCTTCTGCGCTTGCTTCTGCGATGGTTGAAGCTGGCGCTGGCCCTCCCCGTCGCGGTCCTGTTGAACTTCTTTCTGCGACGCAGCGGCGATGTGTTCGTCCTCGACCTGCGCCATGGCCTCCACGCGGAGCAGCCCGGCCTGCTGCAGCTGTTCAAGGCCAAGCGCGCGCTCTCTCTACTCGACATGCTGCGCGCGGTAGAGGTCGCCAGCCAAGATGAGCGCATGAGCCACGTGCTGGTGTTGCTCGACTTCTTCGACGAATCGCCCGCGGTGGTCGATGCGGTCGCGCGCGTGCTCGGCAAGCTGCGGGCGACCCGCCGCAAGGTGTGGACCTACTCTGCCAGCTACAGCCGCTCGGCCTATCTGGTCGCTTGCGCGGCCGACCGGATCTATCTGGCGCCGGGCGGATCGATCGAGCTGAACGGTGTGGCGCTGGGAGCCGTATTCATCAAAGAGCTGCTTGAGACCTTCGGGGTCGAGGCCGAGATGGAGCACGTCGGCGACTACAAGTCCTTCTCTGAGACCTTCACCCGCAACGAAGCCAGCGAGCCGCACCGCGAGATGTTGCGTGACCTGGGCAAGAGCCTGTATGGACGTTTCCTCAGCACCCTGTCGCGGGGGCGTAAGCTCAGCTTCGAGACGGCGCGAGCCCTGTTCGACCATGGCCCCTTTCTCGCCAGCGAGGCGGCAGCTGCCCGCTTGATCGACGCTCCGCGCTTTGGCGACGAGCTCGACCTGTTGATGGAGAAGGAGCTGGGCCGCAAACCGGAGCGCGTGTTGTCTCAAGAGTACCTGCGCTCGCATCTGGTCCAGCATTGGTACCGGCGACTGCGCAAGCCGCCAGCGCGGCTGGCCTATGTCCCGTTGGAGGGCTCGATCCTCGACAACGACTCGGGGCGTGGGGAAGTGATCGTGCCCAGCGGAGTCGGACCCCTGCTCGAGAGGTTGGGGCGTGACAATTCGGTCAAGGCCGTGGTGCTCTACATCAACAGTCCAGGAGGGTCGGCGGCCGCCAGCGACCTGCTCTGGCGCTCTGTGAAGCAGCTCGACGCCAAGAAGCCGGTCGTAGTCTCGCTAGGCCCGGTGGCTGCGTCGGGGGGCTACTACATAGCGGCGGCTGGGCGGCGCATTTTCGCGGAGGCGGGCAGCCTGACGGGCTCGATCGGCGTGGTGGCCGGCAAGATCAATGGCGCGCGTCTGCTCCGCGATCTGGGCGTGCATCGCGAGGAGTTCCGCTTCGGTAGGTTCTCGGGCATGGGCTCGCCCTGGCGGCCCTTCAACGAGGATGAGCTGGGGCAGCTGCGCCACAGCATGGAGGCCTGCTACCAGATGTTCCTCGAGCGTGTCGCGGTCGGCCGCCGCATGCGCGTAGAAGACGTGCACACCATTGCGCAGGGCCGCGTCTTCACCGGCGCGCGGGCGCGCGAGATCGGGCTGGTCGATGCGTTGGGTGGTCCTGCCGAGGCCTTGGAAGCCGCCGCTGAGCTGGTGGCCTTTCCTTCCGACGGTGTAGTGGAGATGTTCTCGCCTCAACCGCGCAGGTTGCCTTTTCCCGCTACCTTGCTGGGGGCCGTGCGCGCGCAGCTGAGCCCGCCCGGTCCCGTCGCCGTGGCCGAAGCTGTGGGAGCGAGATTGCTGGGGGGCAGTTGGGGGAAGGGCATGCGCGCTTCTTGGCTCGAGGCTCTGACGAGTGTGGCAGCTCAGGGAGTGCGGCCCTGGGCATTGCTGCCCTGTTGGTTGGAGGTCTGAGATGTTGCATCCCGAGGCGCTCGGAAAGGACTTCACGTCGGCGCTGGAGATCCCGGTCGCGGCAGATTATGCCTTGCGTGAGCTGTTGAGCCAGCCGTGGACTGCGGAAGAAACCGCGCTGGCCTACGCCGCCAATACGGCGCTCGCGTATCAGGCGGCCGCGCAGCCAGTGGCCGTGCAGCCGACGGTCGCCTATGGGCTGGAGCTCGATGGCCAGTTGTTCCCCGGTGCACCCCCGTTGGTACGGCCTCCACCCAGACCCCCGGCGCATCCTGCCATGGCCTGGCGGGTGTTGAGCGGCGCGGTCCGGCGTGCCCTGCTCGACGGGGAGCTGGGTGTAGACTACTACGTGGTGGCGCCCCTGGAAGTCGAGCTCGAATGGTTGGCCGCGCTGCCCGTGGCGGTACCGATCATCTGTGTCGCCTGTTGCACCGGGATCGAGGAGCACAAGAAGCACGGCACGCTTCTGCACATGCGCGTCGAAGGGCGTGTCCCGAAAGGGGAGCAGCTGTTCCGCGGTTCGCTCGTCTGGAGGTTCAAGGGCCGGCGTTTCGGCGGCAAGAAGCGGCCGAAGCGCTCGCTTCCGCAGATCGACGAGCCCGGCGGGCCGGTGCAGGCTTTGCCGCACAAGGAGCCGTGGGACAAGGCGAAGAACCGCATCCTGGCCGAGCTGTTCCGCGAAGAGGATCCGATCTTCTTTGCCCAGAAAGTGGCAAAGAAAGCGGGCTTCAAACGCCGTGTGATGCCCTGGACGGGCCTGTTTGCGTTGCTCGTCAAGGCGGCCTCCTTTCTATCCGAGGGCATCTACCATCTCAAGCGCGTCAAGCTGAGCTTTCTGGGCACGCCGTATGCCGTGCCCCTGGTCTTCGATCGACCCTTGAAGGGGGAAGAGGGCTACCAGCTCGAGGTCTTCGGCCCGGACGGCTACGTAGTGGCGCGTGCCGAGCTTGATCTCGGCGAAGTGGTCGCGCGCAAGCAGCGCATTGAGGCCTTGCGTCCGCTGGTGCTCGACGACGACCAGGCGCTCGAAGAGCTGGTCGGCTACATGTGCGAGGGAGATGCTCGGGCCACCGAGGTCTTCCAGGAACGCCAGCGTCAGGTGCACGAGCGGGTCCAGCAGGCCGTGACGGCGGGCCAGGAAAAAGTCGATGCCCTGCAGAAAGAGGCCGACCGGCTTCGTGACGTGTACGAGCAGGAGAAGGCCACCTGGCGTGAAGAGCACCCCGATGCCCCGGAGCCCGAACCTCCCTACATTGCTCCTGCGCAGGTGCCGGAAGCCAAACCCCTGCCGTTGCCTGCCGAGATCGCGCGTTTCCTCGAAGGCGTGCCGAGGGTGCCCGGCGAAGAGTTGCTGGAAGCCGAGCCCGAAGCCGAGCCCGAGGCCGAGCCCAAGAGCGCTACGGACGCCTGAGCTTCAGTCGAGCAGTCGCGCGCTGGCCTGGATCTCTCGGGTGTGGATCATGTCCGCGGGGTTGTAGCGCTCGCGCAGGAAGCGTCTGTACCAAGGCGCCCCCGAGTCCCACTCGATCGTGCTGCGCACGGTCGTACCCTGGGGCGGGAAGACGTGGCTGAAGACGAACCGCATACCCGTTGCATAGGCGACGCGGGCTTCCCGAAAAGCCGCCTCGGGTTGCAGCGCCTGCTCACCGAAGCTGGGCGCCAGGTCGCTGTGCAGACGCGGGAAGTCGAACAGAAAACCCAGCGATTCCCCGGGCATAAAGAAGGCATGCGCTCCATTGCTGTGCAGTAGCCGCGTGTTCGCTGGCTCCCCGTGCCAGACACTGGCCAGATGCAGGCTGGTGGGCTCAGCGCCGCGTGCAAGGCGCAGCTCGAAGCTCGATGCGCTGAAAGGGTTGCCATGGGCCAACTCGGCGCTGAGGCGCAACCGGATCTCTCCCGGTCGCCCTTGCTCGGGGATCGCGAGCACCTCGATCTGCCAGATGTTCTCGACCCCGATGATGCGGGCCTGGAAGGGGTCAGGGTGCTGCTCCAGATGGCTCAGGGTGGTCGCCACCCGCCAACTCTGGCCGACTTCCCAGCCGGGCAGCTCGAAAGCCATGCCAACTCCTTTAGCCTGAATCCGTTACCAGTTTCTGCTGCGGCCCCGCCTGACCGGCGAATTCGACCTCTCGCTGCTCGAAGATACCCCCGTAGCGTCTGCGCTGCTCAAGCCCGAATTCTCTCGGCCATCCGGGTCCTCGCTACGATCCTGGTGACGGATCCAGGCTAGCGTGAGCGCTCGAGCCGTAGAGCGGCAATCTGCTCGGCCACCAACCCGACCAGGAAGATCACCACGCTGGTCGACAGGAGCAAGATGGCCATGTTGGTGAAGCGGAACTCGTGCGCTATCCACACGCGCCACAGATACAACCCGAGGCCAGCGAGGAAGAAGGTCACGCTGACCGGCAAGAAGATGCGCAGCGGAGCGACCAGCGTCGAGATCTTCAGGATGATCAACAAAAAGCGTGTGCCGTCGGAGAGCAGCCGGATCTTGCTGCGTCCCACCCGTTTGGGAGCTTGGATCGGCACATAGCCTACCGAGTACCCCGAACGGATCAGGGCCAGGGTGATGGTGGTCGGGTAGGAGAAGGTGTTGGGCAACAGGTAGACAAACATCTGGGCTAGAGGCCTGCGGATGGCGCGGAATCCGGAGGTCAGATCAGGGATGCGGAAATGGGCCATATACGAAGCCAGCCGGTTGTAGATCCCGTTAGCGAGGTCGCGATGCAGGCTGGTGTCGGAGTCGCGAGTACGGGCCCCGACCACCATGTCGTAGCCCTGATCCATCAAGTCGAGCAGCTTCTGGATGTCCTCGGGTTTGTGTTGCCCATCCGCATCCATCATCAGCACGACATCGCCGCGGGCCGCGCGCATTCCCGTCTTGACCGCCGCGCCGTTGCCCTTGTTGTAGGGGTGGCGCAGCACCGTGGCGCCCGCCGCTTCAGCAAGCTTCGCGGTCTCATCGGTGGAGAAGTCGTCCACGACGATGATCTCAAAGTCCGGATGGCGTTTCCGAATCTCCTCGATCACAGGCTCGATCGCCAGTGCTTCGTTGTACGCGGGGATCACAATGCTGACAGGAGGAGGAGTTTCGTGAGGAGGAGGCTCAACTACCAAGGCTGCTTCCTTGCATGAGGTCGTGGAAACGTCGCGAAAGGGGAGCCGCAAGCCATCTGTATGCGCGATGCCGCTCCGCCTGTCAAACGGAACCCTGGTGGTTGCGACCAAAAGGAATGCGTGGTGGCCCGAATTCGTGTATCCTCTGGGTGACGAAACACACGGCGGGCATCGCCGACAAGAAAGCGCGCTCCTCATCGAGCAGAGACCAACCAAGCACATGTCCAGACCCTTCGGGCTCGTAATCTGGTCCCCTGCAGAAACTCCGTACGCGCGACGTACGGAAGGCGGACCACCCGGGTGGAGGTCCGCCGCTACGGCGCACACCACTCGGAAGTGGTAGGTCTCCTGCGAGCTCTCGCTGCGCTTTGTTGACGGTGCCGTCGGCCTGAATTGGAGGTCGGCATGCGGCAGTCCTGTGCGATTCCGCGTAGCCCCACCTGCAAGGCACAGTCCTTGCCCGGCCTGGCCACCCACCACACCACACGATCGCAGGCCAGGTCGACTTGGCTCGGCCTGCGCTGCCCATCAACCCGAGAGAGTGTCGAGACCCTGGGGCGTCAGGTGACTCTACCCGGCCGTTTTCGGTCCGGGCCTGCCCTGTCACCCCTAACGGGTACTTCGCCAGTCTCTTCTGTGCGGAGGCCGGCTGGGCGTAGCCCGGCGGCCTTCTGGGAGGAACATCATGGAACGTACCTTGAGCGGAATGCTCGAACGTGCAGTGCAGCTACGCCCGGGCGGCGTGGTCACGATCGGCCGTGCCGGGGAGCGCATGACCTACGCGGCCCTGCAGCAGCGAGCCCGGCGCGTGGCAGCAGGCCTGCATGCCCAGGGGAAGGCCGCCTCAGAGCTGATAGCCATCTGTCTGCCCAACGGTGAGGGTCTGTTCGCAAGTTTCTATGGCGTGATGCATCTTGGCGGTCTGGCCGTCTTCATCGACCCTCTGCTCGCGGCCGAGCACGAGGTGGCGCTGCTGCACAAGGCCGGCTGCAACTTCGTCATCGTCGAGAACGCCGAGGCTCTCCAGCGTCTGCAGGCGGTCGATGCCGAGCTCAGCGGTGTGATCGCCGCGGACTTGATGGTCTTCGAAGGTGAGGTTCCCGAACCCAACATGGACCCCGAGGCTCAGGCCATGTTGTTGTCGACGCGCGGCAACACGGGCGTGCCGAAGTTGTGCCCGGTCACGCACCTGCAGGCCGTCCGGCGTGCGGAGCTCTATGCCTGGGCGCTCAAGGCGGGCAGCCGTGAGGTTTTTCTGGCCTCGCAGCCGCTCTTCCACCATCCATTGGCCATTTCTACGCTGGTCGGGGCGGTGCGCCTGACCGGCATCGTCGTGATGGCTGAACGCGGCGACCCGCGTGCGGCTTTGCTGGCGATGGGCCGTTACGGTGTCAGCCTGGTCCATACCACGCCGCACGAGATCTCGGCCTGGTTACGCGAGGTCAAGAACGACTGGCGGCTCGAGGGTGTGGTGGGGCGCGAGCCCCTGCGTGCCGGTCTGGTCAGCGGCCAGCTTCCCATTCCCGGTCTGCTCGAGAAAGCCGAGAGCCTGTTCGGCATCCCGATCTACTTCCACTGGTCATCGGTCGAGACTGGTCCCGGTACCCTGCACGACTATGAGACGCGTGCTCCCAAGCGGCACCAGGCGATCGGCCAGCCGGTCCCGGATTCGGAGATCCAGATCGTCGACCCTGAGAGTCTGGTCGAGCGGGCTCCGGGGCAGACGGGAGAGCTGTTGGTGCGCGGCTGGAATGTGCCGACCAGCTATTGGAAGGATGAGGAAGAGACGGGCCTGCATATGATCGAGGGCGGGTGGTTCCGCACCGGCGACCTGGTCACCATCGACGCGCAGCGCAACCTCTACTACAAGGGGCGGCTCAAGGACCTGATCAAGCGCAAGCACACCAAGGTGATCCCGAGCGTGCTCGAGCGCTACATCCTGCGGCATCCCAAAGTGGTCGAATGCGCGGTGGTCGGAACGCCGCACAAGCTGCTGGGCCAATCGGTCTGCGCCTGTTGTGTGCTGGTCAAGGGCGAGGAGCTGAAGGTCGACGAGCTGCGCACCTACCTGAAGCGCGACCTGCCGAACGAGCAACTGCCCGACGAGTTGTTGGTGCTCGATGCGATGCCGCACCTGCCTGGTGGGGCGGGCATCCGCCGTTATGGCGATGAGGGCCTGCTCGAGGTGGCCAAGAACAGCCCGCGCCAGCACGCGCGGCCCGAGCGCTATTCTCGCCGTGACAGCGCGCGGGGGCGCCGGAATGAGCCCCGTGGCCGGAATGAAAACCGTGGTGGCCGGAATGACAACCGCGGGGGCAACAACCGTGGGGCTCGCGGCGACAACCGTGCGGGGCGTAGCGACAATCGTGGGGCTCGCGGCGGGGGCAATGGCGGGCGCACTGACAGCCCTGGAGGCGCTGCGCGCCCCGCTCGTGAGGATTCTTCTTGCCGGCCGCCCCGCACTCCTCACGGCGGCCGCCGCGACGGCAAGCCCGGCGCGGTACCCGCCCGTGGTGGCAACGGCGATAAATCCAAGTAAGGGAGTGGTTTACTCCTCGAAGACTCGGACGCTTCGCTCCGCCCGCGAGCATTCCCCGCCCGCCCATGAAAAAAGCCCGCCGAAGCGGGCTCTTTTCATGTCCTGTCAGGCCTGAGTAACTTACTCAGGATTCACGCTGTACTGCGTCAGGATCTGCGGGTCCAGGCCAACCGCGGGGACCTCGCCGCCGATCTCGTACAGGGGGATGCCCCAGGAGGTCACCGTCAGCACCTGGGTGGTGGCGTTGATCTCAAACTCGGTCCAGCCATAGCTGTGCGCGCGCGTATACAAGCCCGAGTGCAGGGTCACGTCGACCGATGTCTGGTTGTCCAGGCCGAGCAAGGGGCTGCCGACTTGTGTGAGCACGCCATTGACAAAGTTCGCGAAGAACAGGTCTTTGGCGTCCAGGCTGCCCAAGGAGTTGTAGCCCGCGATCTGGTTCGGGGAAAGCAATACCGAGGCTGCCTCGATGGCGCGGGGGCCCAATGCACCCGACGCGATCGCGCCGGTCACGACTTCGAAGGCACCGTCGACCTGGTTGGCCGTGAAGGTCTGGTCGAGGAACTCGAGCCGGTTGTTGAGAGAGCCGTGGATGTCGGCGGAGACGAACACCACGTTCTCGATGTGGCCCACGGTCATGGGCACGCCAAATTGGATCGCCCCCAACAACGTATTCCGCTCGACACCGTAGCCTTCGAAGCGGTCTTGTGCCTCGAGCGGCGAAAGGTTGGCAATCGGCTCGGGAACAACTACGAATTTCCAGGTGATGCCGCTCAGCTGAGCAGTCGCCAGATCGTTGATCAATTGACCGAACTGCAGCGAACCGAGCATCGTGCGGCCCGGGGCGAAGGTCGAGACAATGAAGGCCTGGACGGCCGCCGCACTGCCGAGGTCGGTGACCTCGGGCACGGGTGCGTCGCGGAAGCTGCGCCCGTCAAGCACGATCAGCGCGGCGTCCGAACCGAAGGTCCGATAACGGTACAGCCGGCGCTTGCCATCGATACGAGGATCAGTGGTGGTGTTGGGCCAGAACTCATCGGCGACCGGGTGGTACTCCTGGAAGGCCTGCAGGCCGATACCGTAGAGCGTGGTCTCGTTGATGAAGTCTTCAGTCGTGAACGTGAAGCGGGCGTCGGTCGAAGGATGCGCGCCGCCGGAGAAGTTGTCGTTGACCTCGTGGTCGTCGATGGTCGCGAAGCTCGCGGTCGAGGCCCGCAGCACAGCCTGGGTATTGAGGCCGTGGCGCATGGTCAGGTTTTCTTCGTGCTTCAGTCGGTATTCATCGAGCGTCGACGGCGCGCTCGACTGCAGCACCGGTGAGGGTGAGTCGGCATAGATGGTGTCGCCGATGAAGACGAAGAAGTCGAGGTCGCGGTTGGCCGCGTTCTTGATCGACGGGAACGGTGCCTTCTCGCCGCGCGCATCGCCCGAAGCGCCGAAGCGCAGGCCCGCAAAGGTACCGAGGTTGGCCGGGGTGCGGAAACTGCCCTGGCCCGAACGGTTGGTTGAGCTGGCGCGGTAGTAGTACTGGGTCGCCGCGGTCAAGCTGCCGACCGACACCTTGGCGGGAACGTTGGCGGCCGCCGTGGTACCGACGGTCGATGAGACGATGTTCGTGAAGCTGGCATCGGTCGCGACATCGAAGGTGACGTTGCCGGATTCGCGCGGGTAGGCCCACAGCACCACGCCGTTCTGGGAGACATCGCCCGAAGCGACGAAGTTGTCGTCCCCACTGCTGCTGTCGCTGTCCGAGGCACAGCCCGACATCACTATCGGGGCCAGCGCGGCGGCGGCGCTCAGCTTGGCTGCATCGCCCAAAAATTCACGTCTGTTTCTGGTGGCCATATTCTGCGCTCCCTAATAGCTGTTGGAAACCTGAGGGGAGACAATCCCCCCCAAGCTGGCTCGTGGTATTGCTGACACCCCAGAGCAAATTGCGTTCCAGTAGACAGTACCGCGTATTTTCGTCGATACCGACCAGGAATTGCAAAGACAACTTTAACTTTCTGACACGTATTTGAGACTTCGACCCGCAAACGAACCTTGATAGTGTTTTTTTGGGGGTCGTTCCAGGGCGCTAGGTCTCCAGCTCCTCAAGCTGTTCCTGCAGCTCGAGCCAGCGCTCTTCCTCTTGCTCCTTCAACTCTTTGAGCTCGGCGAGCCGCAGGTTGCGTTCGCGTGAGAAGGCCGGATCCTGGACCATCTGCTCGAGCAGCAGGGCCTGCTCCGCCTCAAAGCTGGCCAGGCGCTTCTCGCTCTGGCTGACCTGGTTCTTCAGCTTGCGCAGCCGCGCTCGCAGCTGTTTGCGTTCTGCGTGTGCCGTCTTTCCCGTGCGCTTGGGCTTGCGCTGGCTGCCCGGCGAGGGCGTGTCGCCGTTTTGTGCCCAGCGCTCGAGGCGGTACACATAGGACGCATAGTCGCCGGGGAACACGGCCACCCGCTCGTCCTTGACCTCGATCACGCAGGTCGCGACCAGGCTGGCGAAGGTGCGGTCGTGGCTGGTGAAGAAGACCGTCCCTCCGTAATCACGCAGCGCGAATCCCAGCGCTTCGACGGTCTCGAAGTCGAGGTGGTTGGTCGGCTCATCGAGCAACAACAGCGGCTTGCCGCTCAGCAGCAGCCCTGCCAGGCACAGGCGTGCGCGTTCGCCTCCGCTGAGCACGGCCAGCTTCTTCTGCACGTCATCACCCTGGAACAGAAAGCTGCCCGCGAGGTCGAGGATCTGCTGGCGGCCGACGCCGGCATCGGCCTCCGAGCGCAGATAGGTCTCGACATCGAGTTGCTCGGGCAGCGTGCCGTAGACATGCTGCGCGTAGTAGGCCATCTCCAGCTGGCTGCTCCACTTGAAGCTGCCGCCCAGAGGCTCGAGCTGGCCCGCCAGCGTGCGCAGCAAGGTGGTCTTGCCCTCGCCATTGGCCCCGACGACGGCGACTTTGGCGCCGCGCTCGATATCGAGGTAGATGTTCTTGGCGACGCTCTTCTCGGGGTAGCCGATGGCCATGTTTTCACACAGCAGGGCGTGGCCGGGGCGGGATTCTACCTGGGGCAGACGGATATCGACATCAGAGAGTGCATGCTCGATCTCGATGCTCTCGAGCCGCGACAGCTGTTTCAACTTCGATTGCGCCTGCTTCGCGGTCGAGGCACGCACCCGGTTGCGGTCGACAAAGGCCTGCAGCTGACGGCGGCGCGCCTCGGTCTTCTTGTTCTGGCGCTGCGCATGCGCGATCTGCTCTTCCCGGTAGGCGAAGTAGGCCTCGAGCTTGCCCGGATACATCACCAGCTCGCCGCGGCCTACGTCAAGGGTGTGGTTGCTGGTGCGCTTGAGGAACTCCCGGTCGTGCGAGACGATCAAGAAGCCCCCCTTGAAGTCTTGCAGCACCCGCTCGAGCAGCAGCTGGGTGTCGAGGTCGAGGAAGTTGGTCGGCTCGTCGAGGATCAAGAAGTTGGGCTCGGCCAACAGCAGCGCGGCCAGCTTGATGCGGGTCTGGAAGCCGCCAGAGAGAGAGCCGATAGGGAGCCCATCGAACAGCTCGTGCTTGAGCTGAAAGCGGCCGGCGATCTGCCCGCAACGCCACGATTCCAGCCCGCTGTGCCGGGTGAGGAAAGCTTCAACGGTCTCATCGAGCTCGAAAGGGTTGTGCTGTTCGAGGTAGCCGAGGCGCAGGTCGGAGTTGTTGGTGATCGCTCCGCTGTCCGGTCTCTCTTCGCCGATGATCATCCTGCACAGCGTCGACTTGCCGCTGCCGTTGCGGCCGATGACCCCAACCTTGTGCTGTAGGGAGAACGATGCGTTCGCGTTGGAGAAGATCATCTGGGGGCCGTAGTTCTTCGACAGGCCCTGGATCTGTATCAGCAGCTTCATGGCGGCGAATGTTGCCAAAAAGGCAGCCGGCGGGCAAGGTCTGCCACATCGACCGTTGGCGGTCCCTCGATTGCGCGTCCGTAAGATATTGTACGCGTTATTCTTGTGGTTTTTCCTCGACTTGGTGCGGCAGTTGCAGTGCGCTGTGCTGAACGGCCCCTACATCCCCGGCAGCGAGGAGAAATCCCGATGAACTCAACTGTGGAACAGCCCGAAACCTTCACTTTCCAGGCCGAGGTCAATCAGGTCCTGAGCCTGGTCATCAACTCTCTGTACAGCCACAAGGAGATCTTCCTGCGTGAGCTGGTTTCCAACGCGTCCGACGCCCTCGACAAGATCCGTTTCCGTGCCCTGACAGAGCACGACGTGATGGGTGAGGACAAAGAGCTGAAGGTCCAGCTGATTCCGGATGAGACTGGCCAGACCTTGACCATCCGCGACAACGGCGTCGGCATGACCCGCGAGGAGCTGATCAAGAACCTCGGCACGATTGCGCATTCGGGTTCCACGGCTTTCGTCAAAGCCCTGCAAGAAAAGAAAGAGGGCGATGATCTGCAGCTGATCGGCCAGTTCGGCGTCGGTTTCTACAGCAGCTATCTGGTCGCCGATACGGTGACCGTGCAGAGCCGCGCGCCGCTGGCCGAAGAGGCATGGCAGTGGACCAGCGAAGGCTCGGGCAGCTTCAGCATCGAGCCCTGTGAGCTGGAAGGCCGTGGCACCGCGATCACCCTGCACCTCAAGGACGAGCACAAAGAGTTCAACACCGAGTGGAAGCTGCGCGAGCTGGTGCGCAAGTTCTCCGACTACGTCAGCTTCCCCATCGAGCTGGAGGTCACCCGCACCCGCGAAGAGCCCAAAGACGAGAGCGATCCCGAAGGTCCCAAAGAGAAGGTCACCGAGGTCAAGTTCGAGCAGATCAACAACGCCTCGGCGCTCTGGAAGCGCAAGAAAGAAGACATCGAGGACGAGCAGTACAACGAGTTCTACAAGCACCTGAGCCACGACTGGAATGCGCCGTTGGCCCGCACGCACTTCAGCATCGAAGGTCGGGCCATGTTCACGGGGCTGCTTTTCGTGCCCGAGAAGGCGCCCTTCGACATGTTCAGCTCGATGGAGCGTCGCGGCATCAGGCTGTTCGTCAAGCGCGTCTTCATCATGGAAGAGTGCAAAGAGCTGATCCCCGAGTACCTGCGCTTTCTGCGCGGGGTGGTGGACAGCGACGACCTGCCGTTGAACGTCAGCCGCGAGTTGCTGCAGGAAGACCAGATGGTGCGGTTCATCAAGAACCAGCTGGTCAAGAAGACCCTCGATCTGCTGCAAGAGCTGGCCGACGACCAGCCCGAGACCTATGAGAAGTTCTGGAGTGCCTTCGGCATGGTGCTCAAAGAGGGCATCCACACCGACGAGAAGAACCGCAAGAAGCTGGCCAAGCTGCTGCGCTGCCACTCGACCACCCAGGAGAAGCTGACCAGCCTCGACGACTACATCGAGCGTATGCCCGAGGGGCAGTCCTCGATCTACTACATCACCGGCGACAATCCCGCCACGCTGGCCAAGAGCCCGCACCTGGAAACCCTGGCCAAGAAGGGCTACGAAGTCGTGATGTTCACCGATCCCATCGACGAGTGGGTGGTGATGAGCCTGACCGAGTATCAGGACAAGAAGCTGGTTTCGGTCAGCAAGGGAGACCTCGAGCTCGAAGAGCCCGACGAAGAAGCCAAGAAGGAAACCGAAGCGCAAGCCAAGGATTTCAAAGGCTTTACCGAAGCCGTGGCGGAGGTGCTCGGTGATCGGGTCGAGAAAGTCGAGATCAGCAAGCGTCTGGCCGATTCGCCGTGCTGCCTGGTGGTTCCCGAGCACGGTATGCACGCCCACCTCGAGCGCCTGCTCAAGCAGAGCAACCGTGACGTACCGCAGGCGCGTCGCATCTTCGAGATCAACGCCAAGCACCCGCTGATCCTGACCGTGCGCCAGCTGCACAAAGCCCGCTCGGACAAGCTGAGCGACTGGGTCGAGCTGCTGTATGCCCAGGCGCAGATCCTCGAAGGCAGTCCTGTGAGCGACCCTGGGGCCTTCGCGCAGCGTCTGAGCGAGCTGATGAACGCGGCCGTGCAACCCGAAGATCTGGTGGTCGACGAATCGGTCGTTGAGGAGGAAGTTGTGGAAGAAACAGCTGCAGAGGAGACCGAAACAAGCGAGACTGCTGAGGAAGAGAGCGACGCCGAGAGCTGAGCCGAATCCGCAACGAGTCTCCTTGGCGGCCCCGTTTTCGGGCCGCCCTTTCTATAGGAAGGTGTGCCATGCCGGCGCTCAGACAAGCTGGCTACCGACTCTTCTGGCAAGGTTCGCTTCCTCAATGGGCCGACCTGCCGGAGCCGGACGACGCCGGGCGCTTCTTCGAGGCGATCTGGCAACAACTGGAGATGGACCGGCACGCTGAGAACGCTGTCCAGCTGAACGACTCCATCTTCGGCAAGGCCATCCGCATCCGCGAGCGTTCGCTGCGCTGGTGGCGCCGGGTTAAGCGCATCGAGCGGGAGTTCCGCGCCCTCTCGAAGCTGCGAGCGCTCGGCGTTCCCGTTCCCCGGCCGATCCTGTGTGCCACGGCTCGCAGCCAGGGCGTGGTCAGCAGGGCTTTTCTGCTCGAAGCGGCGCTGCCCGGCTGGCGGAATCTCGCGGAATTGTTGGCGGAAGCGGCGCTGGCTCCTGGCGATCGGCCCGGCCTGTTCGCCGCGGTCGGGAGGTTGGTCGGCACCTTGCACGGGCGGGGCTACGCGCATCGCGATCTGTCCTGCCGCAACGTGATGGTGCGCGTCGAATCCGAGCAGGGCGTCTGCGAGACCAGCCTGATCGATTGCCCGAGGGCCGAGCGGATCTGGTTGCCGCTGCGGAGGCGCCACCTGCGAGGCTATGATCTGTACCGCATCGCGCGCAGCGGGCGGCGCCTCGGCGCCCGCGACGATGAGTTGGCCTGCCTGCTCGAGAACGCGGGCGTACGGCAGGCAGAGCGCATCCTGGCTGTGCTGGAGATGCCTGCGACTTCCTGGGCCGTCCAGCGCCTCTTGTGGCTGGGCGGTTGACGGCCAGAGTCCTTTCCGAGATCGCAGTTAAGCTACAAAGATTACAATGATGTAATCCGTGCGTCAGCTTGCGTTAATCCTGGCCAGCTATGCTCTGAGCCATGGATGTGTACCAAGGCAAGACCAAGTACCGGAACAAAGACGTCGCTTTGCGCTACGACACCGAACGCTTTACGCAGTCGGTCGCGCGCAAAGAGCAACGCATGGTCATGCAGCTGCTCGACCTCTGCCAGGGGGTGGTTCGCAGTCTGGACGTCCCCAGTGGCACGGGCCGCTTGACCGGGTTGTTGCCTGGAAGTGCGGTCGCGACGGACGTCTCCCGCGAGATGGTCCAACGGGTCGGGGCAGCGGCAGACTATCACCTGCAGGGCGATGCCGAGCGCCTGCCGTTCGCCGACGCGAGCTTCGAGTTGGCCATGTGCGTGCGTCTCTTGCAGCATCTTCCCGACGAATACACGCTCGCACGGGTCCTGGGCGAGCTTGCCCGAGTCAGCTCGCGCTACCTGTTGGTCAGCTACTTCGACAGCTTCTCCTGGCAACAGGCGCGCCGTTGGCTCCGTGGCAAGCTCAAGGGGCGCGTCAGCGGCCGCAGGGCCTGGCGCTGGAAGCAGATGCGGGACATCATGCGCGGCCTGGGTTGGCAGCTGTCCGCCCGCCGCTGTTCGGCGCCGTTCCTCTCGGAGCAGTGGTTCGTGCTGTTCGAAAAGCAATCATAGATCGGCTGTCTGCCTGCCTGGGCCTTCCCTGGTTTGCTCTTAGTGATCGACCCGATACTTGTACTCGGTAGACAGTGAGGCCACCGCTCGCCTCGGGCGCGCCGCAGACGTTTGGGCCTGCGTGATTCCGGCCGAGCCAACGCGCGCTTGTTTCATTCTGAGGAAGCGGAGACCGCGGAGGCGATCGTAGGCGTCGGTTGATAGTCGGTGCCGATGCGGTAGCGGAGGATCTGCCGGAAGTTCCTGGTCCCCACAAACAGCGTCTCGACCGGTGCAAGGTTGCGGAAGAATCTGCCGATCCGCTCGTCTCCCAACCGGTAGTGGCCATCGTCCTCGAAGACGATCGCCGTCATTCCCACGAGCGCGTCCGCATCCGTCCAGCCGTTCCACACCAGCCCATCCTGGCCGAAGACGTTGCGGGAGGTGACCTGCAACGCGGGCACATAGAAGCTCAGCAACGCGGCCGTGTTGTACTCGTCATTGCCGACCAGGAACACGGGGCCTGGGATCTCCTGGCAGAGCTCTGCGACCCTGGGGGCCACCTGAGACCAGTCGGCGGGCTGACGCGGATTGATCGCGGGTAGCTGGAAGGGGAGGGGCAGGGTGTCCGACCAGAGGCCCAGGGTGAGGCTGGTCAGGATCAGCAGTGTGCTCGCGAAGGCCGGTGCAACGCGCCGCAGCGCGTGCAGCCAGCGCTCACGAAGAAACGTTGGAGCTGTGGTGACGAGCAGGGGCAGCAGTGGAATGAAGGCGATCGCCGGCCAGGAGAGCTTGACCTTGGCGACATTGGAGTAGAGGCCAAACGCCGCCAGCGGAATCAAGCCACACATCGCCAACCATCGCTCTCCCAGCGGTCGCTGTTTCCAGCGCTTCAAGGCAAACACCAGCGCGGCCAGAAGAAACGGCAAGGCGAGGCCCACCTCTCCGAACAGCATGCCCACGAACAGCGGTAGGTTCCAGCTCTTGGCATGCGCCCTGGACAAGAACTGGAAGCGGATCGTCGCCCAATCATGCGTCGCTTCGTGCAGCACCACTGGAGCGAAGACCAGCGCCGCCGCAAGCGCGGCCAGCCACGGGCCGCGCGTCAGCAGTCGACGCCGATCGCTCACCACCAGAAACAGCCCAAGCGAGAGGATGAGCGAACCCATCGTGTACTTTCCGCAGAGCCCGAGACCTACCGCCAGACCGAAGGCGATCCAAGCAACTGCCTTGTCGGTGACCAGGGCGGACAATCCAAAGTCGACAGCCAACGCAAAGGCCGCGATCAGGATCGCGTCTGGAAAGGCGAACCAGCCTGCTCCGAAGAAAAAGGGCAGACTGTTGAAGAGCAGCACGGCGAGCAGCGCCTGATGCCGAGCATTCCGCCAGGTACCCTCGCGGTCGCCGGCCGCCGAGACCCCGGCCCCGGAGAGGAGCCGAAAGGTCGTTCTGTAGATGGCCAGCGAGGCGATCGCAGCCATCAGGATCGCGCCGATCCTGACCGCGAGCTCATTGTCCCCCAGCAGCGCGCTGCTTGCCCAGATCAACCAGGCCACCCCGCCCGGATGGTCGACGTACGCCCAGGAGAGGTGCTGCGCTCGGCACCAATGCAGCGCTTCCTGCGGAAGCAGGCTGATCGACGCAGCAAACACCAGACGCACAAGAAACAGCCACGCGATCATGGCAACCAGGGGCCCGTCCTTGGTGCCGCCCAGAGCCTGATCGTCGAGCAGGGCGAGACCGGCTTTCACGCAGACGACGCCCAGCGTCAGGCTGCTGAGAAGCACGAGCGCAGACGGCGCAGGGCCGGTCGCTGCAACAAGACCCGCCTGCACCACGAGCGACCCGAGCAGTACGGCCAGCCCTTGATACCAACGGGGCTTGGGGGCTGCGCTCAGCCAAAGGACCAGGCCGGCGCCCATGCATCCCAGCAGATGGGCCCTTGTCGTGGGAAGTCTAAGGTAGACAAGGAAAACGGTAGTCAGCGTATAGATAGAGATGGAAACAACTACGGAATAGATCTCTCTCAACATGTCCAGCCCACAGGTTGGTGGCGAGAACATGGTAGACGTTGCACATTACGTAGGAGTTGCTACACGGTGACTTTTTCGTAATGAAACGATTTCTGCGAGGGATGTGTCACGCTGCGCCCGAAGCTCTCCCCGTCGAGGTAGCATGCAGCCTGTCGTGCGCCAAGAGCAAAGGGAAACGCAGGATGAAGCTGCTGCCGCGGCCCACCTCTGAGCTGAGGCGTATCTCACCCCCATGGACATCGACGATCGAGCGTACCAGGCAGAGGCCCAGTCCGATACCGGGACCGGAGCGATCCGTAGCACAGCGATAGAAACGCTTGAAGATCTTCTGTTGCTCCTCAGCGGGAATCCCGCAGCCGCTGTCCTGGACCTCGAGCTCGGCGCGCTCTCCCAGCTGGCGCAAGCCGACATGGACTTGCCCGCCCGCAGGCGTGTGCTTGATCGCATTGTCGAGCAGGTTGGCCAGCGCACGCTGCAGTATGCTCGCCTTGCCCAACATGAGGCATGGAAGATCGCTGATAGCCAAGTTGAGCTGCAGGTCGCGGTCTTCCAGCAGCGGACCATAGAGCTCGACCCCCTCCCGCACGACGGTCGCCAGGTCGACGGTCTCGAAGGTGTTGGCCGCCAGGCCGGCGTCCAGCTCGGCGATGTCGAGCATGCTGTTGATCATGCTCAGCAGGGTGTCGCATTCCTCGACCACAGAACACGCGAGGTTGCGTGGGTCACGCTCCGGGCCTTGACTCTCGAGCAGCAGGGTCTCGGCCATCCCCCGCATACGCGTGATCGGGCTACGCAAATCATGGGCGATGTTGTCGTTGACCTCGCGCATCTCACGCATCAACACTTCCACCTGCTCGACCATCGCGTTGAAGGAACGGGTCAGGGCAAGCACTTCGCGGCCGCTCGCTTTGGGTGGCTCCACCCGGCGGTCGAAACGGCCCTGCGCGATCTCTTTGGCTGCCGAAGTGAGTCGCCGTACACCAGACAGTGCGCGTTCCCCCAGCCAAAACCCCACCAGGGCGCCCAACCCCGCCATTCCCAGGCTGAGCGGCACCAGGCTGGAACGCAACCAGGCCAGCAGCTTGTCACTCTCTTCGCAGGCAAGAGTGTAGGCCAGGATGAGCTCGGAGTCGATGGCCTTGACAATGGTCCGGGCTCGCGAGCCGTCACTCCGGTGCGCTCTGGTAAGGAAAAGGGTCTCTCCAGCGGCCACCCGCGCCAGGGTGCTGGGAGCATGTTGATAGTCACGCCATGCCAGCGTGTCGGAGCTCAGGAGCACGCGGCCGCGCGCGTTGTACACGCGGAACAACACATGTTCCGGCCCCTCTTCGAGGCATTCGCGCTCGATGTTGCGCCCGACCTCTGGCAGACCTCCGCTGCGCGCCACGCCGACGAACTCGCGAAGCTCGTTTTCCAGATCGGTCGTGATCTCACGCTCGAAGTAGGCAGCGACCGAAAAATAGGTCGTCACCGAGGTTGCCAGGCTGATCGCGAGCAACAGGGCCGCACAGGCCAGGGCGAGGCGCGTCGCTACCGAGCTTCCTTCAGTCTTGGCCGTTCTCAAGGCTGTAGCCCACTCCACGCACGGTTCGTATCAACCGCTTCTCGAACCCTTTGTTGATTTTTGAGCGCAGTCGACAGATGTTGGCCTCCACTACGTTGGTCTGGGGATCGAAGTTGTAGTCCCAGACATGCTGGATGATCATCGTCTTGGAGACTACGTGCCCGGCATTGCGCATCAGGTATTCGAGCAGAGAAAACTCTCGTGGCAGCAGCGCGATGGGGGTTCCGACTCGTGTCACGCTGCGTTTGAGCAGGTCCATTTCCATCTCGCCCGCGACCAGTCTGGTCGACTGCTGGGCCCCTGTGCTGCGTCGGATGATGGCCCGCAAGCGCTCGAGCAGCTCGACGAAAGCGAAGGGCTTCACCAGGTAGTCGTCGCCGCCCGCCTGCAAGCCCTTGATGCGATCGTCAAGAGAGCGCCGCGCGCTCAAAACGATCACGGGTACCTGTTTGCCCTCAAGCCGCAGGCGCTCGATCATGCTCAGACCATCGAGCCGAGGCAACATGACATCGACGATCGACGCGTCATAGGGTTGGGTCGAAAGAAGGACGAGCCCTTCTTCCCCGTCCGAGGCGACGTCGACGGCGAAACCTGCCTGCTGCAGCCCCTGTTTCACGAAGGCTGCGATCTTGGCATCATCCTCAACGATCAAGATCCTCAACATATTCTCGATATTCTTACATGTGTGTAATTTGCGAAGATTGCAGCAATGTAATGTTCGTGTCAGCTGCTAGTAATCATTGAATTGTACTTTATCAAGCAATCGCCGCGCAATCTCTTCCCGGGATTCAGGACTTTGTCGTTGGAGTTGATTTAGGATGCTTGAAGAAGTTCAATCGAGTGGTGCTGCGTTGGAGTCTTCGGATTCTGGAAGCGCGGTTGATCACAAAAAGCCCGCCTGGATCATGCCGCGCTGGCTGTTCCGGCTGCGGGGCGTGCTCGCCGCGCCGCCGGTGCTCGCGGGCCTGGTGTTGCCCTCGATCGTGGGGCTGTCCCTGGTCTGGTGGCAGGCTGGCGGTGCCCTGGCCATCGTTCTGGCCACTTTGCTGCGCCTCTGGGCGCAACAGCACAACTTCTACCGCCTCAAACAGAAAAAGACCCTGGCAACCAGCGGTCCGTACGCGCTGACCCGCAATCCCTTCTACATTGCCAATGCAATGCTCTGCGGAGGCGCCGTCGCGATGTGCGGCCGGCCCTGGTTGGCCGGGATCAGCTTCGTCTGGGCCTTGTTGGTGTATCATCAGGTCGTTCGTTATGAGGAAGTGCGGCTGGTGCGGAAGTACGGCGCACCCTACCTGAAGTATCTGCGCGAAGTTCCCCGCTGGCTGCCGAGGCTGCGCGGGGTGCGGACGGCGACCATGGCCACTGGGCACCTGACCGCGGCCCTGCGGGCCGAGTTTCATTGCCTGCTCTTGATCTTGCCCTGCCTGGCACGTCCGTGGTTGTACGCCTGGTTGGGAGTCTGAGGGGCCCTGGCAGCCCCTGAGCCCTGCCGTAGGTTGCTGCTTGCGCCGAAAGGGCTCTTCCAACCTGTTCTCCGGTCACGAGCCCGGCACGACCCCCAATCGTGCAGCTCATTTCAGGTTTTCGGGGATCGGGGCGGCCGCATCCTGGACAGCTTGTACTGCAACGAGCGCAGGCTGATCCCGAGCGCGAGCGCCGTCCGTCGTCGATTCCCGTCCATGCGGGCCAGCGTGCTCTGGACCACCTCCGCCTCGAAGGCCTCCACCTGGTCTCGGAGCGACTCAGCGCAGATCGCAGGCGCGGCGCTACTCTCTCGCTGCTGCAGGATCGATTGCGGCAGATCCTCCAGCTCAATCTCTTCGCCCTCAGCGAGCAGGGAGGCCCTCTCCATCGCATTGCGCAGCTCGCGGATATTGCCCGGCCAATCGTAGCCTAGCAGAGCGTCCATTGCGGGCTCGGCGATCGTGGCCGGTCCAGACCGCAGCTTTTCGCGCTGACGCTGTAGAAAATGCCTGGCCAGTAAGGGGATGTCGCCGCGCCTGTCAGCGAGGAGGGGGAGCCTCAGAACCCCAGCGCTCAGTCGGAAGAACAGGTCGTCCCTGAATCGGCCCTGACGACGCTCCACGTCGAGATCTCTGTTGGTGGCCGCCAGCACGCGGGCATTGCACTGAACCTGAGTGCTGCCTCCAACACGTTCGAAACGTCCATCCTCGAGGACGCGAAGCAGCTTTGCCTGCAGGCCGCTCTTCAGGTCGCCGATCTCGTCGAGGAAGATCGTGCCTGAGCCGGCGCGCTCGAAGCGCCCGCGGAACCGGCTGTGTGCCCCTGTGAACGCCCCTTTCTCGTGCCCGAACAGTTCGCTTTCGATCAGTGTGTCCGGTAGTGCCGCGCAGTTGACGACAACGAACGGCTTTGTCTTGCGAGGTCCTCGCTGGTGGAGCGAGCGGGCAACCAGCTCTTTCCCGGTGCCACTTGCGCCCAGGATCAGCACGGGCAGGTCTACCGCTGCCAGTCGGTCGATACGGGATCGCAGTTTGCTGATCGATGTCTCGTTGCCCAGCAGCAGACCCTCGCCTTCCCCAACGAGCTTGGCGACGCGAGCTCTCAGCTCGCCAACTTCGTCCTTGAGCCCGCGAAGCTCGAGTGCGTTGCGGATGGTGACCCCCAGTGCCTCGATATCGAAGGGCTTCTCCACGAAGTCGTAGGCCCCGGCTCGTAGGGCTTCGACAGTGGTGCGCACGTTCCCGTAGGCCGTGATCACGATGACGCTCGGCGCGTCTACGCCTCTGCGGATGACCGGCAGCAGCTCAAGGCCGTCGCGGTCAGCGAGCTTCATGTCGAGCAAGACGATATCGGGGGAGTGGCTGGCAACCAGTTGCAGGCCGGTCTCGGCATCTGCAGCCTCCAAGACTTCGTATTCAGGGAAAGCCCGTCGGATCGCTGCACGGATGGACGCTTCATCATCGATGGTCAGGACGGTGTGCACGCTCAAATCTCCCCGGGGACCGCTAAGTCGTTCCTTCTGTCGATGGGGCGGCTGCCAAGCCCTGGGGCAGCTGACAACGGACCAACGCGCCGCCGGGCTGAGCTGGCTCCAGGCTCAATGCACCGCCATGTTCGAGAATGCACTTTCTAGCAAATGCGAAGCCAAGCCCCGTTCCTCCCGGTCGATGGGATACGAACGGTTGGCCGAGCTTTGCGCGCAGCTCGGGCGAGATGCCCCGGCCGTGGTCGCGGATCGTGACAAAGCAAGACTTCTCGCTGAGCCCGAGCTCGATTTCAACGCTCCCGCCCTGGCGGTGGGACTCGATCGCGTTCACGGCCAGGTTCTCCAGCGCCTCGCGCAGCGCCTGGGGCTTGCCCTGCACCTCAACGTCGGCGAGCACCGTCAAGGAGATTTCGACAGCACGCTCCCTGCCAAAAGGGGCGAGTCCAGCGACGATTTCGAGTAGCAGCTCGCGCATGTCGACCTGGACGACGGATTCGTGATCGGAGGAAGCCAGCCGCATCAACCGGCGAACTGTGCGATCGGCGCGATCACTCTCTTGGATGATGATCTGTGCAACATCGGCGACAGTTTCGCTGTCCTGGTCGCCGCGAGATAGAATCTGCGCGTTGGCGCGGATGCCTGTCAGAGGATTCTTCAAGCTGTGGGCGACGCCGACGGCGAGTTGGCCCAACTCTGCAAAGCTCTTTCGCTGCGCCAGCTCTCTTTCCATCCGGTGCCGCTCGGTCGTCTCGTGGACAACCAGAACCACGGCAGCTTCCTCCTGCTCGGGGTCGTGTCTTTGCAGATCGAAACAGCGAAGTGTCTCTCCGTCCATGAGTCGAAACTCTGCTCTCTGTCCCGGACACTCCCGCAGCAGGCGCCGTCCGGCCTCCTCGAATGAGGTTCCACCGGGGGGCAGCTTCAGTCTTTGGGCGGCGAGGTTTGCCGTGACGAGGCGCTCGCCCTGGTAGGCGAAAACGGCCGCCGGCAGGTTTGTGAGAACGCGCAAAACGAGCCGCTCTTGCTCGAGGATGTGGCGGCTTGCATAGCGGAATTGCCCGCGGGCGCTGAGCGCCGTCATTCCTGCCAGAATGCACACGCCGAGCACTCCCAATAGCTGGAAGCGTCTGCGCAGCTGTTCCTTTTCCAGGGCTGCGATCTCGAGCCGGATCTCTCCCTCGTCGACCGACAGCTCTAACCGGCCTGCTTGAGCACCGAGAGGCACCTTGACGGTAATCGGTCTCCCGACAGGGAGTCGGTTCGAGTCCCAGTGGAAGATCGGGCCACTGGCCGAGGCGACAACAACCGACAGGATTTCTGGCTCCACTTCCATCGCTTTGCTGACGCGGACGCGCAGGGCGGCCTCGGCTCTATTGCGCTTGTTCGGCTCGGTCGTGGAAGCTGCCGCCAGGCTGTCGGCGTCAGGCAGCAGCAGCCAGGCGATCGCTGTCGCCTCCTGTTCGAAGGCCTCGAGCATGATCGCTTCTTCCAGGCTGCGCTCCTGGAAGTGCATCGCCAGGAAGATCAACAATGCGGGCAGGCTCATGAATCCGAGTACGAGGGGGAGCGCAGTAGACAGCCGCCGCCGTGTTGTCTCTCTGCCTGTGCGCGTTTCTGTTTTCAAACTCGAGGGTCTCGCGCTGATGGCCTACGCTGGGGCGACACGGTCGGAGCGCCATGCTCTGATTGAGTCATTAGACGCTGGCGGGTCCTTGCACGCCAGCACTCTCCGGCTGCGTCGCCAGGTACCGCAAGGTGGGTGCAAGATCTTGCATGGCGTGCAAGTCTATGCACCTTGTCTCTCGGGCTCAATGGCACCACGAGACCAGCGGTCATCGGCGGCAGGTGAGTAAGTGCTGGAAGCGCCGCGTTTCTCGAGGACAAGGTACTTCTCTGTTGTCCAGAACGGGCCCACTGCCACGATGGACCGCAGCGCAAAGCCGCAGTCTTGCAACTCCGAGAGGAACTGGGGAAGCGTCGGGTAGCGGGTGTAGTCGACGTTCCTGCCCTTGATCGCCTTGAGCATACGGCGGAACGGGCCGAAACGGTGATAGTCGAAATAGGACACGATGAGATACCGGCGGGTTACGCGATGGAATTCCATCAAGAACGCGGCCCGACTTTCGGCAGACAAGATGTGATGGAGTAAACGGTTGCAGAAGATACTGTCGACGCTGCGGTCCCCCATGGGGATGTCACGTGCGTCCAGGTCCAGAAACTGCGCCGGGACGCCCAGGCGCTGGGATTCTCTCCAGGCCAGGAAGACCATCTCGCAGGAGACGTCGGCCTCGATGACGCGGCGCTGGGACTCTGAGAGCGTGGACAGCAATCTCCCCGCTCCACACGGAACGTCCAGGACGGACTCACAATCAGCCAATCCTGAGAATATCGAAGAGACGGCACGCTGCTCCCGCAGATCGGTCCGCCTGCGCGCGCCTGTCGAGAACCTCTTCGAATAGGAGACTGCAGACGCTCTCTCCATGAAGCGTCGCTTGTATCCTTCTGTGCTTTCTTCGATCTTGACGTTCGTGGGAATCGGCCTCTTGTGGTTCATCGGGTCGCTCCTGTAATCAACCTACATGTGCCTCGCTGTAACAATGGATAGCGAGTGCTCTACTACTTTGAATCAAGAGCAAAAACCGGCCCAACGCTTGTAGTTGAGATACTTCGTCGACAGCGTTGTGTTATCATTGCATTTTCAGAGCTTGTGTAGTTGTTCGAGGACGCCTGTTGGTGTAGCTCCAAATCCAGGCACGCCCTACATGTACCGATTCTGCTGGGCTGCAGATTGGATCAGCCGCGAAGTGATGGGCGGGTGTCTCTCTCAAGCGGTCAGCGTCTTCGCTCGGAAATCCGCCGCGTCTGCGCTCGCCGGAGGCCCCAGATCACTAATGCGAGCAGAGCGAAACCGGCGAAGAGTTGCTGCAGCCATGCGAGTTTCCCGTTTGCTAGCAAGCCTGCGCCGGCCATTGCCGCCAACGCTGCTTCGGGGAACATGCCGAGCGAGGTCCCGGAGAGATAGGTCAGAGGATGGACACTCGTCAGGGCCAGTCCGCCGCTGATGACCCAACCCGGTAGCGGCAGTTGTCGCATTGCGACCACCGTCAGCACCCCGGGTGCGAGGGCAGGACTCCAGCCGAAGCTGCGCAATCGACCCTGCCAAACTGGATCCTCGTGGCGCCATCCCCGGCGTATCAGGGTGAACAGCAGCCAGGCGCCGAGGATCGAAGCCAACCAGGACCAGGCCAGGCCTTCGAGCCAACCGAAGACGGTACCCGCGATGAAGCTGATCGAGAGACGTGGGAATCCTAGGGCGACGCCAAGGCTGGAAGCGGCGACGAACACGGCGCGCGAACGAGCACCTTCCTCGAGCAGCCAGCCCTTCGAGGCTGAAAGCCAAGAGCCGCCCTGGAGCAGTAAGCCCGCAGTAGCGAGCGTCACGAACAGGACCAGCAGAGGCATGATCCCGGTCCCGCGCACCTTGGTCTGCGCCCCGCTGGCCTCGTCAGTGTCGTTCGAGGCTTCGCTGCGGCGACCCAGCTCGCCTGCGAGACGGCGGGCAGGAACGACCCTGCGCCGATACCAACGCATGGCAAGGCAATCGCGCAAGCCTCTCCATAGCCGGTTGTGGATGCCATACTTCGACACACCGGCGCTGCGCGGGCGATGGCCGACCTGGAACTCCACCACACGGTAGCCTTGCAGGCGCAGAAGTGTGGGCACGAAGCGGTGGAAGCCGTTGAAAACGAACAACTCCTGCAGGCACTCGCGCCGGAAGACCCGGAAGTTGCAGCCAGAGTCCGCGACGGTCTCCCCGAGCAACAGATTGCGGAAGCCATTGCCCAGCCGGGAGGAGGCACGGCGGATCCAGCTGTCGCGGCGGCGAGCGCGCACACCGCAGACGCAATCGACTCCCTCAGCCAGCGCTGCCACGAGCTGCGGAAGATCTGCGGGGTCGTTCTGCAAGTCTCCGTCGAGCGTGACCAGGATCTCGCCGCGAGCCCAACGAAAGCCGCTGGCGAGTGCGGCGCTCTGCCCGGAGTTGCGTTTGTGCACGACGGCGCGCACGTTGGGCCGCAAGACGATCATCCTGCGCAAAACCTCGACGCTGTCGTCGGTGCTGCCGTCGTCGACAAACAAGATCTCGGCGGGCATTCCCGCCAGTGCCTGGCAGAGCTCTGCAGTCAGAGGCGCTATGTTGTCCCGTTCGTTGAAGACCGGAATCACGACGGAGATCTGCGGTCTAAGAGGACACCCGACTGAGCTGTCGGGATCCTGGGCGTCGCAAATATTCATCTTGTGATCTCCTTCAGCAGCAGCAGACGCCGACGTCCGACCTTGCGCTCATACGCGATCTCAAGACGAGCGCGCAGTGAAGGGGCGGCGCGTTGCCAGTCCTGGTGCCTGCCTATCAACCACAGCCGCCCTTGTTTGTTGAGCTCACGCTCCAGATCGGTTTCGGGCAGAATCCGGTAGTGCAGGACGCCCGTGTATAGATTGATCCGGCCGTCCATGTCGCTGCGCAGGAGTGAGACATGCGCGTCTGGGCCTGAGATCCTGGCAGCTTCTTCCGCGAAATACTTGACGGCGACCGTAGGGTTCAGGGCATGGCTGATCGGTGTGCGGACCGCGGTGACAGCCAGCGCCGTGCCCAACGCAAAACACAGACCCAGGCGCTGAATACGACGATCCGCGAGCGCGCGCAGAGCATGCAGGCCGAGAAGCACGACCAGCGCTCCTGTCACAGCAAGCAATCCCGACGTGTAGGGGGGCAGACTAGCCAGGTGCTCAGAGGCCAGGTTGGAGATCCGGTCAGGAAGGCCCAGCAGCAGCGCTACTGAGCAGGTCAGCAACAGACCCGCCGCAACCAGCAGAAGTCTGGGGAGCAGCGCCAGCGGCCAGCGCATTAACCTGGGAAGGTCGCGCGTGTGTGCCGCGCGGCTCAGACCCCAGGCAATCACCAGGGCCAGAGGAGCAAAGAAGGGCTGCACGTATCCGCTGCGCTTGCCGGAGACCAGCGACAGAAGGAAGATCCCCACGCCGATCCAGGCGAGCAGAGCGCCCACCGCGCGTACGAGACGCTTGCGCCGCTCCTGCCGCCACAGCGCAAGGGCTCCCGGCAGCAGGGCGAACCAGGGTAGAGCTTTGAGGGGGTAGCGGATCAAATAGTAGTAGATGGGCTCGGAATGCGGTGCATTCCCCGCGAGCCGCCGTTCGATTTGGCCGAAGACCAGGTCGTGCGCATAGTCGCCGCCACCTTGTAGCGCCGCGAGTTGGAGCCACAACAATGCAACGCCGAGAGCGGCGACGGCTGCCACCGCCATGGCTGCAAAGGACACTCCACGGCGTCCGCGCCAGCAGCCTCCCGCGACCGCGGCTCCGAGCACGGCGATCGCAACGACGACAGGCCCCTTGATCAGACAGCCCGCAGCCATGGCCAGGGCTGCCAGCGCGGTCCATGCTTCGCAATACGCGCGAGGCCTGGCTGCTGCCAACAATGCAGCGCTCCCCAGCCCTGCGAAGAACATCACGGCGTTGTCCAACAGTACTTTTTGGCCATGGTCCATGACGATGGCGGTTGTCAGGAAAATGCAGGCGGCAAGCAATCCTGTGCGGCGGCTGCCGAACAGCACCTGTCCGAGCAGGACGATCCAGGCCGCCGATCCCGCAACACAAAGGAGCGACAGCAGGCGTCCGGCTAGATCATGGCTCCCTGTCAGGGGCTCGAGAGCATCGACCAGCAAGAAAAAGAGCGGAGGTTTTTCACGGTAGAGCTGGCCGTTGAGAGTGGGCACGACGAAGCTGTCACTCGCACTCATTTCGCGAGCGACTTCTGTGTAGCGTAACTCGTCTGTCGACCAAAGCTCTCGTACGGCCATAGGGGGAAGGAACAGCATGAGCAGCAGTCCGAGGGCCACCAACAGTGGGAGATCTGACTGCGAACCTCCTCTCATGACCGGTCTTCCGCCATCTCGGCCGGAACGGTCCTGACTACGGCAAACCCTGGGTTGCTCGCGAGTCGGCTCCGGTACCAAGCCACATAGGAACGCAGGCCGTCGACCAGCCGAACCCGGGGGCGGAAGCCGAATGCATGGGCGAAGGCCTCGGTGGCCGCTTCTGTGGCGGGAACGTCCGCGCGAGAGGCGGGCACACGTTGCTGCGTGGCTCGGATCCCGAGGAGTGTCTCGAGCAGGCGGACCAACTCGGCGACGGGGACACGGCGGCCGTTGCCCAGGTTGTAGATTGCGTAGGGCGGTTTGTCCGCGTGCGCATTCGGGGGCGACTGCATCACCCGAAAGAGGCCTTCGACCACGTCGTCAACGTAGGTAAAGTCACGGACCATTCCACCATTGAAGACCTGGAGGGGCTCCCCACGTAGGATCTGGGCTGTGAACAAAGCGACGGCCATATCGGGCCGGCCCCAGGGCCCGTAGACCGTGAAGAAACGCAGGCCTGTACAGGGCAGGCCGAACAAATGGCTGTAGCTGTGGGCCATCAGCTCGTTCGCCGCCTTGGTCGCTGCATAGAGAGAGCTTGGGCTGCACGTTCGCAATTTCTCGTCAAGCGGAAGGCGGGGGTTGGCGCCGTAGACGGCGCTCGATGAAGCATAGACGAGGTGGGGCACCGCGGTGCGTCGGCAGCCCTCCAGCACTTGGGCAAAGGCGACCAGATTGGCCTGGACCGTTTCGCCTGGCTCATCGACCGATGCCCGCACACCTGGTCGTGCAGCGAGGTGTATGACACCAGCGAAGCCCTGCTTCCCGAACAGTCGTTGGCATGCGGCCGGGTCCGTAAGATCGAGCTGGCGGAAGCTGAACCGAGGCCGTTTCAGCAGGCGTGCCAGCCTCTCTTTCTTGAGGCCCGCGTGGGGTTCACCCAGGTGGTCGACGCCAACGACGGACAACTGCTCCCGCAGGAGTCGCTCGGTCAGGGCTGCGCCGATGAACCCTGCGCAGCCTGTGACTAGAAATGCCATGCCTGACTCCTCCCTGGCGGACTTTGGACGCATCGTTCATGTCTGCCATACAAGCCGTTCTCCGGCTTCGCGGAGGCTCCGGGCATATTGCGTGCCACGAGGGCCCGCGCATGGGGCTTAGCGGCGATGCCCCGGTCGGAGCGGCAATGAACGATTGGGGCTTGGGCGGGGTGTGCAGTTGCGTAGGCAGAGATTTGGGAGGGGGGCTGCAAGATCTTGCATGCTGTGCAGTTTCTTGCGCGTCAGGCTCAGAGGAGTGGCTACCCCAACCCGAGCGCAGTCATGATGGCAGCAGTGACCGTCGCCGGGCTGTGGTTGCCATCGACCCGCCGCAGCAGTTTCCGCTCCCGGTAGTACGGCAGAATCGGCCGGGTCTCCCGATGGTACTTTTCCAGCCTGAAGCGGCAGGCCTCACGGGTGTCGTCCTTGCGTTGCACCAGGCGGTCGGTCAACCCCTTGGGAGGCGGCGAGTACTTCATGTGGTAGATGCGGCCGGTCTTCTTGTCCATGCGGCGCCCGATCACCCGCTCGACCAGAATGTCATCCGGCACATCGATCCAGAGCACGGCATCGACCTGCACGTCCAACTCGGCAAGTGCTGCGTCCAGGGCTTCGGCCTGGGGACGCGTGCGCGGGAAGCCGTCGAGCAGGAAGCCACGTTGGCAGTCGTCCGCACGGATGCGTTCGCAGATCAGGCCGATGACGGTGCTGTCCGGCACCAGGTCGCCCGCGGACATAAAGGCTTCGGCTTCTTTTCCCAGCGGTGTGCCCGCCTTGACGGCTGCGCGCAGCATGTCGCCGCTGGAGATGTGCGGGACTTCGAGCTTGTCCCGTAGGATCCCCGCTTGTGTGCCCTTTCCGGCGCCGGGGGGGCCGACCAGAATCATACGCATGATGCTGTTCTCCTCATGCTTGACGCGATCATCGTATGCCCCCGAAGACTCAATCGATCAGCTCGAGTACGAGCAGCCAGGAACGTCAGGCCCATCATTGTGCCTTATTCGCCGAGAATGTGAAGACTCAGGCGGCGTCGATGTGAAGATCGGCGGTGTTCCCACAGGTAGATGCCCTGCCAGGTGCCGAGGTCGAGGCAGCCACGCAGTACGGGAATAGACAATTGGCACAGGGTCAGGGCTGCTTTGATATGCGCTGGCATGTCGTCGGGCCCTTCGCTGTCGTGCTCGTAGTGTTCGCCTTCGGGAACCAGGCGGGCGAGAAAGCTCTCTAGATCCGAACGCACGGTGGGGTCAGCGTTCTCCTGGATGCACAAGCTGGCCGAAGTGTGTTTGAGGAAAAGCGTGCACAGCCCGCTACGGATGCCGCTCCGGCGCACGGCCTCGGTGATCTGCCCCGTGATCGGGTGCAGTTGCTGGCCGCGGGTGGCGAAGATGAGCTCGTCACTGAATTGGCGCATGGTGTTTCCGGGCTCAGGGTTGACGAAGCAGGTCGAGCTCCCGAAGGTAGAGCTCGGCCAGGACTATGTGCAGGTGCGCATCATCGCAGCCCGCGGCTTCGGCGCGCCAAAGCGCGCGCACGGCGTCACGGTCGTAGCCGAGTTGTGCGAGGCACAAACCCAGCTCGAGCAGCAGCTCTGCGTTCAGTGGGTCCAGCAGGACTGCGTGCTGCAGGTGGGTCAGGGCCAGTCCGTCTTCCCCGATGGCGCGCAGCGCCTTGCCCGCAAAGCCCGCGGTGGCGGGCCGAGCGCTGGCTGCGACGTTGAGCCGCCCCGTCAGTCTGGCACGTCTCTCTGGCTCGCTGGTCATTGTCAGCAGCAGCGCCAGCGCTCCGACGTGCTGGGGCTCACGGTCCAGCGCCTGCAGCAGGTCGTCGCGCCCAGCGTCCTGCTCGCCTTGCGCCAGCCGCAGCAGTGCGCGGGCGACAAAGGGCTCCGGGTGGTCGCCGAGGGTCCGGCAGGCATGGTCTGCCCAGACCTGCGCCGAATCGGCCTGGCCTCGATGCTGCCAGAGCCGCACACCGTTGACCCAAGCGCCGACGAGGCGGGCGTCGAGCTCGATGGCCTGGCGGTAGAGCAGCTGCGCGCGGTCTGCATCGACGTCTTCTTCGAGTATGGCGAGATTGTACAGCGCACCCGCCCGCGCTCCCGCGCTCAGGTACTCGTTCCGTGCCTGGTCGCGCTCGCCGGCCAACTGATGCTCAAGGCCGCGCTCGAAGGCTGTGCTGCAACCGACCAGCAAGACCAGACAGCAGACGAGGGGCAGCTTGCTCACGGTGCCTCCTGCGCACTCGAGGGTCGGGCATACTCTGGCAGCTCGTGCCGGAGGGATTCGAGTGCGGCGAGCGCGCTCTCGCGCCACTGTTCAGGATCCTGCCCATAGGCCTCGGCCTGCCAGAATGCGGTCAGGCATTCCTTGGGCTTGCCCGCCGCAGCCCTCGCCCGTCCCAGGGCCAGCCAGACTTCGCCGGGGGAGTCTGTGCCGGGCAGTGCTTGTTCGAAGGCCTTGCAGGCGTCGGGGTAGCGTTCGAGGGCCAGCAGCAGCTCGCCGTGCAGCTGCGCAGCCTCTGAGCTCAGCGCCGCCGCCGTCGCTGCAAAGGGTTGCGCTGCGCGTGGATTCCCGAGGGCCACCTCGATGCGTGCCATCAAGAAATGCAGGTCGAGCCACTCGTCCTCGAGGCTCAGCGCCTGTTGACAGGCCGCGCGTGCCTGTGCGGGCCTGCCGGCCGCCAGCTCCAGCCGCGCCTGCAGCGCCCACAGAGCGGCTGGCTCGTCCGTGCGGTCCCGGGCCGTGGGAAGTAGAGCGAGGGCAGCCTCGGCTCCTCGGGCTTGGGCGGTGCAGCGCAGCCAGCCGAGGTTTGCCCGCAGGTTCTCAGGTTCGACCTGCAGCCAGTCCGCGTACAGCTCAGACGCCCGTTGCCAGCGGGCCTGCGTCTCGGCAACCCGCGCCACGCCGGCCAGGGCTTGCGAGGATTCCGGGTCGTCGCGCAATACGCGCCAATAGACCTGCAACGCCTCGCCCAGGCGGCCCGCCGCGCGTGCGTCGTCGGCACCGTGCAGCTGCCGTTGCTGTACTGAGAGCCCCGAACAGCCTGCCAACAGGCCGATCCCGAGCAGCCAGCAGAGTCTCAAGGTTGCCCCTCCGGGGGCAACTTGCCCAGCTCGAGCAGCGCGCCCAATTCCCGCCGTCGGCGCGCGTCTTCGCTCTCTTCGGGGACCCCGTCGCCTCCCCAGACCAGCGACGAGGGCGAGGCTTCCAGCTGGCGGGCGAAGCCCTTGGCTGCGCGCAAGGCTTCCTCAAGCTCACGCAACGCCAGGTAGATGGTCGCATCGTTCTTGGTCACCAGCTGGTCGAGGTTCCGCATCAACGTGGAGATGTCCTGGGTCAAACGTGTGATCTCATCGGCGGTCGTGTCCGCCGACGAGACCAGACCATCGATCTGTCCAGGCAGGGCGACCGCCAGCGAGTCGACGCTGCTCAAGGTGCGTTGCACCAAGGGGCGCGAGCTGGTCAGCAGCCCTTTGAGCTCTTGCGAGGTCGCATCGAGCTCGGTGAGCAACGAGGAGACGCGCGGCTTGTTCTGTTCGATCAGCTCGCGGGCCTCGGTCATCAGCCGGTCGGCGTTGAACACCGCATCGTCGAGCTTGACCAGCAGCCCATTGATGACGCCACGGTTCTCGCCGACGACGCCGTTGATGTACTTGACGGTCACGATCAGAGAGTCTGTGAGCTTCTTGAAGTTGCTCAACGTCGGTGCCACCGACCCGGTCTCCTCCACGTCTCCGAGGATGCGGTTGACGCTCTCGATCGAGCCCCCGGCGTCGGCGAACAGGTCGCGGGCGGATTCCATCACCTCAGAGAAACTCGGCGGTGTGGTGCCTGCGATGGAAGCGCCGGCCGCGTGGAACTCGGAGCGGCTGCCGGGGGTGATGTCGAGGTGGCTGTCACCGAGCGCCGAAGCCTGGACGCTGACCTTGCAGTCGATCTCCAGCTCGAGCTCGGCCCGGATCGCGATCACCACGTCGACATGCCGGCCCACCGGACCAAAACCGTCATCGGCGTCGGCCATGGGCAGGATGATGTCCTCGACGTTGCCGACCCGCGTACCCATGTAGGTCACCGCGGCACCTGGCTTGATGCCGGCGGCGTTGGTCAGCAGCACCGTATAGCTCTGCGTGGCGCCCTGCGAGCCGAGCGGTGTCTGTCCGACCGAGAACACGAGCACGATGCCGATGGCAAGCGCGCCGAGCACGAAGGCTCCCGATTTGATGTCGCTGCGCAGGGACTGCAAGGCTCACCTCCGTTGGTCGATCCAGGAGCTCAGGATATCTTCACCGTAGTCGCGGCGCGATTTGCGCAACGGGATGGGACCGTCAGCGTTGCCGGTGATGAACTGATTCACCAAGGGGTCACTGGAGTTGCGGAACTCTTCGGGGGAACCCAGCAGGTGCACCCGACCCTTGTCGAGGAACACGATCTTGTTCGAGATCCGCAGCGCGCTGGGGATCTCATGCGTGATGATGTAGCAGGTGATATGGAGCTTGGTGGCGAGGTCGATGATCAGGCGGTCGATCACGCCGATCGAGATCGGGTCGAGCCCCGCGTGCGGCTCATCGAAGAACAGGATCTCCGGGTCGAGGGCGACCGCTCGCGCCAGCCCGATGCGTTTCTTCATGCCTCCCGAAAGCTCTGCAGGCACCAGGTCTTCAGCGTCGCGCAGCCCGACCAGCTCGAGCTTCATCTTGACCATGATCGAGATCGTGCTCTCGTCGAGGTCGGTGTTGCGTCGCAGGGGGAGGGCGATGTTGTCGAACACGGTCATCGAGTTGAACAAAGCCGCGCTCTGGAACAGCACCCCGAAGCGGCGTTTGACGTTGTCGAGCTCTTTGCCATACAGCTTGGTGATCTCTTTGCCACCGAGGTAGATCTCGCCGGAGCTGGGGCGGTCGGCCGCGATCAGGCTCTTGAGCAGTGTGGTCTTCCCACAGCCCGAGCCCCCCAGGCAGCTGACGATCTCTCCGCGCTTGACCTGGAAGGAGATCCCCTTGAGCACATGGTTGGGCCCGAAGGAGCGGTGTACATCGCGGATGTCGATGACAACCTGGTCTCTGTTCTGCCGCGAGGTCGTCATGTCAGACCTTCAGCACGATGTTGGTGAAGGCTGTGTAGAGGGCGTCGACGACCAGGATCAATACCAGGCAGCTGACCACCGACAGCATGCTGGCCTTGCCGACGCCTTCGGGGCCTCCCTCGACGCTGAATGCAAAGTAGCAGGAGATGAACACCAGGATGCCCGCGAAAAAGAAGCTCTTCGAGAGGCCGGCGGCCAGCTCGGTCAAGCTCAATGCCTCGAGTGAGCTGCTGATGTAGACCGCGGGTTGGATGCCGTATTCGAGGTAGGCGGTCAAACCGCCCCCGAACATTCCCATGATGTCGCCGAGAATGGTCAGGCAGGGAAAGGCGATCAGCATCGCCAACAGGCGCGGAGAGATCAAAAAGCCGATCGGGTTGATCGCCATCGTATCGAGCGCCAGGATCTCTTCGGAGACCTTCATCGTTCCCAGCTCAGCCGTGTACGAGGCGCCGACACGGCCAGTCAGGATGATAGCGGTCATCAGCGGCCCGAACTCGCGCACCAGCGAGACGGCCACCAGTGCCGGTACCTGGTTGATCTGGCCATACTTTTCCAACGCATGGGCAGTCTGCAGGATCAGCACGACCCCGATCAGGAAAGTGACCAGGCAGACGATCGGCAGAGATTGGATGCCTGCCACGTCGAGCTGCCGACACGTCTCACGGTAGTGGGCGGTCTTCCCCCGGAAAGGCGCGATGAAGGTCCAGTACAGGGTCTGCCAGAACAACTGGTTGAGCTCGCCCACTCCCAACAAGAAGGCGTTGACACGGCTGCCGACCACAGCGAAGGGGATCAGGTACCAGGGCAGTTGCATCAGGTGCCCTTGAGGCCGAAGAACTCGAGCAGATGCATCAGCTCGAGCGAATTGTGGACGGCTTCGGAGACCTCAACAATACGGAAATCGACCCCATACTTGCGCGACCACTTGATGCCCTCGACCAGGACCGCGGCGCCCGAAGAGTCCATGTAGCCGACGTCCGCGAGGTCGAGATGCAGCGAGCGCTTTTGCTTGCTCAGGATCTTCTGCAGGTTCCCGCGCAGGGTCTTGATCGTCCCCAGCTCGAGATCGCCGCTGACCTTGACGGCGACAAATGTGGGCTGGGGAACCACCTGGATGTCCATGGGAAACTTCCTCGCAGATGCTTGGCACGCGGCTACCAGCGGTCTTCGGCGCAGTTCAGAACGCGGGGCGAAACTCAGCGATTGCTCGTCGAATGCAGTGTTCTACCAGGTTTGACGCGCGCATGCCTTCCCTTTCTGCAGCGCACCGATCTCAAGTTTCCAGCTGCAGGCGCTTGGCCAATCGCAAGCAGGTGCCCGTCTGGCGTTGGGTATCGAATTCGACCTCGTCGAAGACCTCCCGCAAGATGAACAAACCGCGCCCTCCCGGACGGGTCTCGGCGGGCAGGTCGAATCGCAGCTTGTCGACGTCCGGGCGGCGCTCCCCCGCGTCTGTGAAGCACGCGGTCAGCAAGCCGTCCGTATGGACCAGCTCGAAGTCGATCGGTCGGCGCGGGCATTCGCCGTAAGCATGCCGGATGATGTTGGTGAAGGCTTCGTCGACCGCCAGTTGCAGCCGGTAGACGTCACGAAGATCGAGCTGCAGGGGGCCGAGGAAGCCTTTGACAAGGCGGCGCAGCCAGGATTGGCAGATACAGTCGCTGGTCAGCTCGATGCGAAGCTGAGGGCTGTCTGCCCGCCCTACCCACCCGCACAGGCTGCCCAGCTCGGCGCTGAGGGCGCGCAGGCTTTCACGGTCTGCTGGTGGCAGCTCGCGGCTCAAGCGCGTCTGCGAACCCGTCGGCAGCAGCAGGCCGCCGTGCACACTCATCCCTTCAGCCTGTAGAGTGCCGTCGGGGTCAAGCTGGATCGAAAATGGGCCGGTATAGAATGAGATCCCGGGGTCGAGCTCGAGCTCGACATTCCAGCCTTGCGGGCAGATGGGGACGGCTATGCCCAGGCCCTGCCCGGCGTAGCAGACGCGCAAGTACCACAACTCGCGCTCAGCGGCGTCGGGGGCGCTGGTTTTGCCCGGCACAGAGGGAGCTTCTTCTTTCGACACTGTCGGGCTCGGCTGAGGCTTGACGGCAGTTTAGGGGAAAGCGCCAGACTGGGCAAGATCCGAGCCGAATGCGTGCCCGCGTCTTTGTACTGGCGGGGGCGTAGGCCCAGGACTGGCTCAGGAAGAGCGCGCTGAGCGCTCGGCGAGAGCTTTGAAATTCAACAGTTGGCGCCGCATCATCAGCAGGTCCAGCCAGGGCATCACTTCTGCCGCGAGCCAACGCAGGGGCGGCCGCGGATAGCGCAGCGACAGCTTGACCAGCAAGCGGCAATGAGGGCCGCGCGGCAGGGCTAGTGCCTCCGCGCACAAATTCCGGTCCAGTTCTTGCGGCGGCACGGCATGGTCCTTCATCCTCCTCCCCGCTACGCGTAGGGGCTCGTCGTCGATCTTCGTCCCTGCCGCACCGGCGCTGCGCCCTGCACCGAAATTATCGCGCTGCGCCACTAGGTAGCTGACGGCGACGTCGCCGAACAGCTTCCGGCCGGTCGCGTCCGTGCGGATGGTGACATGCCGGTCAGGCTCGAAGCTGACGAGCTCGAACATCGCCATAAAACGTTGGCCGGGCCGGAGCTCGTCGAGGCCGGGTGTCCACTGCTGGGGACTGCGCCGGCCGAAGTTGTCGAGCCAGTCATAGCTATACGGGGCGGCGCGCATCTGGCACAACCAGCGGTAGACGATGGCGGGGGCCGCATCGATGTCGACGCCCCGATACAGGGCGCCATCCTCCCTACGCAGCACGCCGTCGCAGGGGAACTCCAGCGCTCTCTCGGCGGGCCGTGTGCCCCAGCTGTGGGCCAGGCTCAAGCCAGCACCAGCAGCCCGTAGTTCTTCTTCCCGCTGCGCAGGACGATGGCCGACTCGGACGCCAGGTCGGCAGACGTCAAGCGCCGCTGCAGCCCCTCTTGACCGCCGGCGCACTTCTTGTTGTTGACCGACACGCCCCCTCCCTGGATCAGGCGCCGTGCCGCCCCGTTCGATTTCGCCAGGCCGACCGCGACCAGCGCTTCGATCAGCGGGATGCCGGCCTCGAGCTCACTGCGCGCCTGGGTCGCGTGGGGAACGTCGCGGAAGATCGCACGCAGGGTCGCATCGTCGAATCCTTCCACCTCGGCCTTGCCGAACAAGACCTGCGTCGCGCGCTCGGCGATGTGCAGGCCTTCGGCGCCCCGCACCATCCGGGTCACCTCGCTTGCGAGCACCTTCTGGGCCTCGCGCGCCTCAGGCCGCGTCTGCACCTCCTGCTTGAGGCCGGCCAGGGCCTCGTCGTCGAGCAGGGTGAAGTAGCCCAGGTAGCGCAGCACATCGGCGTCAGACGTGCGCACGAAGTACTGGTAGAAGTCGAAGTGGCTGCTGACCTTGTCGGACATGCAGACCGCCCCGCCCGTCGACTTGCCGAACTTCTTGCCGCTCGAGTCGAGGATCAGAGGCAGCGTCATGCCGAAGGCACGGCCTCCGGTCTTCTTGCGGATCAGCTCAGTGCCTGCAGTGATGTTGCCCCATTGGTCAGAGCCCCCCATCTGCAGCTTGCAGCCATACTCCCGATAGAGATGGAGGAAGTCGTAGGACTGCAACAGCATGTAGCTGAATTCGGTGAAGGAGATGCCGCTGTCGCTCGCCAGTCGGCTGCGCACAGAGTCCTTGCCGAGCATCATGCCGACCTGGAAGTCTTTGGCCACATCGCGCAGGAACTCGATGAAGCCAAACTTTCCCAACCAGTCGTAGTTGTTGACCAGCCGACAGGCGCTGGGCCCTGGAGTGAAGTCGAGCAGCCGCTCGAGGTCTCTCTGTATGCCCGCCTGGTTCCGCGCCAGCACGTCCTGGTCGAGCAGGTTGCGTTCGCTGGAGCGGCCCGAGGGATCGCCGATGATGCCTGTGGCCCCGCCGACCACCGCGATCGGCCGATGGCCCGCCCGCTGCGCCCGTACCATGGACATGATGGGCACCATATTGCCGATGTGCAGGCTCTCGCCGGTCGGATCGAAACCGACGTAGAAGGTCATCGGCTCAGCCTGCATCAACTTCCCGAGCTCAGGCTCGGTCAAGTCATTGACGAGGCCGCGTCGCTGCAGGTCTGCCACGAAGTCCATGTGCAAAAGCTCCCTCTGGCTGCGGACGGTGGATGGTCGTTGCTGGTTGTGGTCGAAGGGCTCTCTGACGGTGCGGCGCCGGCAGCCACAGATCGGGTCTTCGAAGGGCGTCCGGCGCAGATCGCGTGCTCTCCGGCACAGCTAGAACACCATCTCCATCGGCGAACGGTCCTCGCTCTGGATCGCACGCGCCTTGCCAGCCACACCGGGCAGAATCCAGGAGGCGAAGAAGCGGGCCACGCACAGTTTGCCGTCGAGATAGGCGGCCTCGGGGTCGCTCTGCAGCCAACTGCGGCGCGCCTCGGCATCGTCCTGGCCGGCATCCTGCTCAGCGGCCCGTTCTTTCAGCAGCGCGTCGGCTTTGACAGCCATGTCCAGCAGGTAGAAACCGCAGGTCACATCCCCCATCAGGGACAGGAAGGTGGTGGCGCCCAGGAAGGTGACATCGGGCTTCTCACGGCCACGCTTGGCCAGGAATTGCGCACAGCCGACCATCTTGCCCAGCGCATGGCCGAGGTTCTCGAAGGCACTGGCCAGCCCCGGATGCGCCTGATTCTCGACGATCAATCCCTGGATGCGCTTGCAGAAGCGCTCGAAGACGGCTCCGCCCCCCATCGGCAGCTTGCGTCCGATCAAGTCGAGGGCCTGGATGCCATTGGTGCCTTCGTAGACGCTGGCGATCTTGGTGTCGCGCAGGTACTGCTCCACCGGGAAGTCTTTGCAATAGCCGTAGCCGCCGAGCGTCTGCATCGCCAGCTCTGTGACCTTGAAGCCGAGGTCGCTGCAGTAGGCCTTGCAGATTGGGGTCAGCAGCGCCTGATCTTCTTCCCACAGTTTGCGCTCTTCGGGCGTCGCGGCCGAGCGCGACATGTCGTACTGCAGCCCTGAGTCCAGCAGCATGGTCCGCATGGCTTCACTGTAGGCCTTCTGGGCCATCAGCATGTGGCGCACGTCGGGGTGCTCGATGATCGTCACCGGGCTCGGGTCTTTGCGCTTGCGCAGGTAGTGTCTGCCTTGGATGCGCTCCTTGGCATAGCCCAGGGCTGCCTGGTAGGCGGCGTTGGCGGAGGCTGATCCCTGCAGTCCTACCATGATGCGGGCTTCATTCATCATCTGGAACATCTCGGCCATGCCGCGGCATTCCTCGCCGAGCAGGTAGCCCACGCAGGGACCCGAGCTGCCGAAGGTCAGCTGACAGGTCGGCGAGGCGTGGATGCCCATCTTCTCTTCGATGGCGTGGCACTCGACGTTGTTGAATGCACCTGGGGAACCGTCGGCGTCAGGCATGTACTTCGGGACGATGAACAGGCTGATGCCGCCCGTGCCGGCCGGAGCTCCCTCGGTGCGAGCGAGCACGGCGTGGACGATGTTCTCCGTCATGTCGTGATCACCGTAGGTGATGAAGATCTTCTGTCCTTCGATGTGGTAGGCGTCGCTGCCCTCGACCGCGATGGCCTTGGTGGTCAGCGCGCCGACGTCACTGCCCGCCCAGGGCTCCGTCAAGCACATGGTGCCGGCCCAGCGGCCGCTGTATAGAGGCTCCACCCAGGTGGCCTTCTGCTCTTCAGTGCCGAAGGCTTCGATCAGGTGCCCGGTGCCGGTGCCCAGGAGGCCGAGCAGGCAGAAAGAGAGGTTGGCGCCGAAGAACATGTCATTGGCGGCGATCTCGATGACCTTGGGCATGCCCTGGCCGCCGAGCTCGTCGTTCATGTGCATGCCCAGCCAACCATTCTCGCCGTACGCAACGAAAGCCTCGCGGAAGCCTTCGGGCATCACGACCTTGCCGTCGCGCAGCTGGGCGCCGATCTTGTCGCCTGGCTCGTTCAAAGGGGCCAGTTCCTTGACGGCGAATTTGTGCGCCTCTTCGAGCACGCTCTCGAGGGTCTCCGCGTCGAAATCGCCGTACCTCTCGGTCTCGAACAGGCGATCGAGCGGCAGGTACTGGAACAGGTTGAACTTCAAGTCGCGGAGGTCGACGGAAAACTCGGTACCCACGGTGCACTCCCTTGTTTCTGGCGCGCGGCATTGACGCAGAGCGTCGGGCGGGGAGCTGCCCGCCGCGCGCGAAGAGGGCATTGTACGATGTCAGAAGCGATGAGGGAATGACGCGGTTTCGATGAGCGCATCACGCCCCGCCCAGACCTTCGAGCGCCAGCTTGCGGACCAGCTGCGGGTCGGCCTTGCCCTTCTTCTGCCGCATCACCTGGCCGATCACGAACCCGACGACCTGCGTCTTGCCTTCGCGGAAAGCCGCCACGGTGCGGGGGTTCTCCGCCAATACCGAGGCCACACACGCACGCAGGCCCGCTTCGTCAGACTCGACGGCCAGCTTGTCCCGCGCTACGATCTGTGCTGCGGAGAGCCCGCTCTCCAGCATCTGGGGAAAGACCTTCTCTTTGGCGATCTGCCGGTTGATGGTGCGCTTCTCTACCAGCTTCAGCAGCCCCGCAAGCTCGAGCGGAGGCATCGGGAAGGCCTCGATGCCGATGCGCCGCGCATTCAACACGCTGGCCACGTCGTTCAGCAGCCAGTTGGCCACATCCTTGGGTCGCGCCCCAGCAGCCGCCTGCTCGAAGTAGGCGACCAATCCCTGTTCGCTGGTCAGGAGACGCGCGTCATAAGCGGACAATCCGAAGGCTTCCTGCAGGCGGTCACGCCGGGCCAGGGGCAACTCGGGCTGGGCGGCACGCAGCCGCTCGAGCAACGCGCCGCTGATGGCCAAAGGGGGCAGATCGGGTTCTGGAAAATAGCGGTAATCCTGCGCCTGCTCTTTGCCCCGCATGCGGTGGGTTTTGCCCTTGAAGTCCTTCGGCAGGCGGGTCTGCACGACTGTGTGGGCGACCGGTTCGGACCAGGGCAGTCGTTCGCTCTCGTCCCACTGGCGGGTTTCCTGCTCGATGCGTCCTCCGGCCTCCAACACCGCCGTCTGGCGTGCCTGCTCGTACTCGAGCGCGAGCCGCACTGCCCGCATCGAGTTGAGGTTCTTGACCTCTACGCGCGGACCGAGCTCGGGGTCGCCGGCCCGCCGCATGCTGATGCTGGCCTCAAAACGCAGCGAGCCTTCCTGCATGCGGCCGTCACAGACATCCAGGTACAGCAGCAGGTCGCGCAAGCCCGTCATGTAGCCTTCGACCTCGGCGACCGAGCGCATGTCGGGCTGGGTCACGATCTCGGCCAGCGGCGTGCCCGCGCGGTTGAGGTCGACCTCGCTGTGCAGGGACCCGTCGTCGGGGTGGACGAGCTTGCCAGCGTCTTCTTCGAGATGCACGTTGTGGATGCGTACGCTGCGGCGCGTGCCTTCGACGTCGATCTCGAGGCTGCCGTTGCGTCCGAAGCAGACGTATTCCTGGCTGATCTGGTAGTTCTTGGGCAGGTCGGGGTAGAAATAGTTCTTGCGGTCGAAACCGCAGCGCTCAGGGATCTCACATTGCAGGGCCTGGCAGACGGCCAGGCACTTCTCAAAAGCCGCCCGGTTGACCACGGGCAGGCTGCCCGGCAGGCCGAGACAGACGGGGCAGGTGTGGGTGTTGGCGGGCGCCCCGAAACTCGTGGGGCAGCCGCAGAACAGCTTGCTGCGGGTGTTGAGCTGGGCATGCACCTCCATGCCCACCACCATCTCCCAGTCCATCTTAACCTTCCTGGCACATCGGGGCCGTCTCGAGGTGGTGGCTGCTGTTCGCCTGGTAGCACTCGGCGATCGCCAGCAGGCGCGGGTCGCTGAGTCGCGGTCCCATCAGCTGCAGCCCCACCGGCAGGCCATCGCGCGTGCGACCGCAGGGCATGGAGAGGGCTGGTAAGCCAGCGAGGTTGGCCGCCAGGGTGAACACATCGACTGCATACATGGTCAAAGGATCGTTGCTGCGCTCGCCGAGGGGAAACGCGGGGATCGGGCTGGTCGGGCCGACGATGACGTCGACCCGCGCAAAGGCTTTGCGGAAGTCCGCCTGAATGCGGCGCCGTACCGCGGCTGCCTTGCGGTAGTAGGCGTCGTAGTAGCCCGAAGACAGCGCGAAGGTGCCCAGGCAGATGCGTCGCCGCACCTCAGGACCAAAGCCCGCCGCCCGCGAACGTGCCGTGAGGCTCTCGAGATCGGCGCAGCCTTGCGCGCGCAGCCCGTAGTGCACGCCGTCGTAGCGTGCCAGGTTCGAAGAAGCTTCGGCGGTGGCGAGCACCAGGTAGGTCGCCAGGCTGGCATCGATGCTGGGCAGGCGCACCGGAATCACTTCGGCCTCGAGCGCTTCGAGCGCCTTGACCGCTTTGTTGATACGGCTCTGTACGGCGGGTTCCACCAACACATCGCGGAACTCTTTGGGATAGCCGAGCCGGAAGCCACGCAGGCTGCGGGGCGGCGCCTGGCGTTCGAAACCGGTCGGCAGGCTGGTCGCATCACGAGGATCGTGGCCCGCGATGCTCTCGAGCAGCCAGGCACACTCGCGTGCGCTGCTGGCGATCGGTCCGATCTGGTCGAACGAAGATGCAAACGCGATCAGCCCATAGCGGGACACCAGTCCGTAGCTGGGTTTCATGCCCGTCAGGCCGCAGAGTGCGGCCGGTTGCCGGATCGAGCCTCCGGTGTCGGAGCCGAGGGCCAGCGGCACCATGCCCGCTGCGACCGCCGCCGCCGAGCCGCCACTGGAACCTCCGGGCACCCGATGCAGATCCCAGGGATTGCGGCTGGGAAAGAACGCCGAGTTCTCGCAGGAAGAGCCCATCGCGAACTCGTCGAGGTTGGTCTTGCCGATGAGCAGAGCGTCGGCTTTGCGCAACCGGCTGACGACCGTGGCGTCGTAGGGAGGCCGGTAGTGCGCCAGCATCTTCGAGCCCGCGGTGGTCAGCAGTCCTTCGGTACAGATGTTGTCTTTGATGGCCACGGGCACCCCCGCCAGGGGGCCCAGGGGTTCGCCGCTTGCCCGGCGTGCGTCGAGGGCCTGGGCGGCTTTTCGAGCGCCCTCTTCATCGACCTGCAGGAAGGCAGTCACCTTCGGGTCGCGCGCGGACACACGCTCCAGCGCCTGATCGAGCAGCTCGGTCGCCGAGAGCGCCCCCGTGCTGAACGCCTGGTGGAAATCTAGTGCATTCACGGCGTCTCCGCGCCATCGAGCACCCTCGGGACTGCGAAGCCCCGGGGAGTACTTGCCGGGGCGTTTGCCAGTGCGGCCTCGCGGCTCAGGCAGCTGGCGACGACATCTTCACGCAGGACTCCATCGGGGAGGCCATCGGAAGTGTCGGCGGGGTCGGGCTTGCAGGCGTCGAGTTTTTCCACTGCGCCGAGGATGCGCTGCAGCTGGCTGCGCAGATTCTCCCGCTCGTCGGCGGCCAGTTCGAGCCGGGCGAGCTGTGAGATGTGGTCGACAAGCTCGCGGGTGATCTCCATGGGATGTATACCTGTCCTCAGATGCAGGCGGACCATTGTACGCGAGGGTCTGGGCATGGCAAGCGGCACAAAGCGCCAAACTCCAGACTGAAACAAAGGAGACACTCGTGAGGGAGGGGACACGCATCGCACTCCAGTTGGGCGCCCTCCTGTTGCTCAGCGCCGTCGGGGCTGCTGTGCACAAGCAGGTACAGTTCCCCGACATGCCCTGGCTGCGGCAGCCCCCGCCCTGGGCTGGAGGACCGGCGCCGGTTGACCCGCGCAGCATTCCGCGCAGAGCGGTGACCCTCAGCGAAGCACGCGCGCTGGTCCAGGCCGGGGAAGCGGTGTTCGCCGACAGCCGCGCGCCTGCAGACTACGCCCGCGGGCATCTTCCCGGCGCGCTGCCCTTGTTTGTGCTGGGCCTCGAAGACAACCCCTGGCTGGAGGGGCTGGCCCGCGATCAGTTGCTCATCTGTTACTGCAAAGGCCCGGAGTGCACGATCGCATACAGCCTGGCCGCGCGGCTCGAGGCGCTAGGCTTCCGCAACCTCGCGCTCTTTCACGGCGGTGTCGAAGCGTGGAGCGCGGCAGGATTCGAGCTGGATGCCGGGGCGCCCCAAGAAAAACCTTGACGTGGCGGCCCCGTGCGCTTTGATGTCCGTTTGCGGAACACCCCTTCGCGCGAAAGAAGCAAGAGGACATCATGGCCAAGAAGAGCAAACAGGCACGCACGTACATCTGGCTCCAGTGCACCGAGACCGGCGACATCAACTACCGGACGAGCAAGAAGTCGGGTCAGCCGAAGCTCGAGCTGAAGAAGTACAGCAAGCGCCTGCGTAAGCACACGGTGCACAAAGAGAAGAAGAAGTAGCCGGAGTCTACTCCGCGCCTTCCCCAGCCACGCCGCCTCCCTCGGGAAGCGGCGCGCTGTTGTTTGTTGGGATGTGCTTGAGGCGGGGGGGCCGCCCTCGGGGCGCCCGTCAGGCGAGCGGCAGCCGGCAGCAGAGCTTCTGACATGGGCTCGCAGGAACCGGCCTGGCTCGGGATAGCTTGCCACGATCCGTTGCGACCGCCTCCGGTAGCGGCGCTCTCATAGAGGCTGTCTCACGGGACGTTTGGAGGAGTGCGATTGATTGCTGAAGACAATCTCATGCCCCTGCGACTCGGGGAGGAAAACCGACTTTTCTCTTTGTAGGGGAGGGGTTTACACCTCGAAGACTC
>JAJDCP010000159.1 GCA_029260765.1 Planctomycetota bacterium
CGACTTTTCTCTTGGTAGGGGAGGGGTTTACCCCCTCCCGAGGGCGGAGCGAAGCGTCCGAGTCTTCGAGGTGTAAACCCCGCCCCTACATGACAATCCAAAGCGACTGTATGGCGGAATCGTGTTCCCTGAGACAGCCTCCCACAGAGCGCCGCTACAGAAGACGGCTCCACTGAGTTGAAGGCGGCCGCAGCGGATAGTGGCCGCCAAAACCCATCCAGGCCGGATGCATCGAACCCAAGTCAGGAGCTCCGGACTCAGGGATGGCTGGCAAACGGCCAAGCCGTCAACCCATCGACCCTCTGCAACCAGGCGCTTGCTTGCGGAAACTCCTGCCAGATGGCTCCTTCAGGGAGGGGCTTGATGCAGTGGGACATGCTGGCCACCGACAGATCTCCAGCGCCCAGTTGCTCGCCCGTCAAGAAACGGCGGCCGTCGCTGAGCAGATCTTCCAGGCTCTGCAGGCTGGACCGGTATTCCTTGCAGACCACTTCATACGGTTTGCCACCGAGACCCTGGGCGTCGACCCGCGCGACAATCTGGCGGCGCACCATGGGCCGCGCCATCAACCTCTCCCAGCCGGCCCATTTTCCGGCGAGCATCGCCCAGGCCCCCGGCCAGTTGGCGTCGACCTTGAAGCGGAAGTACATCTCGAAGAAGTACAGCACCTCGTCTCCCCAGTCCTCAAAGATCCTGTCCAGAGCCCGGGCTTCGGGCGTCTCGGGCACCAGGCTGGGCTCGGGCTGGAGCTCTTGCAGATACTCGATGATGTCCGTCGAGTCGCAGACCACACGGTCCTCGTGACGGATGCATGGCAGCTTCTTGCGGCGATTGAGCCGGCCCAGCTCTGTCAGGATTCTGCGCGGGGTCATCTCCTCGGTGGTGTACTCGAGGCCTTTGAAGTGCAGGGCACGCCGCACCTTGGTGCAGAACGGGGAGATCTCGTACTGGTAGAGCTTGATCATCGATGGCCCTCGCTGGATGTGGCGACCGATTCTGACTCGAACGGCGCGCGCTGGCAACGGTGGAGCGGCGAAGATGGAGCGGACCAGAACTTTCGGACGCGGGGGTCCCCGGTCCACCTCCCGACTTTCCCCTCTGGGACGATGCGGCTCCGCCCCGTGAAAAACGCGCAACCTCGCTGCTCATTGCGAGTCTGCGGCAAAGCTGATAGACTCCGGCCGCCCGCAGGCCGGTCTGAAAAAAGTGGGCCGCGGTCGGGCGTTCCCGGCCAACATCCGACCTGAAGTTCCCGTATGCGACGGGAGCCGTGAATTTTCCGGTGCACGAGGATTCCTGCATGACCAAATCCGCTGAAGCCAAAAAAGCCCAGACCGCCGACATGAGCGAAGCCGACCGCGACTCGGTCAAGCAGCTGCAGACGGCCTTCGAAACCATCAAGAACCAGCTGTCCAAGGTCATCGTCGGTCAGGAAAAAGTCGTCGAAGAACTGCTGATCTCGATTTTTGCCCGCGGCCACTGCTTGCTGATCGGCGTGCCCGGCCTGGCGAAAACTCTGATGATCTCGAGCCTGGCCGAGTGCCTCTCGCTCAACTTCAGCCGCATCCAGTTCACTCCTGACCTGATGCCTTCGGACATCACCGGTACTGAGGTGATTCAGGAAGACAAGGCGACCGGTCAGCGCAAGTTCCAGTTCCTCAAGGGGCCGGTCTTTGCCAACGTGATCTTGGCCGATGAGATCAACCGAACGCCGCCCAAGACGCAGGCCGCGTTGCTCGAAGCCATGCAGGAACACCAGGTTACAGCCGGCGGCAAGAAGCACACTCTCGAGCCGCCCTTCTTCGTACTGGCGACCCAGAACCCCATCGAGCAGGAAGGTACCTACAACCTGCCCGAGGCTCAGCTCGACCGCTTCATGTTCAACATCCTCGTCGACTACCCGACCGAGAGCGAAGAGTTCGAGATCATGCGCCGCACGACGACCGTGCAAGAGGCAAAACTCGAGCACATCTTGTCCGGCGAAGAGATCTTGAGCCTGCAGAAGATCGTGCGCAAGGTGCCCATCGCCGACCACGTGATCAAGTATGCGACCTCACTGGCCCGCGCGACGCGCCTGAACCAGCCCGAGGCTCCCGACTTCGTCAAGGACTGTCTGTCCTGGGGTGCGGGGCCGCGCGCGTCGCAATACCTGATCCTAGGCGGCAAGGCACGGGCGATTCTGCAGGGCCGCTACTTCGTCTCCACCGACGACATCAAGTCGGTCGCGCACCCGGTGCTGCGTCACCGCATCATCACCAACTTCAACGCAGAGGCCGAGGGCATCAAGCCGGACGACATCATCGACAAGTTGCTCGATCACGTCCCGGCGCGCTCCGTCGAGGAGCAGAATGACTGATCCTCGCAAGTACCTCGACCCCAAGACCCTGGTCAAGATTCAGCGCCTCGACATGATCGCCCGGCTGATTGTCGAGGGCTTCGTCTCCGGCCTGCACCGCAGTCCGTACCATGGTTTCTCGGTCGAGTTCGCGGAACACCGCGAATACACGCCCGGCGATGACCTGCGCTACCTCGACTGGAAGGTCTACGGCAAGTCCGACCGCTTCTACATCAAGCAGTACGAGGAAGAGACCAATCTCTCGGCCTACATCCTGCTCGATTGCAGCGAGTCGATGCGCTACCAGTCCGACACGCTGACGAAATACCAGTACGGCTGCTTCATCGCCGCGGCTTTGTCCTATGTAATTATCAAGCAGCAGGATACGGTCGGCCTGGGGCTGTTCGACAACGAAGTTCGCTCCTTCCTGCCTCCCTCGAGCAACGCCTCCCATCTGAAGCACATCGTGCACGCGCTCGACACCGTAGAGACGGACAAGAAGACCGACCTCGGTAGCATCTTCCACACTCTCGCCGAACGCATCCGCAAGAAGGGTCTGGTGATCATCATCTCCGACCTGTTCGACGATCCCGAGAAGATCCTGTCCGGCCTGCGCCACTTCCGGCACCGCAAGCACGAGGTGATCTTGTTCCACGTCATGGCTCACGAAGAACGCACCTTCGCGTTCGACCGCATGACGCAATTCGTAGGGCTCGAGGGGTACGAGAACGTCATCATCGACCCGAAGTCGCTGCGCAAGGCGTACCTCGACGAGGTCGACACGTTCTGCAACACACTACGCCGCGGCTGCCGGCTCGAACGCGTCGACTACGTCAGCATCGACACCCATACGCCTCTGGATGTCGCTCTGACGAGCTACCTTGCGACCCGCGCTGACCGCCGCTTGAGCTGAAGCTGCCAGACCGTCCCGCTGCTGAAGAAGAAGTAGAAGAGAACCCGGAGCCACGATGTTGGATTTCTTCCTGAACCCGCTCACGCTTTGGGGACTGCCGGCGGTCTCCATTCCGCTCTTGATCTACTTGCTGTACCGCCAGCGGTACAAGCGGATCGAGTGGGCCGCGATGGAGTTCTTGCTGCGGGCGCTGAAAAAGAATCGCCGGCGCCTGCGCTTTGAGAATCTGCTGGTTCTCATTCTGCGTATGTTGGTGATCCTGCTGTTGGTGATGGCTTTCGCCCGGCCGCTGCTCAAATCACAGAACCTGGGCAACATCGACCAGGCGCGCAGGAACGCCACGCTGCTGCTCGACCAGTCCTACAGCATGGGCTACCAACCTGGCACAGACACCTCCGCGATGGATAAAGCCAAAGCTGCCGCAAAGATTCTGCTGCGCAGCTTCAAAGACGGCGATCAGATCGCGATGGCCACGGTCGGCGAGAATCCCGTCATGCTGGTCGACCGCCCCACAGGCCTCGACCCCGCGCGCCGGGAGCGGATGCAGTCTTCGATCGGCGACGTCGAGTGGGATCATGGCGGCACCGACCTGGGCGGCTCCCTGGGGCCGATCCTGGGATTGCTCGACAGGTTTGGGGTCGAGAACGAGAAACAGCTGTTCCTGTTCACCGACATGCAACGCAACGCCTGGCTGCAAGACGAGCAGGTGCGCAAAGATCTGCTGCCCCTGTTGCAGCAACTGGTGAGCAAGAAGACCGCCCTGCGCCTGATCGATGTCGGCGATGAGGTCTTCCGCAACGGAGCCGTGGTCGACTTCAGCACCGACAAGCGCACGCTGGGCGTAGGCATCCCGTTCCGCTTTCAGGTGACCGTCGAGAACTTCAGCGACCAGGTGCTCGACAACTTGAGCGTCGAGGTGCGCATCGACCGCAACGACGGCAGCGAGATGCCGTTGACGGCCAAGAGCCTGATGCTCGAGCCCTTCGAACGTACCACCCTCGAGTTCGCCTGCAGCCTCTCCGAGCCGGGCGTGCACAGCGCCCGGGCCATCCTGCAGACCGACCCGCTGCAGCTCGACAATGCCCGCTACCTCTCGCTGGATGTGCGGCAGGCGGTCAACGTGCTGCTGGTCGATGGGGATCCTGACCACAACCCCGATTTGTTCGAGGGCGCCAGCGACTACCTCGAAGTGATCTTGAATCCGGCCCGTAGCAACACCAGCGATGACGGCATCGTGCGCTACCTGAACCGTGTGACCAAGATCTCCGACCTCAACCTCGAAACGGAAGACTTCGAAGGCTACGACCTGATCTTCCTGTGCAATGTCGCGGGCATCGACCCCCACGTCGAGAGGCTCGAGTCCTACGTGCGCAACGGCGGGGGCCTCTGGATCTTCATGGGCCACCTGGTCGACCCGACCAACTACAACCGCTACCTGTACCGTGAGGGCAAGGGACTTCTGCCTGCGCGTGTCGGCGAAATCCGCGGAGACCCCGGCGACGACGACAACGCCTTCGTAATGCGCCCGGTCGATTGGAAACATCCGGCCTTCATCAGGCTCGACGATCCCAAGTACCGGCCTTCGTTGTTCCGCGCCCTGTTCAGCGCCTTCTACTTCCTCGAAGAGGATGAAGAAGACCCGCGCGATACGGTGCTGGCCCGTTTTGAGGCCAAGGCCGAGTCGAAGGACTTCGAAGATGTCGCCGCCCAGGGGGGCGCGCCAGCGCTGATCGTGCGCCGCTTCGGCCAGGGTCGCGTGGTCGTGCTTCCCAGCTCGGCGAGCGCGGGTGAAGGCGACTGGTCCCGCTTCCCGATCACCGGCGCGGGGCTGACCGTCGTCAACGAGCTGGTCAAGGATCTGGTCGCCTCGCGCAATACGCGGCGCAATCTGCTGCTGGGCGAACCGATCGACGAAGTACTGCCCTCGAGCTCATTTGCCAGCGAAGTGTATCTCAGCCCGCCCCCGCGGCAGGCGGTCGGCCAGGACGTGGAGGCCCGCGACCAGGTGCAGCTCGAGCTGCCCCCGCTGGTCTCACTCAACCACGCCACCCCGGCAGAGCTCAAGGCTCTCGACTTCAACGACGAGCAGATCACTGAGATCCTCGACAAGCGCACCGCGGCGAACTTCCTGTCGGTTGGCGAGCTGCGCCAGCTCGCGCACATCGAGAACGACTTCTACCGCAAGGTCTCGCCTCAGCTGTCGGTCGAGAAAGACCAGTTCCGGCTCTACTTTGAAGGCAGCAAATTCGGTGGGATCTACAAGATCGAATTCCGCAACGCGGACGTCGAAGCGCGGCGCGACTTCTTCGCGGTCAACATCGACCCCAGCGAAGGCCGCCTGACCAAGATCGTTGAGGACGAGCTCAAGTCGCTGGTCCCCGATCTCGACGTCGAGGTCTGGACGCCTGAGCAGATGGAATCGATGGTCGAAGGAACCGACGGCAATATCGCCGATTGGGAGATCTGGTGGCCGCTGCTGGTAGCAGCGGCCGCATGCAAGGTGCTCGAATCGCTTCTGGCCTGGTTCTTCGGATGGAAGAAAGCATGATGATGTCCCTGACGTTCCTGGCCCAGCAGCAGGTCGAGAAGATCGTGGAAGTCAAGTGGCTCTCACGCCCCGCTGACTGGATCACCTTCCTGATCCTGCTCGCGATCTGGGGCTTCGCCTTTGGCCTCTACCTGCTCGAGCGCCGTACCAGTCCGCTCAGCGTGCGCATGATCTGTGCGTTTCTGCTGGCGAGCTTCCTCACCGCCACGCTGTTCGTGCTCTACGATCCGGTGCAGGAGGAGTACACCATCGAGTCCCATCCCTCGACGGTGTTCCTCGCCATCGACACGTCCAACAGCATGTCTTTCAGCGACAAGTATCCTGCCGAGATGAAGGAGAGCCTGTCGCAGCTGTTCCCGAGCGCCAACCTCGACGAGACCTCCCGACTCGACCTGGTCAAGAAGGCTCTCGGCGACGAAGCATTCACAAAGCTGCTCGCCGAGAACAACCTCGTGCTGTACAGCTTCGACAGCCACCGCGCCGAGCAGATGCGGGCGAGCCTGGGCGATAGCAGCCATGTCATGTCCGCGGGCATGACATTGATGCGGCCCGAAGGCGATGTGACGCGCATCGGCGACGCCCTCAACCAAGTCCTCAACGACCTGCGAGGGGAGCGCATCGCCGCGGCGATTCTGATCAGTGACGGCCAGCAGAACAGCGGGCTGATCACCACCGAGCAGGTCGCGCGGCGTATGCAGGGCAAGGGCATTCCGCTCTTCACCGTCGGTGTGGGCAACCCCTATCCCTCCAAAGACATCAGTCTTGAAGACCTGGTCTGCCCCGAGCTGGTGATCGTCGACAACATCGTCAAGCTCGACCTCAAGGTCCTGCAGCGCGGCTACCGGCAGGGGACCGGCAGTCAGGTCAACGTGACGATCGAGCCCGAGGGGGGCGACGCCACTCCCGTCGCACAGCAGAGCTTCGAGCTCGGCCCCGAAGATCAGGCCATCAGTATCGAGATCAAGTTCAAAGCCGACCAGCAGGGAACCTTCCGGGTGACCGCGACGGTTGAGGGCGACGAAGAAGAGCTGACTGTCAAGAACAACTCCCTGCATCGCCGGCTCGAAGTGCTGGACCGCAAGATCCGCGTGCTGTACGTCGATGGCTTGCCACGCTGGGAGTACCGCTACCTCAAGAACGGGCTGATCCGTGACGCCAGCATCGCCGCACAGTGTTTTCTGGCGAGCGCCGACCCCTCGTTTCCTCAGGAGAGCTCCCCCGGCCTCGACGCGCTCAAGGGCTATCCGCTGAGCAAAGAAGAGCTGTTCGAGTACGACGTGATCGTGTTCGGCGACTTGAATCCCGACATGCTGAGCGACGCGCAACACAAGATCACCGCAGAATTCGTCACCGAGCATGGCGGAGGCATTTTGTTCCTGGCCGGAGAAGACTCGATGCCCTCGCGCTACGACCAGAGCGAGATCGCGAACCTGTTCCCCTTCCGCCTGGAGCGGTCCGAAGAAGACTCGCTCAACCGCGGGCCCCTGACCAAGTCCTTCCCCCTGCAGCTGACCCTGCTGGGCAAAGACCACGTGATCTCGAAGCTCGACGATGACGCGGAGATGAACGCCCGCTTGTGGAGTACAGGGGGCTCGGGCTTCCCCGGGCAGCTGTGGCACTACCCGATCCGTGAGCCCAAGCCGCAAGCCAAAGTGCTGATCACCCACCCCTTTGAGAAGACCTCCGGCGGCAAGGCGCAGCCGCTGGTGCTGACCACGTATCTGGGCATGGGAACCGTGATGTTCCAGGCCGTCGATGAGCTCTGGCGCTGGCGTGCCCGAGGTGTGGCCTATTTTGAGAAGTATTACGGGCAGGCGATCCAGTGGCTGGCCTCGAGCCGGCTGAAGAAGTCGACGCGCTATGCGATCACCACAGACAAGAGCATCTACGCCCTCGGTGAGAAGGTCCGCATCACTGCCACGGTACGCGATGCCCAGCAACAGCCTGCCACCGAGGACACACAGACGCTGCGCATCATCGGCGAAGACGGTTTCGAGCCGATGCTGCTCGACAAGGTAGCAGAGCGTCCCGGCGACTACGAAGGCACGTACATCCCGACCAAGACCGGCCCCTTCCGCGTCGCGATCGTGGCCGATACGGGCAGCGAAGCCGAAGAGCTGGTGCATCGTGACTTCGACGTCGTGATCCCGCGCCGCGAAAGCCAGGACCGGAAGCTCAACCGCGAAGCTCTGGCCGCGATGGCAGAGGTCACCGGCGGAGCCTATTACGACCTCGCTGACTGGAAGCAGCTGATCGAGAGCAGCCAGATCGGCTCGGCACCCGAGCGCCACAAAGAGAGCTCAGAGGTCAAGAAGCTCTGGGACCACTGGTGGGTGCTCGCGGGACTGATCGGATTGGTCACCATCGAATGGGTGCTGCGCAAGGTCATCAAGCTGGTTTGAAGGAACGACATGAACGCGCGCATTCTGTTTGTTCTGGCATTGCTGAGCACCGGTCTGGTGTGCGCCGACGGGCGGCGCATTCAAGGCTTGCAGCTCCCCTCTGATCTCACCCTGCCGCGCGACCTCAAAGAGCTGGTCGAACGCCTCGATCGAGCGCGGCAGCTCGAAACCGACAACGCGGACATCGCGTTCACGATGTACCTCGAGATCCTGCCCGAGCTGCAGGAGATCCTCGACGAGGCGCCGAACCGGGTCATCGAGGTCGAGCGCGAACGGGCGATGGAGAGTCTGTATCAGGGCGTCGCCACCCGTATCCTCAGCATCTACCGCGACCTCAGCCCCCTGGCGCTGCGGGCTTACGGTGAGCTGTTCGAGATCCCGACGCGCACTGCCCTCAAGCGGGCCCAGAGCGACGCCGAGCTGTTCGATTTGATGCGGCTGCATCCCTTGACCACGGCCAGTATGGACGCGGCCGCTCGCCTGGGCGATCGCGCTTTCGAAACCGGCGCGGTCGCGGACGCGCTGGGTTTCTACAACACGGCGATCCGCAACGCCCCGAGCTCGGCCTCCGTTTCCGACCAGCTACTGCATCGGGCAGCTATCGCCAGCGCCCTGTCCAACGATCGCGAGGGTATGCTGCAGAGGGCCTTCGAGCTCGAAGCGCGTGGGCAGCCTGAACGGGCAGCCCAGGCACGCGCGACCCCCAGCCTCAGCCAGGCGCGGGCGACTTCCGACGCACGGGTGCCCGACCCGGTGATGGGCGGCAACAATCGGCACACCTGGGTCAGCCCCAGCGACGCGGAGCCTGGGATGGTGCTACTCGAGCAGGCAATTCCGGTCGCACCCGTGCGCGCCCAGCCGCGCCGGCCTTCGGGCGACCTGTTGCTCGAGTTGAACGGCGGTCGACGGCCCGAGCGCGGCCCCGGCCCGGAGGCGCCTTTCTTCCCCATCCTGTTCGGCGATGCCGTCTACGCGAGCTCAGGCAGCGAGGTTCTTGGCTGGGACATCGAGAGCGGACGCAGGGTGTTCGCCGCCCGTGCGCCTCGCCAGATCGGTTGGGAGGACAGCGACCATCCGACCTACTACGGCCCGACCATCGTGGGCAACCGCCTGTACGTCTCGATGCTTTCCCGCATCCGACGCGGCGAGGCCTACGACACCATACCGATCCGCGTCGAGCTGCCCCAACGCAAGGTGTACGCCTTCGACCTGGCCACCAGCAAGCTGCTGTATGAGCTCGGAGGCGCGCCGCTGAAGCAGCCCAAAGAGTGTCGGCTGGGGAGCTTCCCCTACCCACCCATCGTGGTCGGAGACAAGCTGCTAGCGCTGTGCGTGCTGGTCGAGGAGTCCGTCAAGATCTACGTCTGCGCGTTCGAGATGCAACGCGGCGAGATGTTGTGGTCGACCTGGCTGGCCAGTGGCACGGTAGAGACGACCATGTTCGGCGAGTTCGCACGCGAGCCCTTCGCGCACCAGTTGGCTGAAAAAGACGGCGTGGTCTACGCCGCGAGCGGGCTGGGAGCGGTAGCCGCGGTCGACGTGGCCACCGGGCAGATTCTGTGGGAGTCGACCTACGAGCCGATTCCCATCGAGAAACCCCAGGGGTACTTCCCGACCTACCGTGATGTGGGCTGGCATGCGGCCCCGCCGATGCTCAGCGGTGACTATCTGGTGGTGGCGCCCATCGATAGCGATTTCCTGTATGCATTTGACCGCCTCAGCGGCGAGCTGAGTTGGCGCAATGCACGACGCCAGATGACCGACCTGGTCGGGATCGATGGCGGGCGGGTCGCTGCGCACAGCAAGTCGGAGGCGTTCTGTTTCGACCTCGAGCAGGGGCGCATGCTCTGGAAGACTCCTCTGGGCGGCCGCAGCTCGGGGCGGGGCTGCTTGGCAGGAGGCAAGCTGTACGTGCCCCTGCGTGGTTCCCTGGCTGCCTTCGACTTGTTCTCGCAGGACGGACGCAAACTGAGCAACCGGCCGCTCGGCTTCGATCCACCTGGGAATCTGGTGATCTCTGAGCGCTACCTGCTGTTTGCGGGCGAGACCCTGCGCGTGATCCGCAATCAAGCCTATCGAGAGGGAGCCGAGTGATGCGTCTTCTGACAGTGCCGCTCATGATTCTTTGCTGCGCGGGCGCGGCTTGGGCGCAATCTCCGGTGACCGAGGAGATCCCTGAGTCCACGGCGCGCGCTATCGACGCCGGCTTGAAGTTCCTCGCAGACAACCAGAATCCCGACGGATCGTGGACCGATGGCGTCGGCCGACGCATCAACTACGACTACCACGTGCACTACACCGGGGCCAACGTCGGCGTGACCGCGCTGGCCCTGATGGCGTTTCTGGCCAACGGCAGCACGCCCGGCCGCGGAGAATACGGCTACGAGGCCGAGCAAGCCCTCGATTGGCTGATCGAGCATCAGACTGACGGGGGGTTCATCACCTGGCAGGCGTCACGCATGTACAGCCATGCGATGGCTACGCTGGCGATGGCCGAGGTCTACGGCATGACCCGCGACGAACGGCTCGAGCGTCCGCTGAAAAACGCCATCTACCGCATCGTGGTCAGCCAGAACGAGGGGGGTGGCTGGCGCTACCTGCCCGGCTCGGTCGACAGCGATATCAGTGTGACGGTCTGCCAGGTCGTCGCGCTGCGGGCCGCCCGCAACGCGGGCATCGAAGTTCCCTGGGATTGCCTGAAGCGCTCGGTCGACTACGTCAAGCGCAGCGCGGTGACCAACCGCAGCGATCGGAACTACGGCGGCTTCTACTACCAGGTCGACGAGAACCAGCTGCGGCGTCCGACGCGCGTGACTTTCCCACTGACGGCGGCGGGTGTGACGGCGCTCTATGGCGCAGGCGAGTACGACGCGCCTGAGCTGGAGGCTGGGCTCGACTTCCTCAAAGATCACCGGCCTTCGCGCGGGGACATGCACAGCACATTCGACTATTTCTACGGCCATTACTACGCCGTGCAGGCCTTCTACCAAGCGGGTGGCAAGTACTGGCAAGACTGGTGGCCCTCGGTTCGGGACGAGATCGTCGCCGGCCAACGTCGCGGAGGATTCTGGCAGGACCTGGTCGGCGCAAACTATGCGACCGCGATGGCCTGCGTGATCCTGCAGATCCCCTACCGGTATCTGCCGATTTTCGAGCGGTAAAAATAATTCCAGAAACATTCGGAACCTTCTTCGGCATCGTTGGTCCAAGTATCGGGACCAGCGGATCCACTGGACCCAGGAGCGACTATGCTCGCGCAGACGATTGACAAGAAACTGGCCCAGACGCGGGACTACCTGCGGCTGCTCTTCACCATGCTCGGCGTGTCACGGGTCGCCCTGGCAACACTGGTCGCAATGGTCGTGTCCTTGTTCCTCGATTGGATGCTCGAGTTTCCCCAGGCTGTGCGCGCGGGCGTGCTACTGATCGGGCTGGTGGCCGTCGGCTACTGTGTGATCCGGTTTCTGTACCGTCCCCTGGAGATGACCCTGCACGCCGAAGCCGTGGCCCAGCACATCGAGGCCACCCACCCGCATCTGCAGGACGGACTGCTGACGGCGCTCGACTTCCGCAAGGATCCACAGGGCACCAAGAGCTACACCTCCCCCGAGCTGATTCAGGCCTCCCTGCAATGGGCCGAGGGGGCGGCCAAGGACATCGAGCCGCGCCGAGTGAAGAAGGCGGGTCCGGTCGCCTTCCTGTCCCTGGGCACGCTGCTGCTCGGCTTGATGTTCGCGGGCTTCTTCGCGAAGAACCCCGAGCTGTGGAATCTCTATGTCGACCGCATGCTCTTGCTCGGTGACGTGCCCTGGCCGCGCCACACCAACATCGCGCTGACACCCGAAGAAGACCAGATCGTCGTGCCCCGCGGAGGCTCGTTGACAGTACGGGCCGTGGTGGGTGACGACCGCATCGGCGTGCTGCACGAATTCGCCGAGATCTACAGCGAGGGCCTCAAAGGGGGCAAGGGCCGCGTCGACCCGATGCACCAGGAACCCCGGGGCCAGAACTCACGCCAGACCGCCTTCAACTGGACTTTCAGCAACATCAACGAGAGCTTCAGCTTCGAGGTGGCGGCGGGCGACAACTGGGCGAAGCCTCGCACCGTGCTGGTCAAGACCCGGCCACGGATCGAAGAGATCAGCACACGCTTGTTCTATCCCCTGCATCTGGCAAAGCCCAGCACCCCGGAAGACCAGCCGATCAAGCTGCAGACCATCCGCACCGTGATGGGCACGCGGGTGCAATCGGAGCTGTTGGCAGGCGGCGAGCCGAACATGCAGCTCGAAGAGGTCGAAGCGCTGCTGCGGGCGACCCTGGGCTTGACGCGCGGAAGCAAGGCGCGCGGCTATTTCGCCTCCGGTCAGATCCACAAAGACGCGCCGATGCGCCATGCACTGTTGCGTTTGCGGCCCGATGGCGGCCGCGAGCTGCACCTGCTCGGCGCCGTGGTGCGTCCGGTCGAGGCTAGCGGGCTGGCAGCTCTGCGCACTGCTGCCGACTCGGGGGCTGCTGCGGTCAAGGAAGACGAGTCCCGCTATGCGATGGCTCCGGACGACTTCCAGTCCCTGGCCGAAGTCTGCGGGCTTGACGCCAACGCAGTGCTCGGCTGGGATGCCGCAGACTCCAAGAAGATCTCCCTGGCTTTCGACGTGCGGGCGCCGACAGTCTTCTACTTCAGGCTCACGAGCAACGACAAGTTCAGCAACGTCGACCCGGTCGAGTTCACGATCCAGGCCCAGCCCGACCGCGAACCCAAAGTCCGCATGATCAAACCCGGGCGCAAAGCGATCGCTTCGATTGTCGGTGTGCTGCCCGTCGAGTTCACGGCCAGCGACGACTTCGGATTGCGCACCGCGGCCCTGGTGCTCAAGCTCAATCGTAATGGCGTGACGACTCCGCTCGACTCGCTCGACTTCCCGATCGTCGAAGAGACCGACAGCTACGAAGGCAATGTCGTGCTCAAACTGGAGACCTACGGCCTGGAGATCGGCGACCGCATCGGCTACTGGGCCGAAGCCACCGACTTCTACGACGGCATCGATCACGTCGGTCGCTCACACCAGTTCCAGATCCACATTCTGAGTGACGACGATATCCTGCGGAACATACAGGGACGGCTGAACCGTATCCTTGAAGAGCTCAAAGCTCTGATCGAGCAGGAGAAGAAGATCGGCGCAGAGATCGCTTCAGCCAAACTCGACCAGACGCTTGAAGAGACCCATCGCCGGCGACTCTTGTTGGTGCAGACCGACCAGCGCCGCGTGGGCGACAACCTCGGCAAGATCTCCGAGGAGTTCGCCATGATCCTCGCCGAGCTGGAGAACAACCAGGTCGGAGACGAAAACGACCGCGCGCTGTACCGCGATGCCGCAGGCATCACGGGCAAGCTGGCCACGATCGACATCCCCACTGTGCTGGATGATGTCCAACTGGTGCGCAAGGCTGAGGCCTGGACCAGTGAGGTCAGCCAGGCCTTCAACCGCATGACTCCGCGCGTTGCTGACGTGATCTTCGAGCTCGAAGAGCTGGTCAGCAGGCTTAAGCGCTGGGATCAGGTGACGGAGCTCTCGCGCATCCTCTCCAAGATCATGGAAGAGGAAAAGCTGATCCAAGAAGGAATCGAAGACTCTCGGAAGAACGACTGACGGGCGGCTCCCAATTGCAAGGAGGGTGATGATGAAGCGTGCTATGGTGTTCGGCCTGATCCTTACGGCTTGCCTTGCGTTGGCCCAGGACAGCTCTCCTGACCTCGACGAGCTTGCCAAGAACCAGCGCGAGCTGGCTGGGCAGATCGATGAGCTCGAAAACCGCATGAATCATCTCGCCGATTCGTTGGCGGACACGCAGCCGGAGCAGGCTGCCAAGATCCGTGCGACCTGGGAGCTGATGAAGCAGCTGCTGGTCAAGAAAGACATGGACGAGATCTCACGTCTGCTGGGCGACAAACAGGCCTTTGAGGCCGAGCAGAAAGCTGGTGAGGTCATCGTCAACATCAAGACGCTGATCGACCTGCTCAACGACCAGGCGCAGCAGACTCCCAAAGACCTCGACGAGCGCCTCGAGAGCCTCAAAGAGACCCGGGAGAAACTCGACGAGCTGATCCAGGAACAGCAGGACCTGCTCGACGAGACCCAGAAGAACCTGAGCGACGAAGAGTACGCCCAGAAAGTCGCCGAAGCGAAGGACGCCGCCGAGAGCCTTCGTCAGCGCCAACAAGAGCATATGGACAACCCTTCGGCCTCCGAGGGTGACCAGAACGCCGCGCAGAGCATGGCCGAGACCCTCGAACAACTCGAGTCCCTGCAACAGGCGCACAAAGAGAACACAGAGCAGGTCGCCGAGCTGAAGAAACCCGGCTCTGAGAAACTCGACAAGCTGATTGCAGCGATGGGCGCGCTGGCCGAGGAGCAACAGGAGCTGCTCGAAGGCTCAAACGAGGCCATGCAAGCCCTCGAGCAGGCGATGCGGGCCGAAGAGCGCGCAGAGGTCGCCGGCGACGCAGAGGCCCTGCAACAGGCCAACCAAGCCGAAGCCCAGGCGCAGGAAGCGCTCGACAAGATCTCCGAGCGCCAGGGTGCCCTGTCCGACGAGGCCGACAAGATCCAGGAAGAGCTCGAAGAGCTGCAAGGGTCGGGCCTGGCAGAGGACGAAGAAGAGCAGAAGGCACTCGACGATGCCCTCGAAGACTTTGAGAAGGTCGGCGAGGCCCTCGACCAGGTCGAAGACAACCTGAAGAAGGGCCAGAACGAGCGCGCGCTCGACCAGCAGGAGCTCGCCCGGGCCCGTATGGCGCTGGCCGCCTCAGAGCTCGACGAGCTGCGGCGCGAGCGTGCCAATGAAGACTCGCCCGCTTTTGAAGCTGCCAACAAGCAGGAGAGCCAGCTCGCCGAGCAGGCGGACAAGGTTGCGCAGGCCCTCGAGCAGATGCAGAAAGACCCCGCCACAGCTGGGCCGCAAACCCAGCAAGCGCAGGAGAAAGTCGCCGAAGCCCGCGACAAGATGCGCGAAGCCAATGAAGCGCTGAAGAACCGTGACGCGACGGGCGCTGAAGAAGACATGGCCGAGGCCGACGAGCTGCTGGACGAAGCGCGCGACCTGCTCGAAGAAAAGCAGGACCTGCTCGCCAACCGCAGCGAAGAAGAGAAAGCCGCGGATGAGCAGGCCAGCCTCGAGCAACAGGCCCAGGACCTGTCCGAAATGCTGAACAAGCTGTCCGAAGAGCGCAAGCAGCGTGGCGACCAGGAAGGCTCGCAGTCGACCCAGAGCGCTGGCCAGAAGTCGCAAGAAGCTTCGCAGGAAATGGGCGAAGCATCAGACAAGCAGCGCGAGGGCGAGGATCCTTCCGAAGACCAGAAGGAAGCGCTCGAGAAGCTGGATGAAGCCATCGCTGAGCTCAAAGACGAGCAGGAGCGCATGGAGAAAGAGCTCAACGAGAAAGACCTGAAAGAGCTGGCCGAAAAACAGGAAGAGTTGGCCGAGAAGGCCGAAGAGACCGCAGAAAACCTGCAGAACGACAGCAGCAAGTCCGAGACCGAGCAGCAAGCTGGCGAGAAGGCCGGGCAAGCCGGTGAGAAGATGCAGGAGGCCTCCGAGTCTCTGGGTCAGAACGATTCGTCGAGCGCTGAGAAGCAACAGCAGGAAGCCCTCGAAGAGTTGCAGCAGGCCCGCGACGAGGTGCAGAAGAAAGAGGACGAGTACAAGCAAGAGCAGCAGAAACAGACGCTGTACGATCTGAAAACCGCACTGGACAAGGCCATCAAGGCCCAGGAAGAGGTCAACTCCAAGACCCGTGACCTCGAGCTGCAGCTGCTGGAAAACGAAGGTAAACGTGCGTTCTTGCGCAAGTACATCCTGAAGACGACCAACGTCTCGGATAGCCAGGAAGAGATGATCGGCAACCTCGACGAGGTGAAGCTCAAGCTCGAAGAAGAGAATGTCACGGTCTACCAGTGGCTGGTCGAAAGCGTCCAGACCGACATGGGCTTCATCGCTGAGCGCCTGAAGTCGGACACCACCGAAGAGCGTACCGACTCGATCACGCAGGGCATGCAGGCCGAGATTCTGGCCAACATGAAGGACCTGCGCGATGCCCTCGAGCGCGAGTACCGCCAGAAGCAGCAGGAGAGTGCTGGCGGGGGCGGTGGCGGGGGCGGTGGTGGAGCGCCGCCGCTGGTTCCGCCGGTGGCCCAGTTGAAGATGCTGCGTAAGATCCAGGAGAAGATCCTGCGCGAGACCAGTGACCTGTCGTCGTCGGTCAAGCAGGTAGAAGAGCTCAACCTGTTCCAAGAGCTTACGATGGAACGTCTGGCGGCCAAGCAGGGCAACCTCGCCGAGCTGCTCGAAGAAATGCTGCGGGAACTGAGCCAACAGCAAGGTCCGCAATAGTCTCTCGATGCGGCCTTCGGGCCGCTTGTCCGTGCCGTCCGGATTTCCGGGCGGCCCACTCTCAGTCGCCGGGAGTTGCGAGCTTCAGGCGCTTGAGCTAAGTTCTCGGTAGCGTTTTCCGAGGAGGAAACCTTATGACATTCCGTTGGACTGCGGTCCTGGTCTGTCTACTCGCGATTCCCCTGTGGGCCGGCGATTGCCCGACCTGCGGCGGTGACTGCGAGCAGCTGGATCCGACCGAACATCTCAAGCAGATCCAGGAATTGATGCGGGAGGCAGAAGACCTCCTGATCAATGGCCTGGAGGTCGACGAAGTCGTCGACGCCCAAAAAGAAATCATCGAAGGGCTGAAAGACCAGGACCAGGTCATCCAGACCCTCGACCACCTCATCCAAGAGATTGAGTCAAAGGGCTGAAGCGGCGGTGGACAGGGGTCCGGTTCGGACTCCCAAAGTCAGAGTAGTGGTCAGAGTGGTGACCAGAAGCCGTCTGAAAGCCAGCGTGAGAATGAGCAGCCGCAAAACGGTGCTCAGAACGATCCGCAGAACATGCAGGAGATGAGCGAGCAGGAACAGCAACGCGAACAGCAGCGGCTCGAGGCCCTGCGTCGTGAAGCCATCCTGCGCGCAGAGCGCGAAGCCGCCGACCAGGGTGCACGCTGGGGCGTCTTGCCGATGAAGCTCAAAGAAGCCATTCTCAACGAGAAGTGGGAAGAGTGGCCCGTCGAGTACCAGCAACAGATCCGCGAATTCCTCGACACCATCAACCGCTGAGCTGCTTCGGCAGGAATCAGTGCAGCGCGGTCCCCGGGGACCGCGCTGTTTGGTTGGTTGTTTGTTGACTGGCTGTGTTTGCGGAACGACCCAACACACACAGCGCTGCTTCGTAACACAGCTGAAGCGAAAACCCGCTTGGGAGTGCTATCCCTGGCGTAACCCTTCGGGTACAATTTCAGGCGACGTTTGGAGGGATCCGCATGAAAGCGAGTCTGACCCTGTTGGCCGTTCTTTTCTGCAGCCTGCCACTGTTTGCGCAGGAAGCGGTAGAGGGCCAACCCGACCCCGCCGAAGAGCTCAAGAAGATCCACGAGCTGATGCGGCAAGCCGAAGATATGCTGATCAACGGGCTGGAAGGCGACGAGCTCGTCCAGACCCAGAAAGAGATCATCGACGGCCTCTCTCACCAGACACAGACCATCGACAACCTCGATGCACTGATCAAGCAGCTCGAAGAGCAGGCAAGCAGTAGCTCGAGCTCGAGCAGCTCAAGCCAGAGTCAAGACTCGAGCAGCGGCCAGAGCGAAGGCCAGCAGCAGTCGGAGCAAGAGCGCCAGAACGAGCAGCCCCAGAGCGGCTCGCAGCAAGATCCGCAGCAGATGCAAGAACAGAACGAACAGCAAGCTGCTGAACGCGAGCAACGCCGCCTCGAAGCCCTGCGCCGCGAAGAGATGCTGCGCCAGGAGCGCGAGCAGGCTGAGCTGGGGGCGCGCTGGGGCGTGCTGCCGATGAAACTGAAAGAGGCCATTCTCAACGAGAAGTGGGAAGAGTGGCCCGTCGAGTACCAGCAGCAGATCCGCGAGTTCCTCGACCGCATCAACCAATAACACGCCGATAGAAAACAAGAGACCTGTGTCCGAGACGCGGTAGGCTGCTACCGCGTCTCGCATTGCATGCGGATGGGGATCCGCCCTAGGAAGGACTAGTCATGGCCACGATACTCTCCGAGCAGGAATTCGAGAAGCTGAAGAATAAGCTCGAGCACATGATCGACGTCGAGATGCCCAATCTCGAGCGCCAACTCGCCTCCGCCCGAGAACGCGGAGACCTGAGCGAGAATGCCGAGTACGACGCGGCCCGCCAGGCGATCTGGATGCACGAAGGCCGCATCAAAGAGCTCCGAGGCCAGCTGGCGACGGCCCAGGTGATCGACACCTCGAAGATCGACACCTCCAAGGCCCTGCTCGGAGCGAACGTGGTCGCCCTCGACCTCGATGAGGGCTTTGAGGAGAACTACATCCTGGTGGGCCACCGCGACGAGAGCTCGCATGACGACGCGGTCTCGATCAACAGCCCCGTCGGACAGGCGTTGCTCGGCTGCAAGATCGACGACGTCGTCGAAGTGCAGATCCCGCGCGGTCTCCTGCGCCTGCAGGTTCAAAGCATCAGCTACTGAGCCTCCCGAACAACAAGGCTATGACTGCCGCGCACGGGGCCACCCATGCGGGGTTTGCGCTTGCATTGCGCGCGGGCGGATCTACAATGCCGGGCGGTATGCGCGCCCGTAGCTCAGTCGGATAGAGCGATAGTTTCCTAAACTATAGGTCACAGGTTCGTGCCCTGTCGGGCGTATCGGGAGGAGGCGGGGTCTCGGGCTCCGCCTCTCGCGATGGCACCAGTAATGGCACCCAATTCGGTTCCTTCTTGGCCCAAATGCAGAATAGGGCAGTGGTCGGCCTGTTTCGACAGCCCAGCGGAATCGGAGAGCCGGGGCCTGTGCGACAGAGAATTCCAATAGTTGCTATGATAACTTGCGGTTCCTTCCGCCCAAGATCTTGAGATGCAATGACAAGACTTCTCGAAGAGCATGAGAATTTCGGCGACAAGGCCCCCATCACAGAAGCCTTGATTGACCTACGCTGCGAACTTGGACCTGGAGTCAAGGTGGCGGACCTCATCAGCCTGCGCGAGGCGATTGCGTCCACGTTTCCAAAGGTAGAGATGCAGAATGAGTGGGCGCACCATGTACGCATATCGGAAGGCGGTGAGTCATCGGTCACGCAGCGGGGGATTCGCGGTTTCAAATTTACCGACGCTTCGGGCGATCTGGTCCTCCAGGCAAGACGCGATGGATTCACCCTGAGCAGGCTTCGGCAGTATGTCTCCTGGGACGACCTGAAGAGCCGAGCAAAAGGACTTTGGCCTTTGTTTGCAGAGAGGGCCAAGCCTCGAAGTGTCACTCGATGTGCGGTGCGCTACATCAATCGACTGGCCCTCCCCCCCGACTTCGGCAAGATCAGCGATTGGCTTGAATCCTACCCGGCAGTCTCCAGCCGCTTGGGATTGACTCCCTCGGAGTTTCTTGTCCGCTTTGTCTTACCACACCCGAGCGAAAACTGTTCCGCGATCGTAACTCAGGGGACTGACGTAAAGCAGGGAGGATTCGTCGTGGTGCTGGACATTGACGTGTTCGCCGCCTGCTCATTGATGCCGGACACCGAGGACGTCTGGAAGAAACTGGACTCTCTTCGGGACTACAAGAACGACATCTTCTTCGGGACACTGACAGAAAGAGCAAAGGAGCTGCTGAGATGAGCCCTACCGGAGTAGCCGGGCCGGAGACGGTTTCGCATGTGCAGATAACTGCTTGCCTCGACCAGGTTCGCGAGATTCTACAGGAACATGGCGAGACGGCTTCGGGTCCAATGCCCCTCAACCTCATCTCGCCTCCAGCCAGACCCTCAAAGTGGCTGCTTGAGCTGTGGCGGCATGCCGAGAGAGAGGAGCGAGAGGCTGCCTGGAATCGTCTTCCTGAAGACTTTGCAGACAGACTTGACGACGATTGGGAGGTGTGCAAAGCCGACGTTGAGTTCCTGGTGGAAAAGATTGGAACAAGAAAATCCGCTCCACTTGTGCGAGCGGCGATTCGTTCCCTCGCGGTCCTGGGTGAAGAGATCGAAGAATCGAGAACGGTCGTCCTTCCCCTGCTCACCGAGCATCTCTCAGCCCCATTCGCATATATCCGAGCCAGCGTAGTTGAGGCGATATGGCAGGTTGGAGATCCTGCATGCCTCGAAGAACTTCAAATCGCACTGGAATTGGAGAGCGATCCAGGTGTTCGGGAGATTATTCAGCACACTGTGTCGATTCTGGAACAGGCACATACGCGGAAAGAGGCGTAGGTTTGTTCGCGTGCTTGAACCAGCAGATCCGTGGCTGGACCCCAGAAGCCTGGACGGCAAGATCGAGAATTTTCGCGGCAATACTGACTACGACATTTCTGTGAACCATGTCCAAGACAGGGACTCTTCAGCCACGACCGACTCCGGCACGTGCGATCCAGTAACTGTCATGGCGTCATTCTATGGATGGCGAACAGGGGTTGGTCCACTCAGCCCGATGTACATCGGATTCTCGGAGGACGAAGCTCTTTGCGCAGGTGGAATCCTAACCCAGACGGACACAAAGCCGCCCTGGCCTCTTGAGTACAGCAAATCGCATCATGACATCTCGGGGGATCGAGATTCTGTCGCAAGGTACATTGCCTCAAGACACCAAGAAAAAGGCCGGGTTGTTGAGGTTGGCAGGAGCGAGTTGCTTCTCGGCATTGCAATGCTTGCCGAGAGGCCCGATGTGGAACAAGGTTTCATAGAGCGCAGCAAAAAGCGCTTTCGGCGACTCTTCAAGAACGAGAGACAGCTTTGGGAGAGAATCGCGGAACGTCACTCCATACTCAGGAACTTCTCTGCGGTGGAGTTACGGAAAGAAGCTGCCAGAGATCAAAGCTCAGGCAAGAAGGGAAAGCGGGGGAAGGGGCGGCGCAAGAACCAAGACCGGTAATCAGTCTACACCTCTTCCGAGACCTCCCATAGCCGTTGTGGAATCGCCTCAGCATGGACCTGCCCGTCCACACCTCAACAGACGGATGCGGTCCAGGCGGCACGCTACCGGCTCTCAACCCAGTTTGCAGATCGACCTCCACACCCTTTGCCCAAGGGTCTCTTGTCCAGGTTCGATGCGCAGTCCGGAATCCATCGGCGTCCACGGCCTCATTCTCGATTGCCGCCGACTTAAACCTTGACGCGGAGCCCCTGAGAGTGTTTATGCAACCTAGCGTAACGCAAAAAGTCGCGTTTATGCATTTTCCAGGCCTCTTGAGTGATCAGGGGTCAAGTTTATCGAGGTTGGCTGAGATTGCAGCCGCCTGTACAAGAGAGATACATGTCTAATAAGCTTTTTGTCGGTGGTTTGAGCTGGGATACCAATGATACCGGTCTCCGCACCGCCTTTGGTCAGTTCGGTGAAGTGACGGATGCCAAGGTCATTACGGACCGCGACACCGGTCGCAGCCGTGGGTTCGGTTTTGTCACCTTTAGTGACGCGTCCGAGGCCGAGACTGCCATTGAAAAAATGAACGGTACCGAACTCGACGGTCGTACCCTGAACGTCAACGTCGCCCAGGAGCGCCGTGGTGGCGGTGGCGGTGGCGGTGGCGGTGGCGGTGGTCGCCGCAACGAACGCTGGTAGAAACCTTCGCCACCCGTTGATCAAGAAACTCGATCCGGGATTTTCCGCGTAGCTGCCAAGCTTGGCCGCCGATCCGCGCCGAAATCCCACCCACCCGGACCACACCGTCCTCCGACGGTAGAACTCCGGGAATCCCCCAGGACGCCGCTCACACTCGACAAATTCTGCCGACGATGTTGACGCCTCCGACTACGACGGGGCCAGAAGAGCGTTGCCCTTGGTGGTTGCGCTCTTCTTGATGGTGAGCCACAAACTCCCTGAAGGCACAGTACATGCCTGACTGGAGCCAGCTGGAGCACAGCCTGCGCACAGGCGAGACAGCCTTCGAGCGGGTGGGATGCCTGTCTGGGAACACCGCGAACAAAATCCACAGCTCAACGAGGCGCTGAACCGGACGATGCTGGCCTACCAGCAGGACCGGACCGGCCCCATTCTGGCCGATTGTGACCTCTCGGATCTCGGTCTGTTCGTCGATGTGGGTGGAAGCTATGGAAACGACGTCATCGCTGTGCTCAGCCACTCCGACAAGGCGGCCGACCACGGCGAAGGTCTCGTAGATGATCAGGTCCGGCGGCGCGCTCTCGAACCGGCTGATCAAGGGCCATGCATAGTGCCCCGCGTGGCTGACAGAGCGGCAAGGAAAGGGGATCGAGCCGTTGTCCACAGACGCGATCGGGAAGTCGCGGTACAGATCGACGAACTGCCCTCCGAGTTGGCCCACCACCGGGCCGAGAGCGGCGGGAGCGTAGACCGTGACTCTTTGGCCGAGGGACATCAGGCCACGCACGATCGGCGCCAGTGATCCAAAGTGGCCCAGCTGCGGTCCACAGAAAACGGCTACCTCGAAGGATTCCCGGTCGCTGCCCCCCATCCGGCTAGCCCTCTGGCCGATGCACGGGCGCATTTGAAATCGATTGCGGCGGATGGCCGCCCGGGGTATGGTCTGTCTCCGCGGGGGGCGTGGAGCTCTCGACGGTCCGCCCCCTGCCCTGCGAGCCCGCGCTTGCCCAGGCACTGAGAAGAGTATGAACGAACGCCACTTCTCCTTCCATGGCGTCCATGCAGTCGTGCGCTGCGCTGACGAGGAAATCCTCGAGGCAGTCCGCCACGACTTCTCGTACTTCCTGGTCCCGCCCGCCAGCCCCGAGTTGTGCATAGTCGTGTCCAGAGAGGACCCCGACTACGCCGCGCTTCCCCCCATGCGGGCGCAGATCGCGACTCCCCGCAATATCAGCTTTCGAAGTGGAGACACCCTCTACATCGACTACTTCGGCCGCGCCCTGAACGTCTGCAACACGCGCACAGGCCAGTTCCAGGTGACCGCTCGCGACCTCCATCTCGCCCGTGAAATCGTCTTCCTGACAATTCTCTCCCAGGTCTGTGCACGACTCGAATCGAAGGGCATCCACCGCATTCACGGGCTGGGCCTGGAAAAGGACGGGCGGGGCTGTCTGGTGCTGCTGCCCTCCGGCGGCGGGAAATCGACGCTGGCGCTCTCGATCCTGACAGCCCAGAACAACGGTGTCCGCTTGATCGCCGAGGATTCGCCCTTGATCCGGCGTGACGGCTGGTTGCTCCCCTTCCCGCTAAGCCTGGGAGTCCATCCCGGTCGGCTGCCGGACGGCGTCGATCCCCGCTACACCCGGCTCGAGAAACGCATGGAGTTCAAAGCGAAGATCAGCATCGACGTCGGCTGTTTCGCCGACCGGCTCGTCCACGAACCGGTGCGTCCGACGGCCATCCTGCTGGGACACCGAACCACCGGCCTCGATTCGCGCATCACCGAAGCAGCACGCCGCGACGTTGTGCGCCATGCGCTGATGAACAGCGTGGTGGGCGTGGGCCTGTACCAGGGCATGGAGTTCATCTTCCAACAAGGCCTGGGCGATGTTGTCTCCCACGCAGCGCGCGGTTTCTCGCGGATCTGGAACAACCTGCGGCTCATCGGCCACGCGAAGATCTACGACTTCTTCATCGGCCGCGACACCGCCAAGAATCAGCGCACGCTGCTCGAATTCCTCGCGCAGCGGCTGTAGAGCCTTGGCTGTCAGCTCAGGGACGCTCGCTCCGTGCTGCCCAGGCACGCTCCAGTGCGGGCCCGGTCAGGGGATAGAGCACGCTCCCTTCGGCAGCCGAGAGCCGGATGGCTTCGAGCTGCCGGCGCTGGCTGCCCGAGGCCTGGAGCCACTGCTCGTTGCTGCGCCAGCCACACAGATACCATGCGCAGAAATCCGTCCAGGAGACATCTTCCTCCCCAAGCTGCAGGAAGATGTCGGGCATGGTGGCGGGCGTGGGTAGACCGCGATGCAGGTCGGCCGGCAACGTCGGTGTCAGGGGAAACAGCACCCGGCCCAGCTTCATGAACAGGTGCACAGCCGGCGACCCCGCTACCTGCAGGCTCCGATGCAGCTGGACAAGCTCGGCGCACGCGGCGACAGACGGAAGCCGGGCGGGCTCGAGCGCTACGATCAGGAGCCACTCGTCCCGGGGCCAGAAGGCGCTGGGGACCATGCGTGCAGTCGGAGCTCCCCAACGCCGCTTCGCAAAGCGGGCGACGCCGCGAAGTTGTGCACGTGCCGGAAGGCTGAGACAGAGCTCGTGTTGCGGGGCGTCCAAGCGCTGCACGATGGCCGTGTCTGCGGGCAGGAGCGGAGGATCGCCGGCCCAGACTTCAACGAAGAAAGACACCAGGAAGCTGAGGCACGCATCGGCAATTCCCGGGTCTTCGCTCAGGAAACGCGCAGCGGCAAGCGCGCGGAGCCTCTGGCCAAGCGGAGTGTGCAGGCGCTCCAGCACCGCCTCCCGGCTGCTGCGTAGGGCTCCGGTCGCGAGCGCTTCGCGGACGCGCAGGCACTCGCTGACAGCCTTGTAGCAGGTGGCGTTCCACAGCACCCGATCCGTCCGGTGCCGCGAAGTGGCCAGCACGATGTCCGCAAACAGCAGCCACCAACGAGCCATCTCGAGCACACATGCCGTCCGCCATGCACGCGCAGGCAGCGCTGGCAAACCTGCCAGCACGTCCGTCCCGAACAAGAGCCGCCAACCTGTGCGCCCCTCCTGGTAGCGGAACTGCCATGCTGGAGCGGAGCGCCAACGCCGTTCGAGAGTCTCGCGCGTCAGCACCAGGTTGGGGTAGGAGTCGACCAGACGCTGGGTCACGCTGCCGAGCCTTTGGAAGGTCTGGCGCACTGCAGCGAGCTCGTGCGCAGAACCCGCACGGGTCACGACCACGAGGTCGATGTCGCTGATGCCCGGCGTGATCTTGTCGGCAGCGCAACCACGGCAGACGTAGATCGCCAGCACGCAATCGTGGCGGCGCAGGCGACGCACCGCGATCGCGAGGACCCCTTGGTAGGCCGCACGGAACAACCGGGCGAGAGGCGGGCGGGCACTCCAGACGACGAGGCGGCGCAGGAGTTGTTTCGCCCGCACTGCAGCGCTGGCGGCCTCGGCATCGACGTGCGCCCCGAAGAACTCGTGCACAGACCCTCCAGACTGTCTCAGCGTCTGATCGCGCCGAAGAGCGCCCCCCGCGTGAGTTAGACAGAAGTGCTCGAGAGTCGGCAAAAACGGCGGGTCCAGCGACATCAAGTGTCGGCTCGTTGGTGCGGAAAAGTAGGGGCGGGGTCTATACCTCGAAGACTCGGACGCTTCGCTCCGCCCGAGCGAGCGGGAGGGGATAAACCCCTCCCCTACAAGAATTAGCACCTGCACTTTGGATACGCGGGCACGATCACATGTGATTTCTGAAACCATGTACCGTCAAACTCGCGCCCCGTCAAGCCAGCGCGTTCTCGTCCCCCGAGTCGCGCACGAACAAGCAGGCAGAGCGGCTGAGCTTGACCATCGAGCGCGCGAAGTCAAAGTCGAGATCGTTGGGCATGCCGATGATGTCCAGATCTGCCGGCTCGATCCGGGCGATGACCTCCCTGAAGTCTCCGACCTCGACCACCACTTCCGCCCTGGGCATGCGTGCCAGATCGACCAGCTGGCGGAGGAATTGGCCGGCGACTTTGCGATGGGCCGCATCACGCACCACGGTGATCACCCGCAGGCTGCCCTGCCAGTGGCGCCGTAGGATGAAACCGATCAGCAGGGCCATGTCGATATTCCCGAGCTGCATGCTGAGCAGCCAGTCGGGGCTCTGGTCACGCACCCAGACATGCAGGGTGTCCCGCCGTCCCATCCGCGCCCGCGGATGGTCGGCAAAGATCAAGATGCCCACCCGTTCGCGGCGGGCCTGGTCGAGCACCCGCCGCAGCTCCCCCTCGCGCTTGCTGTCTTGGGCAGAAGGCATGCTGAGGAACAGCACGTTGGGATGGAAGAAGGCGCCTTTGAGGATCTGGATGCCGCTGAGGATGCCGCGGTCGTACTCGACCTCCTCGACCACCGCCCAGCTGGTGAAGATGCCCCGCTTCCTGAAGACGTCGGCCATCACGGGCAGCTCCCGACGCATGTCCTCCACACCTTCGCTGCCGGGCAAGCCGAGCAGCTTCAGCGAGCCGCGGGCGAGGACCAGGCAAGAGAGGAAGTCGTAAGATCCGCGAAGCTCGGGGATGTCTTCGACCGGCACCAGCAGATTGGGCTTCCAGGCTCGTTCTTGCTGGCGCGGCAGGCGCGAGACCCGCTTGGCGGCCCAATCGGCCATGGCGACGAACAGGCCGCTGCGCATGTCGCCGAAGGGCGCGCGCAAGCGCCTGCGCTGCAGAACGCTGAAGACCACGATCAAGATGAACACGGCAACGATGCTGAATACGGGCTGGATGATCAGCATGGCGAACAGGCAGCCCGCCGCCCCGAACAACGGCACAAAACGCGGGACGGGGAAGATGGGCCGGAAGCTGATCAGACCCAGGCTCTGCTCCATCAGCACGACCAGGTTGATCATGCAGTAGGTGATCAGGAAGAACATCGTGATCAGGGGAGCGATCACATTCAGATCCCGCAGCAAGATCGTCAACAGCACGATCGCGCCGGTGAACAGCATCGCGTTGCGCGGTTCCCCGCGACGGGTCGAGCGCGCAAACCATGCGCTGCGCGGCAAGACGCCATGCTCCCCGAGAGCGAACAGAATGCGCGGGGCGCCGACCAGCGACGCGAGCCCCGACGATAAGGTCGCCCCGAGCAGGCCTGCCACCGCCACCGGCGGCCACAGCGAGCGCTCGATGGCGATGCCGTAGTTCTCGACCAGTTCTTGCGGCGAGGCCACGCACGCCAGCCAATAGGCCAGCGCAAGATAGATCACGGTGGTCAGAGCGATGGCTGCCATCGTCCCGATGGGGATGCTGCGGCGGGGCTCGCGCAGCTCTCCAGACATGTTGGCCCCGGCCATGACACCCGTCGCCGCGGGAAAGAACAGCGCGAACAGCACCCAGAAACCGGTGCCGGAGAAGCCGGTCTCGGGGAAGCCGGGAAAGGTCCCCCAGAGTTGGGGCGTGTGGGGCAGCTCCTGGGTCCAGAAAGTCGCGAAGATACCGACCAATGCAGCGCAGATGATCGCCATCACCAGGTACTCGATACGGAAGGCCAGATCAGCGCTGATGAAGGCGACCGCAAACAGCACCAAGAACCCCGCAAGGTCTACCAGCAAGGCAGGATGCCCCGCGAACATCGGAATGCTCAACCAGCCCTCGCGGAAGCCGAAGATGTACATCGAGACGGCCAGAGCCTGCGAGAAGTAGAGGGCGATACCAATGCTGCCGCCCATCTCCAAGCCCAGCGACTGCGAGATGATCGAGTAGGCGCCCCCCGCGCCGATACGGATGTTGGTGGTGATGGTGGAGAGGGAGAGGCCTGTACAGCAGGTGATCATGCAAGCCAGGCCGATGATCAACCAGGCGCCGAACAAGCCCGCGTTGCCGACCACCGAGCCGGTACGCAGGAACATGATCACGCCGAGAATGGTCAGCAAGGTGGGCGTGAACACCCCCTGGAAGGTGCCGAAGCCCTTGCCGGAGGCGCGCTCGTCAAGCGCTTTCTGCAGTGCCGGAGTGCCCGCTTCCACGTTGGTCCCCACTGTGAAGCACGCCTTGATCGCGCCGCGCCACCAAGGCGCAGGCGGAGCTTTCCAAGCGGGCAAGGCAGGCCGCAACCATCTCGCTGGGCTGCACATGCTCTGCCCAGCGGTTGGTGCCAGAACACCCTACCCAGAGCATAGCAGTTCTGCTGGATTCCCCGCTGCGTAGGGCTTGGAACCCCACCTGCTAGGATCGGACCGGCGCGGCACCAGGCTTCCCGATTTTCGTCGCAGGCGACCAGCCTGATCGAGCATCGAAGCAGCAAAGCAAAGTTCCAGTCGGCCTTTGGACGATACTGGGGATAGCCGCAACGACCAGAAAAGATGGAAAACCCATGCAGCAACAACACAAAGTCGGTCTCGCACCGGGCTCTCTGGTCTACGTCGGGGAACAGAGCGCCGGGCCGGTACGGATGCGGGTGGTCGACTTCGACGCAAGCCAGCACCAGGAGAGGGTGATCGAACAGGTGGCCGACTGCGAGGAGTACCTGCTGCGCCCCACCACCAGTTGGATCGATGTCGAGGGGGTGCATGACTCCAAGATCATCGGCCAACTCGGGACTCTACTCGGTCTACACCCGCTGACCACCGAAGACCTGATGAACACCCGCCAGCGGCCGAAGCTCGACGTGCATCCCGACTACATCTTCTGCGGCTTGAAGATCATCTACACGCAGGCCGACAAGATCATCTTCGAACATGTGGGCATGATCCTCAAACAGGGCTGCGTGTTCACGTTCCGAGGGCGGGGCGCACCGAGGGATGTCTTCGATCCCGTCCGTCACCGCGCGCGGGACGAGAGGGCGCGCCTGCGCAGCAGGAGCTCCGACTACCTCTTCTATGCCCTGCTGGACGCGGTCGTCGACAACTACTTTCCCGTCTTGGAAGAGGCCGGCGAGCGCATCGCAGAGCTCGAGACCGAAGTACTCGAGACGCCCCACCCGCAGACCCTGCAGAAGGTTTTGCAGCTGAAGCGTTCGATGTTGAAGTTGCGGCGCGCGATCTGGCCGCTGCGCGAGGTCATCCATGGCATGGAGCGCAGCGAAGCGACGCTGATCAAGGACGAGACGGGCGTCTTCTTGCGCGACGTCTACGACCACGCGGTGCAGATCGTCGACACCATCGAGGGCCAGCGCGAGATGCTGTCCGAGATGGTCAACCTGTACCTGTCTTCAGTCAGCAACTTGATGAACGATGGGATGCGCATGTTGGCGGTGATCGCGACGATCTTCATGCCGCTGACCCTGATCGCAGGAGTCTACGGGATGAATTTCGAGCACATGCCCGAGCTCAAGTGGACCTGGAGCTATCCAGTGCTCTGGTTGGTGCTGATCTCGACGGCGCTGGGCCTGGTCTTCTATTTCAAGAGACAGCGCTGGATCTGAGCCCGCTCAGACCGAGTCTTTCTTGACGCCCTTCTCCGCACGCGTCTCGATGTGCATGAAGATCCGCTCGGCGACATTGACCCCTGTCGTGTTCTCGATGCCCTCGAGCCCAGGCGAGGAATTGACCTCCATCACCACGGGACCGTGGTTGGAGCGCAGGATATCCACTCCCGAGACTCTGAGGTTCATCGCCTTCGCCGCGCGGATTGCCGTGCTGCGTTCCTCGGGCGTCAGCTTGATCTTGGTCGCGCTCCCTCCACGGTGCAGGTTCGAACGGAACTCATCCCCGTCGGCTTGACGCTTCATCGAGGCGACGACTTTCTTTCCGACCACGAAGGCACGGATGTCGCAGCCTGCAGCCTCCTTGATGAACTCCTGCACGAGGATGTTCGCCTTCAACCCGCGGAAGGCCTCGATGACCGACTCGGCAGCCTTCCTCGTCTCGGCGAGCACTACACCGATGCCCTGCGTCCCCTCGAGCAATTTGATGACCAGGGGGGCGCCTTTGACCATCTTGATCAGGTCCCCGATGTGCTCGGTGGAGTGCGCGAACCCCGTGACCGGCAGCCCGATGCCCTCTTTGGCGAGAATCTGCAGGGAGCGCAGTTTGTCACGAGAACGGGAAATGGCCTGCGAGCCGTTGACCGCATAGACCCCCATCAACTCGAATTGGCGGACGACCGCACAGCCATAAAACGTGCCCGAGGCTCCGATTCGGGGGATGATGGCGTCCAGGTCGGTCAGGGGACGCCCCTCGAAGATCACGACGGGATTGTGGGCGGTGATGTTCATGTAGCATTTCATGTAGTCGATACACTCGACCTCATGTCCACGCTCACGTCCCACCGTCAGGAGGCGTTCGGTGGAATAGAGTTTCGGATTCACGCTCAGAACGGCGATCTTCAAAGGAAAGCCTCCCGAAGTGCTGCGGTTGGTGCGAGCTGGTTAGTCATGGAAACACTGTATCACCAACCGGTGGAACAGGCTCCGATTTTGCAACAGGAAAGCCTCGCGAAGCCGGCGATGCACATTCCAATACTATGCTGGCCCGGGCCAGGCCGTTAGCATGGTCGCCTGACACAACGCAATGGACACAAGGTGCAAAGTCACGATGAAAACCCGACCGCCCGATTTCGAGATCCACGGCCACACCATCAAACCCGGCCAGCGCAAACGCTTCGAGATCCCGGTGGCCAAACTGCCGACCCAGACCACGGCTTCACTGCCTGTCGAGGTCATCCACGGCAAGACGGCGGGGAACGTGCTCTGGTTGTCGGCGGCCATCCATGGCGACGAGCTCAACGGGATTGAAGTGATCCGCCGCGTCGTGGACCAGATTTCAGCGAAGACGCTGCGCGGGACCATCGTCGCCGTCCCCATCGTCAATGTCTTCGGCTTCCTGCAACACACCCGCTACCTGCCTGACCGCCGCGACCTGAACAGGAGCTTTCCGGGCTCGAAGCGGGGCTCACTGGCAGGGCGCTTGGCGCGCTTGTTCATGGATGAGATCGTCTCTCCCGCCACCCATGGCATCGACCTGCACACAGGCTCACTGGGGAGGACCAACCTGCCGCAGATCCGCGCCGACCTCGACAACGCCGAAACGCGGCGCTGCGCCCGGGCCTTCGGGGCCCCGCTCACGCTGCATGCCAAGGAGCGCTCCGGCTCCCTGCGGGCTGCGGCCAGTCAGAAAGGCAGGCCGGTGCTGCTCTTCGAGGGAGGCAGCGTGCATCGCTTCGAGGAGGAGGTGATCCGCGCGGGAACCCGAGGGGTCTTGGGAGTGATGGCGGCCATCGACATGATCGCGCAGCCTTTGGAAGAGCCCGGGGACAGCGAGATCTATCGGCGCTCGAAGTGGGCGCGGGCGCGCAAGAGCGGTCTGTTCCGGAGCAGCGTCCAGCTGGGCGACAGGGTCGAGAAAGGGCAAAAGCTGGGACTGGTTGCGGACGTATTCGGCAGAGAAGGTGTCCACGTCAAAGCCTCGGCGACCGGTATGGTGATCGGGCTGGCGCTCAGGCCGCTGGTCAATCAGGGAGATGCGCTGATCAACATCGCGTTCGAGCCCGAGCCTGGACAGCAGCTGCCGGCTCAGGAAGCGGGGGATCGATTGGAGCTGCCTTGACGGCCCGCAGCTCCGGTCGCTTGCCGGGTTGTCCCACTCGGGGTTCCACGTATACTTGAACATATACTTGGAGGCTTGCCATGGCACAACTCACCATCTACGTAGACGAGAACACTAGAAGCAGAGTAGAGGATGCCGCGCGAGCAGCCGGCGTTTCCGTGTCGAAATGGGTCAAGCAGCAGTTGGAAGTGGCGCTCGCAGACCGCTGGCCTGCCGACTACTTCAATCTCTTTGGCTCCCTGGCAGATACGGACCTGCCCGCCCCCGACGAGCTGTGCTTCGAGCAAGATACGCCCAGGGAGAGCCTGTAGATGGAGTTCTGCCTGGACACGAACATCTGCATCTACGCCATGAAGGGCCGCTATCCCACGATCGAGCAGCGGATGCGACGGATCGCGCCGGCTTCAATCAAGATCCCGGTTATGGTCCGGGCAGAGTTGCTGCTGGCCGCAGAAAAGAGCTCTCGGAGGAAGAAGACCCTCGAAACGATCATGACGTTCCTGCGGCCGTTTGAATGCGTCCCCTTCGACGCAGCAGCTGCCGACCATTACGCGGCCATCCGTGGGTACCTCGAGCGCTCAGGGAAGCCGATCGGCCCCAATGACCTGATCATTGCAGCAACGGCCGCGGCCCGTGGGAGCGTCCTGGTCACCCACAACACCGGCGAGTTTTCCCGCGTGAAGGGACTGCGGCTCGAAGACTGGACGGAGTGAAGACAACATCCCACCAGCAGACGCCCCATTTCAGTAGAGCTCAGCCCCCTCCGCCGACGGTTCGACCCACGCCCCGATGTAGAGCAGCACCTGGTCGGGCTCGGGCGTCAGCGTCAGCACGAAATAGGGCTGCCGCGCAAGCACACTGCTCCCCGTCTGTGGCCAATACGCCCAGCGGACGTTGAGGGAATCCTTCCTGGTCGGATCCCCCACCAGATAGACCACCTCGTCCGCGGACATGCCGGGCTTCAATCTCCCGTAGTCGTCACGCAGCGTCGAGCAGCCGGCGAGCGCAACGAGCAGAACGAGCAGCGCCTTCATGCTGATCCTCCCCCTCCATCGGACGTTCGTGTCCGGGCAGTATTCACGCACAACCACACCTCCTGGCATAGCGGGCGACCGGCTGCCCTTACATCCATCGTACGCTGTTCTGACCGGACGCCCACATCCCCGGGCGCGCGTCCGTGTACCATGCCTGGGTACACCCTGTGGAGGTCCAGCCATGTCTCGAACCACGTCCCCTGTCCTGATTCTCAGCCTGCTCGCGGCCACGGTCTGCGCGCAATCCAGCTCCGCCATCGCCTGGTTTGGCAGCTGCGAGGCGGGCCGCGAGGTGGCCGCGCAGACCGGTAGGCCCATCCTGTTGATGTCGGCCGCGCCCCAATGCCACGGCGTCTCCGGCATCTGGTGACCGGGCCTAGCAAGAAGCGGATGGGAGTTTCCTGTCCAACGCCGCCGTGGTCGCCGCCTCGAAGAAGTTCATCTGACCTCAGCGTCAGTAAGTAGGATTGACAACAGACGGGAAGCCTGGTATTGACTAGCTCGTGGAAAGTGGAAGAAACTACAACTCCCGATACCTCATGCGCTTTCGAAACCCAGTTCTCAATATCATTATCTGTCTGGGGTTGGCCCTCGCGACCTTGTGCGGCAGTCAAGCCGTGCTCTGCCTCGAGACCGACGGCGCACTAAGCGTCGAGTGGACGAACGACGCGTGTTGTACGGAACAACTTCCAGATAGGCCATCGACCTCCGAGAGTAGCTTGGAAGTTGAGACACACTGTGGATCCTGTGTCGACATCGCTCTCGATTTCGTCACAGAGCAGACACTACTGCCTGCTAACTCCGCACTGGCTATCGCAACGGCTGCCTTCTCCACTCCGAGGCCCTTCGGACCGGACCGTCAAGGATCGGCACGGGCATGTGTGCGTCCAACTCTCGAGCCGTCCCTGCGCTCGACGGTGCTCTTGCTCTAAGAACTCGCTGCAACAGATTCTCAACGCTCCCTTTCCCACACGAGGGAGGTTCGCATTGTTGCGCGAGGAACACGCATGGGCTTCAGAGTGCATCTCTGTCTACTACCGACTCTATTGACCGGGCTGATCGTTGGCTGCAGCCTTCCCGAGGGCAACCACCACCGGGCCCGGCCCCGGCCCCTGGCTTCGGAGTTCGCGGTCTTCCATCCACCCGACCCGGGGGAGACGCGGTCCCCCCCTGCCCCGCAGAATCCGACGGGTCCGCTGCGCTTCGAGGCGGCTCTGGCTCTGGCATTGCGTCAGAATCCCGAGCTGCGCGCCCGGGCCTGGAAGGAACGCGCGGGTGCAGGCAGCCTTCTCCAGGCAGGCTTGTTTCCCAACCCCGAGCTCGAGCTCGAAGCCGAGGAGTTCGCGGGCACGGGCGAGCTGCGCGAGTTCGAGGCTGCCGAGCTCTCCATCGGGCTCTCGCAGCTGATCGAGCTGGGCGGCAAGCGAACCAGCCGGCAGCAGCTGGCCGGGCTCGAGCAGGACGTGGCCGCCTGGGAGCTGGAGGCGGAGCGGCTGCGCGTCTGGGAGAGCACCGCCCACAGCTTCATCGACGTACTTGCCCAGCAGCGGCGGCTGCAGCTCGCGGAGCTGAGCCTGGCGCTCAGTGAGACCGTCCTCGAGGTCGCTGCCAGACGTGTCGCCGCCGGCAAGGTGCCTCCTCTGGAGCGGATGAGGGCGGAAGTCGACGTCGCGACCCAGTCCCTGGCCATCGACCAGGAGCGGAGCGCCTGGCGACGGGCGCGGCTCGCTCTGGCTGCCAACTGGGGAGGCACAGAAGCGCTGTTCGACGGCGCGCTCGAAGGCCGCTTCGATACGCTCACGGTGGTTCTGCCTGAGCTGCCTGCGCTGCAGCAGCTGCTCGAGCACAACCCTGAGCTGAAGAGCTGGGAGGCCCAGATCGCACAGCAGCGCGCCCAGCTCGGGCTGGAAGAGGCGCTCGCGGTTCCGGACCTGACGGTGGGATTCGGGCTTTCGTACTTCCGGGAGTCCGATGACGTAGCGCTCCACGCCGGGGTGTCGATTCCCCTGCCGTTCTTTGACCGCAACCAGGGCTCGATCATGCAAGCCCAGGCTGCCCTGCTGCAGGCTGAGGAAGAACGGCACGCCGCCGCGCTCCGCTTGTACAGGTCCCTGCAGGACGCCTACCTCGAGCTGCAGGCGCGAACCCTTGAGGTCCAGACCTTGCAGCAGACGCTGTTGCCGGCTGCCGAGCGCGCCTTTGCGCTCGCCCAGACCGGCTATGTGGATGGGAAGTTCTCCTATCTGGAAGTGCTCGACGCCGAACGCACCCTCTTCGAGGCGCAGGCGCGGGCAGTCGACGCCTATCAGGGCTACCACACCGCGCTCGTGAGCTGCGAAGCGCTGGTCGGCACATCGCTGCGCGCGAACGAACCAGGAGTACCCGATCATGACTGAGCACAAACACCTCTGGCTGCTCGTGTGCGCGGCGCTCCTGGTCGCAGGCTGTGACGGCCCGGGCGAGCCCCCCGATCCCCATGCTGGCCACGACCACGGCACGGACGAGCCGCACGACGACGAGCAGCACCCCGACGACGAAGGCCTGGACGAGCATGCCGACGAAGAGGTCGTCGTCTTGACCGCGCAGCAGCGGGAACGCATCGGTCTCAAGCTCGAGATCGCGGGGCCCGGGACCATCACCGAGACCGCCAGCTTCCCGGGCGAGCTGTCCCTCGACCCGGACAGGATCACCCACGTCGCTCCCAGCGCCTCAGGTTTCGTGCGCTCCACCGAAAAGACCATCGGCGACAAGGTCCTGCCCGGCGAGACCCTGGCCTGGATCGAAAGCGCCGAGCTCGCGGAGGCCAAGATGACCTACTTCTCGGCGCTCGCGGCCGTCGAGGGCGTGAGGATCAGGCTCCCTCGTACCCATGCCATCTTCGAAAACGTCAACCGGCTGCTCGACGTGCTGCAGACGCCCCCCGACTCGGCCGCTCTGGCAGGCCTGCACGGCATGGAAATGGGAGAGTGGCGCGGCCGCCTGCTGACCGCCCACACGCAGTACAAGGCCGCCTGGTCGATCTACGAGAGCGAGCGCAACCTGCGCGACCAGAGCATCAGCAGCGGGCGCGAGCTGGTCGAGGCGGAGGCCGCGGCCCTGCAGGCCGAGGCAGAGCTGAACGCCGCGCGCGACACGGCCCGCTTCCAGGTACAGATCGACCTGATCGCCGCCGCGCAGAGTCTGCAGATCGCCGAATTCGAGGCCGTCGCGGCCGAAAAGAAGCTGCGCCTGCTGGGCGCCGACACCTCGATCATCGAGAGCCTGCAGGCCCTCGTCCCGGACGGCTCAGCGATGGTGCCCTGCCGCTGCGAAGAGCGGGACTGCTCGCATCACCAGATCGGCTCGGTCTTCGACACCCTCGGCCAGGAAGAGAAGCTCGGTTGGTACGCGCTCAAGGCACCTGCGGCCGGCATGGTCATCGCCAAGCATATGACCCTGGGAGAGCGCATCGGCGGCGAAACCGAGGCCTTCAGCCTGGTCGACACCGACAGCCTGTGGGTGCAGTTCGACATCTACCAGAAGGATCTTCCCCAGATCCGCGAGCAACAGGCCGTCAAGATCGTGATCGGCCCCGGCTATGAGCAGCGCGTGGGCACGATCGCGTTCATCTCTCCGCTGATCGACGAGCACACCCGCACCGTCAAGGCGCGTGTCGTGCTCGACAACCGCCTGGGGATCTTGCGACCGGGTCTGTTCGTGACCGTGCGCGTCGACACGCAGCACCAGCAGGCACCGGTCGTGATTCCCAAGGATGCGGTCCAGACCCTCGACGAGCGCCCGGTGGTGTTCGTCGCCGAGGGCGGAGGCTATGCCGCCGAGCCCGTGGTGCTCGGACGCAGCGACAAGCGCAACGTCGAGATCCTGTCCGGCCTGGAGCCCGGCGCGCGCTACGTCACCCGGGGCGCCTTCGAGCTGAAGGCCATGATCGTCACCAGTGGGCAGGACGCCCACGCCGGCCACGGGCATTGAGGAGGCCAGCATGAAGACTCTCATCGATGCTTCGATCCAGGGCCGCCTGCTGGTCGTGCTCGCGCTGTTCGCGGTGATGGGCCTGGGAGTTCAGGTCTATCAACACATGCCGGTGGATGCCTTCCCCGACATCTCCCCGGTGATGGTGCCGGTGTTCGCCGAAGCCCATGGCATGGCGCCCGAAGAAGTCGAGCGCCTGGTGACCTTTCCCATCGAGGCGGCCATGAACGGCCTGCCCGATGTCACCCTGATCAAGTCGACCTCCGCCTTCGGCATGGCCGTCATCTACGTCTATTTCAAGGATGGCGTCGACATCTACTTCGCGCGCCAGGTCGTCGCTGAGCGCCTGGCAGCCGCCGCCAGCGACCTGCCCGAGATGGACGATCCGCCCACCCTGGGGCCGATCTCGAGCGGCCTGGGACAGGTGTTCTTGTACTACCTGACTGTGGACGAAACGGCGGACACCGGGGGCAAGGACAAGAACACCTACCTGCGGGAGGTCAACGACTGGGCGGTCAAATTCCAGCTGCAGACGATCCCCGGCGTGACGGACATCCTGTCGATGGGCGGACATGTCCTGCAGTACCAGATCGAGGTCGACCCGAAGTCCCTGCATGAGTACAGGCTCGATCTGCAGACCGTGGTCGATGCCGTGCAAGCGAACAACCGCAACGTCGGAGGCCAGTTCCTGGTGTTCGGTGCTGAAGAGTACCTGGTGCGGGGCCTGGGCCTGCTGGACGAGCTCGAACAGATCCGTGGCATCAAGCTCAAGACCATCGACGGCGTGTCGGTCACCATCGAGGACGTCGCCCGCGTGTCGTATGGGAACGAGATCCGGCGCGGTGTGGTTACGCGCAACGGCGAGGGAGAAGTCGTCGCCGGCATCGTGATGAAGCTCTATGGTGAGAACACCTCCGAGGTGATCCGCCGGCTCTACGAGAAGGTCGCCGAGGTCAAAGCCGGACTGCCGCAAGGTGTCCACCTCGAGCCCTACTACGAGCAGGCAGAGCTGGTGACCAGCGCGACCGACACGGTCAAGAACGCGCTGTTGCTGGGCGCCCTGCTGGTCGTCCTGACCCTGGCTGTGTTCCTGGGGAATCTGCGTACGGCGTTCATCGTCAGCCTGGCTCTGCCGTTCTGCGCGCTGGTCGCAGTGATCACGATGACCTGGCAGGGCATCAGCGCCAACCTGATGAGCCTCGGCGGCATCGCCATCGGCATCGGCATGCTGGGAGATGGCGCCATCGTCATGGTGGAGAACATCTTCCGCCACCTGGGCAGCGATAAGAACGCCGCCCGTAGCAAGGAGCTGGTGATCGCCGAGGCCGCCACCGAGGTGGCCCGCCCGATCCTGTTCTCGATCGCCATCATCGTGATGGTGTTCATCCCGCTGTTCACGCTCGAAGGCGTCGAGGGCAAGATGTTCTCCCCGATGGCCTTCACCATCGCCTTCGCCCTCGGAGGATCGCTGTTCGTCGCGCTGGTCGTGACGCCGGCGCTCTCGTTCTATCTGCTGAAGCAGAGCCGGTCCCGCGAGTTCTTCATTCTGCGCTGGTTGAAAGCGGTCTACGCCCCGCTGCTGCGTGTCGCGCTGCGCTTCAAGAAGACCGTGGTGTTCCTGGCCCTGGTCTCGTTCGCCGCGGCGCTGGCGATCGTGCCGACGCTGGGGACCGAGTTCATCCCTACGCTGGAAGAAGGCAGCATCATGATCGGGGTGGCCATGGCCCCTTCGACCTCTCTGGTCCAGGGCAGCGAGACCATCCTCAAGCTGGAAAAGGCGATCATGAAGTACCCCGAGGTGCACGAGGTGATCAGCCGGGTGGGCCGGCCCGAGGCGGGCAGCCACCCGCACCCGGTCAACTATGCCGAGGTGCACATCGAGTTGACTCCGCTGCAGACCTGGACGCGCTTCAAGGACAAGGGAGCTCTGGTCGAAGCCCTCTCCAAAGACCTGTCGACCTTCCCCGGCGTGCAGCTCAACTTCACCCAGCCGATCCAGAACCTGTTCGATGAGCTGCTCTCCGGAGTCAAGGCACAGCTGGCGATCAAGATCTATGGCGAGGACCTGACGATCATCCGCAAGAAGGCTGGCGAGATCAGCCAGGCCATCAGCAGCATCCCCGGGCTGGTCGACCTGTCCTCCGAGCAGAGCTTCGGGCAGCCCCAGGTGCAGATCGAGGTCGACCGCGAGGCCTGTGCCCGCTACGGGATCAACGCCGACCAGATCCTCGAGCTGGTCGAGCTGGCCGTGGGGGGCGAGGTGATCAGCACCATCTACCTCGGGACGCGGCGCTTCGGGGTGCACTTGCGCTACCAGGAGCGCTTCCGGGATGACCTCAAGGCGCTCGGCGAGCTGCTGGTTCCCACCGATGACGGCGCGGTCATTCCGCTGGCGCAGCTGGCGAAGGTGTCTACCGCATTCGGCCCGATCCAGATCAACCGCGAGCAGAACCAGCGGCGCTGGATCGTGCAGGGGAACATCAGGGGGCGCGACCTCGGCTCGGTGGTGGCCGACATCCGCGCCAGGATCGCGCAGGACGTCGAGCTGCCGCCGGGGTACTTCGTCGAGTATGGCGGGCAGTTCGAGAACCAGCAGCGGGCGATGGCGCGGCTGAGCATCATCGTTCCGATCGTGTTCCTGGCTGTGTTCGTGTTGCTGTTCCTGAGCTTTGGGACCTTCCGTCATTCCGCCATGATCCTGGCGAATGTGCCGCTGGCCCTGATCGGGGGGATCCTGGGCTTGAAGCTGATGGGAGAGTATCTCTCGGTGCCGGCCTCCGTCGGGTTCATCGCCCTGTTCGGCATCGCCGTGCAGAACGGCATGGTGCTGGTGACCTACTTCAAGCAGCTGGTCGAGCGGGGGAAACCGCTGGCTGAGGCTGTCGAAGAGGGCTCGATCCTGCGGCTGCGGCCGGTGTTGATGACGGCCCTGACGACCATTCTGGGCCTGCTGCCGCTGTTGCTCTCGACGGGCATCGGCTCGGAGGTGCAGCGGCCACTGGCGATCGTGGTGGTGTTTGGTCTGGCCACCTCCACGGCCCTGACTTTGTTTGTCATGCCGGTCAGCTATGCGCTCATCGAGGGCCGCCGGCGGGCGTAGGGATTTTTTTTTGGCGCATCGAGCGCGCGGAAGGCAAACTTCCGAGGTTCGATGCAAGCAATGGAGGAAGATCGATGTGGAAGTGGATGCTAGTCGCGAGTCTGGCGTGGTGCCTGTGTCTCGCGGGTTGTGGAGATGCTGGCACGCCCGGGGGGAATCACGGCGACCACGAGGGTCACGAGGACCACGAGGGCCACACGGACAACGAGGGTGACACCGACCTCGAAGCCGATGCGTATCCGCTGACGACCTGCGTGGTCTCAGGGGAAGAGCTGGGCTCGATGGGCGATCCGGTGGTGCTCGAGCACGATGGCCAGGAAGTGCGTCTGTGCTGCCAGGGTTGCGTCGCGACCTTCAAGGGCGATCCCGCCAAGTTCCTGGCAAAGCTGTCTGGGGAGTAGGGGTGTGGGGGGGGGAACCGTTCCGGACGGTTTCCGCCGGCAGACCGTTCCCTACGGTGCACCCAGACTCCCTCGGAGCAACCTCCGCCAAGGCGGCTCCCGGCGCTCATAGAGGCTGTCTCAGAGAACACGATTCCGCCATACAATCGCTTTGGGTTGTCATGTATGGGCGGGGTTTACCCCCGCCCGCAGACCGTTCCGAATGGAACACCCAGACCGCCTCGGCGCAACCCCCGCCAAGGCGGCTTCCCCCCCTGTAGCGGCGGTCTGTGACCGCCGGCAGACCCTTCCCAACGGAACACCCAGACTCCCTCGGAGCAACCGCCAGCCGGTCCCCCAACAAACTTTTCCAGAAAACCTGAGCCCTTGGGCTTCGCTGGGAGAGATGGGCGGCACCGAGCCCCAGAGAGGTTGCATATGGCCAGCTACGACGCAGATGCGAGCCCCGAAGCAATCGCCGCCTTCAGCGACGAGACTCCCCTGATCGACTTCATGCTCTACGTAGAGCTGCACGGCACATCGGAGGGTTATCAACCTCTGGCCGAGTCCATCGACACCTCCCTCAGCGACTCCCGCGCCGGTTGCATGCTGGGCTGGTACTGCCGCTACGAGGGCCAGGGAACCCGCGGCTGCGAGCGAGGCTGCATGTTCACACGCCACCCGGACGAGGAGCGGCCGCGCTGTTTCGGCTTCCACGGCGGCAAAGGCGTGCTGCAGATGGACGACTTCCTGTATCAGGTCCTCAACCTCAGCTGCCTCGACTGCTTCCACTTCGCGGACTGCTGCGACGAGACCGATGCCCGCTGGGGCGCCTGAAGGAGACCGCCATGCCGATGACCCGATTCTGCCCCAAGTGCGGCAAGGGTGTGCACCCCAGCGCGCCTCCCTCTCCGGCTGCTGTTTCCAGCCCACAGACCGGCGGCGGACCCGCACCCGGCCCCGGGGTCCAACCGGAATGGGACAACGAGCCAGCCGACAATCCCGTAGCTGCCAAGCTGCAGGCCCTGGTCGACTACGCGAAGTTCTCTTTCGATGGGCGCGGTTGCGTCTACGGGCCGATGAATCTGGTCTACGACAAGCAACGCAACCTGTGCATCGCGAAGAGCCAGTGGCGCAAGAAGAAGCCCGGCTCGGGCCGCCAGGAGTATCGACCGATGCCGGAGAGCCTGTCCAAGGCGGTGCGGAACTTCACACCTCCCCTGACTCAGGGCTTCGCGTGCAGCACCTGGACCTCCTGGGCGTGCTGCTATTGGCTGCACATCAACGACCAGTGGGCGAACTACATCGGCACCTCAACCAGCGCGGTCATCAACCCCGCGAAGAAACACAAAAAGCACGAGCGGCTCAAGAAGTCGCTCTACAACGAGGACATTGCCAGCTACTTCACGCCCTTGCTGAAGGGCACCCGCAAGCCTTTCACCTACTGGCTTGAGAACGACCGCTGGAAGGAGGGTTTTGGGGAATTCAACATCGGCCTGCACCGCGGCCATGTGATCACGCTCTGGCGCCTGGGAGGTCGGCTGAAGATCCGCGACCGGGCCAACGGCAACCAGTTCTACCCGCCCGGGCTCTACAAGCTCGCGGCGGACGGCCGCTTCGGAACCGGCTCGGATCCGCGGGACTTCTCCTGCAACGCGCTGTGCTGGCGGCGTATCGACGTCGGCACCAGCGACCGTGAGGGCAAGAAATATTCGGATCCAGGCTCGTACTACAACCGGGACTCGAAGCGCCACCTGAGCATCTGGGTGTGCAAGGCCTTGACCCCGGACGGCCGTCCCGATGGCGGAGCCTTTGCGAACAACCCGCTCCCTGGTCTGCGCTTCTGGTATCTCGAGGATGTAGAGGGGGTGCCGACCATGGCGCAGGCCCGGGCATCGAAGATGCTGAAGGAATGAGCGCGCTCGCGATGGCTCAGGGCGTCTCGATTCCCAACAACTCGACCTCGAAGATCGTGACCGAGTTCGGAGGAATGTTGCGCGTGCCTCCTGGGCCGTACGCCAGACTGGCGGGCAGATACAGGACCGCCTTGGTCCCCACCGGCATGAGCTGGAGCCCTTCGCTCCAGCCACGGATCACGCCCTCCATCCGGAATGTCACCGACTGCTCATTCTTGTAGGTGCTGTCGAACTCGGTTCCGTCCAGCAACCTCCCCCGGTAGTGCACCCGCACCGTGTCGCGCGACGTCGGCTTGGGACCCGTGCCGGCGACTACAATCTTGTACTGCAGACCGCTCGAGGTGGTGGTGACGCCAGGCTTCGTCCCGTTCTCCGCCAGAAACGCCTCGCCCTCCGCCTGCGCCCGGGCGGCTGCGCGCTGCTGCTCTTCCAGATAGACCCGCCTGGTCTCTGCTTGCCAGTCGCGTAGAGCCTGCCTCTGGCTGTCCTGGTTGAGCGCCGGCTCGGCTTCCTCGACTGCATCGTCCATACCTTGCACGTACAGCTGCATGTCGAGCGGGGGATCCATCTGCGCCAGCTGCCTCCCGATCATGTAGCCGTGGGCATAGCTGGCCCTCTCCAGCAGAGTTTCTGGAGCTCTGGGCGGTTGCGGCAGCGGGTCCTCGGCAGCCTCAGCAGGCAGCGGCTCCGTTTCTGGCTCAGAAACGTCCTCCGGTTCTGGCTGAGGTGCTGTTTGGTCACAGCCCAGACACATAGCGAACACGAGCAGGGTGGCGCAACGCCTCATGGTAAGCCTCTCCAAAGAAGGGGTCTGCCCAGCCTACCAGACTGCGACGGCTGCCGCCCGGTCGCGTTCTGCCTGAGGGCCGGCTCCGCTGCGTATCTGGCGGCCAGCGCTCGTGACGAGTCCGGGCATGGGGACCCCCTTTGGATTTTCTCGGGCTTGCAAGTCAGCGTGGGAGGCTTGGACGTGGAGATCCAGGGTTGACGTGCATTTCGGGATGCAGCGGCAAGAGAAGAATCTGACCGTCCGGAAGATCCCGTCGCCTGGGCCGTCGCCAAAGAATGGGGGATTCTGGGATGTCTCTGTCCGGAGGATGCCTGGCGAGGTCGTCACGCAGCACGGAAAACCAGGGCCCGTAAGCATCTCGCTGAACCTGATGTGCACGGGCCATGGTAGACCGGTCATCGACGAGCGGCTGCCGTTCGCGATCCGGCTCGAGAAGCGCCAGGAGGCGCTGCGGCCTGCGATCGTCGGCCGCAGAACACGGCGTTGTTCGCGTCCTCAACCCTTAATGCGCGGTCCGCTCGATCGGCCCCGTCAGCGTCGCAGCCAGGGAGCATCGCCGTTCTCGCGGGCCCAGCGGCTCGACTCGTCTACATAGCTGCTCGTGCCCGGGAGCTTGACCCGCGCGGTCACGGTCGCCCACAGCAGGTCATCGTCGACCTCGATGGCGACGAGCTTCTTCTTGTAGGCGCGGAGCCAGCCGTCGACGCTGCCCCAGTCCGCAAGCAGCGCGACGGCGCGCTCGCCGTGCACCCCACCCTCGCAGTCGTCGCAGTCGGGGGTTCCGCGGCCGCCGCAACTCGTGCAGCTCCGGGTGGTGTCCCGCCCGTTGAGGACGTTGACCCGCACGCTGCCGTCGCCGCCGCAGCGTCCGCACTTGGTGTAGCCCTCGCCATCGCAGTTGTGACACTTCAACCGCTTGCGCTCGCGCAGCCAGTCCACGGCCCGCTCTGCGAGGGGCTCGAGCGCGGCGTCGCGGGCGACAGCGTGGCGGCTGCGCAGGGTGGCCTGCAGGGTGTCGGCTTCGGCGTCGTGCATCCGCAGGTCCAAGGCGAGGTAGTCCGCAACCTCGACCTCGAGCGCGGCGAGACCGTACACTGCCTCCGGCGCGAGCAAACGCGCCTCAAGCTCTTGCCAGCGCGCTTCCGCCGGCCCGAGCAGCTCGTCGAGCCGGGTCTGCAGGATCGGGGCGAGCGAACGGTAGCGCTCGTCCTCGAGTAGCCCGCTCCAGTAGCGGATCTGCGGGCCGAGCTCGGGCGGAGCGGCTTGGACCTCCTGGGCCAAAGGTCGCTCACGATGGAAGGCCTCGGCGGGCTTGAGCGCACTGTGTCGGCGATCGACGGCCCGCTGCGCGAGGTCGACGTAGAACCGGGGATCGGCCGCGAGGTTTGGATCGTCGAGCTGTGCGCCGACGAACACCGTCAGCAAGCGCTCGACCCGGCGCAGCTCGGAGCGGCAACGGTCGAGCAGCTCCTTCCGCTGCCAGGCGGGCAGCTCGTCGACGTCGTAGAGTTGGATATTCTGCGACGACCAGTCCGCGGTCAGGAACTGCAACGAGTCGAGCTCGGCCTGCAAGGCGAAGGGCTCGGGCTCGGGCTCGGGCGGAGCGGTGACCGTGCGCACGGACTGCGGGGCCGGCTCGGGCTGGGAGTTGTCCGCTTCAGCGGCTGTGGGCCGCGACGTCTCGATCTCGGCCCGCAGCCGGTCTGCGAGAGTCGGCCCCGACGACTCTTCGGCCAGCGCCTCACCGACCATGTCCCCACCGGCCTGCAGAAGGTACAGGCCTCCGGCACCGCCAACGATGGTCAGGAGCAGGCTGACGACAGCGAAAACGGTCAAGCAACCACGCAGCGACGAGCGCGGACGGGGGGCCGGCGTTGGAGCGGAATGGCGCGGGGGAAGAGGCTCCGCGGCGGGGATGTCCCTGGCGAGCTCTTCGACCCGGTGGACCGTCCGGCAGAGCTTGCAGCGGAAGCGCTTGCCTGGAGTCTGGGGCATCCGTAGCCGAGCCCCGCAGGAGCAGGAGATGATCGAAGTCACAGGCATGTTTGTCTCCTCAATAGACGTTGTCGGTGGTCGTAGAGGGAAAGTGCAAAACATGGGCCAAAATGAAAACGATAGATACTAATCGATCAGCATTCACGAAAAAGGCGCACCCCTGGCTGCTGGACCGCGCCTCGCGTGCCGATACGCCCTGTCGTATGATCCGCATGATCATACCGGCAGGTGTATGGCTCTCGAGTCCGTCCACTGCGGGGTTTCTGGGTGCTCCGATCGAGACGTGCTCCATCAGTGCCGACACTCGATGCAAGGCGGGACCCCACGAGGCACAAGAAAACGATCGGGGGTGGACGGAAGCTTGCCATGAAGGCTATAACGTGCAGGAAGCTCGGAGACGGAGAGTGACGATGGACGAGCAGAGCCTGCGCGCGGAGTTCGACAAGTTCGACAAGGACACCACCGGCGCGCTCGACTTCGAGGAGTTCGGCCTGCTACTGCGCTCCCTCGGCCTTGAGCTGCGGCCCCAGCAGCGCCGGAACGGCTTCGACAAGATCGACAGCGACGGCAGCGGACAGATCGGCTTCGAAGAGTTCGCCGCTTGGTGGGATGCGCGCTGAGCAGGGTGGCCGAGGACCCGTGCAGCGGGCGCCCCGCTCTAGCAGTGGGTGACGCTCTCTGAATGCCCCTTCAGTCCGGATCCCCCGGCAACACTCCATGACACACCGCCTCGACACGATGCCCGTCGGGATCGATCACAAAGGCCGCGAAGTACCCCGGACCATACTGGGGCCGAAGTCCGGGAGGGCCGTGGTCGGTGCCTCCGTGCTCGACACCCGCCGCGTGGAAGGCCGCGACCGATTCCCGCGTCGGCGCACGCAAGGCGATATGGAAGCCCGGCCCCGGATCGGGAGGTTGGGGGAACAGCTTGAGCGCGAGGCGGTCGTTGCCGTCGGGCACTCCATAGCCGGCCGCGGTCTCGACCGTCCAGACCCGGGTGTAGCCCAGCGGCGAAACCGCGGCGTCCCAGAAAGCCATCGCACGTGGCAGGTCGACGACCGACAGGGATAGGTGGCTGAGCATCGAGTGACCTCCGCTGGCGGCGCCGTGCAATCCGCCTCGAGAATACCGAGCCGCGCGCCTTGCCCCAAGGTTTCCCTTTGCTCCCAAGCATATCCCAAGGCGAACCATCGACTGCTACACTACATCTCCCCCGGACGCTCGTGTCGGAGCGCACCTCACAAACCTGGAGAGCCGATGCCTCCAGCCACCCTGCGCACCTGGCTCGAGCTCGACGCCAGCGCGCTCGCGAGCAACCTCGAGGCCTTGCGCGGCCTGCTGCGTGCGACCCCGTCCACCAGGCTGTGCGCTGTGATGAAAGCCAACGCCTACGGCCACGGCTTACGCGAGCTGGCGCCCCTGGTCGCAGCGCACGCGGACATGATCGCCTTGGACTCCCTCGACGAGGCCCAGCTTGTGCGTTCGGTCGCTCCGCACAGCGACATCCTGCTGCTGGGCTACACGCCGCGCTGCCGCCTGCCCGAGGTCGTCGCCCTCGGGCTCGAGGTGACCATCTACGACCTGGCCAGCCTGGCAGCCCTCGACGCCGCCGCGCAGCAACAGTCCCGGCAGGTTCGTGTGCATCTGAAGATCGAAACCGGCACCGGCCGGCAGGGACTGCAGACCGAGCAGCTGTCCGGCTTCCTCGCCCAGTTCGCGGCCTCGGACAGGTTGGACCTGGCCGGGCTGAGCACCCACTTCGCAGATCTCGAAGAGCACCCTGACTCCAAGTTCGCCAGCGAGCAGTTCCAGCGCCTGCAGGCAGCGCTCGCCGAAGTTCGTCTGGCCGGCTTCGCGCCCCAGGCCGTGCACGGAGCCTGCAGCGCCGCCCTGCTGCTGCGCCCGGATGTGCACGCGAGCATGGTGCGTGTCGGCATCGCTCAGTACGGCGTGTGGCCTTCAGCCGCCATCGAGGCCGCCGCGCGCGCCAAGCACCCGCGACTGCGGTTGCGTCCCGTGTTGCGCTGGCAGACCCGCATCGCCCAGCTCAAACGCTGCCGCGCGGGCACCACTGTGGGCTACGGCAGAGCCTGCAAGCTGACACGGGACACACGCGTGGCGGTCTTGCCTGTCGGGTACGCAGACGGCTTTGACCGCAGCCTCTCGAGCCGCGGCCAGGTGCTGATCGACGGCCAGGCCTGCCCGATCCTGGGCCGGGTCTGCATGAACATGACCATGGTCGACGCCAGCGGTGTCGACCAGCCCGAGGTGGAACAAGCTGTGGTGCTGCTCGGCCGCAGCGGCTCGGCGGAGATCTCGGCCGCCACTCTGGCCGCCTGGGCAGACACCATCCCCTATGAGCTGCTGGCCCGGATCGCGCCCGGACTCCCACGGGTGATGCTGGAACCTTGATCTGGGAAATCCCGGCAGCTGCGTTACAATCAGGCCCATCTCAAGGGCTATCAGGGAAGCAAACGCAGCATGAAGAACACACCCAACGCAAGCCTGCTCGAGCGTGCGGTTTTTCTATTCAGGCTGATCTTTCTGCCGCTGTTCAGCTTCAGCTTCTTCGGCAATCTTCTCGGCATCTCCATCATGGCCGTGTTCTTCCGTAAGAGCCTGTCGCGATCGGTCGAGTACATACTTCCCAAGGGTTTGATCCTGGTCGGCTGGGGGGTCTTCTCCTGCCTGGTGTTCCTGCTCTTCTACGCCCTGGCGCAACGCGGCGCGCTGCGGCGCACGCGCGCGCTGCTCGGGGAGTTTTCCTGGGCGCGCCAGGGCTGGTGGACGCTTGATGGCCAGCGCATTCTCGGCCTGGTCGGCGTGGCTCAGGGCCATTTGGTGGCTGCAGCCCTCGACGGCTCAACCCTCAGTCACGACTTCACCGATGTGCGCGCGCTCGAGTTGCTGCCCGCGCGGGGCCCGCTGCAGGTGTTGCTGGGGCACGGCACGCTGCGCGTATTCCGCGCCAACGGTGAGACCTGGGACGCCCTGGTGTGTGGCAGCCGTAAGGCGCTCCAAGGCATGCGCACGGCGCTCGAGCTGCAGATCGACCCAGCAGACCAGACACCTCAGCATGGAGCGAGCCCGTCATGAAGCGCGTCGCCCTGACCATCATCGGCACAGTGCTGGTCTCCGGCTGCCTGCCGACCTACCAACAGGCAGGAGTCGCCTCCAGCATCGCGGCGCCTCCGCTGTTTGTCGCAGGCATCGCCACAGCCGGCCTGCTCTGGCTGTTGTGGCGCTTCGCGACCGGCCATCGAGGACGCTTCCAACATGGAGTCTCTTCGGTCTGCCTGTGCGTGCTGGCAGCGATCAGCGCGGCAGTGATCCCGCTCTGGTGGGCCGACAGCCTCGGGATCCAGAGCTGGCTCGACGACGCCTTCATCTATCTGGGCGGAAGCTACATCGCGCTGCTGCTCGTGATCTGGCGCATCTGGGTTGCCCTCGATGCCGACCGCTCCTTCAGCTGGGCGCCCATCGCGAGCCTGGCCGTGCTGCTGCTGCCTGCGTTGGCGGTCCTGCCGTTTGCGGCCACCAAGCTGACGACCAGCGACCCGTTCTTCCTGCTCTGGATCTGCCCGGGCTGTTGGAGCTTCCTCCGCAAGATCTTCGAAGGCACTGCGGGTTGGGGCGACTGGCCGGGCAGCGGTACCGCCGTCGTCGGCGCCCTGTTGCTACTCGAGCTGACCGTACGCGGCTGCCGGAGATTGTGGTCGCAACGGGCCGTCTCGGCCATCGAGGCGCTCGCGGCCGAAGCTTGAGGCAAGCAAAGATTGGCAATCTGGACCCCGAGCGCCGATAATCCAGGGCTTCCCCGATGGAGAGAGCTTGCGATGCGATGCAGAACCCTGATCGTCGTAGCCTGCCTGTGCGCCCCGGCGCTGGCTCAATACGACCCCACGAGCCAGCTGGGAGAGCTCAAGTCGGCGCTCGGGCTCAACGAAGACCAGGCGCAGGTCTTGCGTCTGGCCCTGGAAGACTTCGCCGCCAGTTATGACATTTTGAGCAGGAACAGCGAGGTCGACCTCAAGGTCCACTTGAGGAAGCTGCGCAGAGAGCTGTTGGGCAGCCTCCAAGAGCTGCTCAGCGAAGCCCAGCTGGCGCTGCTCGATGAGCGGCTTCCGAGCACCGCACAACTCAGCCGTGAGCTGGAGGCGCTCGTCAAGCTCGACAAGGCACTGCTCGAGCTGAAGGTTGATTCCGCTTCGCAGGGCGCGCAACGCACAGCCTATGCCGCGCTGCTGAAAACCCGTCGCCAAGCGCAGGCCCACGTCTCCGAGCAGAAACGCATGCTCAAGCAGGCCCTCGAAGACCCCTCCACCAGCGACGCGCAGATCTTTGCGCGCTTGGACGCCATCGAGCAGGCGCAGAACGCGCGGCGCGGGTTGGTCGACGCTGCTGAGGAAGCGTTTGTCGCCCTGCTCTCGCCGCGTCTGTATGCGGAGCTGGTGGTCCGCAACGTCATCGGCCTGCGCCACAGAAAAACCGAAGGACAGCACTAGCACATGCCCCGATTCGTGGGAATCTCTGCCCCGGCACCCCGGAGGATGCGATGAGCGCCGTAGCCCGGGTGCGCTTTCCCTGCACTCCGCAGGTCTCCGGCCTGTACTTCAAGGTCTCGGACGCCGGCTACACGATGACGGCCGACTCCGTCGACCTGCAGCAGGATGCCACGCTCTCCTTCAACACCTACTTCAACTCCTTCTATGAGAGCTTCTACCTCAAGTACACGCGCATGCGTGCCGGCGAGTATCGCCTGAGACTCGAGGGCAGCTTCCTGGTCTCGTTCTACCGGGAACGCTTCCAGTGCCCGCGCGAGCGGCTCGGGAGTGTGGAATTCCACGAAGCCGTGCCCGACAAGCTGTGCGCCATCGCGCTCCCCTCCTGCGACGACCCGCAGGCCGCCGGACGCATCTACCTCGAGCTGCGCTGCCTGTCCCGGAGCGGACGCTTCCTGGGCGGCGAGCTGCACGCGGTGGCGGCGCAACCACGCCCCGTCTCGCTGGCCATCGTGATCTGCACCTACAAACGCGAAGCCTACCTCGACAAGACGGTGCGTGCGATTCTCGACGACAGGCAACTCGGCGAGAAAGACCTCAGCATCTATGTGGTCGACAATGCCCAGACCGTCGGGCCTTTCGACGACCCCCGCGTGCGCGTCTTCCCCAACCCCAATTATGGCGGCTCGGGGGGCTTCAGCCGAGGTCTGCTCGAAGCGCGGCAGCGCGGAGACCACACCCACTTTCTGCTGATGGACGACGACATCCAACTCGACAGCGAGGCGGTGTTTCGGGCTGTCTGCCTGTTCGAGCACGCCGACGAGTCGCTGATCCTGTCGGGCTCGATGCTCGACTCATTGCGCAGCTACAGCCTGTTCGAGGCCGGCGCGGTCTACGGCGTGCGGCCGGACCTGACTGTGCGCGACCCGTTGATGTGGGCTCCGCTGAAGACCAACCTCTTCTTGCAGGACTCCAAGGACCTCAACTACCTGCTGGTCGAAGAACATGCCGACTACGGCGCCTTCTGGTTCTTCGCAGGATCGATGGCGCTGCTGGACAAGATCGGGCTGGTGTTTCCGTTCTTCATCCGTGTCGACGACATCGAGTTCAGTCTGCGGGCACAGGCTGCCGGTCATCGCATCGTGCCGTTTCCCTCGCTGGGGGTCTGGCACGATTCCTTTGCCGCCAAGAAGCCCGTCTGGGACGAATTCTACACGACCCGCAACGTGCTGATCTGCAACGCCATCCACCGCGACATCCCGCGTGCTACCACCCTGACACGGCTCGGCAAACGTTTCAACGCGCGGCTGTTCGGATACGACTACAACGCCGCCCACCTGATCCTCGATGCCATCGAGCACTTCCTCGAGGGGCCCGCGGGGCTGCTGAAGCGGGACCCTGAAGAGTTGGCTGCGCAGGTCAAAGCGCGTGTGGAGCGCTATCCGGTCGACGCAGTACCGGCTCAGGATGCCTCGGACGCCTTCTGGCGTCTGGCCTTCTATCGGCGCGACTACAAGTTGGCCACGATGGCGCTGTCCCTTGCCACGCTCAATGGCCATCTGTTGCCCGAGTCGTGGGTCGATGAAGATGGGACCGGCCACATCACCGACGACCCCTACTCGACCTTCAAGGCCTTCGGTAAGCGGAATGCGTTGTCGCTGCACCACTACACGCGGATCGCCCGGCGGCGGCTCAATACGGGTCTGGGACGCAAACTGTTCGCCCGTTGGTTGCGCTTGAGCGCCCAGGGTCTGCTGCGTTGGAAGAGCGTGGAAGCAGCCTGGCGCGAGCAGGCGCCGCAGCTGGTGTCTGCGACCTTCTGGCGGCGCTACCTGCGCCTCGATGCTCGGCCCACGGCACGACCGCTCGCGGCCGGCGGACCGTCGAAGAACCCAAGCGCGACAGGCGAGGAGACGCAGGCATGTTCGCCAGGTTTCTGGGCTCGATCAGACACGACCTCAGGCAGATCTACCGAGCCACCCGCAGAGACGCCAAGAAACGTCTGAGACGGCGGATGCATGGCTGGCACGGCCTCGGCCACGAGCTGCATTGGTGGACGCACTCGGCGGAAGACATCGAGCGACGGGAAGCCCAGCTGCTCGACAACGGTCGCTTCCGTTGGGTGTTCGTGCTGGGTTTGAACAACTCCGGCACCTCGGTTCTGCAACAGATCTTGGGCATGCATCCGGAGATCAACGGCCTGCCCAAAGAAGGACAGTATCTGACGCTCTCCCTGACCAGACCGGCCACACAGAACCGGAGCCGCATCTTCGCAACCGAGCTGGAGCGGTTTGCCGCCTACGAAGACAACCAGGAGCTCAATGCGCTGCGCGTCAAGCACGATTGGCTGGCGAGCTTTCCAGACAAGCCGGGGCATCTGCTCGAGAAGAGCCCCCCCAACGTGCTGCGCAGCCGCTGGCTGCAGCGGCACTTCCAGCCCTGCAGCTTCGTAGCGCTGATCCGGAATCCGTATGCGGTCTGCGAGGGAATCGTGCGTCGCAAGTCGTCCGTGCCGATGGAGACCGCCGCGCGTCACTGGGCGACGGGCAACACAGCCCTGCTCGAGGACATCACGCAGCTGGAATCGGTGCTGCGGCTGAGCTACGAGGAGCTGTGCGGGGACCCGGGCGGCACTCTGGGTCGCGTGGAGAAACTGCTGGGACTGTCTGAGCAGTTTCCCACGGCCTGCTACCAGAACACCTTGCCACGCAACAACATCACGGGGACCGAAGCCCCCCTCAGCAACTTCAACACCAAGAGCTTCGAACGCTTGTCCAGCCGAGACATCCGCACGATCAACGCGATCGCTGGAGCGACCATGGAACGGCTCGGGTATGCGCGGTTGGAGCCGCGCATCGTGACTCAGCGCGCGGCCGCGGCCGAGAAATCGCCGTAACCGAGCGCGCGGTTGAGCGCTGCGAAGCCCTGCCGCGTGAACAGCTCGTCCAGCAACGGGCTCCAACACTCCTGCCAGGCAGGACGCTTGCCAGCAGAGGTCAGGGTGCGGACCCCCAGACTGCGTGCCAAGACGCCGGCGGGCTCGGGGACCGGTTCGACGCCGAGGAAACGGATCAGGGCGCTGACGACCGCAAGCTGACGTTCGGCTCCCCGAACACCTGTCAGCCCCTCATAGTCGAGGCAGAACACCTCCGCCTGCTCGCGCCAAGCGCTGATGCGCTGCCAGAACCGGCTCTCAGCCCTGCCCTGCGCGATCAGGAACTCCAGCAGCGCAGGCCGCCCCGGCTCGCAGTGGAGGCGCTTCTTCAGCGCCCACTCGTCGCGCCGCAGCTGGGTGCGATGATGCAGCAGCGAGGCTATGCACGCGCGTAGATCACGCTGCAGGAAGATGCACTTGAAGCCTTGCAAGCTCTCGCGATGCACCGCTGAGCAGGGCAGATGGGACATCGCAAACGCGCCGGCCCGGACGCGTCCAAGACTCTCATCTGGGAGCGCGGGATAGCCGCACAAGACCGGGTAGTAGCGGGCCATCGCGAACGGAAGCCCGGCCCGATCGACGCAGTGGCGCGGCAGGATCAGCAACTCGCTGTCGAACAGGCCCAGCTCTGCCAGCAGACGACCGAGCAGATGCGTGCCGGACTTGGGAATCGAGATGATCGCGACAGGTTGTGCGCAGACCTGCGGTCTCGAGTCGCCGCCGCGCGGCGCGACGGGACGCTCTGTCAGTGCAGGAAGCGCTTCCGCCAGCCCCTGCCGGTCGGCCTTCTGTGCACACAGCAGCCAACGCTGCCGCGCAGACGCATCCGAGGCCAGACGCGCCAGGCCGTGGGCGCAGGCGGGGGAATGGCGCTCTCGCCAGCCACGCAGGTACCAGCCCGCGGCTGCGGCGGGGGCGCGCAATGGCTGCTCGAGAAGAACGCCGGCCAGGTGGGGCTCCAGCCCTGCCAGCGTCGGGCACGCAAAGGTGGCGGCCAGCAATCGACGTGCACGCTGCGCATCACTCTGGTGGTACCAGGCGATGGAGGCAGCCAGGAAACCGCTCGGGGCATGACCAGCGCGGCGCAATGCCCTCTCGAGCCACAACAGCGCGCCCGCAACATCTTCGTGCTGGTAGTAGGCTGCCGCTCCCCGCTGGCGCGCAGACGGGACGTCAGCCGTTGTCTTTGCTGCTGCCTGCTCGGACCGGGGCTGTACCCCCCAGGCTACGCGCCGCAAGCGCGCCAGCTGCTGGCACGCCTCCAAGCCCGCCGGACGGGTCGGCTGCTCCGCGTGGTCCAGCCAGGCCGAGGCCAGCTCGGCATCGTCGAGGTGCGTGAGACAGGCCTGGGCGATCTCGCGACAGACAGCAGCGTTGTCCGGCTCACGCCGGTAGGCGCTCAGATAGAGCCGAAAGCCCGCCACGCGCAAGCCCAGCGTCAGACAGAGGCGCGCCCGGCCGAGCAGCGAAGAGGTCGAGACCGGCTCGTTGGGAAGCAGGGCGTCCAGCCGCAACCAGGCATTGCGCAGCGTCACGAGCCCAGGAAGCCAGCGGGCTCCTTCTGGGCGAGCGGCGCGCCGGCCCAGCACAGTGAGAGCTCGCCGCAACCAGTCGTGGCTGGCCGCCTTCAGGGGGCTCTTCACCCGCCTGCCTCCAGTTGGAACAGCTCGTTGTACGCGCCGCGCAGGGCCAGCAACTCCGCGTGCGTGCCGGTCTCGATGACCTTGCCGCCCTCGAGCACCACGATCCTGTCGGCCAGCGCCACCGTGCTGGGCCGATGGGAGACCAGGATGATGGTCTGATCCTGGAACCACTCCCGGAACCGCCCCAACAGAGCGAGCTCAGAGCGCACATCCAGGCTCGAGGTGGGCTCATCGAGGATCAGCAAGCGCGCGCGCTGTTTGACCAGAAAGCGCGCCAAGCCGATCTTCCGCCATTGCCCAGCCGACAGGTCGTGGTTGCCGAAGCGCCGCCCCAGGCTGGTATCGTAGCCCTCAGACAGTCGCTCGATCAGCTGGTCCGCGCCCGCGCGCGCTGCGGCTTCGGCGACATCTTCCCGCGACGGTGCGTTCTGCAGGTCGCCCAGGGAGATGTTCTCGGCCGCGCTCGCCTCGTAGCGGTTCGGCCGGTCGAAGTGGACCGCCACGCTCGCACGCAGCGCGTCGGCCGACAGCTCTTGCAGGTCGACACCGTCGAGCCGGATGGCCCCCGCGCTGGGCTCATAGAGACGGGCCAGTAGCTTGACCAGCGTCGTCTTGCCGGCGCCATTGCGGCCCACCAGGGCGATGATCTCCCCTGGCTCTGCAGCCAATGAGACACCGGCCAGCACGGGCTCGCCCGAGCCCGGATAGGAGAATTCGAGCCCTTCGACCTCGAGCCGGCCAGGTCCGCCGGCAGGATTGCGGAAGCCCGCATTTCCCACCCGCGGGCTGGTCTCCAATACAGCCCTGAAGTGGGCCACATGCCAGGCTTGTTCTGCCAGGCTGCTCAGCCGTCCGGCCATCGCGCTCAACAGGTCGCTCAGGTGCTTCGTGCCGCCCGCGAACAGCGCGACATCGCCGATGGTCAGGCGCCCTTCGACCACCTGGCCCGAGATCCGGAAAAAGAGCAGGTAGAAGATCAGGCTCATCGCCAGCGTAAAGACGAAGGTGCCCAGGTAGTTGCGGTTGGTCAGCCTGCGGTCTTCCTCGATGAACTCGGCGATCAACTCGAGATAGCGAGCGCGCAGCTCGGGCTCCAGGCCGAGAGTCCGGACTTCAGGCAAGCTGGAGCGGTTGGTCAGCAATGAGGAATAATAGCGCGACCAGCGGTTCTTCGTGGTGCGCTTCGCCATCTTCTCAAAGCGCTGTTTGGCCCGCCGCCAGCGGAAGATCAAGAAGGGAATCAGCGTGGGCAATACGACCGCGACCACCCAGGGATCAATGGTCACCAAGATGGCGACCAGACCTGCGATCTTGCACAGGTTGACGGCGATGCCGAGCACCCGGTTCTTGAAACCATTCAGCTGCCCAGACGCCTGCCGCGCCCGATCGAGCATGTCCTGGAAATCCGACTCTTCGAAACGTGCCACGTCCAGCCGGGAGATATGCTCCAACCAGGTAGCTTCGATCTTCAGATGCAGCCCGTTGTTCAACGCCCGCTGCACGAGTTTGAGGATCAGCGCCAGGCTCTCCCAGAACACGACGGTTGCCAGACTCAGGGCGATCCAGAACAGGATCGCGTCGGTCTGTTGGGTGCCCGCTTTCACCTGGGCGACGATGCTGTTGGTGATCTCCCTGCCCAGCAGCCCCAGCAAGGCGGGGAAGACGCTTCCGGCCAGACTCAGCAGGGCGAACAAGACCAGCAGGCGCGGGTTCTGCTGCCAGGTGAAACGCAACACCCAGCGCGCGTTGTCGAGCACACGCCGGATCTTCTCGCGTACCAAGGCTGTCGTCATGCGGATGGGCTCGAAGGTTCAAAGAGCCGCTCATCGTCGAGCCGCTCATCAGGGATCTAAGAGCTGCAGGACAGCTCGCTGTCTGGCGCATTCCACGCAGAGTGTACTTGACGAGCGGCCCTGCACGACCGTGCGGGCGCACAAAAAAAGCAAAATCCCGCTCTTGATTCCCCATCCCGAGCCTATACTTCTGAGCACGAGCGCACCCTCATTGCGCCCGGTCCGAGGAAACACGCATGAACATGATGCCCAGCGATTCCAAGCAGCGTCTGCTCCTCTGACCGCACCTCCGGGTGCGGCCTGCGGGCGGCTCCCGGACTCCTCCCCGAGATCCTTGTGCCGACCGCTCCTTACTGACCTCAGCATAGGTCTTGTCCCTTTTGTAGGGGAGGGGTTCACCCCCTCCCGCAAGCGAAGCGTCCGAGTCGGCGAGAGCGAAGCGTCCGAGTCCTCGAGGTGTAAACCCCGCCCCTACGGGATGATGTCCTGAACTTATGCTGAGGTCAGCAGGAGCCTCTCGGAGTACCGCGCTGCACAGAGCACTGCGGTGGCTGGCGAAGCGATTCTGCCGCAGTCTGCGACAGTCCGATCCGCCGGGCAGGCTGTCCGGTCCGATCCGCGCGAACCCCGCGCACGCGGATCGGGTGTCCGATGACCGCGGGAGCCACGGCAAAGGAGATAGCGAGAATGGCACGCTTCGATGCTCTGGGCCCACGCGCCCGCAACGCCCGTTTTGTTCAGGAGCCCCGTGCTCTGCGCAACTTCGACCGGCACCCCAAGCACCTGCGTTCGGGTCCCCAGCCCATCGTGGCCGTGGTGTCGAGCGATGAGGCCGGTGATGCCGAAGCGGGCGTCCAGCCTGACGACAATCGATCCCAAGGTTGTCCAGCAGGCGACCGCCGATTGTGCAAAGCGGGCACCATGGACGGAAAGTCCGGGAGTCCCGACGCTCGCGGGGCATGGAGTATTCTAGTGCCAAGAGTGCTACTTCTCTCTGCCTGACGAGCCTGCGCTCCGCGCCGAAGCGCGGGGCATTCTGCCGACGGGCCGTCTAGACGGCCCGTCGGCTTCCTTTGTTGCATCCACCCGAGCTGCGCTCGCTTCGATCAGCCACAGCTCGGCCCTCGCAAACAGCTCTGCGAGCGCCAACACATCTCCTCGTCCGGCTTTGGTATGGTGTGCAACCATGAGCAGGCAAGACCCCTCCCATCCCGATGAACCCGCACATATGGCCAACCCCGGTCGGCAGACTGCGGGCACGATCGCAGACTGCAAGCTGCTGATTGCGGTCGTGACGTGCCGGAAGAACGAGCATCGTCGGGCGCTCATCGAGAAACACTGGGCCGCTGAAGCCCGGAGTCGATACGGTTTCGAGGTCGTCTACCTGGTCGGAAACGGCGACGCGCCCTCGTACCGCGACGGAGACACCCTGTTCCTGCGGGCCGGCGACCACTACGAACACTTGCCGAGGAAGGTCTACGAGCTCTGCAAGTTCGCGGCACACGCGCTCAGCTTCGACTACCTGCTCAAGACCGACGACGACGTCTTCGTCAACCTGGAGCGCCTGGCGGCGCTCCAGTTGGAGGGAGCCCCCTACGCCGGAGGGATGTGCGGTGAAAGCCCGGACTTCGACCGCAATTGGCACCTGGGCAAGACCCGATCACACGCCGGGGAGTACACCGGCGCCTACCAGGGGCCCTGGTGCTCGGGAAGCGGCTACTTCCTGAGCAGGCGGGCCGCGACGGTGGTTGCAGGTTTCGCGGACCTCGCGTTCATCGATCGGCACATCTACGAAGACAAGATGGTCGCCGACATCCTTCGAGGCGCGGGTCTGCAGGCCGTGTTTCTGCAAAACGCGGTGGCGATGCACCTGGTCTACCACGGCATCATGAGCTTCTGCCTCAACCCGGGGGGATGGGTCTCGCCCGCCACCGTTCATGTGCATCGCGCTGTGGCAAGGGAGTACGCGGTACTCCATCTCGGCAGCTTTGGTCGTATCGAGAAGATCGACTATCGGCTGGACGAAGACACACTGGAGATCCTGTTCGACAAGATCGACATGTGCCTCAGAGACACGGTTGGGGGACGCGCGAAAGCGGTCCGGGCAGCCGATCCAGAGAGCTCCGCAAGACAGAGCGCCGAGAGTCTGTGGCGATGGATCAGTCTGGAGAAACGGATCGCAAGCCTGATCGTCAAGCAACACCAAGCGCAGTCTCCCAGACGCACGCCCGCATTCCGCCTCGGCACCCATCTCCTCGAGCTCCACAGGCATCCGCTCAAACACAGCCCCGTCCTGTTGCGACTCGCCTCGAAGCGGCTGACGGCCAGGGTTCGACAGCTGATCGGCTTCAATGGCTCGACCGCCGCCCGCCAGACGCCGTCGCAGGCAGCCGCCGCTGACCACTTCCCACCCGCTACCCGGGACACGACGGAGCAGGAATCCCGACCCTTCTCAGCGAGCCGCCGCTACCCCAAACCCCTGGTCTCGATGGTGCTTGTGGCCGAGGGCAGCCAGAGGGATGTGCTCGCCAGCATCCAGAGCGCCCTGGAACAAACCTTCAACGACTTCGAGCTCTGCCTCAGCGTGCAGCCCGCCACCGGGGCTGCCGAGGCCGCATGGGACCGGGTCCGACAACACCCACAGCTCCGGCTGCTCGAGACCGGCTCCCCCACCCTGCCGCAGGCCAGCCAAGAGGCGTTTGAGCTCACGCGGGGCTGCTTTGTGGTCCGCCTGGCTCCCGGTGATCTCCTGAAACCCCACGCGTTGGAGTCCTGGGTTGCGGTCATGCATGCGGCCAAAGATGTCGGCTGCGCCTGCAGCATACTGCAGGAGATCAGCGCCATGGGCGACCACGTCCGCTACCACGCCCCCTTTCTGGACGACGCCGGCGAAGCGTTGGCCCACCCGATCCGGCCGATGCCCAGCGCGATGTTCCGGGCCCGGGACGTCCAGCGCGCCGGCGGCTGGCGGGCGGTTGCGAGCATGGCGGACGAGCAGCAGCTTGCCCTGCGCGTCTCTGCTGTCGCCCGGGTGATCGGCGTTGCCGAGATCCTGTGCGCTCGACGGTGGGAATAGGCCGGCACGTCTGAGCAGAAACACCCGCCCGCAGAGCCAGACTGTGCCGCCTCGTCCGGGGCCATCCCCCGGATGGGGCTTGCACATCGGCCGACCTTCGCGTATCAGCCTCAGGAACAGCTGTGTGCTGTCTGTCTGCAAGGCGCCCAGCCAACCAGCCCTCTATGGAGACTCTGCATGTCCAAGAAAGGAACCATCGGCATCCTGACGGGCGGGGGCGATGTCCCGGGCCTGAACCCCGCGATCCGCGCGATCACCGTGCGCGCCCGCCGCGAAGGCTACTCTGTCGTCGGCATCCGCCGCGGTTGGGCAGGATTGGTCGACTTCGTTCCCGACAACTCGGTCGACAACCGCGACAACGTGATCCCTCTGACGCACGACGCCGTCAACCGAGCGGCGCGCACAGGAGGGACCTTCCTGCACACCTCCCGCACCCGCCCGAGCTTCCTGCCCCTGGCCAACGTGCCCGAGCACTTGCGCGACGCCTACACCGCTGAGATCAACGATGTCACGCCCCATATCCTGAAGAACCTCGAGTTCCTCGGCATTGACACATTGATTCCCATCGGCGGCGATGACACCTTGAGCTATGCAGACCGGCTGAGCAAGGAGGGCGTCCGCGTCGTAGCCATACCCAAGACGATGGATAACGACGTACCGGGCACCGACTACTGCATCGGCTTCTCCACCTGCGTGACACGCGTGATCGCGCTGACGCACGCCCTACGCACCACCGCGGGTTCCCACGAGAGGCTGCTGGTGATCGAGGTGTTCGGACGCTACGCCGGGTTCTCGGCCATGCTGCCTGCCATCGCGGGAGCGGCCGACCGCTGTCTGATTCCCGAGCACCCTTTCGACATCGAGCACCTGGCCGAGATCTTGATCGAGGACCGCAGGAACCATCCCAGCAACTACGCCGTGGTGCTGGCCTCCGAGGGAGCCCGCCTGAAGAACCAGAAGGAGATGGTGTTCTCGAATACCGAGCAGGACCAGTACGGCCACAAGAAGCTCGGCGGCATCGGTGATGTGATCGGCTCGCTGCTCAAGGATGTGTCGGCGAAATTCAACAATGGTCGACGCGTCAATGTCGTCAATCAACGGCTGAGCTATCTGGTGCGCTGCGGCGAGCCCGATGCCCTCGACTCGATTGTGCCGACCGCCTTCGGAAACCTGGCTCTCGACCTCTTGCTCGGCGGGCAAACAGGACGCCTGGTCTGCCTGCGGCACGGCTGCTATGACAGCGTGCCCATCGGCGTAGTGACCTCACACAAGAAGCTTGTCGACGTTCCCAAGTACTACAACACCGAGCGCCTGCGCCCGAGCTATAAGCCCTTCCACGGTGCTCCACTGTTCATCATGACGAGCGATTATTAACGCAGGACGAGCGATTATTGAGGCAGGGCGGGCCCCGCGGGCGCACCGGCGTGGCTCTGGTAGAACTGCTTGTACCAGCGACGCATGCGGTGCACCGGCCCGTCGAGCGACACCAATACGGGCTTCTGGCGGTACACCTTGTTCTCCCAGATCTCGACGTCGGCCTTCCACTGACTCATCCAGTGCCCCACGACCCACCAGACCAGGATGCGGGGCACCTTCTTGTGCGCATACCAGCGGAAGCGGATCTGCTGGCGCAGGGGTTCTTTGGGAAGGTGGGTCTGGAACAGCACCACATCGCCCAACTCGGGCAGGCTGAAACGGAACCAGACCGTGCCGCCCGGGCCAAACAGGGTGATGCGCGCGTGGGCTCCCGAGCGCGGATAGGGCTTGCCGCGGAAGGTGACGCAGGCATCGTCGCTGAAGTAGGCCTTGTGGGGCTGCGCCTGGTCCACCTCCCAAGCTGGTTTGTGCTGCACGCCGAAGCCGGGGATCTTGATCTGGGTCCAGGGCACGGTCAGGGCGCCGTGCAGCACGGCGAAATGTTGGAAGTCGACACTGTTCTCGGCGAACTCCGATAAGTGCATATGCACATCGGGGACCTCGAGGGATCCGCGGAACACCAACCGGCCGTCGTCCAGGTCCTGCAGAGCCTCGGGCTCGTACGGAGGCGTCGCGAGAGCCTCTCCGGAGACATCGTGGTACATCCACAGCATTCCGCAGTGCTCACGGACCGGGTAGGCACGCACGCCGACCCGCGGTTTTTTGGCCAGGCCGGGAATGTGGCAGAGCTTGCCCGAAGAGTCGAAGCACCAGTTGTGGAAGGGGCAGGCGATGGTGTCGCCCTGGACCTCCCCACCTGCCAGGCTTGCGCCCTGGTGCGGGCAGTGCGCGTCGAACGCTCGGTAGCGCCGATCATCTCTGCCGCGAAAGACGACCAGGTGCTTGCCGAGGCAGTCGACGGCGCGCACCTCGCCAGGACGCAGTGCGTCGAGGTCGAGCAGATGGTACCAGCCAGAAGGATAGCCCGGCGGATAGCTCGAGGCGCGCGCGGGGCCGCTGAAGGTGTGGCAGCGGGTCGATCGGGCTGAGGAGGCAAGGCGCATACAGGATGGCTCCATGGAATGTTGGCTTCCCGTTGCCGCCGGGAGCACCGAGGTGAGACCAGGCTTGCTCCCTCAGACCACTTCGCCCGTCAGCGACAGGCCTGTGGCCTTGGTGATGCGCACATCGAGATAGTCGCCGGGCTTGATGCTCTCGCTGACCGGAAAATGCACCAGCCGGTACCAGGAGTCACGGCCCGTGAGCATGGCGGCGTTGCGCTTCGAGACCCCCTCGGTCAACACCCGCACGCTGCTGCCGATACTGGCCGCATACTTCCGCCGGCTGATCGCCTGCTGAGCAGCCAGCATGCGTTGCTGGCGCTCTTTCTTCAGCTCTTCGGGCACATCGTCGACCAGCTCGCTGGCCGCTGGCGTCCCCTCACGCGGAGAATAGCGAAACACGAACGAGCCCTGGAACTGCACGCGCTCGAGCAGCTCGAGCGACTCTTCGAAGTCCGCATCGGTCTCGCCCGGGAAGCCGAGGATCCAGTCGGTCGCCAACTCGAGCTCGGGACAGATCTCTTTGCCCTCGCTGACCAACGCCAGGTAGCGCTCTTTTGTGTAGAGCCGGTTCATCGCTTTGAGCACGCGGTTGCTGCCCGACTGCACGGGTAGATGCAGGTAGGGCATCACTTTGTCGCACTCGGCCATCACCCGCCACAGATCGCGGGTCATGAACATCGGATACGAAGTGATGAAGCGCAGCCGCTGCAGCCCCTGAACTTCGTTGAGAACCTCGAGCAGCTGGGAAAAACGCGGCCGCCCGTCGAGACGCTTGCCGTAGGAGTTGACTGTCTGGCCGAGCAGCGTGACCTCGCTGACGCCGTCGCCCACCAGCCGCAACACTTCGTCGTGGATCTCGCGCACCGGCTTGGAGATCTCGCTGCCACGGGTCTTGGGCACCACGCAATAGGTGCAGGCCATATCGCAGCCGCGCATCACCGACACGAACGCCTTGAAAGGCTCCGGGCGCGTGAGGACATCGCGCTCTTCAGGCATGCGGCGGTCGATGTCCAGAGCCACCACCGGCTTGTGCTGTGTTTGCACCTGCTCGAGCAACGCGGGCACATCGGAAAAGTGACGCGTCCCGGCCACCAGGTCGACATGGGGTGCGCGCTCGCGGATCCGCGAGCCTTCGTTCTGCGCCATGCAGCCGATCACGCCGATGGCCACCTCCGGCCGCTGACGTTTGACGTGGGCGAGCTGGCCGAGCCTGGACCAGACCTTGTCTTCGGCGTGCTGGCGCACACTGCAAGTATTGAAGAGGATGACATCGGCGTCCATGCGGTCGTGACAGAGCACATAACCCTTGCGCTGCAGGCCCGCCAGGACCAGCTCGCTGTCGACCAGGTTCATCTGGCAGCCGAAAGACTCGAAGTAGACTTTGCGGGTCGCCCGCGCGGCGGGCAGCCCCAGGGTCTGGCGGATCAACTGTTCGCTGTTCATGGCAGGCTCCTCTCGCGGCTGCGGGCGGCCGACTATGGCACAAGCCCGACCAGTGGTCAATACTTCTAGAACCAAGCGCCCCGTTGAGATGCGCCCGCCGATCCGGTATAAATTCGGTTCCATCCACAAGCGACGAAGATGGCGAGCCGCAGTCCACTCCCCGTCCCTCTGGTCGACGACCGAGACCGCGAGCAGCTCCGCGAAGAACTGTTGCGCCTGGCGGGGGAGTACGCCCGCGGCTGGAGCACGCGCGAGTTCGGCCCGGGCATGGCTCTCGTCGAGCTGATCGCTTTCCAGAACGGCATCGCCATCGAACGCCTCAACGGCTTCGCCGGCAAGGCCTTCCTCGAAACCCTGAACCTGGTGGGGCTCGCATTGCGACCGCGCATCGCGGCCCGAGCCATGGTCCATCTGCGGCCGGTCGCAGGCATACCGGCCGAGGGAAGCTGGGTCCCGCAAGGCACTCCGATCGCCAGCGAAGAGGAAGAAGCCGACTCCGGCCCCATCGTCTTCGAGACCTCGCGCGCGGTGCGCGTCAGCAGCCGGCGACTGATCGGGGCCTTCAGCCGGGTCGGGCACAGCTACGCCGACCACAGCAGCGCGCTGGCCAGCGGCGAGAGCTTTGTGCTCTTTGACGGCCTGAGGCCCGTGCGTTCGCGCCTGTTCATCAGCGACGAACGCCTGTCGCTGCTGCTCGATGAAGGGCAACTCGACGTGTTTGTCGAGCTCACCGACCTTGAAGATCCGCTGCCCCTGGCTGAGCGCATGATCTGGGAATTCTGGGACGGCCAGGCCTGGATCGAGGTGGGGGCAGAGACACTGCCGCCGCTGGCCGGGCCTCTGGGAATCCGCCAGGGCTTCCGCCTGCGCGGACCTCTGCCGGTCGCCGAAGACGTCCAGTTCCCCTTGCTTTTCCAATGCAACCACGAGGGGATGTGGCTGAAGCTCGAGCTCGACAAACCGCTGCTCGATGCCGAGCTCGCCTATGGCAACGCCGCCTCCATTCTGCTGCGCGTCGAGGCACCCGAAGCCGGCATTCGGCCCGATTGTGCGGTGCGTTTCGACCCCCAGACCGGCTACGAGTCCCTGTTCCTCGGCGAATCCTTCAAGCCCCTGGGCGAGGCTCCCAGTTTTGACAGCGCGTTCTACCTCGCTGCCGAAGATGCCTTTGGACGCGCCGACGCGCGCATCCAGGTCGACTTCACTTTGGTCAGCCGGGGAGACAATCCCGCCTCGCTGCCATCGCCGCAATTGATCCTGAAATGGGAATTCTACGACGGTGAAGAGTGGGTCGAGCTCGGCACCTCGACGCCCTATGGCGTGCACTCCACACGCCCCGACTTCTACTTCTACGACTCGACCCAGGGCTTCTACTGGAGCGGGACCGTGGGCTTTGAGCGTCCCGCCACCTGGACGGCGAACAGCGTGCGCAACCTGCGCGCCCACTGGCTGCGATGCCGCATCCATGCGGGCGACTACGGCAAGCCCGAGACACTGGTGATCGGCCCGGACGGCATCGACTGGCGGGCCAGCCAGCCGGTCTCTCCGCCCGAGATCTCCAAGTTGACCATACGCTACAGCGGTGTGCTCGAGAAGCCGCAGGTGTTGCGCGGTGAGCGGGATTTCTCCTTCTACGCTCCCGAAGAGATCCTGGCCGAGCGCAGCCGCTTCGCGATGTTTCCTCGGCCAGACCTTGAGCCCCCCCTGTTCTTTGTCGGGCTCGATGGGCTGCCGCCGCCTGGCGAGTTCTGCCTCGAGTTCGAGCTCGACGAGCCCAAACATGGCGCGGCGAATACCTCGGGGCACGCCAGCTGGGAGTACTGGAATGGCCGCCGCTGGGCAGACTTGCGCCCGCTCGACCTGACAGGGGGGCTCAGCCGTTCTGAGTTGCTGAGTTTCCGCACGCCCGCGGATTGGGAATGCTGCGATGCCTTCGGCCGCAGCGGCCATTGGTTGCGGGCCCGCTTTGCCAGTGGCGTCGATGGGAGCCTTCCCCACCAGCGTGTCCGCCACATCCGCCTGAACACCGCTCCGGCGCGCGAAGGCAGCTCGATCCTGAACGAGCGCCTGGGACGTTCCAGTGGTCTGGCCCGGCAGAGCTTCAGACTGTCGAATGGGCCCTTGACGGGCGAGCTGAAGTTGGCGGTCGAAGAACCTGCCCGCCTGCTCGAACACGAGCGGGCCGCGTTGACGGCGACCTTCGGCAGCGATGCGGTCTGGCAGGACAACGGGACGCAGTGGGCGCGCTGGATGGAGGTGCCCCACTTCGCCGATTCGACCCGACGCGACCGCCACTTCACCGTCGACCGGGTGGTGGGCCGGGTGTGCTTCGGCGATGGCACGCGGGGCCTGATCCCCCACCAGGGCTCGGAGATCGTGGTGCTGTCCTACCGCATCGGCGGCGGGGAGCGTGGCAACGTGCCGGCGGGCAGCCTCAACGTGATGCGCGAATCGGTGCCCTATCTCGAGGGGGTCCGCAACCCGACGCCGGCGCGGGGGGGCGCAGACCTCCAGGCGCTCGAGGAAGTCCTCGTACAGGGGCCTCAGCTGCTGCGCAACCGCAACCGGGCGATGGCGGTCGAAGACTACCAGGTCCTTGTCGAGCGCGCCTTTCCCGAGGTCGCGCGCGCGTTGTGCGTCACGGAGCCTCTCGAGGATGGGGTCGTCAAGCTGTTCCTGGTGCCGGTACCCGATGCGGGCGAGGCGGTGCCCGCAGGACCTCCGCGGCCGAGCCCCGAGCTTCGGGTTGCCGTCGAGGGGTACCTGCGCAGCATCTGTTGCCCGACTTTGAGGGTCGTGGTGGGGGCGCCACGCTATGTGCCGATTTCGGTGCGGCTGGCGTTTGTGGCGCGCAAGGTGGGCGCGCAATCGGAGCGGCTCAAGCTGAAGCTCGAAGGGAGAGTGCGGCGCTTCCTTGACCCGGTACAGGGTGGCAACGACGGCGCTGGCTGGCCCTGGGGACGAGGGCTGGCGGCCGCCGAGCTCAACCAGGTACTCCGCGACCTCGCCGAGGTCGAACGCCTGACCGACATCGACCTGATCGATGGGGCACGCATGCGGTCGGTCGATCGGCGCAACCTGGCGGAGCGTGAGTTGTTCGAGTTGGTCTCGGTCGAGGCCCGCGAAGAACACCCGAGGCCTTGATGTCCGACAAACCGGAAACGGCGTCCGAGGCTGGCGCGGGCCTGCGGGTCGTCGTGCAGATCCCCTGCCACAACGAGGCCGAGACCCTGCCCCAGGTGCTGGCCGAGATCCCCCGTGATCTGCCAGGTGTGCGTGATGTGCGGGTGTTGGTCATCGATGACGGCTCCAGCGACGGCACGGCCGCGATCGCCCGCGCGCACGGGGCTGACCACGTGCTGGGCTGGCCGCATCGGCGGGGGCTGGCGGCGGCGTTCCGCGAGGGACTCGCCCACTGCTTGCGCCTGGGAGCCGATGTGATCGTGCAGACCGATGGCGACAACCAATACCGGGGCAGCAGCATCCCCGCGCTGGTCGCCCCGGTCATGCACGGAGGCAGCGACATCTGCATCGGAATCCGGCCGATCGCGACGATGCCTTTTTCGCGCCTCAAGCGGCTGCTGCAGTACTTTGGCAGCTTCGTGGTGCGCCTGGCCTCAAACACCCAGGTGCGCGACGCGGCGAGCGGCTTCCGCGCCTTCTCGCGCCGGGCCGCGTTGCAGCTGACGGTGATCTCCGACTTCAGCTATACGCTCGAGACGGTGCTGCAGGCTCCGAGCAAGGGGCTGGCGATCGCCCAGGTCCCGATCGAGGTCAACCCTCCCACGCGGCCTTCGCGCCTGGCCGCCTCCAGCTGGCAGTATGTGCGGCGTAGCGCGCCGACCATCTTCCGCATGATGCTGCTCTATTCCCCACTGCGTCTGTTCGGTCTGCTCGGCGGGCTGGCATCCCTGGCCGGTGGCCTGGGCATCGGACGCTTCATGATGTACTACCTGCGCGACGGCGGCGCCGGGCACATCCAGTCGCTGGTTCTGGCTTCGGCGGCGCTCATCCTCGGCTGCGGTCTGATCTCGCTGGGCCTGGTCGCCGACCTGATCGCCGCGAACCGCAAACACCTCGAAGAGGTCCTGGCACGGGTGCGCCAGCTCGAGCTGGGAAAGCCGGACGGCCCCGACGAGAATTGAGCCGGTCGCCGCCGGCTTTGCGCCGGCCGCTCGGGGTGTGGTAGACTCCCGGCCCGTTCCGGCGCCGGCTAGAGGGAGAGCCTGTTGGTCTCAGCCATCTTGTTCCGTCCCCTGCCCGCAGCCGCGCCGACGGGCGACGACAGCCTGAGCGCGGGTCTGCGCGAGGAAGGCTACGACCCCGACCGCCTGCCCGGCCTCTTCGCTCAGCTCGGCCAGCTCTGCGCCGAAGATCTGCGCTACGCGTTGCTCGATCTTCGTGGGGTTCCACGTTTGAGCCCGGCACAGCTGCACGGGCTGGTGCGCTGCCAGCAGCTGCTCCAGAGAGCGGGGGGCTGCTTGCTGCTGGCCGATCTGAGCGAGCCGGTTCAGGCACTCTTGAAGCTGTTGAAGCTCGAGTCTGCGTTGCGGGTCTATGGCGATGCCGCGGCTGCCTGTCTGGCCTGGCAGAGGTTGTGCGACGCAGAGCGCGCGGCGTTGGAAGAGGCCGAAGCGCTGCGCATGATCGAGCTCCCCGGAGACGCCGAGAGCCCTCCCCGTACCGCAGGTCCCGACTGTCTGGTGGTGGTAGAGCTGTACGCCGAGAGCCTGCGGGGGTTGCCCGGACTGGTGCGCGGTCTGTTGCAGACCGGGGTGCGCGAGCTGTGCCTCGACACCGTCCGCCTTGGCGAGTTGCAGGCGGAGACGCTGCGTCCTGTGATCGAGTCCCAGCGCCAGGCAGAGGCTGCAGGAGCCCATCTCGGCTTGTGTCGAGTAGGTGCACGCCTCGAGCCCCAGCTCAAGTTATTGGGAAAGCTACCGGTCTACCGCTCTCCCGAAGATGGCCTCCGTGCGGCCCGGCTTCGGACACTCCAGGCACAGAGCCTGCCCACAGCCGACGCGGGGGTGGTGTTGCGGGCGGAACCGGGGCTCGTAGCACAGGTCTCCAACGAGCTCGCCCGCGGCAGCCGCAGCCTGATCATCGACGGCTCGAGCTGGACAAGCTTCGGTGAGGCGGAGATGGAGCTCTTGCTGCAGGCCCGCGAACGTGTGGCCGCCGAGGCGGGGCGCATGGCCATCGCGGCGCTGCCAGGGGGGGCGCGCACCCTGCTGCAGACGCTCGGGATCGCCGAGGCCTTCGCGTGTTTCGCTACAGCCAACGAGGCGGCTTCAGCCCTGTCCGAAGGCCGCATCGAACCGCTGACGCCCATGCCGGACGGGTCCTTGCCCGACGCAGCTCTCGACGCCCTTCATGCTGTCGCGCACAACGATCCAGAGACCATTCCCGGCGTTGAACGTGTCAGTGACACGCTGCTGCGTGTGCGGCGCCCGTCCGCCGAGGGTGGCGAGCGGCGCGTCAGCCTGTCGCTGCTGCGGCCCCGTGCCGAGCAACTGCCACAACTCGAGGCCTGGGTCGACGCGCAGCCGCCCTCTTCGCAGGCCCTGATCGAGCTCGACGCCTGCGGTCCGGCGCAGGTTGCACCCCAGGCCCAGCTCGAAGCCCTGATGCCTGCCTTGCAGCGGGCGGAGGCGCGAGGAATCCAGCTGGTCTTTTGCGGCGCGCAACCGGCTCTGCTGAAGTTGCTGGGTCTTCTCGAGCTGGATGGCAGGCTTTTTTTTGCTGGTCCGCTGAGCGCCGCCGCCTGGCTGGCCGATGAACTCGATAAGGGCCTTTCGTGCGTCGACTTCGAGATGGTACACTGCGGAATTGACGTTCCCAGAGATCCGGTCCATACTCCGAGTGAGGTTGCTGACACCTCCTCATCGACTTCAACTGTGGTGACAAGGATTCCCGGCATGACTGCACAGGAAAAGTACTACTGGATCGCGGACGACGAGACGGTGCGCAAGCTGCTCGCGCAGGAAGATGCACCGGGCCGCGACGAGGTCCCTGCCAGTCCATCCTACCTCGAAGATGACGCGCCGGCACCCGGCGGCACCAAGGTCATGCCCGCGCCGACCTTCTTGGACGACGACGACGAGCTTGAAGTCAAGCACAAGACTACGGAGATGGCCGCGCCCAGTTTCCTTGACGAAGAAGAGGATGAGCTGCAGCCACGCGGCCAGACCAAGCAGATCGCCGTGCCGAGCTTCCTCGACGAGGAAGACGACGAAACGGCGCCTGCCGCCGCGAGTAGCGAAGATGAAGACAAAGCGCTCGAGCTACGCAAGAAGACTGCCGAGTTCTCGGTACCCAGCTTCCTGACCGACGAGATCGAAGAAGAGGTTGAGGAAGCACCCGCTGCCGGTATTCCCGAGTCACGCAACAAGACCGCAGAGTTCGCAGTCCCGAGCTTCCTGACTGAAGAAGATGAAGAAGAGCTCCCCGCAGCCAGAAATAAGACCGTCGAGTTCGGCGTCCCCAACTTCCTCGAAGAAGAGGACGAAGAGGGCGACGGCCTGGCTCCTGACGGCAAGACCGCCAAGTTCGGTGTGCCGAGCTTCCTCAGCACCGGTGAAGCCGAGCATATGCCCGATGCGCCTCGTGGCAAGACCGCAGAGTTCGCGGTTCCCAACTTCCTGACTGCTGAGGACAGCAGCGAGGAGATGCCCTCGGCGCCTGCCCGTCGCAAAACGGCGGAGTTCGCGGTTCCCAACTTCCTGACTGCTGAAGCCGACGACGACCTCGACGATGTTCCTCCGCCGGCCAAAAAGAAGTCCAAGTCGGCAGAGTTCCGCATCCCCGACTTCATCGGCGAAGAAGATGCCGAGGACGGCGAAGCCGACCCGCAAGAAGCCCAACCCGCCGACGACGGTCCCGCGGGCTTCAAGTCGGCCGATTTCAAGGTGCCCGAATTCAAGGGCGGCAGCGCCGCGACCGGGGGCCAGGAAGATGAGGGCCCTCGCGGCTTCAAGTCGGCCGATTTCAAGGTGCCCTCCGAAGTCGACATGTTCTCTGGCGAAGAGCCGGACTTCGCGATGAGCGACGACGCCAAGCGATTCCAGGCTGCCCAGACCATGATCGAGATGCCGGATGAAGGCGAGAGCGGCTTCCGCGGCGAGAAATTCAATGACGCCCTCGGTTTTCAGGGCGCCAAGACCATGGTCGACATGGAAGCCCCGGACTTTGACGACGAGGAAGAGGAAGAAGCCCAGGAAGCGGCGCAGTTCCAAGCGGCCCGCACCATGGTCGACATGGAGGCCCCGACTCTCGACGACGAGGAAGAGGACGAGACCTCCAAGCATCGTCGCCAGTTCCAGGATCTGCGTACCATGCCCGAGATGGCTGCGCCGACGTTGGACGATGAGGAACCCGGGAAGGCGCAGTTCCAGCAGGCCAAGACGATGGTCGAGCGCGACTTCAACGAAGCCCTCGAAGATGAGCAGCCGGCCCCCGCCGCCAACGCGGGATTCCAGTCCGCACAGACCATGGTCGATGGCGAAGACGAAGGCATCGGCCCGTTGAAGAGGACCGCAGCTTTCCAGAGCTCGGCCACTATGCCCGACAACGCTGAGCTCTCCCCGCTGCGGCGTGCGACCACGGAGCCGGAGTTCGATGCGGTCCAACAGGCGCGGGCACAGGTCTCCGGCCGGCACGATGTCAGCGACGCGCCCGAAAAGAAGTCACCGATGGGCATGATCGTTGTCGTGGTCCTGGTGCTGGTCGCGCTGGCCTTCGGCGGCTACCAGCTGTTTATCAAGCCGCCTGAGGGGACCACCCCCGAGCAGGAGGCGGTCCTCGAGAGCCTCGGCACGCAAGTCGACTCGATGCTCGATGCCGGCTTGTTGCCCGAATAACGACGATGGACAGCCTGCTTTCGGACGCGGAACGACGGACTCTGCTCAGCCTGGCTCGACGCAGTATCGAAACACGGCTCCAGTCCGGGCAAGCCCTGGTGCAGAGACCGCCAGGAGATGTCTACCAGCGCTGCTATGGCGCCTTTGTGACATTGCATCGGGGCAAGGCACTGCGTGGCTGCCTCGGTTACATCGAGCCGCGCGGCCCGCTCGCCGAACAGATCATCGAGCTGGCCTGGATGGCGGCCCACCAGGACCATCGCTTCCAACCCGTCGTGCTCGGGGAGCTGCCTGCCCTGCACATCGAGATCTCCGTGCTGAGCCCCGTGCGCCCGGTCGAATCGGTCGAGACGTTGCTCGTGGGCCGTGATGGTTTGATCGTCTCCCAGGGCACGAAACGCGGACTGTTGCTCCCGCAAGTGGCGAGCGAGCGCGGCTGGGACGTGCCGACCTTCCTGGAACAGACCTGCCTCAAGGCTGGGTTGCCCCGCGACGCTTGGCGCCACGGAGCCCAGATCGAGGCCTTCAGCTGCGAGGTCTTCGGAGAGCCGCATGAACAAGACAGCCCTCCAGCAGCTCCTGCGTGAGCGGGGTCTCTACGCCCGCAAAGAACACGGCCAGAACTTCCTGATCGACGGCAACGTGATGCGCTTCGTCGTCGATAGCGCAGGGCTGGACCCCAAGCGTGTCGTCCTCGAGGTCGGCACGGGTCTGGGCCAGCTGACCTTGCTGCTGTGCGCCCAGGCTGGGCAGGTGGTCAGTGTCGAGATCGACCCCCGGCTGCTGGTGCTGGCACGCGAACGCTTGGTCGATTGCCACAATCTCGAGCTGATCGGCGACGATTGCCTCGAGAAGAAGTCACGCCTGGCAGGCACCGTCACCACCGCGCTCGAGCGGGCCGGGGCGGGCGCCTTCGACCTGGTGGCGAACCTGCCGTACAACTGCGCTTCGCCTCTCTTGCTGGCCCTTCTCGAGCTGGACCTCGAGCGGGCCGACGCCCAGGCCATGCGTCTGTCCCAGGCAGTGGTCATGGTGCAGCTCGATGTCTGCCACCGCTGGACCGCTGGACCAGGCAGCAAGGCGTACGGTGTGCCCAGCATTCTGATGCAGCTGCTCGCCCGCGTCGAGCTGCTGAAGTGCGTCAAGCCTGCCTGCTTCTGGCCCCAACCACAGGTCACATCCGCGATCGCGCGGCTGACACGGTTACCCGCCGAAGAGGCTGCGCCCGCCGAGATCTACCGGGCCGTCAAGGCGCTGGTACGCAGCCTGTTCTGCTACCGACGCAAGACGCTCTCGAAGGCCTGCAAGAATGCGCGCGATCTCCCCTGGCAGCGGCCTCAGCTGCTGGCGGCCTTCGACGCGCAGGGTGTGGCGGCGAGCCAGCGGGTCGAGACCCTGCCGCCCACAGTGTTCCGGGCGGTCGCACAACAGTTGGCCGGGGATGGAGCTTGAGCGAGAGTGCGTGGAGGCGGAACACTCCCGCGGACACAGTCTGCAGTAAGGACGGAATGAGGGATGCGCCGAGCCGCAACGCAGCGAAGGTCGCCCGACGAGTGCTGGCCGCCGCCCGGTTCCCGTACGCCAGGGCAGTGATCCCCGAAGTCTGCGTGCCGGCAACGGGGCGCTTGCTGCGCGCCTGCGGACTGTGGTCGGGTTGGATGGACAGCGTGGTCTCGCCACCCGAGTTGCCACCGCTTCCTGCGCTGGCACCGGGCAGCGCTGCCGTGCGGACTCTCTGCCATGACCGTGAAGGAGCCGCTCGAAAGCATCGGGAGAAACCGGCGCGGCACAACCAGAGCGCTTTGAACTGACAGGAAAGACCCACATGCTCCCCGCAGATCCAGCGCGCCGCAGTGTTTCCATCGCTGGTGGCCAGGCATCCTACACCGACGAGGGCGCAGGCGTCGCCATCGTGGCAGTGCATGGCCTGCCAGGCAGCGCGCGGGACTTCCGTTGGCTGGCACCGCAGGTCTGCGACCACGCTCGTCTGGTCCGCTTGGAGCTCCCCGGCTTTGGCGCCACTCCGGTGGCATCGGGTCCCGACCCCTCTCCGATCGGGCGGGCACGTTTCACGCTCGCGGCATGCGAGGCTCTCGGTCTCGAGCGACCTTTGCTGTTGGGGCACTCTATGGGCGGCGTTGTCGCATGCGCGGCAGCAACCCTGCAACCCGAGGCTTTCCGAGGACTGGCCCTGCTCTCGTCTCCGGGTCTGAGACCCCACGCGATGCTACGCCGTCTACCGGTTGCCGCCGCCAGCCGCCTCCTGCGCCGCCGCTGGGCCGCTCGCTGGCTGGCAGGTCTGCAACGGCGGCTGTTCCAATGGGCCGGTTTCCGGGGCTATCCCGGGGCTGAGCTGACCCGGACGATCCACTGTGTCGCGGCGACCTCGATCGCCCAGCACGCGAGGCGCGTGCGGCGGCTGCAGCTGCCGACCCTGGTCAGCTGGTGCGACGACGATCCGCTGATCGAAGCCGAGCTCGCTGAAGAGCTCGCGGCCGCCTGCCCAGCGGGCCCGCGCTTGCGTTTCGCACAAGGCGGGCACAACCCCCAGAAGTCCCATGCTGCGGAGATCGGAGCGGCTCTGCAGGCCTGGCTGGCGGAGCTGTAGCGACGCTACGGCACTAGTAGCACCGGTCCCGCCCGGCCGGCCGGGTTGGGGTTGGCCACAGGCGAGCTGGCGAGCTCGCTCGCTGCCCCCGTCTGGGGATCGAGGGCGTACACGTGCAACCGGTCGTCGCTGCGAGAGCTGAGCACCAGCCGGCTGTCTAGCGTGTCGGTGCTCAGATAGAGCGCGGTCGCTCCGACACCCGGCAGCACAGAACCGAGCGGCTGCAGAGCGCCCGCCGCACCGAGCGCAAAGCTGTGCAGACCCTGGCCGGTGACGGTCACGTACAGCACCGTGCCGTGGGTGTTGAGGGTCATCGCCCCACTGAGGAATCCACCCAGGTCATAGGGCGCGGGCTGCGCCAGGCTCAAAGCCCGCGTGGCCCGGTCGACATCGAACACGAAGATGCCCTTGTCGAGGTCTGAGCACACCAGGCGGGTGCCGTCCGGGCTGACCGCCAGATGCTTTCCAGGCCGGCTCGCGAGGCTTGTGTTCAGGGGAAAGCTGCTGGATGCGGAGAGAACACCGGTCTGCGGGTCGAGGTTGTGGACAACCAGGCCGCGGTCTGCCCCGAACATGTGCCCGCTGTACAGCGCGTCGCCCTTGGGGTCGATGGCGATGCCGCGAGGACTGCTGCCGACCACGTACGGGGATCCCGCCAGCGCACTCAGGGCACCCGTCGTCTGGTCGATGGCAAAACCCTCGACCTCGTTGTTGTTGCAGGTGTAGAGGAAGCGCCCGCTGGGATGCACCGTCAGCGAAGACGGGTTGTCGGCGGTGGGAAAGGGCGAGCCGGCGACGGGAAGCAGGTCGCCGTTGGCCTGCACCGCGAAGACCTCGATGGCGGCGCTGCGGTTGTGCGAGGCGAACACCCAGCGACCGAGTGCATCGGCGCACAGCCCGCTCAACGACGACATCTGGCGGCCCTCGCCACCCGTCGTCCAAGGCGAGCCGGCACGCAGGCTCAAGCCCGTCTGGGCGACATCGAAACCCGTCATGCTGTCCGGACCTTGCGGATCGAGGGGCACGACGAAGTTGTAACATCGGCCGGCCGCCGCGCCCGCATCGACGATCAGATCGGAGGTCTCCTGGCTGGCGCCTGCGCCGTCGACATCCGAGGGTGTGACCCGCAAGCGCACAAAGTGGCGCAGCTGCGCACCGATGTCCGCCCGGGCGTCCCAGACAAAGACTCCGGCCAGGCCCGCGACGCTGGTGGGCAGCGCGCTCGTGCCCGCGCTGCCGGCGGAAGCTCCGGCATCGCGTGCGGGGAGGTAGGTCTGCCCGCCATCGATGGAGAACTCCACTTCGAGATCGGCGGGATGGCTGTCCACGTCGCTGAGCGTGTAACTGAGCGTGAGCGCAGCGCCGGCTGGGGAAGCGGGTGTACCCAGAAGGATGCTGGGCGGCAGCCCTGGCGTGACGATACCCGAGCTGCCGGTGTTTCCGGTGTTTCCGGTGTTTCCGACCCCGCCCAGACCAGGCGCCGCGGTCCCACTGTTCGCCCCGGGCTGGACCGGGCCCAACGGAGGCAGCTGCGATGTGTTGTCGCTCGATGAGCTGTCGCAGCCCAACAGCAGGCAGGCGACAAGGCAGGCAACGAGATGGCGCACGGCACGTCTCCCTGAAATGCACCCCGGGTGGGACCCGGATGCCGTGATGTTTGGATTTCGGGGACGAATGATACCAAAAAGCAGGGGATCTGCGAAAGACTCTGCCGCAGAGAGCGTCGGAGTGCCTCCATCCGCAAGGAATTCCACGGGTCGCGCCTGCGAACCTGGCTGCACTTGACTTCTGAGGGGTGGACCAGACAGGTCGAGGAGCTCAGTCCTTCGTCCGCTCCAACAACTCGGCAAAAGCCCGCAGCACATCGGAGTGGGTCAGAATTCCGATCAGGTGGGTCCCATCAACTACCGGCAGGCCGCTGATCCGCTGGTCGCGCATCAGTGCGACCGCTTCACGCATGTCGGTGTCTGCGGCCACACAGAGAGGCTGCTCGGCCATGATGCGCCGTAGCGGTGTCTCGGCCAGGACCGCCAGGTAGCGCTCGCGGGTGACGCTCTTATCGAGCAGCGACGGTGTGGCACGCTTGACGTCACGATCCGTCACGATCCCAACCAGACGGCCGTCGTCGAGCACCGGCAGATGGCGCACGTGTTTGCTGCGGAAGAAGTTGAGTGCCTCCTCCAGAACAGTGTCCGGCTTCAAGGTCATGACTTCGGCGGTCATATAGTCGGCGACCCGCATTTCTCCTCCGGAGTGTGGTCCTGATGGGCGCCACCATACCACAATCCCAAGGCCGGGGGGAGGCTCTACCAAGCCGCGCTGAGGCTACGCCACAAACCCAGGCCGCTTAAGCGAATACGAGCCTGCGGCCGCGCTCGCAGCAGCATCGCCCGCAGGTCGGCTTCGTGACCGGTCTGGAAACCGGCCAGCAGGCAATTGCGCAGGCTGGGCAACGCGAGCAGGCGAGGGAGCACCTTGCTGAGCACCACGGGGGAGAGGTTGGCGAGCAGGGTCTCCGCCTCCGGCCATTCCTCCAACTTGGCGGCATCCGCTTTCTGCAGCGTGATCCTCTTTGCAAGCCGGTTGACGTGCGCCAGCCGGAGCAGATCCCTGCAGGCGGCGTGTGAGATCTCCACGCAGTGGGCGCTCTTGAAGCCAAGCTGGAGGGCCGCCAGGCTGAGCACACCCGTTCCCGCCCCGACATCGAGGACACGCCCCTCCGCTTGGGTCTGCGTCAACGCCCGCAGCAGCAGGCGTGTGCTGGGGTGGCATCCCAAGCCATGCGCGGCCGAAGATGCTATGCGCAGCTGGACCGGCTCATCATGGCCGGCGCTGATGTCGGTGGCCAGCAGCACTCCGGGAGCCGCGACGAACGGTCCCAGGGCCACGGCGTTGAGCAAGGGCCAGTCTTCGGGCTGCACCCGGTCGGGGTTCTTGTTTCTGCGCGCCAGAGCACCACGGATCGTGACGACCCGGTCCTCCAGATCTTCGTCGGCGGGAAGATGCAGGGCCATCAACACCCGCTCTTCGAAGCAATAGGGCAACGGAGGCAAGGTCTTCTCGCGCAACACATCGATCGGTCGCCAGGACGGCAGTTTCTTGCGGAAGACGTAGGCCTCCGGCTGGAATACCTGCAGCTGCACGCGCGCAAGACCGGCCGGGACGGGGCCAGGCACGGCATTGCGGGCCCATGCCGGCAAAGGATCCGACTGCAGGACAGGCTCGCTCATCGATCCACCTCGGCTGCCGCTGCCTGCAGCCGCGCCTGGCAGGCCGCGTGGCGGACGGCTGGATGTGTCTGATCTACGCTAGGTGGTGGAAATGGGCCACCGAAGCGCTACCATCAGTCTAGTGGTCCTACCGACGTTCGGGCAAGTCGGCCCCCCGTTGGGTACGGAGGTCTCTTTGCGATGTGAGGCACAGACGGGCTTCTTGACGCACATGCGCTGCGATGACGAAGCCGAAGTCAAGTGCGTACCCTGCCGACGCAACATCTGCAAGCCCCACAGCCGCAACTCCGCGGCCGGCCTGTTGTGTATCAGCTGCCATATGAAGCGTGCCGAGACCCGCCGCAGCCCGGGGCTCGACGACCTCAGCAAGACCGATTACGACCCGTATCTGTACGCGGCGTATTTCTACAAGTCCTATGACTACGAGCCGTTTGCCTTCGAAGAGCCCGAGCCTGCGGGGGACCCGAAGAGCGATAGCTGAGAGTGCCACTGACGGGAGGTGACTCATGAGCAATGCCAGGCTCAAACGCCTGCATAATGCCATCGAAACCCTGGCCAAGGACGCTGGTCTCGAGCTTGTCGAGGCTACCTGTACCGGCAACGACTGCCGCACCCATGTGCATGTCTTTGTGCATGGAGATCAAGGCGTCAGCGCGAAGCAGCTCGCCCGGCTACACCGGGCCGTAGAGGCTAGCATCGAAGAAAACGACCTGCTCATCCCAGGAAGCTTCCAACTCGAGCTTTCGACGCCGGGGGTCAAACGCCCCCTGAAGAGCGCACGTGACTTCGAGCGCAACATCGGCCGTGAGGTGCACGTCTTTCTCGACGAACCCTTCGCAGGCGAGCTCGAATGGGAAGGGTTCATCGTGGCGTCCAAAGATCCCTTCCTTGAGCTCAAGGTCGAGGGCGAGATACGCAAGATCCCCGTCAGCCAGATCGACTTCGGCAAGCTCTTGATCGCCAAGAACTTCCGCTCGCCCAAGAAGAAAAAGAAGCGGAAGAAGAAGAGCTCCCAGTCGGGTCGGCGGCAGGCCCAGGTGTGAGCCGGATGCGCATCGACGTCTGGTCGGACATCGCCTGCCCCTGGTGCTACGTGGGCAAACGCCGCTTGGAAGCTGCGCTGGCCAGGTTCCCCCAAAAAGACTCTATCGAGCTGGTGTGGCGGGCTTTCGAGCTCGACACCCAGGCGCCCCCGGTAAGAGATCCACAGGTCTCCTATGCCGAACGGCTCTCACGCAAGTACAGCGTGCCGGTCGCGGACGCCCAGGGGATGATCGAACGCATGCGGCGGACCGCGGCCGCAGACGGCCTGGATTTCCGCTTCGACCGGATCCGGCCTGGCAACACCTTCAACGCCCATCGCTTGCTGCATCTGGCCCACAAAAATGGCCTGCAGGATGCGCTGAAAGAGCGCCTGTTGCGGGCCTACCTGAGCGAAGGCGAAGCGATCGGAGAGACGGCCGTCCTGCGGCGCCTCGCCGTCGACGTCGGCCTGGACGACACGGAAGTCCAGGCCGTGCTGGACAGCGACAGATTCGGGCTTGAAGTCCGCCAGGATGAAGCCGAGGCCAGCGAACGCGGCATTCGAGGTGTGCCCTTCTTCGTCGTCGCTGGCCGCTTCACGCTCTCAGGCGCACAGCCCCCAGATGCGCTGCTGCAGCTGCTGACAACCGCCTGGCAACAGCTGCAAGCGCCGCCTGCCGGAAGCGAAGGGGAGAGCTGCGGGCCGGAAGGGTGTGGCTAACCCGGCTAGCGCGCGCGCCGTCTGGCCAGCAACAGGTGCCCTGCAACGGTGTCTTCGGCGAGGCCGAGACGTCCCCCCAACTTCTCCAAGAAGGCGCACTCAGGGGCACTGAGATCCTTGTCCGCAGCGGCTATCGTGCAGGCCGAAGCAAAGGCGCGCTCCGCCAGGTCAGGTTCCACCTGCCCATCGAGCTGTTGTTCCGCGCGTGCCTGATCTTGCAGCAAGGCATCGACCTCCAGGCGGTCGTTGACCCCCAGCAGGCTGGCCAGAAAGTGCACGCGCGCGGCCTCGGCCTCGTCCAGGCTGCCATCAGACCAAGCGGCCGCGGAGGCGGCTGCCAGCAACAGGGTCTGTTCTCGTGTCCAGTCAGCCATGGGAATCTCCTTGTTAGTGTCGGTAGTCCCAGCCCGCGGCCGCGCCTAGGTTGCGGGGCGGGCAAACAATACTCCAGGCGCCAGCCGCCAGGTTGGGTCCAACGCAGCCTTGATGCGCTGCATCGCTCGGATGCCCGCCACTCCTCGAAAGCTTCGCAGCATCTGCTGCTTGACCGGGTTGCGTCCCGTTCCGTGCTCGGCAAGAGGACAGCCGCCCCGCTCGATCGCATCGCTCGCGAAAGCAAACAACAGCTCTTTGCCCAGGGCTATCTGCGCCTCATCGTACACACGGAGATTGCAGTGCAGATTGCCGTCGGAGATGTGTCCCCAGACCTGACTGTGCAGCCCGGATCCAGCCAACATCTCCCGCTGCACCCGCAGATGACCCCGTAGCTGGTCGAAAGGCACGATCGCATCCAGAGCCAGGCGATGCACCGCCGCGCAGTCGCGTTGCGCCGCGGCCGTCAGCTCGTTGACCAGCATCGGCAGGGCTTCTCGGAAAGCGTACAGCTGCTCGCGGCGCAAACGGTCGCCCGGCAATGCCAGCTGGAGCGCTTCGAGCTGGCCTCGTGCGGCCAACAATTGGAAGAGCGCAGACATGCCGCAGGCCTCGACCTTCCGCCCTTCGCAGACCGCTTCCAGCAGGTCGATGGCAGCCTGCTCGCCGAGCGCATCGGTCAGCTCACACTCAAAGAGAATCGCGAGAGCGGGTGCCTCGGGCAACTCGATGTGCAACCTCTCTGCTGTTCCCGCAGCGCGCAGCAGCTCGAGGGATGGCCCGTCCAGCGATTCGATGGCCCGCACATCGATGCCCCGCGGGTCCTTCGCGGCCCAGGTTTCCTGCGAGGCGGCCCGCAGCGAGGCCACCGTCGCGAATCCCTGCGCTTCATCGGTGAACACCAGCAGGCCCACAACAGTCTGGATCGGCCGGGGCGCCAGACCCACCTCGACCTCTGTGATCACTCCCAGAGTGCCTTCAGAACCGACGAACAGGTCGATAGCGTCGAGCGCGTCGGCCGCGTGGTAGCCTGCCGAGATCTTCTTCAGCGGCGGATTGCGGTAGGCCGGCACGGCCAGCTCGCGGGTGCTGCCGTCGGGCAGCGGCAGGCACAGCCGCCCCTGCTGTGCCTGGTATTGCCCGCGCTCCAGCTCGAGCACCTGGCCGTCGGCAAGCACTACGGTCAAGGCCTGCACCCAATCACGGGTCGTGCCGTATTTGAAGGTCGCCGACCCTCCTGCGTTGGTGGCGGCGTTGCCACCGATGCTGGCGCCGTCGAACGTCGGCGCCGGTGGGTAGAAGAAGCCCGCCTCGGCCGCACGGGCTTGCAGGTCGCACAGCAACACACCGGCACCGGCGCGCAGCCGATTCCCTACCAGCTGCAGCGCATCGAGCCCGGCAAGGGCCAACACGGTCTCTCCAAAAGGAGTGGACCCGCCGGTCAACGACGACTGCGCACCCACCGCGAGCACAGGCTCGCTCGAGTCCGCCAGATAGGCTGCCACCTCGGCTGTCGTGCGCGGCCGCACCAGCCGCGGGCTGTGGCCGCCGGGATAGGAGGCCGCGTCGCTCAGAAACCCTGCCAGCAGAGCCGGATCGCTGCTGATGCGGAGCCCCGCCATCAGCCTTCCTCTTCGGCCGTATCCTCGAGGCGCAACCCGCGCGCCATCCAGTCGCGCAGCATCTGACAGACTTGCTCGTCCAGGCTCAGACCATTGTGGTCAGCGAGCTGCTGCAGCTCTTTGTCCAATCCCGGCTCGAGCTGCACCGTCGCCCCCATCTCGATCTTCTCGGCCACCTCGCTGGGGAAGTCGTAGGACCAGTCCGGTTGCTTGTATTGCTGGATCGGATCGAGGTGGAAGGCGTGCTGCTCCGGGTCGTAGCCCACCAACTTCGGCAGCTGCCACGATCCTGGCACAGCGTCCTGCTCAAAGGCCTGGGGAAAACTCTCGACCAGGCTGGGAATCAGCTGCGCAGCCTGCTCGGGCAGGTAGCAGCGGTTGCCCTGCGGCGCAAAGCTCACCCCGTAGAGCACGCGCTCGAGGTCCTGGTCTTCGCGGCGTTCAGGGTCGAGCAACTTGTCGAGGTTGGACCAGGCTTCATGCAGTCCTGCCTTGCAGGCGCTGCACTGGCTGCAGGACTCAACGTACAGGAAGCGCAACACACCTTCGGTGACACGGGCCATATCGGTCTGATCATCGCACAACACGAAACCTGCCGAGCCCAGCCCTGAACCGGCTTCCTTCAGCGCATCGAAGCAGGCGGGCGTGTCGAAGTGCGCGGGCATCAAAGGTGCAGCAGACACGCCACACAACGCGGCCACGAAGTGCCTGTCGGGACGCGGCCCGCCCCCCTGCTCAGAAAAGATCCGGCCCATCGGCGTGCCTGAGAGGATCTCGTAGACGCCTGGTCGCTGCACGGCGCCCGAGAGCGTAAAGAGCAGGGGCCCAGGAGTTTCAGCGCTCCCCAGCGTACGGAAAGAGGATCCGCCATGCGCGATGATGCTGCTCACCCGAGCAAAAGTCTCGGCGTTGTTGACCAACGCGGGGTTGGGGCTGCTGGGGGTCGCGTTCAAGCCCCACTCGTAGGGAGGATAATGGGCTTCGCGCGGCAGCGGCTCGGCGTTCTCGATGAAATTGAGCAGCGCCTTCTCTTCGCCAAACAGATACTCTTCGGGGCCCGGCACCAGCTCGACCTGCACTCCCCCGAGCGCGCCCGCCTGCTCCATCTCGGCCAGAGCGGCCTCGATGGCCTTGATGGCCCGCGAGAAGGATGCCTTGAGAGGAAGATAGACCCGCGCGCAGTCGAGCACGTGCGCCGCGATCAGCATGCCTTCGATCACGGCCCAGGGGTTGCGGCGCAACAACATGCGGTCTTTGAAGGTGCCGGGCTCGCCCTCGGCCGCGTTGCAGACGACGGCTCGCTCACCGCCTCGCGCCTCGAAGACGGTCCGCCATTTGGTACCCGTGGGGAAACCTGCGCCTCCGCGCCCACGCAGGCCCGAAGCTTCCAGCTCGGAGACGATGTCCTGGGGCGGTCGGGCCCGGGCTGCCGCCAGGCCGCTGTTGCCCGTATCGAGGTAGGCTTTGTAGGTTGCAAGGGCCTGGCTGGGCAGGATCCAATGCGGCTGGCTCATGGTTTGACTCCCCAAAAGGGTTGGCGGTATAGTCCGGCTCTCATCAGAGCGTTGACGGCGGTGCATTGCAAGTCGCCGAAAGGAATCGGCCATGCAGGAATTGACGATCCGTTCCATCCACGAAGGCGACATCGAAGGCGTGATCGCTGTCGACCGCAAAGTGGGAGGTGGGCGCCCCGCCGGCTGGTGGCGTGGCCTGCTCGGCTTGTACCTGCGCGACGAAGACAGGCCGTCCGAGAACCTCGCGCCGGTTTTCTGCCAGGTGGCCGAAGTCCAGGGGCGGGTTGTCGGCTTCATCCTGGGCGATGTGCAGGCCTGGCAATTCGGCATCCCGCGCTGCGGGCGCATCGTCGCGATCGGGGTCGACCCCGAGCGCGCACGTCAAGGCATCGCCAGCAAGTTGGCCCAGGGCCTGCTCGAGGTGTTCCGCGAGCGGAATCTACCGCACGTCCAGTGCCTGGCGAGAGAAGCCGATCCGCTGCACGCCTTCTTCAGCTCGCTGGGCTTCGAAGGCTCTTCGATGCAGGTGCTGGAGAAGAAACTCTAGCAGACTGCGGCGGCCTCAGCGCAGCGCGGCACTATCGATCAATTGTCCCGTCTGGCTGTAGGTCTCGAGGGTGACCCTGGGTCCGTCCACGGTCAGCAATGCGACGTGCGGCTGGGTCGAGTAGGAATGCACCTGCTCGGTCCAGGGCACGCTGAAGTCCCGCCCGTACCAGGGCGCCCCCGCAGCTCCACAGCAAACCTGCCAGACTTCGTGCGCGAACACGGCCTCGCTGCCGTCCGGCTTCATCCGCGAGCCGACGGGGGTGTCTGGGGCAATGCGCAGGCGGTGGTAGGCGTGTTCGTCACCCGTAAGAAACGCGACCGTCTTCGCAGAGCTCGCCAGGATCTCCCAGAGCTCGTTGCGGTTTTCCACGATGGGGATGTCGGCCGCGTCGACCTTGTCGTCCGAGTTCGTGTCGCCGCCGTGGTACCACATCGCGTCCTCGGCGTGTCCCCCACACGGAAACGGCGGCTCCTGGGCGCAGAAAAACAGGTGTGCGATCGCCGCATCCCCGTCCGCGCGGGCCACCTCAGCACGCAGCCAGGCGAGCTGCGCCGGCAGGATGTAGCCCTCGAGGTTGCCCCCGTACTGATGGGGATCGCTCGACCACCAGTAGTTGTTGTTCAACACGAAGAAGCGGGTGTTGCCGCGGTCGAACCAGTAGACATTCTCCAGGTACGTCGGCGTGCCTTCTCCCTCGTCCGCCGGTCCGTTGAGCGGATTGACGAACATCTCCGCGAAGACTGCCTCCGCGCTCTCGTCCCCCCGCTTGTCCAAGGACACGCCATAGGGCGAGTCATCGTCATAGGTGTCGACCAGCGCCTCATGGTTGCCCATCGCCTCGTAGATGGGCAGACGGGCGTGGAGTGGAGCGAGGGCCCGCTGGAACGCATCGAGCTGCATGCGGAAGTCGGCGGTGCCCGTGGTGTAGCCGTTGATCAGGTCGCCCGTGATCAGCATAAAGTCGCAGTCTTGCCGGTAGGCCAGCGTGCCCAGCCGGAAGAGCGCCTGCCCGGCAACTCCGCCCATGTTGATCGGGCCACCGCCCACACCCTCGCGGCTGTCGCCGAGCACCGCGAAGCGGAAGCGGTCGCCGCCCGCGGTCCTGAAAGCATAGGGGCGTACCACGGTCGAGCCACTGGAAACCTGGTAGTGGTAGCGCGTGCCGGCGCGCAGCCCTTCGACCTTCAGCTCATGGCGCTGCGCCTCGGCCGAGGCAAACACGCGCTCCCCAATCTTGACTTGACCCGCCGCGGGCCGGTCGAGCTGCCAGGAGATGATCGCTGAGGTCTCACCTACCTGATCGACGAACGGTCCGGAGACGACGTTGACGACCTCCCCCAGGGTCTCGGGATCGAAGTAGACACGCCCCTCATAGAAGCGCGACGAGCGTTTGCTGGGCAGCCAGACCTCGATGCGCCAGGTCAGGCGCGGCTCAAACTCCATGCCCACGGCCTTGCGCACCAGACTTGCAAAACGCAGCGCGACCACGTGCTCCCTGCGCAGCACGGTGACCTCGCCAGACTCTTTGAATTTCACCCGGTAGCGCGGGAAATCGAGGTCCTCGTCGAGGGTGTTGAGGCCTCCGTAGACCAGGGCGCCTGGCGTAGGCTCCAGCGTCTCGAAGCGCAGCTCGATGACGCCGTCGGCGAGGAAGCGGGTCTGGGGTGGGGCGACGAGAAAACCATAGGTCCGCTCCAGCGGCGGCAGCTCAGGCCGAATCTGGGGCTGACCTATGCGGGGCAGGGCGACGCTGTCCGCCTCCTGAGCGACCAGACAACTGGAACACAGTCCGGCAAAGGCTGCCAGCAGGACACACGTACGCATCGAAGACCTCTTCAGGTTGGGAGCATCTTCCCATGGTAGCGTCTGCGGTGCGCACTACAAGCCGCGCAGCAGCTCCAGCGCCTGTTGGTGCACATTTCCGAAGCGGCTTTTCCAGTCGCGCGCCAGCACCTGCTGCAAGACCTGCCGGGCACGCTCCGGATCGTTGCCCGCGATCGCCGCTCGGGCCCATTCCAGGTACCCTGCAGGCTCGTCGCTGCGCACGCGCACCACCTGCTGCCACTGCACGGCCGCCTGTTGGGGGCGCTCTGTGGCGAGGAAATGACGCGCCAGGCTGGCGTGGCCCTCGGCCTCATGCGGAAGCGCTTCGGCCAGGCTGGTGTAGGCACGTTCGGCCTCCATCGCATCTCCCAGCAGCCGAAGACGCCTGCCGAGCTCTTCGTATTGCCCGATCAGGCGAGGCGCGTTCGCGATCGCGGCGCGCAGGCAGGCGACGGCTCCTGCCTGGTCGTCGAGCTTGTCGTAGGCCTCGAGCAAGCGGGCACGCGTCGGCTCGTCGTTGGGCTGATTCCTCAGCGCCGCCGAGAGCTGCGTAATGGCCTGGGCGTAGGCCTTGCGTCGGAAGTAGGCCTCTCCCAGCGCCCGCCGGATGACAGGGCTGTCGACCCCCTCATTGCGGGTCTTGACGTCGCAGCTGTCGACATAGGCATCGAGGTCGCGCGCTGCGATCAAGATGCGCACCAGGGTCTCGAGGGCTTCGGCCCGCGACGCCTGCCCCTGGCTCCAGGCAAGGATGCCCCCCGCCGCGGCGTCGACGGCTTCGCTCAGCCGGTCCAGACCTGCCAGGCAGTGCGCCTGCTGGCTGTAGTAATGACTGAGAGACCAGTCATCGAGCGTCACGAAGCGCTTGCGCAGGTTGATGGCCTCTCCATACAGATCGGCCCCCCGGGCCAGCAGATCGCTCCGCAAGCAGGCGTCGGCGAGCACGGAGACCGCGGACTCCTCCCAGAGCTGCTGCTTCTTGAAGTAGGTCATCGCGCTGTCCGCAGCCGCGGCCGCCGATCCCGGGGCTCCGGCATGGCTCAGTGCGACGATCTGGTAGCGGCGGTAGTCGGCGTTGCCGGGCACCTCTTCAACCAGGCTCATGATGATGGGAAGCGACACGGCGTACTGCTCCTGGCCCTGCAGGTAGTCGACCAGCAGCGCGCGCCCCTCCCAGCCCAGAATCCCTCGGCGGTAGGCGTCCTGCAGCACGGTGATGCCCGCCTGCCAGCGGTGCAGGCCGTGGTAGAGATACTCCGCCACGAACTGCAGCACGCCTGCATCGTGACTGCGCTGCTTGGCGACTCGCTGGGCGACCCCAGCGAAGGTCTCTGCCTGCTCACTCCAGAAATAGCCCGAGCCGACATGGAACAGGCCGGTGTTGCGGAAAGAACGCAGCCGCAGGTCCCGTTCCAGGACAGGCAGCACGAGGGACAGCAGGCGTTCCTCAAGCCCGGCCTCCAGGCTGACCCGGGTGCGCAGCTCGGCGATCTTGTAGCCCAGCGTGCTCCAGATCTCCTGGCCTGCCAGCTCGAGCCAGCGGGGCTCATTCTCGGCCCGTACGATCAGAAAGCGCAGCGCCTCGTGGTTGCCGACGATCCTCTCGAGCTGTGAAACGATGCTCGCGATCACGTTGTAGGAGTCCCGGAAGTCGTACAGCGCCAGAATCGCGGGCAGCTCGCGGAAGGCAAAGTCCTTAAGGTCGTCCGGCACGGACGTCTCGCGAGGTTTCGCCCGCTGCATCAGCTGGCAGTAGCGCTCGACGATGCCCTGGTTGACCTGGGTGTTGCGCCGTGTACCGAGCTCGGCGATCAGCCACGCCTCGGTGAAGGCATAGAGCTCCGAGCCCCTGCCCGCGGAAACAGTGTGGTCAGGGTAGGCCTCGACAAAGCAGCCGAACAGCTCGAGCTCATGCTCCCAAGCACGGGTCTGCGCATACGGCAGTGCGAGCTCAGCACGCCAGAGCTCCTCACAAGCCAGATACTCGCCAGACTGCTTGAGATAGCTGCTCAGGGTCATCAACAGAATGGCGGCCGGCTGCGGAACCAGTCCCTGCCTGCGGACCTCGGTCAGGGCTGTGCGCAGCACTCCCAGCGCCGAGACGCGTTGTCCATAGATCCACTGCAGCTCGGCCCAGTGTCTGGCCACGATGGGGAAGTCGTCACTGCTGCGTGGAAGTTGACGGTAGATCTCTTCGATCTCGCGGCGTTGGACGACAGCGAGCGCCTCCGGCTCGAGCTTGCCCAAGCCACGCAGCAGGCCGGCGGCCAACGCCGCTTCACGGGGCAGCCAGGGATCTGCAAAGGCAGCCTCGAACGAGGCGAGCGCGCGCGCCGTCCATATCTCGGCCCCCTGGGTCTGCGTGGCGGCCCGGCGCGCGACCAGGAAGTCGAGGAACGCCAACGCCCGCCGGCTGAGCGCATCGTCGCACGAGGCGCGCAAGCCATCGAGCTGGTCGGCGATCTGGTCGGCGGTCGCCTCCTCATGGATCGCATCGAGCACCGGCTGCAGGTTCTGCAGGTAGTCGTAGATGCCTTCCTGGCTATGGCCCAGCACACCTTCAGCCAGACAAGCCAACAGGCGGAAGTCTTTGGTGGCGTTGTACAGCTGCTGGATGATCGACGTCGCCCGGGAGGGATAGCTGGCTTTGCGCAGCCAGGCGCGCAGCATCAACGGCAGCTCGGGGTCGAGCTCAGGAGGAATCTCGTCCCCACTGCGCACGTAGACGTAGATCTGGCTCCACAGCCAGTTTTCGAGCTCCCACTCTTCGCGCAGCGCGAAGCTACGCACCTTTGCCTCGTCTGCCGCTGCGTCCTGCTCGAGGGCGAGGTACCAGGCCGACAACAGGCTGGCCTCAGAGTCCCCCAGCTCCTGATCGCCTGCGAGCGCCTCGTAGACCTCGATCGCTTCGGCCAGGGCACCGCGCTCGGCGTAGAGCGCTCCGAGCAACACCCGCCATGGCCGCGCGACAAAGCGGTCCTCTTCTGCCAGGATCCCGACCAGCAGTGCCTCAGCTTCGGCGTTGCGGTCCAGACAGACCAACAGGGCCAGCTCGAGGAAATGCCAGTCGTACAGCTCGCTCCCGGCGAGGCTGTGGCGGCGCGCTGTGGCCAGCAGACTGTCTGCCAGAGCCGCGGGCGCCCGCGGCTGGATCGCCAGGCTGGCCATCGACTCCACGCAGCGGCGGGCCATCATCGAGCCGCGGAAAGTCAACGAGTCGCTGTCGATGCCCGCGAACAGGTCCCCGAAGCCAGCAAACAGCGTCGCCGCCGGTTGCTCCAAGCGGGCTCGCAGGTAGAGAGCCTCGGCGAGCAGCCAGCGTGCATAGCCTTGCGGCGCAGTGGACTGCAATACTTGCAGCTTGGCCAGCACAGCCTCGCGTGCCTTCGTCTGCCAGCTCTGGCGGGCCTCTTCCAGCGCGCGTCGGCTGAGCGTGTTGGCCTCGGGAAGCGTCTGCTCCGCAACCTGGGCACGCCCTGCCAGAGCCCAATCGACGACGGACGTCAGCAGCTGCACCTGGTCCGCCAGAGGATCGGGGTTGCTCGGCTCGACGCTGAGCTCGATCAGCTCGAAGGCCTCGTCTTCCCGCTCCTGCGTCCAGGGCGCACGCATCAGCAGAAACAAGACGTTCGAGGCCGCCGTCACGCTGGCATCCCAGGCGCGTTCCTGGCGCCGCAGCTCGAGTTGACGCTCGATGCTGCCGTACCACAGGATGGTCTGGGCCAGGTTGACGTGCCGATCCTCCTGCCAGCGTCGGTAGACCGTGTCGAAGATCTCCTGCCAGGCCTTCCCACCGTCCTCGGGATCGAATCCGGCGTTGCGCAGCCGCCCCACCCAATGCAGCACCAGCTCAGGCGCCGCCTCGGTCAGCTGAGCCTGCAGCCGGGCAAAGTCCCGGCGGAGCTGTGCCGAACCGAGCTTGGAGGTCCTGAAGGTGGGGTGGCTGAACATCCTCTGCACGACGGCGCTGAGGTCGGCGCGTTCTGCCAGGCGCTCGCAGGCTTCGGCCAGTTGGGGGAAGAAACGGTCATCGACCTGCCGGTAGGAAAAAAGGCCCCAGAACTGCCCCAAGGCGTGGGAAACGGCCGCGTTCATTTGGTTGATGGCGCGGGAATCCCCCTCTTCGGGCTCTGCTGCCAACCAGCTCGCGATCAAGGCGTCCGCCTCCTCCACCTGGTCGAGCATCACGTGGGCAGCGATCACCTGCTCATAGATCCACTGGTCCCAGTCCAGCGCGGCTGCATGCGCGTCGACGTAACGCAGGAAGTCGGCCAGGCGCTTCGCATCGAGGCGCAGCTGCGCACCGCGCTGGATGATCTGGCGGCGCTCGTGCTCGAGCCAGAGTCCCCGCTCCAGCGCCCCCTCAAGGTGCGCAAAGGCGGCCTCGAGCTCACGGCGGGCAAACAGTGCGCTGGCGTAGGCGTCCTGGCTCTGCCAGTCGTCGGGCCAGGCCTGCTGCATCCCCAGCAGCAGGGCAAGGTCCCGCTCATGCCAACCGAGCTGGGCATAGAGGTCGTGCAGGCGGCCTTGCCAGACCAGCACAGCTTCGAGGCGCGGCTCGGCCGCGGCGTACAGAGGCTCGAGCTGCTGCAACAGCGGCAGACGCTCGCGGGCCTGCAGCTGCTGGGCGTGCCCGAGCAGCGACTCTGCCAGGTACAGTGCGTCGCGGGGCGCCCCCGCCACCAGCAGGGGGACCTGCTCGAGCAGCAGCTGGCGTCCTGCCTCGACCCGGCGCGAGAAGAACAGCGCCTCGCGCCGCAGACGCAGCAGGCCGGGCTTCCCTTCTTCGAGGGCGAAGGCAGCCTCCAGCTCATTCCAGCAGGCGTCCCAGTCCTGGTAACCGGCGCGGAAATCGGCCACCTGGAGGTGCTCACAGAACCCTGCCGTGCCGGCTTCGACCCGGCTCTTGGCCTCGGGCAGCGAGGGCAGCGTCGCGGGCAGCACCAGCGCCGCCTGGGCTGGTTCCACAGCCGCTTGCCAGGCCTTGCCGTAGGCAGCCACCTCGAGCCGGGTGATCTCGATACGGGTGCGCCAGGTACAGCGATCGTCGCCGTCGAAAGCTTCGTACAGCTGCGGCCAGGTGTGGCCGCCGACCTCGATGAAGTCCCCAAAACGTTGGCGCCCCGTCAGCTTCTCGTTGTGGAAGCTGCGGACCTCGAGCAGGCAGGCAGACGGCGCATCGAACACCAGCTCGAGCACCCGCTTCTGCTGCAGGCGCAGCACCAGGATCAGGCTGTCGCCCGCCTCGCGCAGCTCGGGTTCGTAACTGGCATAGACGCCGTCCAGCGGCTCGAACCAGAGGCCGCTGAAGGGAGCAGGCCAGGCGCGGGCATCCCCGTCCTCGCCCGCGCGCTCTCGAGCGAGCATGTCCGCGAGGTTCGCCACGGCCCGCTGGCCATCACCGAACCAGCGCAGAGTGCTGGCCTGGAAGGGCGCCTCATGCCGGCTTGCCCAGCGCTCAGCGCCCAGCAGGCTGACGGTGTGGCCTGCCGGCACCTCGATCCCGCGCTTGTTCATGCGGAACGCCTCGATGCTGAAGCGCCAGCCACCGGCCCCGGCCTCGATCGCAGCACGACGCCGCAAAGGAGCAAGGCGCTCGCGCACCTCGGCGGGCCAGCCTGAGCTCTGCTCGCGGTACGGCACACCCAGCGAGGGAAAGAGCGCCAACAGGTACTGCGGAGGCGCCGGCCGCCAGGCATGGCGCCCGGCCTCCAGCGACTGCGCGAGCCTCTCCCGCTTGTCGCCCACAGACGACGCGAGGCCGAAGGGCAGACCGCCCCACGGGTCCAGGGCATCATAGCGGAGCTTGCCGATGCTCTCATTGGCCTCATAGAGCTGTTGCCTGCTGGCGATCTTGAGCACGTCCAGCTCAAGCCGCCTCTCGGACATCGGCACGGCCCACTGGTGGTCGTCCCGCAGCGAGCTGCTGCTGGAGGCTGGCAGGCGGTAGTCGCGCTGGAGCCCCAAGGGCCCGGAGGCATACTCGCTGAAGGGTGCTTGGTCCCAGCCATAGGCGACGCTGGTGCGGCCCAGCTGGGAGAACATCTCGAAATAGCGCCGCTTCAACTGCAGCCGCCAGGCCTGCGCGGCCTGCATCTGCTCACGCACCAGCTCTCTCGAAGCCAGCTGGCGGCCTTCGGCGAAGAACTCTTCGCCGTCTCGCATCTTGAAGGCGCGCTCGACCTCGAAACGAGCCCGGTCTGCGTCGCTCTCGAGGACCAGAAAGGAGGTGTAGGGGGTGATGATCTGGTAGTCCTCGGACAGGCCCACGATCCGTTCCTGCAGCAGGGCGCTCGGCACCTGGCCCAGCAGGTGCTCCAGATGATGGCGGGCCCACAAGCGCGGGATGAAAGCGTTGCTGCGTGAGCCCTCTTCGAGCGCGACCTCGAGCACATGCTCGACGGGCTTCCCGGCCAGCGTCCCCCGCACCACCACGCGCACTGGACCCTCGCTGGTGCCCGGCAGATAGCGCCCCACCACCACGTGCTGCTGGCCCGCCGGCAGGCTGCCCAGCTCGCGGGGATAGACCGCCGCCGTCTCCAGCCCTTCGATCTCGACCCGCAGCTCACGCAGCACGGGGTGGGTGAGACGCTCGAGCAGCTGGTCGGCGGCGCGCACGGCCCCCTGGCGATCTTCGACCTTGTGGAGGCTGCCCCCCACGCTCGCCAGCGCCTTGAGCACCAGGTCCTCGTAGCTGCTGCCCACAGCGACAGCATGCACCTGCAGCTGCCGCCCTCTCAAGACGCGCTTGAGACGCTCGGCCTGGGCGGCAGGCTCGGCGTCGCCCGTGGTCGGGATCGCATCGCCGACATACACGATCTGCGTTCCGGGCCGACTGGCGTCCACAGCTGCGGCGATGCCCGCATCGAGATCGGTCCAACCCAGCGAATGGCGCTGCTGCAAAAAGTCGAGCGCCTTGCGGCTGGACACTGCATCCACCGGCTGCGGTGCCGTAAAGGCAAAGCGGGTCTCGACATCACAGACGGCCAGATTGAATCGGTCCTCAGCGCGCAGGCCGGTCAGGAAGGCGTCGAGGAAGGCCTCTTGCTGGACGCGCTTGCTCGGATCCATCGAGGCCGAAGTGTCCGCCAGAAAGACGAAATTCTGCGGCTCTCTGACGGCCAGACCGGCCTCTTCGCCGAGCGCCGGACCATCGAGCCAGATCAAGAAGTAGCCCTGCTCGGCGCGCAGGTGCGGCACAAAGCTGATCGGTGTGCTGGCCGGTGCGGTACGGATATCGAGCTGGAAGTCACGGTCGGGAGTGTACTCTTCAGCCGAGAACTCGAGGCTGGCCGTGTATTTCTGCACCCGCGCCCGCAGCTCATGGCTGGGGCTGTGCACGTCCTCCAGAGCTTGCGTCGAGGCCACGCTGACCGAGATGGCCAGCTGACTCAAGGGCCGGCTGCGCAGCAGGTCGCTGTTCAGGCGGTAGCTGTAGCGGTAGCTCTGCCCCTGTTTCGGCAGCACCTGCGTGTAGGCGATGCGGATGCGCTTCTCGGCTCCGATCGGATAGACCCGCGCCTTGAAGATGTTGCCGCCCTGCCATTCCAACAGACCCGGGTCGCGGTTCTCGCGCAAGATGGTCTCATAGATCTGGCGCGCACGCTGTTTCTCGACGATCTCGCCTTCGACCAGCTCGTCCCCGATCCACATTCCAAAACTGCTGATCGAGGCCCCGGCAGGCAGAGGAAAATAGAAGACACCCTCGAGCACCATCGGCGTGTGGTTGACGAAGGATTCTTCGATCACCGTGCGCGCGATCTGGTCGCGGATGTCGACCTGGACCTTGTGGTAGCCGATGCTCAGCGCCACGTTGCGGCCATCGATCTTCGCCAGCAGCGAGCCCAGCGGTTCGGGCCGGTCGTCTTTGTAGGCCGCCAACCAATCGGGAGCCGCCTCGACCAGCTGTAGCCCCGCTTCGCCGACGCGGACCATCCCACTCTGGCGCAGAGTGATGGCGGTGCCCTTCGGCCCCGACACCACCACACGCACCCCTTCGACCAGCTCGACGTCGAGCAGCCCCCGGGTCAGGGTGCAGGCATCGGCGCCTGTCAGCTCGAGCAGTCCTCCGGGTCCAAGGATCAGCTGTGTGCCGCCGGCTGTCCGCAAGCTGACGAGGTTGGCCCCTCGAGCGGAGGTCTTCAGCCACGCGCCGATGGCCAACACATCGTCCTTGGCTGCGCCGGCCCAGCGGCTGTCTGCCACGCCTTTGCTATGGACGACGCCCTGGACGTCGGCGACTGTTGCCAGCGCGCCCGCATCGCCCCAGCTCATGCTGGCGAGGGCGAGGACGAGCAGCGAGCAGACGGAGAAACTGGCCAGTTTGTGCTTCCCGAACATGGTCCATCCTTTTCCCGTGCTGTACACGGCGGCATTCTTCAACCACACAAGGGGCGCGAGCCAGCCCAGCTTCGCATAGCGTGCCCTGTCGCGCAGGCGCCGCACGGCGCCCTGGACCCGCTGTGAGACCGCCTGCGGGGTGACCCCGAGGCGGTCTGCTATGTCTTTCTGGCTCATGTCTTCGAGGTAGCGCATGCGCAATACGTCGCGCTGTGCCGGGGTGAGGTGGACGAACTGCTGCAGGATCGTGCGGACGTCGTCTTCGCTGTATTTCCTGTCCCTGTCCTGCTCGGCAAACGCATCCATCGACGTCACCTCGACCTTCTTGCGCTCCCAGGTCTTTTGCTTGCGCAGCCTGTTGAGGGCGAAGCGCCGCACGACCACAGACACCCAATGCGAGAAGGGCCCCTTGCGGTGGTACAAGCGCTCCTTCTCGAGCAGGCGGGCCACACACTCCTGGGTGAGCTCGTCGGCTTCATCGCAGTCGCGGGCCACGCGCCGCACCTGGGAGCGGATCGCTCCCAGGTGCGCGGTCAATTCGTCTCGGTAGGTTTCGTCGTGGTCCCGGCTCATGCGGACTCCCTTGCGTCCTTCTTGACACACGAAGCCCACGAAGGGAAAGGCAGATTCCGGGAATTTTTGTGCGCCGGGCGTTGCGCTCGCAGCTCAGGACAGAGGAAGCCTCAGTGCGGGAAGTTGACGATCCGCCAGCCGTCTTCGGCCTTGCGCAGCTCGAATGCAGCGCCCGGATTGGTCTTGATCCAGACCCGTGCGTCGTCGCCATCGATCTTTTCTTCCAACATCAGCAGGGTCGCGTCGAGCTGCTCTTTGGTGAAAGGTGCCACGGCGGCCTCGAACTGGGCCCGCATCACCGAACGTAGCTGCGCCCCGGTCATCTGCGCGTTGGGATCTTCTGCGGCCAGAGTCGCCGCCGACGCTTCCCAGTCCATCACATCATCGAGCCGGCCGAGCTCTTCGAGCTTACCGAGCACCTTGAAGTAGACCACCGCCGCCTCTTTGGGATTGTCGACCGGCTGCGGATCGCCCGCAGCTTCTTCGGGAAGGTTGGCCATCACCTCTTCAGCACTGCCTGCAATCACGCGGATCGGTGCATTGGCCGGCCAGAACGCAACCACCTTGTGCTCGGCCGTGACAGCCACGTTCATCGGACCGTTGCCGCCTTCTTTGCTGAAGACCAGCTCCCGCACCTGCACCATCTCGCCCCGCAGATCAAACTCCGTCCAGGGCCCGACCTCGACCGTAGTGACCCCATAGGCAGCCACTTTGTCCGGCTCGTCGTCGTCGGGCCAATTCAGGCTCGCCAGCTCGGTCCCGGTGAACTCGCCGTCGAGGGGCAGCATCATCGCGACGAGCAGGAAGGCTGCCGGGTCGTCGTAGACCGCGCCCGCGAATTCGATGCTGTGGCGGGTCTCTTCGCCATCGATGCTCTGCTCGAGGATCCAGCTGGTGCCTTCGAGCCGCACCTCTTTTTTGGTGGTCGTCGCCTCCTCACCAGCAGCTTCCTCTTCGAGGCTGAGAGAATGCAATACCGAGAGCTGTGCGTCGAGCTGATCGGTCTGGCGCAGGTTCTGCTGCATCGGTCCAAAGCTCATGGCAGCGGTGCTGACGACGGTGTAGGTCGCATCCGGACGAGAGGTCGCCGGCTGCACGCCGACACTGAACTGCCCGATGCACTCGTTGCCGATGTACATGCCGAACAGTTGGTCGCCGAGCAGGCTTTCCTGCGGGCCTTCGAGCCCGGCGAGGGGATGGGTCTGCTCCTGGGCCGAGACACAGGTGCTGACCAACAGAGCCGCCAGAAGAGTGCGGCCGAGGTTGCGTTGCATAGGTTGCTCCTGGAAGTTGAACAGTCGCAACCATTGTGCGGTTGCAGCGCGGGATTGCAATCGCTGGCTGGCGGAGGCGACGCTGGGGACGCCGAGCAGCCCCTGCTGCGCCAGAGCCGGGTTCAAGCGCTGCCACGGCTTGTGCGTGGGGGCATGGAACAGCGCAAAGACGTCGGAACCGATGACGGGATCTTCGAGCTGAGAGAAACTCGAGGTCAGCACGTGGGGTTGTGCGCCGAGCTGCTTCAGTGCCTGGATGAGGCTACGGGCGTGGACTTTGCACCCCGTACCCTGACGGTCTTCGAGGTTGATGCCGTCGAGCAGAATGTTGCGGCCCGCCAGATCCATGCGCGCACTCCCCACGTGAGTTAGACAGAGGTGCGTGAGAGTCAGCATGAACAGCGGGTCCAGCTACATCAAGTGTCGGCTCGTTGGTGTCGAAAGGTAGGGGCGGGGTTTACCCCCGCCCGTTCGCTCGGGAGGAGCGAAGCGTCCGAGTCTTC
>JAJDCP010000160.1 GCA_029260765.1 Planctomycetota bacterium
CTGGTACAGGACCCTCGTCTGAACCACAGAGTCGATTTGGAGGGTGGTGTTCTCGGCGAGGTGTGCAGTGAAAACCTGCGCGCCTTCTTTCGCGAGCGCCGCCGGATCAGACCGGAACATGGAGAGGTGCCGGAGCGGCTGGACGGGTCGGTTTCGAACACCGATGTAGGGGAAACCTTACCGGGGGTTCAAATCCCTCCCTCTCCGCCAGACATGGCCGTTGGATAACGGCCTGCGTTCGATTTGGAGAGGTGTCCGAGTGGCTGAAGGAGCACGCTTGGAAAGCGTGTAGGCGGGCAACTGTCTCGGGGGTTCGAATCCCCCCCTCTCCGTTGACGAGCTGTGGAGCTGTTCCAGAGCTGTGTCATGAAGAAGTGAACCGCGCTAGGTGGGGCGCCAGGGGAGCCCTGTAACTCGAAGTCCTCTATATGCGAGGCTGAATTCCCGGTCGAGGTGCGGCCAACTACGGTCCCTGGACCTCTTACGAGAAACGTTGACGATTGGGTCCTTTGCAAGCTTGGGCGGTGAATCTGGTCAGGTCCGGAAGGAAGCAGCCATAAGCTTTGTTCAAGTTGTGCTGAGATCGCCTGATTCGAGTTTCAACGAGAGATCTATACCGCGGGGGGTCGTATCAGAGCTGGGTGCGCGGTTCTTTTTTTTTGCCTGCCTGTGAGCCCCGCGGGAGCTCCTCTCTCCCCAGGCTGTGGGAGTTTGGACTTTGGCATATCTCGTCCTGGCACGGAAATACCGTCCTCAACGCTTTGAGGACACCGTCGGCCAGGAGTCGATCGTCCAGACCCTGAAGAACGCCGTCGCGCAGGGCAAGGTCTCCCACGCCTACCTGTTCTGCGGGCCCCGAGGCGTCGGCAAGACCTCGATGGCACGCATCCTCAGCAAAGCGCTGAACTGCCCCCAGGCGCAGGATTGCGAGCCCTGCTGCGACTGCGAGGTCTGCCGCGAGGTTGCCCGTGGCGAGGATCTCGACGTGATCGAGATCGACGGCGCTTCGAACCGCAAAGTCGAAGAGATCGAGAAGATCCGCGACAACGTCAAATTCCGCCCGGCACGCAGCCGCTACAAGATCTACATCGTTGATGAAGTGCACATGTTGAGCACTGCGGCCTTCAACGCTCTGCTCAAGACACTCGAAGAGCCTCCCGAGCACGTCAAATTCATCTTTGCCACGACCGAGCCGCACAAAGTTCCCGACACCATCCAGAGCCGCTGCCAGGTGATGCCGTTCACCAAGATCCGCGCGGACCATATCCGCGCACGGCTCGATAAGATCTGTCAACTCGAGGGTTTCCAGGTAGAGCCCAATGCCCTGGCGCGGGTGGCCCAGCAGTCGCTGGGCGGCATGCGTGACGCGCTCAGCCTACTGGACAGATTGGTGGCCTCCGGTTCTGCGGAGATCACTGAGGATAGCGTCAGTCGTGCGCTGGGCACCATCAGCCGGGCCCACCTGGTCGACATGCTGCGGGCAGTCTGCCAACGTGACGAGCGCGCCGTGCTCGAGCAGATCCATGCCTTTGACCGTTCGGGTGGCGACTACGAAGAGCTGCTGGCCGACCTGATGCGCACCGGCAGGGCCGCGCTGCATCTGGCTCTGCTGGGGCCGACGGCGCCAGCCCTGGCTGAGTTGGGGATCGATGCCGCGCAGCTCGCGCCGCTGCGAGAGGTCAGCTCCGATGGCTGGCTGTACGTCCTCGAGAGCCTGGACGAGGCGGGGGCCAACCTGAAGAACTCGTTGGATGAACGGGTCAGTGTCGAGCTCTTGCTGTTGCGCCTGGCCCGGGTTGGGGACCTGGCGAGTGTGCCGGTCTGGCTGGAGCGCCTGGGCCAGCTCGAAGATCTTCTTGAAGACAAGGGCCTGCGCGAGTTGCCGGCGCTCGACGCCGCAGAGCGGGCGCAAGCGGTGCCTCGGGCGGCGGCGGTTCCGTTGCCGGTTCCGTTGCCGGCTGCGGCCCAGCCGACGGCCGAGCCGATGCTGCCCGAACCCCGTCCGGAACCACAGCCACAACCCGCGCGTGAGGCGCCGCAGCCGCACGCAGCGCCCCGGGCGAAGCCTGCGCGGCAGGCCGCCATACAGCCAGCGGCTGGGCAGGACGCGGCGAAGACCGAATGGCGGCGCCTGAATGTCGACGCGATCCAGCGCGACTGGTCGCGCGTGCTGGACGCTCTGCGTGCGAAGAAACAGCTCGGCCTTGTGAGCTTGATGGCCAAGTCACGCCCCGCGTCCTGGGCGAACGGCGTGCTTCGCGTACTGATCCCGAAGCTCTCCAGTTTCGAAGGCGATCACCTGCGCAGCTCCGAGTCCGCGTTGAACCAATGCCTGAGCGAGATCTTCGGCCTCTCGATGCGATGCGCTTTCGATGAGGGAGCCGTCGACAAGCCGAAGAGCCGCAACCCGGTCGAAGAGCTGCGTCAGAATCCTCTGGTGCGCGAGGTGCTGGAGAAGTTCCAGGGCCAGATCATCCCCCCCCGCAAGAACAGGAGAAAGTGATGGGCAATCTTGGAGGATTCGATCTCTTCAAGCAGGCGCAGAGCCTGCAGAAGAAGCTCGCAAAGGTACGCGAGTCGCTCAAAGACAAGGTCGTGGCAGGTCAGGCTGGCGGCAGCATGGTCACCGTGCAGATGAACGGGCTGATGGACTGTGTGGCGGTCAAACTCGACAAGGAAGTCGTCGATCCTGACGACATCTCGATGCTCGAAGACCTGATCCAGGTCGCGGTCAACAACGCGATCAAGAAGGCGAACGAGATGAAGAAAGTGGAGAATGAGAAAGCGACCGGCATGCCGATGCCGGACATCTTCTAACGTTCGCGCCCCGCTCGTCCTTTCGTTCGAAGGGGCTACGCCATCACCTCAACGCGCTCGGTGGGGTGGGCGTCTTCGGGCGAGCTGCCTTCCGCCAACAGCTCGGGTATATTCTGCCGCCACCAGGGCAGCGCTTGTTCCTGCCAGGGCCAACGGAGTGCCCAGGCTCGGAATTGTCGCCCGAGCTCAGCGCTGCTGGGGCGTTTGTACGGTTCTTTGGCCAGGCAGCTCAGGATCAGGGCGTCGAGCTCGGCGGGGATTGTCTGGCTCGTTCGGCTCGATGGGGGCGCAGGATCCGCGGTCATGTGCTCGACCATCACGCGGAAGGGCGTATCGCCTTCGAAAACCAACCTCCCGCTGAGCAGGTAGTAGGCCACGCAGCCCAGAGAGTAGCAATCCGCCCGCGCGTCCAGGGTCTTGCCGCCTGACTGCTCGGGTGCCATGTACGCGGGCGTGCCGAGGATGGCTCCGCGCATAGTAAGGCGGGCGGACTCTTGCACGTTCAGTCCCATGTCTGCCACCAGACCGAAGTCGAGCACCTTGACGAAGTCGCAGCGCAGACCCGCGCGGCAGGTAAACAGGTTCGCCGGCTTGATGTCCCGGTGGACCAGGTCCGCAGCATGCGCTTCGGCCAGTGAGTCGCAGACCTGTGCCAGGAGGTAGACCACCCGCTCTGGTGGCAGGGGACCGAAGCGCTGGACAAGAGTCTGGAAGTCGATGCCCTGCAGCTCTTCCATCACGTAGTAGAAGGTCCCGTCCGGGGTGCGGCCATAGTCGAACAGGCTGACGCTGTGGGGTGAGCTGAGAAAGGCAGTAGCGCGCGCTTCCCGCTCAAACCGCGCCAGAATGCGCTGCCGTTGCGCGCTTCCCACCACATCGTCGAGCACAGCAGGCTGGATCAGCTTGACTGCGGCGGTGCGTGCGAGGAAGCGATGCCGGGCCGACCAGACTTCGCCCATCGCACCTTTGCCGAGGGGCTTGATCAGCTCATAGCTGCCCAGCGTGTGGACGGTCTTGCGCATCTCGCGGAAGCTGCGTCCCCACTGGTAGATCAAGAATGCCGGCACCAGCGCAAGCCCGGCGCACAGGAAGTTGGGCAGGAAGGTCGGAATCCAGATGGAGACGCTCGGTACGGTTTGATTGTGGAACCAGAGCCACACTCCGAAGCAGACCGGCGCTGCTGTGGCCTGGAGCAATGCGCTGAAGGCGTGTCGCCAAGGCCTGGCAGGGATGATCAGCGGAAAGAGCAGAATCCAGATCCCCAACCAGGAAACCCGGGTAGGGTTGCTCTGCAGCCCCTGGTCGCCCCAGTAGTGGGTCAGTATCAGAAACAGAGCGCCGCACAGTTGATACACACGGCCCAGCCTCAGCTGAAGCCTGGGACGAAGTCGCCAGGAAAACAACAGCAAGCCCGATGCCGCGAGCATCGCGAGCTCGAGCAGCCGCACTCGGCTGGTTGCAGGCTGGCGCTCCCAGCCGAACAGCTCGATCGAGACCAGGGAGAAGCCGAGGTCGAGGGCGAAGCCGCATGTCAGAGCAACGACCAGCACCCTCAGACGGCTGGCCGCTTCACGTTCAAACTGCGGACAGATTCTGTAGCTGGCCGTGCCCTGGGCACCAGGGTGACCGGTTACTGAGAGGGCTCGCGGCGAGGGCTCCATGCAGGGAGTGTAGCGCAAAAACTCGACCTCTGTGCATGGGGTCGGTCGATGTCCCTGTCAGAGCGCGGCCGAGAACGATGCCGCTGGCTCGCAGCCCGCGGGAGCCCATGTGTTCCCATCCGGTTGAGTGCCGCGCTCGACGGTCCACCGGCGCGCGGAGCGGTCCCGCTTGTTCGGGGCGCGCTTGGATCGGCCCTGCGCGCCGCTCGATGTCCACCCCCTGGAAAGGGCTTGCACTCGTGCCGCGGGCCGGAGACCATGCGCGGGGAGCGCCGATGTACCCAGAACCAATGCTACGCCTGATCGAAGAGCTCGCCAAATTCCCTGGCATAGGACGCAAGACGGCCGAGCGGCTGGCCTTCTACGTGCTGAAGACGCCGGCTGCCGAGGCGATGAAGCTCGCCTATGCGATCAGAGACCTGAAAAAAAAGACCCGCAACTGCTCGCTGTGCAACAATCTGACCGAAGCGGAGCTGTGCCGCATCTGCGCCGACAGCAAGCGTGATACCAGTCTGTTGTGTGTTGTCGAACAACCCAGAGATCTGATCGCCATCGAGAAGCTTGAGCGCTACCGGGGACGGTACCATGTGCTGCTGGGCAATCTGGCGCTGCTCGAGGGCATCGAGGCCAAAGACCTGGCGATCGCTGGTCTGATCGCGCGCTTGCGGCGTTCCGCCAGCGCAGAGCATGAGCAGGACCGCATCCGTGAGGTCATTCTAGCGACCAATCCCAACCTCGACGGTGATGCGACGGCGTTGTACCTGGCTGAAGAGCTGAAGGATCAGGGCGTCAAGATCACGCATCTCGCACGCGGGCTCCCGAGTGGTGGTAGTATCGAGGCGGCCAACCGCGCCAACCTCTTTGAGGCCTTTGCAAGGAGAACGGCATTGTGAGCCCGCCCCCGGAGGCGCTGGCGTTTCAGCGAGAGCTGCGGGCCCTGCGCGAACGACTCGCGGCCACCATCGTCGGCCAGCAGGAAGCCATTCAGTGCGCCGTCTACGCGCTGGTGGTCGGGGGTCATGTGCTGCTCGAGGGCATGCCGGGGCTCGGCAAAACCGAGCTGGTCAAGGCTCTCGCCCGCGCCCTCGACTGCCGTCCGGCCCGCATCCAGTTCACGCCAGACCTGATGCCGGCGGACATCCTCGGCACCACGGTCGTGGCTTTGGATGCGTCTGGCCAGCGCAGCTTCCGCTTCCAGAAAGGTCCTCTTTTCGCCCATATCACCTTGGCGGATGAGATCAACCGCGCCTCTCCCAAGACGCAATCGGCTCTGCTCGAGGCGATGCAGGAGGGCCAGGTGACGATGGGCGAGACGCGCTATGCGCTACCCGCGCCGTTCTTCGTGCTCGCGACTCAGAATCCCATCGAGCTCGAGGGAACGTTTCCGTTGCCCGAGGCCCAGCTCGACCGCTTCCTCTTCAAGTGCACGATGCGTGCCCAGGAGGAGGACGATCTGGTCGAGATCCTGCGGCGCGGGCAGGGCCGCAGCCAACCCGAGGGCGCCCCGCTGCTCAGCCCTGCGCGCTTGCTTGAGCTGCGGGATCTGGCCCGCCAGGTGGTGGTTCCCGAGACGGTGCTGCGCTATGCAGCACGGCTGGTGGTTGCGACCCGCCCCGAGGCGCCCGATGCTCCGGAGCAGGTGCGGCGCTATGTGCGCTACGGGTCCAGCCCGCGTGGTGCACAGGCTCTGATCAAGGCCGCTCAGGTCCATGCGCTGTTGGATGGCCGGCCCCATGCAAGCCACGAAGATGTCGGCGCCCTGGCGGCTCCGTGCCTGCGGCACCGCCTGGTGCTCAACTTCGACGCCCATGCAGACAAGGTTGACGTCGACGCGCTGCTCTCGGCCCTGATCGCCGCGCAGCCCGCCGGCTGACGCGTCAAAATCGCTTGTGGCGTGAATACGAATGAGCCACAATGCACTTGAGGGGCAGGGGCTACGGCGTCGTCGGGTCCAGGGGCAGCACACCCTGAGGTCCGATCGCGGCACGGGGGGCAAGCGGGTGCAGCGCGGCACGCGTGAACAGGTCGGTTGGATCGACGTCTTTGAGCAGCACGCGACGCGCACACGCCGCGCTGCGGCCGCGTTGGCACATCACGTCGCTGAGAAGTTGGGCCTGAAGACCGACGAGACTCTGCAGCGCATGCTCGAGCGTCCCCGGAGGTTGAAGCAGAAAGACGATCAGGAGGTGCTCGAGCGCTTTCTGGGGGCCTTGCTGTCCAACGGCCAGATGCTGATGGACAGCCTCGATTTCGGAGCCGAAGCGCCGCCACTGGCAGAGCAATGCGCCGCGGATGCGGACCTGTTGGCGTCGATGCAGAGTCTCGAGAGGGCGTGTGAGGAGATCGCTGGTCTGCCCGAGCTGCTGGGGCGCGAGACCCGTGAGTTGTTCTCTAATCCCCAGGTGGACAGTTCCGAGCTGCACGCGGTCAAAGAGATGTTGCGCTACCTGCCCGCGCGCTTCAAGCTCGGCAAGCGGGTCAAGCCCGCCGATGCGGTGTGCCTGCGAACGAAGGAGGACGCCGAAGCGGTCGACCATCTGGTCAGCCAGCGCGACGCCTTGCGTGCGATTACGCGGGACGATGCCGGTCTGCTCTGGACGCTGGGCCGGCTCCTGATCGCCTGGGGGGACGCCCGCCGAGCCGCCGAGTGCTTCGAGGTTGCCGCGCAGGGGATGTTCCACGCCAGGCAGCGGGCGCGCTACCTGCTTGATGCCTTCCACGCCGCGCTGCAGGCCGGTGAGCACGCACGCGCCTTGTCGAACTACGGCGACGCTGTCAAGGGCTATCCCAGCGGCTGCTCGCTGTTCGACGGTGAGCGCTATTCGTTGCGCGGGTTGGTTTCCGGCAGCGCCCATGCGGTGCGCTTCCTGGCCGAAGATTCCAAGGGGCGGCGTTGCCTGGTGCAGAGCGTCTTCGAAGAAGAGCGGGAGCTCAAGAAGATCTTCAAGCGTGTTCGTCGGCTGAAAGGCCTGTCGAGCCCTTATCTGGCGCGGCTCTATGAGTGGGGTTGGGCCAACCGGCGCAAACGCAGCGGACCCTATCTGGTCTGGGAATTCATCGACGGGGTCTCATTGCGCGAGAAAGTTGAACGGGATGGCCGCTTCAGGCAGCCTGAGGCGGTATTGCTGTTGCGCGCCCTGGCTTCGGGGCTGCGCGCCGCTTTCCGCAAGGGGGTGCTGCATCGCAACCTGATGCCTGACAAGGTGCGTTTCGATGCCGGTGGCAATCCCCGTCTACTGGGCTTCGGGTTGAGCAGGGCTGAGCTGCGCGTCAAGCTGCGCTTTGCCGAGTTTCCGCGGCCGCCCGAGTTCCTCGCGGCGCGTGTTGAGGAGGACCGGCTCTATCTGGCTCCCGAGCAGCGGGGAACCATCGCTGCTCGGGCAGGCCCCCACAGTGACGTCTACGGTCTCGGCCGTCTGGCTTGTTTCGTCTTGTTCGGCAGCCCGCGTCCCGAGCCGCAGCGTCTGAAAGTGCTGCAACCGGAGTTCGGGCGGGTGTTGCAGCGCTGTCTGGTGCGTGATCCGCAGCAACGCTTCGCTTCGGTCAAGGACCTGATCCCCGCGCTGGACACGTTGGTGCAGACCCCTGGCCTGAGGCCGCAGGACGCGCTGAAAAAGAGCTTGGCGGCTCCCATCGTGACGCAGAGCTCGAAACACGGTACGGGCCGGCTGCTCGGCTTCTTCGGGCGGCTGTTCCGCAAGCCTGAGGGGGACGAGAGCCGTGGCGATGCGCTGTGGTGGAAGCCGCATGAAGAGCAGCGCCGCGAAGAGCGCATGAGTGCCCGCCCTCTCGTGAGCCGCAACGGCCTGGATATGGCCTTCTGTCTGATCCCATCGGGAAGTGTCGAGCTGGGCTCGCCGGAGAGCGAAACAGGCCGACGAGCCAATGAGGCGATCCATACGGTGCGTCTCAGTTACCCGTACTACATGAAGGCGACGCCGGTCACCCAGGGCGAATGGTACCGGGTGATGGGCACTCGGCCGTTCTTTTTCCAGGATGCGGGGGAGGACGTCCCCGCCGAGAACCTGTCCTGGTTTGATGCGGTGGCCTTCTGCAATCAGCTGTCCGAGCGAGAGAGCCTGAACCCGTCCTACGAGCTCGAGATCAAGAGCCGCTCGGGTTCGTCGATCCAAGCAGCCGAGGTGCGCTTCAAGGGGCTGGACAGCACAGGTTACAGGCTCCCGACCGAGGCTGAGTGGGAAAGAGCCTGCCGCGCGGAGACCCGCACCCCCTGGTGGTCCGGCCGTCCTCCGGCGCGCGGCTTCGAAGAGCAGGCTCCTCTGCTGGTCAAGAAGCAACCCTGCAACCCGTTCGGTCTCTTTGCGATGCACGGCAATGTCTGGGAGTGGTGTGGCGATTGGTATGGCTACGACTATGATGGCCGCGTGCTCTCCAACCCACTGGGCCCTGAGTCCGGCGACAGGCGCGTCAAGCGAGGGGGCAGCTTCTCTGGAGCGCCGGGATCGGGGCGAGCCGCATTCCGGGGCCGCCAGAATCCTGCCAGCCGCCACAATGACCTGGGACTACGGCCGGTGCGGACGGTGATCAGTGCGCAGACGCGTCGCATGCGCATTCCGGGGTTGAAGGGTTGAACGAGACCGCCCCTCCCATCGTGTACCGCTTCGTCGAAGGAGCCGGGCCCGCTGGCCCGGGAGAGCTGCGCTTTCCGCCTGAGGACGCCGCGCAGGGCACGCCCTTGCAGCGCGCCCGCGATGTGGTTCTGCAGGGCCTGGCGTGCTTCGAACGGGGAGCGGGGACCCCGACGGCGCTCGTCCTGCCGGCGGACACCACCCGGCCGACGCTCGATGACATGTTGGCCGCGTGCTTGGCGCGCCAGCTGCTCTTGCGCGGACGGTTGCCGGAGGGCGCCGCGCGGCTCGCCGACTACGCAGCGCTCGCACGCGAGGGCCTGCGCGTCCAGGCAGGACCCCCCGAGCGTTCGTTGGCCGGGGTCTTCCTGGCCGTCCGTAACGCCGGCGGACTGCATGCCCGCAAGCTCGACAGCGCCGACCTGGCGGAACGCTTCGTCGAAGGCTGGCTGCGGCTGGAGCGCGTGATTCTCGAGGCCGCCCGGCAGGGAAACGACCCCTTCAGCGAGGGGATCTGTGACGGCCCCGAGTTCTTGCGCGAGCGAATCTACCTGGCGGGGGACCGCGAGGTTTTCGAGCAGGACGTGAGGCGGGGGATGCGCTGGTCGGTGCGGCTGGCAGACAGGGTACCGGGGTTGGTTCTCTTGGAGCCCAAGAGCCTGTTGTTCAAGCATTGGAGCCGGCAGCTCCGCGATCCTTTTCTGTTCTTGGCGGTGCGGTGGGAGCCGGGCTACTGGGTGTTCTCGACCGATCCGCTCCAGCGACTTTCGCTGCTTCCGCTCGCTCAGCGCCTGCAGGCTGCCGAGGCTGCCCACGACCCGGCGATGGCCGCTGCCGATCCCTGGTTTGATGGCGGACGCTTCCAGCACACTCTGATCGCGGCTCCGCGCGGCGGCAGCCGCCTGTCCGAGGACGCGCTGCTCGGCGTCGTGCGTCAGGTCCTGGCGGTCGAGGAGGGGTCGGAAACCAGGCTTCCCCTGTTGGCGGCGCTGCTCCGGAGTTGGCCGTTTGAAGCATACTCCCAGGCGGAGTTGCTAGGGCGTGGTGGCCAGGCGCCCGTGTTGCGCGCCCAGGGACCTCAGGGAGACGTCGCGATCAAGCTGTTTGGGCTGCTCGAGACCAGCTTGGAGATGCGCGCGCGCAATCAGCGTGAACGAAGGACGATCGCCGAGCTGACCCAGCGCATCGCCGCCAGTGACGACCCGCGTTGCGCGCGTCTGGTCCCTGTGCAAGCAGTGCTCGAGGCCGACTGGCGTGGACAGCCGCTGGTGGGACTGGTCAGCCACTTCTTCGCTGCAGGTTCATTGGAAGCCTGGCGGCGCGCCCAAGAACAGGTCGAGAAGGGCAGCCTGCACAGTCTGCTGGACGATCTGTGCGGCGCCCTCAGCCTGCTGCACAGCTGGGGCTTTGTGCACAGGGACGTCAAGCCGGCCAACATCTTGCTCGAGCTCGAGGCCGGACGGCTGCGCGCCCAATTGGCGGACTTCGGGTGCACGCTGCTGGACGGACAGCACACGCGCTTTGCCGACATCAATTTCTCGCCGCCGCTGCTGCACGAGGCCAGCGCCGCGTTCGATGTTTTCTCTGTTGCCGTGGTGGCAGCTTTTCTGGTGCGGGGGAATCTCGAGCCGCCCTTCCGCAACAACTTCAACGGCACCCTGTCTGCCGCGGTGCTCGAACCTGCAAGGAACGCGGGCAGCGTGCGTGGGGGCGATGACGCCTGGTATGAAGGTCTGGTCGGCTTGCTCTTGGAAGCGACGCAGTTCGACCCACGGCGACGCCCGACGGCCGAAGTGTTCGGGCAACGTCTGCGCGAGCTGGCTTGAGGTGCGTCGAGTGTGAGCGCGCTAGGGCTGCCCAGTACCCACAAGGAGCCTTTGACAAGCTTGGCGGCTCTGTGGGTTCGGGCGCGTCCGCCCGCCGTGGCTTCAGGCCTCCGGCTTCAGACTTCAGCCTGCCTACTGGAATTCCCGGAGTTTCCGGTGGTCTCTACTCATGACGAGTCCCTTGGCAGGAGCCCGTAGCCAGGAGCCCGTAGCCCAGGCAAGCCAAACGCCGGGCTCGCGCCAACCTGTCCGGGCACACTTGTGGGCTGGGCAGGGCCAGGGTAGATAGAGGTCCCCGCGAGCTCAGCTCTCGCGGCTGGGCTCTTCGGCCTGGATCACCGAGATGTCGACGTTGACGTCCCAGCCAACGTTGAGCTTGAACCCGCGGATGGTCAGGTCCTCCACACGCAGTCCGGGCCACTGGTTCTGTAGATCGAACAGAAAGCCCGTCAGGTTCTGCAGCGGAACACCCTTGATCTGCAAGGACACCCGCTCGAGCGGAGGGTTCCGATTGCTCGCTTTGACGTTCTGCGCGTCGTTGCGCACGATGGTGAGGATGCCGTTGCGGTTCTTTTCCTGAATCCAGCTCTGCAGGCTGCCGCGGCTGGCGACGACCTGCTGCTGGCGGTATTTGTAGACGAGCTCTTTGAAGTCAGGATCGATGCCGAGCTCGTACATGCTCTTCAGGTTGCGCATCTCATCTTCGACCTCCTGCTTCGCCTCTCCCACCTGGTTGTAGAAGAACACGAACGCAGCGATGACGACCGTGGTCAGCACGGCCATCATGGCGGTGAACATCTTGAGGATATCGACAGAGGCTTCTTTGTCTTTCACGCCTATCTTCCCCGGCTATCAGTTCCGCCGTTCCTTGGCTGCCATAATCGGCTTCATCTTCAGCTTGATGGTCAACTCGCGCACGCCCTCTTGTTTGCGGCTCAGGTTCTGGTCGAGATGTCCCCCCGGGTCCCACATCAGCAGGCTATCTCTGTCGCCCTTGATCTGCTCGAGCATGCGATGCAGGCTCTGGACCTGGCGTGGATCGTCGGGGATCTCCGCCTCGACGATGAAACCACCGTTCTTGTACGACTTGATCGAGGTCAGCTTGAAGTCGATCTGGACCTGGGCGCGTGCCTTGGCGAAATCGCGCACGCAGTCGAGACTCGAGCAGAATGGATCGTAGTTGCGGCCTGTACCGAGCAGTTTCTCGATGTCACGCTGCTTGCGCTTCAGCTCGGTCAAGATTCCCGAGCTGCGCTCCGGTTCCTTCCCCATCACTCGGTAGAACATGTCTTTCTGGGTGCGCTGAAGCCGGCTGACAGCCGTGCGGTAGTCACGCACCTCTTGCTTGCAGATGTAGGCGAGCAGGAAAAAAACCACGAACAGCAGCACACTGGTGGCTGCCAGGCCTCGTTTGAGACGATCGAAGCGGGTCTGGTTGACGAACTCTTCGCGCCGGAAATCAAAGCCCGCAGCGTCGTTGCCCAGGCCTTTCAGAGCCAGGCCGATCGCGGCCGCACCGACGGTGTCGATCAGCTCTTGTTGCGAGGCCAGCTTGCCCTTGGCGCGGAAGTAGCTCGCCAGGCTGGTCTTCTCGACTTCGATCTCGTAGCGTTCGGCGAAGAACTTGTCCATGTCGGGCATGGCCGTGTCGCCGCCGGTCAACACGATCCTCTCGACGGGCTCGCGCAAGCGGGCGAGTGTCACGGTGCGGTCGATCTCGCGGCAGACCTTGTTCAAGAAGCTGACCCGCACGTCTTCGCGCATGCCCGGTGCGCTCATGTCGTAGTTGAAGAACTCCTCGCCGTCCTCGTCGAGAATCACAAACGGCAGGCTGCTCGAGTCCATCGACTCGCTCTCGCTCATCTGCCCGCTCTCGAGCGCACGGTAGGAGAACTCATCGTCGCTGGCCAGCGTGTGTGCGGCCGGCTGTAGGCTGCCGATGCGCATGCGCAGTGAACGCACCGCGACAATCCGGCCTTCGTTGGTCACCACCAGGCGCAGCGTGTCGGCGCCGATATCGACGATCAGAGCAGATTCGACCTCGTCCAACACTCCACAGGCCTTGTAGGCATTGAAGATGGCAGCGAGGTCGAGGTCGATCGACAGCGGCTCGATCGCGCATGCGTTGACCATCTCGAGATGGGCGCGGATGGTGTCTTTCTTCGCGGCAGCGACGATCAGTTTGCTCTTCTCGCCGGTCTCACCCACCTTGTAGTAGTCGACGATCATGTTCTCGATGGCGACGGAGTGCAGGTGGCTCTCAGCCTGGAACTTGATTGTTGAGCGGATCTGGTCGTCGCGGGTGAACGGCACCTGGATGTCGCGCAGCACCACGTCCGACGCGTTCAAGGCTGTGACCACGTTCGTGGTTGGAAGCTTGTTTTGCGCGAACATCTCTTCAATGGCCGTCCGCACCTGCTGGTCGAGGTCGACGTCCTCGGCCTCTTCGTCTTCCGATTCGATCTTGCGGATAACGAAATCGACCAGCCGTGAGCGCCCACCACTGCCCTCGAGCAGAGCGAGCTTGAGGCTCTGGGGACCGATCTCCAATCCGATCGCGCGCGCCATGGGCCCTACCTGTTAAATTTGTATTCGAAATCTAGTACGATTTCTTTGCCGCGGCGGTCCCGTAGCGTGACAGACATGAATTTGCTGTCTCCATTCTTCGGACGGATGCTGACCACCTCGAAAGAGTCTTTGAACTTCAACCCGACCCGCACGAACTCACCTTGTGTCTCGCCTTTCAGCCGCAGATGGGCGGTGCTGAGCCGCTCGTCTTCCGCATAATACGAGAGGGCGTCGGCCTCGACACCGATCTGCCCGAGCTCGTCGACATCGCGCGGAATCGGGCGGACCGGATTCTCTGTGGCGGCCGGAGTGTGCCCGAACGACTCCCAGATGGCCTGATAGGGCAGTAGTCCGGTTGAGACTCCCGCATCATTTCCCAGCTTTGAGTAGTCGAAATCGGGTTCGTTCATCGAGATTCCACTGCGGAAGAAGTAGTCCAAGCCATACCACCAGAGGAAGGCAATCAAGCAGACATTGAGGGCAATGATACCCATCCGTGCCGGCCCGAGGTTCACGGAGCGTCCCTCACCTTCTTCATCTTCAGCACCGACTCCGTGCCATCTTCAGCCTGCAAGACGATGTGCGAACCCAGGCCATGCTCCTCACCGTAGATGGCGATGATGGTGAACTCCTCGAGCCGCTTGCCCACCCTGCCCGAGTAGTAGGCACCTCCAGAGAGCTGGATCCCGACCGAAGCCGACTGCTGCGCGCCGTCTTCGGTCACGGAGATCTTCTCGATCTTGAAGCGCGAGTCCAGGCTGGGTGGAGGCGGAGGCGGCGGCGGTGGAGGTGGAGGCGGAGGGGGAGGCGGAGGCGGCGTCTTCTCCTCGAGCAGATCCCAGATCGGCTTGTAGCTGTCGAGATTCGCCACCGTCAAGGGTTGCTGGTCGAGTCTTTCCATGACCAGCATGGGGGGCTCGATGCGCTTGGGTTGGCGCACCACAACCGTCCACCCCATCAAGCCGTAGGCGACGGCGATCAGTGACAAATTCAATAGCAGAACGAGCGCGCGCATTCAGCTTCCTCATCGGCGAACATACAACAAACGCGCCTGGTTAGCGAGATCCCGGCGGAGTTTCCAGCTCTTTCCAGAATAGCAGACGGCAACGACCTTCTTCGGCTTCACGCCGGATGTAGGCCTCGGTTGTGCTCTGAAGATCGTCGCTGTTGCTGGTGATCGTGACCTTGAAGGTGATCGAGTCGACGACGAACAGGCTGCGCAGTACCGCAGGGGGATCGTCGCCGTCTTCTCCCTCCAGGAAGGCGGTGAACTTGGTTTGTTCGAAGCCCTCGACGTTCGCCAGGTCCTTTACCTCGGTGATGTCCTCGCCCTCGCCGCCCGGCTCACCTCGGTAGTCGACGTACTTGTCGGCCAGATTTGCCGGCTCGGTGCCGGCGGTCACGCTGTCGGGCAGCACCGTGCAGATGGCCTGGAAGACCAGCTTGTGGATGACGTTGACGTTGAGATCGCCGGTGCTGAGCACGCTGAAGACCTCATTGAGGCCCACGACCTCGTCCGCGTCGGGCAGCAGGTTCAGCTCGATCAGACCCAGCGAGTCGCCGACGACCATCTCGTAGGGGATCTCGTCAGAGATGATGTCGTAGATCGTGGGGAGGGGCTTCTCGCCTCCCCCTGTCGCCGCGTCGATGTTCTCGAGCAGCGGCTCGTAGAGGTTCTCATCGTAGCCCAGGGCGACCAGAATCTGCTGTGTCAGGGGCTCGCACATCTCCTTGGTGTCTTCGCGCACCAACAGGTTGAGGTTGAGCTTGCCTTCTTCAGGCTCGATCCGCAAGTTGACCTGAGCATCACCTTCCTCGCCGATGGCCTGCCCGGTCTCCGCGGGGTCGGCCCACAGGTCGCGGTGGCCGTCGAAAGCCGACTCCTGCTCTTCGAAGTCCGAGCGCAAGAAGGTCTTGGCCAGCTCAACGCCGCCATAGCTCAGGGCGAAGTTCTTGGTATCTGCGAGTTGATTCCGCGACAGGCGCGAATCGACGCCAACCACGAACGCAAGCTGGCCCGCGAGCACGATAACCAGCGCGAGAATCAACAGCGTCATGACCAGGGCGATGCCTCGACGGCGTTTCATGTCTGCCTCCAGGTGTTCGACGCTGGCGGGGCTGCCGAAGTTCAGCGTGCCTTGAGACAGTCGGCTACAGGATCTCGGCCGCCACCGAAGCCAAGTTGCTGCGTTCGCTCTTGTCGAGCCGTATGTGCCCCGCCAGGCCCTGGTTCTTCATGCGCTCCGCGACATAGACCAACCCGTTGGTCGCTGCGTTCAGGTACGGGTTGTCGATCTGCTGGTGGTCGCCTGTCAGCACGATTTTGGTCTCGTCCCCGGCCCGGCTGATGATGGTCTTGACCTCGTGGGGCGTCAGGTTTTGTGCCTCGTCGACGATCATGAATTGGTTGTAGATGCTGCGGCCGCGGATGTAGGTCAGCGGTTCGAGTTGTACCACGCCCGACTTCATCAGATCGTTGAGCCGGCGTTCGCCTTCCGCGGCCCGCTTCGGGTTCAGCAAGAAGGTCAGGTTGTCGAAGATCGGCATCATCCAGAGCTCGAGCTTCTCATCCTTGGTGCCCGGCAGGTAGCCGATGTCCCGGCCCATGGGCATGATCGGGCGGCTGACCAGGATCTTCTCATACTCTTTCTCACGGATGGCCAACTCCATCGCCGCCGCCAGAGCGAGCAGAGTCTTGCCCGTACCGGCGCGCCCGATCAGGGTCACCAGCGAGATGTCCGGATTCATCAACAGCTCGATGGCCATGCGCTGTTCCATGTTGCGCGGATGCACGCCGAATACGGGCCCGGACCAGGTCAGGGGCACGATCTCGTCGGCGCGCTCGGCATGGCGGATGGCGAGGGCCGTGTGCTTGCGCGACTCGATGCTACGCAGGTGGACGCACTCGTTGGGGCTCAGCTCCAGGTCGAGCTTGAGCTTCTTCTCGCTGAAGAACTGATTCAGCGACTCCTCGGGAACCGTCAGCTCGCGCCAACCAAGATAGAGCTGGTCGGGGTCGATGCTGTTCTTGCGGTAGTCTTCGGTCTTGACCTTGACCGCATCGGCTTTGATGCGGAGATTGATGTCTTTGGTCAGGAAGACAGTCTCTTGCCCGGAGCGCTGCGAGCGCTTGGCGACGGACAAGATGCGGTTGTCGTGGCTGTCCCCGCTCAGGCTGCAGCCATCCTCGACCTTCGTATCCGTCTCGACGCGGACGACCCCGCCGGATTCGGTCACGACGCCGTCGGCCAAAGAGCCTATCTGGCGTAGCGCCTCGAGTCTGCGGATGACTTCGCGGCTGTTGCGGCCCAGCCCGTTGCTCCGGGATTTGAAGGTGTCCAGCTCTTCGAGGACGTCGATGGGAATGACGACAGTGTTCTCTTCGAAGCTGGTAATCGCGCCCGGATCGTGCAGCAGAATGTTGGTGTCGAGGACGTAGGTCTTAGTCAAGGATCTCTCCGCAAAACAGGGCCGTCCGGATGGAGGCCCTCTCTTCTGAGCTGCTCGGAACCTCCAAGCAAGCCTCGAATTCGAGCTATGGAATTGTACAGTACAGTCTTGTGGCAGACGAAGCCTTCGCGGGACGGCTTCAACTTCTCGCCTCCCCGCTGAGCGCAAGTGCCTGAAAGAGCCTTCCCTGCCAGGTCTTACGCTGCTTGAGCTCACGTTCGACGCGCGCCAGCACCTGGCCCTTGCGCAGTCCCCAACGGGGCGCGAGGGTGTGCTTCGGATCGAGCTCGCCAACCAGGCGTTGGATGGCGATCGTGGGCGAGAGGCGCTCGAGGATGTAGATCACGCGTTCCAGGTGGTCCTCGAAACAGACCGGCTCGAGCCGGCCCGCACGCAACTCACGTGCAAGCACCGTGCGCGGCGCGATGTAGAGGTGTTGCAGCTTGACTGCCGAGACCTGTGAACGATGCAGGATCTCAAGCAGCCGTCCGTCGTGCTGGGGGCTTTCGCCCGGCAGGCCAAGAATGCAGTGGGCGACCACAGGGATGCCACGGGCGACCAGGCCCGCCGCAGCGGTCTCGAAGTCGGCCACGCTGCATTGCCGGTTGATGCCCTCGAGCACGGCATCTTCCGCAGACTCGAGTCCGACCTCGACCCACAAGGGCACCTTCTCTGCGACACGCGCCAGCAGGTCGAGGACCGGCTCTGCCAGGCAATCGGGACGCGTGCCCAGCGCCATCCCGACGACCCCCTCGACTTCCAGCGCTTCGCTGTAGATCTGACGCAGGAAGGGGAGCGGGGCGTAGGTGTTGCTGAAGGCCTGGAAGTAGGCGAGTCCGCGTACTTCGGGCCGCTTGCGACGGTAGTACTGCAGCGCTTGTTGGAGCTGTACGGCGATCGGCCGCACTCCCAGCCGATGCGCGGGGGAGAAGCTGGCGTTGGCGCAGTAGCTGCATCCGCCCCAGGCCTTGCTGCCATCGCGGTTGGGGCAGGTGAAGCCGGCATCGATGGTCAGCTTCTGCACCTCACCGCCGAACCGCTTCCGCAACACCCGCGAGAAGGGGAACCAGCCTGGGCTCGTTTGCCAGGATGTCGCTGCGGTCGCTGCCACGTTTGCCGCCTCGCGAGGCCGGCCCGGGCACGGGTTTCCCTGTGCGCGCGCCTGTGATTTGAAGACCCGGCCTCAAGCGGAGACCGGGTCCGCGAGCATGATAACGTTTCGGCCTGGCTGGGGGAAGTGTTCAGGCAAGGGGCAGGTGCGCGGCGGAATCAGCGTCGGCTCTTGCGCGTGTTGCGCAACAGCGAGTTCAGCTCGTCCAGGGAACGCCTGCCGCGGCCTTTTTTCTTGCTCTCCGTGGTGGACGAACCTGCCTTGACGGCCGGAGCGGCCGGCTGTTGCGGGGAAGTACCCTGGCCGAAACCCCCGCCTGGAAAGCCCGGTTGTTGGCCGAAGGCGCCCGCAGGCTGTCCAAAGCCAGCTGCGGGTTGTCCAAAGCCAGTCGCGGGTTGTCCAAAGCCACCCGGAGCGGGCGGAGTAGGCCCGAAGTTGCCGGGACCGGGGGCCTGTTGACGTGCGGGGGCGGGTCCCGCCCCAGGGAGGGGAGCCTCAGCAGGTTTGTTGCGCTTGAAGATGCAGACAGCCTCCTGGTTGCTGTCTTTGAGGTCTGCGCTCACCAGCTCCCAATCTTGGCGACCATAGAAGTCCAGCACCTGCTGCAAGGGCCACCAGCCACCATTGGACTGGATCATCACCTGACCTTCATGGAAGCTATAGGGCCCCGAGACCACAGCATAGTGCCACATGTGCGTCCCGGGGTTTGAGGAGGGGGGCCACTGTTGAGTATACGCCACATGAGCCAAAACTCCAATCCGTAGTGTTTGCGTTTCGGAGTTGAAACCGTGCCTGGAACGTTCGAGCAGCTTCCCGGTTCCCTGGTCTCCCGGCGATGGGCTACAAGGGTTGGAGCCCGCAGCTCGAGACGGTCTTGAAGCTCGCGCTCGAGGCGGCAGATGGCCCGGAGGTCGCTCTGCTGGGCAGATTCCCGGCACTTCGGAAACCTGAGCTCGGTGAGTACAATCAAGTGCAACGTGAAGCCCGAGGGAGTCGGCATGCCCATTGGAGCCGTGAGTCGCGCAGCCGCTGCACGCGCCGCCATCGCAGGAATCCGCATGTTGATGGGGCGTGTCGTGCAGCGCGCCACCCGCCAGGCAGTGGTCGCCACGATCCGCACGTTGGGGCAGGCGGCGCTGAGAGCTGCTCTGCGTGGGGCCACGCACCGGCTGGCGATGCCGTTCTACCGCAACGCGATGCGGATGGTCGCCCGGGAGGGCATGAAGAAGCTCACGCGCATGGGCATCGAGGACTACAACAAGGATGTCAAGCGGCGCAGCAATGCAGTGGTTGCGAACCTGGACAAGCTCTTCAAGGACGAACTGACCGGCTTCGCCAACATGCGCCTGGTCTCGCCGGTTGTGATCCACGCTGCCAGCGCCGACGTGCTGCCGCATCAGAACATCGAGCTGATGTGGCTGGCGATCCGCAAGGGCAAGGCCTTCACCGACGGACTCTGGGACCGCTACTACAAAGGCCAGAGCAGTCTGGAACGCGCGGCTTTCTGGGCCGGACAGTATGGCGCCGGCCTCGGCCAGACCTGGTTCACTGCCTTCAGCGCCCAGATCGATGCCAAGGCGCTGGAGATCCAACGTCAGATCGATGCCCGCGCGGCGCGCATGCGCGTAGAGAATCGGAAGGTGATGGAGAGCGTCGCCCACCGCATTGTCAGCGAGCAGGACAAAAAGGGCGACAAATAGGCCTGAGATCTCCCGTAGCAACCGCCCTGCCTCTTTCAGACAGGGGGACAGCCCTCACTGACGGGCGGCCGGACCTCGCCTGTTCACCACTCGCCCATCTCCCACTTCCTCGCTGAGCGGAAGTGCCGCCATAGCAGCACGCTGGTCAACAGCACGGCCACCAGACCCGCGATCGCCACTTCCGGGACCAGGCTGAGGCGCGCCGACGGCTTCTTGCCCGGCAACCAGTAGACCTGTACCTGATCACCAGCCCGATAGCCCGGCATGCTCCACCAGCGGAACATCCGGGTGCTTCGTAGCCTGAGCTCGGTCTCCTCCGCATCTGCGAGGCGGACAACCACGATCATCCGTTTGAACGTGACGTGGACCTGCTCGACCCGACCATCGACGCGCTCTCCCTCTGCCGCCAGCCTCCACGAGTGCCAGGCCTCAGCCAATCCCAGGCAGACCAGGCAGGGGCAGACGAGCACCGTCATCACCAACAGAATCGACTCGGCCCGCTGGCGTGAGGTGGACTTGTGGCCCGTACTCCGGCGCCGGTTCAAGAATCCACGCAAAAAAAAGCTCATGTTTGTTCCCTGCCTCGCAGGCGCACCACCCCGTTGGTGTGGTTCGCCTTCAGGCGCGCGCGCCTTTTCCTCGGCTGCGGCATGGATGGCCGCGCGCGTGCAGGATCAAAGCAAACCGCGCGCCAAAGACGAGAGCCGTGATGTGCGCTCAGAGGTTCTCGCGCAGGCAGGCGGCCATGCGCTCAGCCTGACTCTGCGCCAGCTCGTCGCTCTCGGCCTCGACCATCACCCGGCAGAGCGGCTCGGTGCCTGAGTAGCGTAGAACCAGTCGGCCGCGCCCTTCGAGCTCTGCCTGCACCGAGCTCTCGACCGCGCAGACAGCCGGGATACCGGTGAGATCGGGCTGCGAGCCGACGGGCACGTTGATCAGCACCTGCGGGCTGCGCTGCCAGCCCTGGGTCAACTCTGCCAGCGACGTGCCTCGCTGCTCGAGGACCGCCAACACCTCAAGCGCCGTCAGCAGACCGTCACCTGCGGCCAGGAACTCGGGGAAGATGATGTGCCCGCTGGGCTCCCCTCCCAGCGTCAGACCCTGGCTGTTGAGGCAGGCGGCGATCGCCCGGTCACCCACCGGCACGCGCACCAGCCCGATGCCTGCGGCCTGCAGAGCCCGCTCAAGTCCGAAGTTGGTCATCACGGTGCCGACGATGCGCCCGGGCGTCAGCTGTTGTTGCAGCATGCGGCTCGTCGCGATGACATAGAGCACATCATCGCCGTCCCGCACCGTGCCCCGCTCGTCGATGAGCATCACCCGGTCGCCGTCGCCGTCGAAGCACAGCCCCAACTCTCCCGGCTGTACGCGTGCGGCCAGGGCGGCCGGGGCCGTGGCCCCACAGCCGCGGTTGATCGCGTCTGGTTGCGGGGTGTCGGCGAAGCCCTTCACCTCGGCACCGAGCCTGCGCAGCACTTCGGCGGCCGTCACACTGGTCGCCCCGTGCGCGCAATCGATCCAGATACGGCGTCCCGTAAGCTGCAGCCCGCTGTGGCGCGCGCACAACGCCTCGAGGTAGTCAAGCAACGCCGCGGGTTCGCTGCGCCGCAGGCCGAGATCCTGGGCATCGACGCCCTCGCCAGCGGGGCCCTGGGCGAGCATCTCGATCTTGGCCTGGTCGCTGTCCGACAGCTTGTTGCCGCAGGGCGTGAACAGTTTCAGGCCGTTGTCGGGCGCGGGGTTGTGCGAGGCGGACAGCATCACCCCGATGCCCGCGTCGAGCGTGCCTGTCAGGAACATCGCCGCCGGTGTCGGCAGCATGCCCACATCGACCACCTCGATGCCCTCACTCAGCATGCCCGCGCTCAGGGCCGCATCGAGCAGGTCGCCACTGCGGCGGGGATCACGCGCGATCAGCGCGCGGTGGGGCACCGGAGCATCGTGCAGCCAGTGGCCGATGGCGCGGCCGATACGGAGAACACTTTCAGGGCGCAGCAGCCCTTTGTTGGCGCGCCCGCGGATGCCGTCGGTTCCGAACATGCTGTCTCCGAAGCGGGCGCCTCAGCAGTCTGCTCAGGGCTCCTTGACCTCGTACTTGAACTTGACGGCCAGCAGGTCGCCGTAGGCGTTGCCGTCGCGGTTGCGCGGCATCTCGTCGTAGGGCAGCTCCTCGCTTTCTGCGATGCGCAGGTAGCTGACGACCTCGGGCAGGTTGAGGTGCACGACATCCGCCGAGTGGCTGTCGTTGGTGATACGCTCGTTGTTCGGTCCGCGGATGGTCGGTGCCACGGCGCTCCTACCGATCACGCAGTAGGCGCTGACCAACTCGAGCAGCTCGCGGGTGGTCTTTTTCTCGAGGAAGTCCCGCGGCGCCTTGATGTCGAGCACGATCGAGGCGTAGCGCGCCTCAGCCTTGTAAGGAAGGATCAGGTAGTTGTAGCCGATCGGTGCCTGGAACTGCATGGTCAGATTGAGGAACTGCCGGCGCGCGTCCGGCGAAGTGCCCTCCACCCGGTCTGCAGGATGCACGGGCAGCTCGGACCACCAGATGTCATCGGGGACGATACTGATGGTGGCGTCGAAGGTCTCGAGACACTCCACCAACTGCGGCAGGTTGCTCTCAAACGCATTGACCAGCTGCTTTTCGAGCGGATCGATCGCGCTGCGGCTGCGCAGGGGAATCTGGACCACCACCCGGTTGATCTTGCCGATGCTCTTTGCCGGTCCACGCAGAGTCACCAGCTGTGGATAGGACTCGACGCCGCCGATCCGGTAGCCGATCTTGGGATCGCCCTGGGGCTTGATGTCCAGCGGCCGCTGGATCTCGACGATCTTGTCGAGCTTGTACTCGATCGTCCAGGGAAACTCCGCCCCCGGACCCAGGACGATGTCTACCGGTAGGACCTCGAGCAGGTCGTTGCGGGACACATTGGTGTTGTGGATGGTGTTGGCTTCGTTGCCGAGCTGGCGCTGCAGGACTTCGCGGTCTATGCGATGCGTGATCTCCAGTCCGTGGGGCTGGGCATCGACCTGCGCCTTGAACTGGGTGAGCTTCTCGCGCGGCCCGCGCAGGGTCACCCTGCGTTTCAACTGCTCCTGGCCGACCACGTCGAGCAGGAATGCCTGAGGCGGGCTCAGCTTGATGGTGACTTCGACATCCGGCCACGAAGCCTGCAGCTCGTCGTTGATCATCAACATGATCAACACGGTGAAGGCCATGGACAGGATCAGGTTCCAGCCGTTCTCGCGCAGCCAGCGGCGCAGTCGTTGCAAACGGCTCACCCGACAGCCCTCTTCTCAACGCCACTTGCGAGCGCGGCCGCGCCGTTCTCGAGCTGTTTTTTGCCGGGAACGTCCTGGGTGTAGATCGTGCGCAGAAACTCTTCGAGCGATTTGCGGTCGAGCTCACGCTTGATGGTGCCGTTGATCGCGACGCTGATGATGCCGGTTTCTTCAGAGACGGCGATGGTCACCGCGTCGGACTTCTCGGTGATGCCGATCGCCGCGCGATGCCGTGTGCCCAGATCGCGGCCGATCCGGGTTGAGTCGGACAACGGAAACAGGCAGCCGGCTGCCGCCACCCGTCGGTCGCGGATGATCACGGCCCCGTCATGCAGGGCTGTGCCGGGATAGAAGATCGTGTTCAAGAGCTCAGACCGCACCAGGGCATCGAGCTGGATACCGCCCTCGATGTATGTCTTGAGGCCGACCTTCCGTTCGATACAGATCAACGCGCCGATCTTGTGGGCGGACATCTTCACGACCGAGTCCACGATCTCTTTGATGACGTTGAGCTCGCCCTTGAACAGCAGGTTGGCGAAGGGCGTGGCTCCCAAGCGCACCAGCGCTCGCCGCAGCTCAGGGTGGAAGATGACGATGATCGCCAGCACCGAAACCTGGAACAATGAGCTGAGCAGGAAGTTCAGGCGTTTGAGGTCGAGCACCGTCTCTGACGCGAAGTATTTCGTCAGCATGCCGGCGCACACCAACAGCAGGGCGAATCCCTTCAGGATCCCCTCACCTGCGGTTCCGCGCAGGAACCGAAAGAAAGCGAAGATGGCAATGAAGAGGGTAAAACCCTCGATCAATGTCCTCAGGAGCGGTGAGAGCGCGATGTACCTGGTCCTTTTTCGGGCGGGACGCCGCCGCCGCAAAAATTCTAGGACAGCCGGCGCGCTCTGTCAATTCAGGCCCGACATTGCCGGCCTGCGGCATGTCCCCAAAATCACTCCGGCCAGCCCCAGCCACGTTTCTCCAAGGTAAGCTCTGTAAGCAGCGGAGCCAGGCTGCGCAGCTCAAGGAAGCCTGGCGCTACAAGCTGTTGGCTGCGCGGGTGGGAGTTGGTGCCGATCAGCCGATCCAGCAGGCCTGAAGCCTGCAGCTTCTGAAGCGAGTCGCCGGGCAGCACCAGGTGGGTGGCCAGCGCGGAGACGCTGCGCGCCCCATGTTCTTTGTACACACGGGCCGCATTGAGCAGTGTGTCGCCGGTGCGGATCATGTCGTCGTAGATCAGCACGTCCCGGCCTTGCACGTCGGCGTTGACGCCGACGACCAGACTGGCGCTGCCGCTCAGCCGCCGCTTGTACACGAAGGCCGCCTCCATACCGAGCTGATCGGCCAGATTCTGGACGCACTTGGCGCGTCCGGCGTCTGTCGAGGCCAAGATCGACCCGGGGCTGGACAGCTCACGTACCCAGCTGCAGAGCAGATCCCCGATGTCTACTTGGAAGGAGCGGATGTTGCCTTCGAAGTAGTGCGTGATTCCGGGACTGTGCAACTCGATCAGAAAGACCCGGTTGCCCTCGTATGCCGGAGGAATGGCCGAAAGCAGGCGCGCGCGGGTCTTGGCAGTCACCACCTCACCCTGGATACAGATACGCTCCATCGTCGAGTAGCCATAATAGGGGATCAGCAGCGTCAGGCTGCGGGCGCCGTACTTGCTGATCGCGCATCCCAGGTCGAAGATATCCAAGCTGTCACGGTCGCTGGAGGTGCCCGAAAGCAGGACGACATGGCGGTCGAAGACCGGTGTCCGCAGCCGTCGGTAGCACTCGCCATCCGGGAACAGACGGCGTTCGATGTGGCCGGCCTCCAGCTGCTCTCCAGCCAGCCCCAGGATCTCTTCCGCCAGGGGGGCGTAGGCCTCGGTACTGAAAAGAATCGCGCGGTGCATCGGCAGTCTCCCCATTAATCTGAGTCTCCTAATTCCCTGCAGTCCCCGCGACCTGCTGGCGCAGTTCCTCGACCATCGCGAGTTTCAGGCCGTGCAGTCGGGCCGACAGTCCCACTCGGTACAGGGCAGGATTCTCGAAGCGGCGCATGCTGGCGGGAAAGACGGCCAGCTGCTGCAGAGCGCGTTGGCGGACGGTCTCAAGCTCAGGGCACTGATAGACCCGGGCCCCGGCCCGAAAGATCGGCTGCAGCAACGATTCCCGGCGGGTGTCGGCGGGCAGCTCGAAGCGCGTCACCGAGTCCTGGGCGAGCACGGCCGCCACGGCTCCTGCGCGTGGATCCGCGTGGTCGTGGATCACATCGCCCAGTGCGCAGCCAGCGGCATCGAAATGGCGCACCACATCTTGAATCCCCGGATTGCTGACCTTGATCGTCTGCTCGGAGAGCTTGATGCGGTACTTCCACTCTTCCCCGGCGGCTCGCAGCGCGGCGAGTTTGTACACGCCGCCGAGCGCCGGTTGGTCCTTGGCCGTCGCCAGATTCGTGCCGACTCCCCACACACCGATGCGGGCTCCCTGGTTCTTCAGGCTCTGGATAATGCGTTCGTCCAGGTCGTTGCTGGCAACGATGCTGGCCTGGGGAAAGCCGGCTTCGTCGAGCAGGCGGCGCGCAACCTTGCTCAGCTCAGCGAGGTCCCCCGAGTCGAGCCGGATGCCCAGCATCTCGAAGCCCTGAGCGCGCAGCTCGTGCCCGACCTCGATGGCCCGCCGCACCCCCTGCACGGTGTCATAGGTGTCGACGAGGAAGACGCAGTTGTTGGGCATGGCGCGGGCGTAGGCGCGGAAGGCATCGAGCTCGGCATCGAAGCTCATCACCCAGCTGTGTGCGTGGGTGCCCTTGACGGGCACTCCGTAGAGGCGTCCTGCCAACACATTCGACGTGCCGATGCAACCTCCGATGTAGGCGGCGCGGCTGACACTCAGCCCGCCGTCAATTCCCTGAGCCCTGCGCAGGCCGAACTCGAGCACGGGCTCTCCCTGTGCGGCCCAGCAGACACGCGCGGCCTTGGTGGCGATCAGGGTCTGGAAGTTGACCATGTTCAGCAGGGCGGTCTCGATCAGCTGGGCCTGCAGAAGGGGCCCGCGCACGCGGACCAGAGGCTCGTGAGCGAAGACGACCTGACCTTCTTCGATCGCGTCGATGTCGCAGCTGAAGCGCAGCTCTGCCAAGTAGGAGAGGAAGGCCGGCTCGAACAACGCCAGGTCGTCATTCCCCTGCAGACCGGCCAGGTAGGCGAGGTCTTCGCCGTCGAAGCTGAAGCTCTCGAGGAAGTCGATGACGTGCGCAAGACCGGCGCACAGAGCGAACGCCCCGCCGAAGGGAGCCCGCCGGAAGGTCAGATGGAAGACCGCCTCGTGCTCATGCAGGTCGTTCTTCCAGTAGCCGTAGGCCATAGTCAGTTGATAGAGGTCGGTCAGCAGGCTGAGGGAGGTAGCGTAGGGTTGCATGGCGGTTCTCCAGGGCGGCGGGCTCATTCGCAAAGAAGGCCGCCACAGGACGCGTCTTTCAATCGGTTTCGGGGACCTGGTCGTGCGGCAGCTTGCCGCCGTCACGCTGCCAGGACGGGAGCTGCTCGCTCGCGGCCTCTTGGTCGGGCCGCCCCACTACAACGCAGTTCCGGCCGTCCCGTTTGGCTTGGTAGAGCGCCTGGTCGGCTGCTTTGATGAGACGGTCTGCGTCTGCACCCGGCTCCAGGCATGCCAGGCCGATCGAGACCGTCAATTCGATCAACGTGCCACTGGACTCGAAACGGTGCTCCATGATGGTCATGCGGCAGCGCTCGGCCAGCGTCAACGCGCCTTCGAGGTCGGTTTCCGGTAGCAAGAGCAGGAACTCCTCGCCGCCGTAGCGGCAGGGCAGGTCGTGGACGCGCAGGAAGTTCAGCAGCAGCTGGCCGAGCTGCATCAACACGTTGTCTCCCGCGACGTGGCCGTATCGATCGTTGACCTTCTTGAAGTGGTCGAGGTCGAGCAGAAGCACGCTCAGTGGATGCCCGTAGCGTTGTGACCGCTTGATCTCGGAGGTCATTGTGGCGTCGAGGTGTGTGCGGTTGAACAGCCCCGTGACGGCGTCGCGCACGGCCATGGTGTACATCGCTTCGTGGTAGCGGATCTCGTCGCCGTCACCGACGATCTTGAAGACCGAGTCGCCGATCTGCAGCAGATCGCCCGGGCTGAGGCGGGTCTTGCGGCAATGCAGCTGGTTGACGAACAGCCCGTTGGTGCTACCGAGGTCTTCGACGCGCAGGTCTTTGCCTTCGAAATACAGGCGCGCATGCTGCCGGCTGGTCCCGTCGCGGGCTGAGCCGATGACCAGGTCGCATTCGTCGCCGCGGCCTACCACCATGCCGCCGGCTGGAATGGAGATGGTGCGGCCGAGGAAGCGGCCCTTGACCAGGATCATCGCACAGGCGCGGGGCTCGGCGTCGTGCTCGTCCAAGTCTAAAGGCTTGGTCTGGTCTTCTTCAGCCGACTCAGACGATGCGACTTCGATAGGATCCATGCGAGGTGCTGATTCCGAGAGCCGCGCCGGACCATCCCCGGCTGGTTGCCTGGACAGTCTAGGGGTTGCAGACCGACAAAACAACCGGGCTCGCCCCAAGCTTGGCAACGAATCCAGAGGGCGGCACGTCCGCCAATGTCGGAGTCCTCGACGTCGACGGGGGTTACAGCCCGTCGAGCACTCTCTGCAAACGCTCCCGCATACCCGTCAGGGAGCCGGTGCTCAGCAGGGTGAGTTGGGTCTGCACGACCATCCGGCTGCGTGCCAGGCTCCCGAGTCGTTCCGCGGCTGCGTTGCGCTCACCGAGCCGTTCGAGGGCGCGCAGCTGCGAGCGCTCGAAACGTCCGAGGCCCTCGGCGTGCGCAAGCAACTCGTGGGCGATCAGCGCGATGTTGCGGGCTTCCTGATGCGCATCCGGCTCGTGGCCCTCAAAAGCCGGCCGCTCGCCCGCGAGCAACCCTGCCAGGAGGTGGCTGATCAGCTCGGTGTGTCCTGCGAGGGACCCGTAGTCGATGTGCTCGGGCAGGTCGTCGACCGTGTGGTAGTCGGCGTGTGTGCCACTGGTCAGAAAGGCAAACGGCACCTGTTCGAGGGCAAAGCCCAGGAAGTCGCTGCGCGGTCCGACGTATTCGGCGGCCAGCTGGAGCACCTGGGCATCGAGGGCCGTAGCAGATGCGTCGACCTGAGCGCGCAGACCCGAGCTCCATTCGCCGCCGAAGGCGAACAGGGTCCCGGGCATCGCATCGAGCATACTGCGGCCGAGGATGTCGAGGCAAAGCATCGCGGCGCAGCCAGACAGGGGCCGGGTGGGGGTCCTGGCGAAGTAACGCGAACCGGCCAGCCCGAATTCCTCTGCGTCGAAGCCGACAAACAAGATGCCTCGCTTGCGCTCGGTCTGCTGCGACAGACGCAACGCGCATTCAAGCATCGCCGCGACCCCGCTGGCGTTGTCGTCGGCGCCGAGGTAGACGCCTTTGTCGTCATGGCCGAGGTGGTCGAAGTGCGCGCCGAGCAATACCCAGGAGTCGCTCGCAACGGTCGGAGCCAGCCAGGCGACCACGTTGCGGCCTTTGTCGGGCAGGGGCTGGAAGAAGCCATCCTTGCCACCCGGTTCCAGGCCGATCTCGGTGAAGCGCTCGGCCAGCCAGGTCGAGGCTTCCAGCCCCGAATCGCTGCCCCAGGTTCGGCCGCCGAAGGCGACAAGCCCTTCTATGTCCGCCTGCAGGCGGACCTCCGCTGGAGCCTGGGCGAGCGCGCACGCACCACACACCAGCATCGCCATGAGATTGCGCATCATCGAGCCTTCTCCCTATCCGGATTGTTGCACGAATCGGCCTGGATCTGCCTCGGGACTCGAAATTCCCTCGTCGCCCGCCATTCGGTCGGCGTGTGACGGTTTTTCCTCCGGTCACCGGGTATACTGAAGGCCTGATCATACACTATGAATAACCCCAGGTCCTGTCTTGTGTTGTGTTGTAATACCAAGAGCCTGCCGCCAGCCTCGCGCGGGAGTGCGGGGGGCCGTCGATGCCGAGACTTTGGGGTGATTGTTGGATTTGATCGAAGCAGGGGAAGTGGTATGCTGGCGGTAGCGGTTGCCGCGTCAGCGTCGCCCACAGGGTAGGAATCCGTTGGCTGAACAGAAGCGTACGAGCAAGATCGATGATGCCTCAGACGACACGGACCGTCGGGGGCAGGCTCTGGTGGTCGTTCGTGGGCCGTTCCTGGGCAAGAAGGTCGACGTTCCTGAGTCAGGCATGATCATCGGGCGCTCAGAAGAGTGTGACTTGATCGTGGGCACGGCCACCGACGGCACCAGCCGTACACATGCTCGGTTGTCTTTCAAAAACGGTAGCCTGTGCATCGAAGATCTCGGCAGCACCAACGGTCTACTGGTCAACCGCAAGGCATGCCGGCAGGCGATCCTCAAGCCGGGAGACCTGCTGCAGGTGGGCGCCACGCTGTTGAAGGTGATCGGAGACATGGAAGAGATCCGCTTCCATGAGATGATGTACAACATGGTCGTGCGCGACTCCCTGACCGGTCTGTACAACCGGACCCACCTCGAGTCTGTGCTCGGGCAGGAGATCAGCCGCGCGCGCCGCTACGGCCACCCTCTCAGCTTGTTGCTTATCGACCTCGACCGCTTCAAAGAGATCAACGACACGTTCGGTCACGTGGCTGGAGATGCGGTGCTGTGTCGGTTCGGAAAGCTGCTCACCTCGTTCCTGCGTGCCCACGACATGCCGTGCCGTTATGGCGGCGACGAGTTCCTCATCCTGCTTCCCAAGACGGACGTGGCCGGCGCGATGATCCTGGCTGAACGCTGTCGTCAGACCATCATGACCACTCGCTTCAGCCACGGAGTTACCCGTATTCCGGTCACGGTTTCGGTGGGAGTCGCCTCGCTGGGCGAAGGTAGCGATCGTCCCGAGACGTTGATTCTGGCCGCGGACGAAGCTCTCTATCTCTCGAAGAAGAATGGCCGCAACCAGATCTCCGAGTCCGCCGGCGGGCTCGGAGAAACACAGCCCCTACCTTCTTTCCACTCGGCCAACTGACACGGGCGTGGCCAGGAGTGTGCAGCTGTTCTTGCTCGGAGCGACCTCCGGCGTGGCTACCCAGGCCGGGCCCGTGGGCGGCGGTGTTCGGGTGCTCGAGGCCCTGCGTGAGACGCTTCCGGCAGGGGCGCTGACGAGCGTGTACGCGGCCTCCCACTATCAGGTCGAGCACAGCTCGCAAGGACGGCGCGTGGGTCTGCCCGTGGCTTGCCTGCAAGGGGCCTCGCCGGGCCGCATCATCGAGCTGTCGGAGTGGGAGTACACGCGCTTCTCGAGCGAGTTTGAGGCGGTCTCCACGGCCTGGCTGTTGCGGGAATCCCGCCCGGGTGACTGGGTCATCTGCAACGACATCTCCGAGGGGCCGGCGTTTGCTGTCCTGGCGCGGGCAGGCCTCAAGCTGGTCTGTCTGTTCCATATCCTGGTCGTCGAGTTCTTCTGCCGGATGTATCTGGGCGGTTGGTTGCCCGCCCGGCGTCTGGTTCAGGGCTTCGCGGTCTGGGATCGGCTCTGGGGGGGACGCGCCTCCCCGCAGCTGTTGCGGCTGGTGTTTGCAAAGGAAGCGGAGGCTGTGCGCCACGCCCATAGTCTGATCGTGCCCAGCGCTGGGCTCGGGCGTAGCCTGTTGGAGATCTATGGACAGCAGTGGGCGGACAAGCTGTGCGTGCTTCCCTGGAGCCTGGCGGCCAGTCCCCCTGCGGGGCAGCAGCCGACAGGCGCGAAACCGGGCGGCGAACAGGTCTGGCTGACCCTGTCGAGGATCTCGTGGGAGAAGGGGCTCGACGTGCTGCTTGAGGCCTTGGCTTCACTGGGTCCGCAAGCGCTGCGGGTCCTGATTTGTGGAGAGGCGGCGTACATGGGCGGTGCCGCCTATCTGCGCAAGCTGCGGAGACAAGCGGCCCGCCTGCCGTTCCCTGTCGAGTTTCCGGGCTATTTGACTGGAGAGAGGAAGCGGGCGTTGCTGGAGCGTGCCGACCTGTTCCTGTCGACTTCCCACTACGAGGCCTATGGCTTGACCATCGAAGAGGCTCTGGCCGCGGGAGTGCCCGTCATATCTCTCGACCATCACGGCGCGCGCCAGCACGCAGCGCGTATCAACCTGGTGCCCGGGCGCAAACGGCGGGACCGCGTACGGAACCTGGCTGCGGTCCTGCGTGGGCTGCGCGTCCGGCCTCCGAAGCCGTTGCCGCTCCGGGCGGCCAGCCCGTTGGGGACGCGATTGCTGGCTCTGCTCGAAGCCCGCTCGCTGCCAGTGGCAAATCGGCGCCGGCCGACCTATACTGAACGCGAGGACTTCGTGAGTCGTTATGCTGGAAAGCACCGATGTGAGCATTCAGACCCTCGGTGATCGCATCGAGCGCCTGAAGTTCGTCCTGAATCTGACGCGCAATCTCAACTCCAAGAAGTGCGTAGACGAGATCCTGCGCAGCATCGTCAACGATGGGGTGCGCGCCGTCTCTGCGGATCGCAGTGCCTTGTTTCTGCTCGATGCTCACGGTCAGCGCCTGACAAGCCAGTTCGCCAAGGGTCTGGCAGAGAGCCGCATCTCCGTCGACGCGCATGCCGGTCTTGCAGGCCATATCGCCCAGACCGGCGCGTCGCTGAACGTCCCGGACGTCTACCTCGACAAGCGCTTCAATCGCGATGTCGACCGTGAGACGGGCTACCGCACCCGCAGCCTGATCGGTGCGCCGCTACGCAACGCCAGCGGGAAGATCATCGGCGTGTTGCAAGCGCTCAACCGCTTGGATGGCCAACCTTTTGAGGATGATGATCTCGAGATCCTCGAGTGCTTGGCAGCGCAAGCGGCGGTGGCTCTTGAGAATGCCAGGGCCTACCGCAGTCTGCTTGAGGCCAAAGAGACCATCCACGGCGAGAACGTCCAACTCAAAGAGCGTCTGTTCGGAGAGCTGATCGGCGTCTCGACGCGCATCGGCCATATCCGCGATCTCGCCTGCAAGATGGCCAACAGCTCGGTCAAGGTGCTGATCTCTGGGGAGCGGGGCACAGGCAAGAGTCTGCTGGCGCGCTTGATCCACTTTGGCGGCGAATGCACCAACAGACCGTTTGTGCACTTCAATCTCGCCGCGGTCCCCGAAGGCTGCGTCGAGACACAGCTGTTTGGCGAGGGAGAAACGCCGGGCAAGCTCGAGCTGGCCGCCGGAGGCACGCTCTTTCTCGATGAAGTCGGCGCGATGCCCAGCGGGGTGCAGAAGCACCTGTTTGGTTTCTTGCAGAATGGCCGCTACAGCCGCCTGGGCGATTGCACCTCACGCACTCTGCAGGTGCGTATCGTGTCTGCGACCAATCAAGACCTGGACGAGCTGGTGCGCAGTGGGAAGTTCCTGGCAGATCTCTATTACCGGCTCAATGTGGTGCATTTCCATGTCCCGCCTCTGCGCAGCCGCAGTGAGGATGTGCGCCCGCTGATCGAGCACTTGTGCCAGCGCCTCTGCCGCGAGCTCAACCACAAACTGCCCAGCCTGGCGCCCGAGACCTATGCGGTGTTTGAGGAATATGCCTGGCCCGGGAACGTCCGCGAGTTGCAGAACGAGCTTACGCGCTTGATCGTCAGCGCAAATGGTGACATGATCCGGCCAGAGGCGTTGTCGCAACGCATCCGTTCGGGCAACGGCGCGGAGCCGGGTTTGAATCTGCCCGACGCCGTGCGCGAGCTCGAGAGGAGCCTGATCATCCAGGCTCTCGAAGCCAGCGCCGGAAACAAGGTCCAGGCTGCGCGCCTGCTGTCGATCAGCCGCGAGGGTCTGCGCCGCAAGATGCACCGTTACCAACTCGATGCCTGCACCGGAGGGAATCATGGCTGACGACGAAGAGGAAGACGAAGCCGAACAAAGTGATGGGATGAACTTCATGACACCCGAAGAGGCCGCGCGCCTCGAGCGGGAGGAAGAAGAGCGCCAGAACCAGCCAGAGACGCCCGACGAGCGGAAGCGGCGCTTCAAAGAAGATGCCAAGGCCAAGATCGAAGAGCGTCTCAAGGAAAAGCGCAAGCTGCGCAAGGCGATGCGCGGTGGCAAGAAATCCGCCAGCTGAGAGTCACGGGCTCCTGCCGCACGCGCGGCTGGGCGGCCAGCGGGCGGGCGACCTTGGAGGCGGACGATGGACAGTCTGAAGGGCAAGCTCCTGATCGCAGCTCCGACGCTCGCAGATCCGAATTTTGCACGCAGTGTGGTGTTCCTGTGCGAGCATCGTCCTGAAGGCGCGATGGGAATCGTGATCAACCGTCCGACCAGCATCCCCTTGGACAGAGCTCTTCCGCAGGTTCCGTTGCCGAGCGCCAAAGAAGTGCGGGTGTTCCTGGGCGGGCCCGTCGAGACGGAGCGCATGTTGATCATCCACAGCTCTGCTGAGTTTGTGATGGAGGCGCAGGAGATACCGCCGGGTGTCTACCTGGGCGCTGAGCTCGAGTTGCTGAACAACCTGCTCGCGGGCCAGCAGACCTTCCGCATCTACCGCGGCTATGCCGGTTGGGGCCAGGGACAACTCGATATGGAGATCGCCGAGGGCGCCTGGTTGACGGCCGAATGCAGCCACGCAGACCTGTTTCTGCCCGAGCCCTCGACACAGTGGCAGGATGTGCTGCGCAAAGTCGGTGGCGTGTACAGCATCTGGGCCGACCTGCCGGAGCACCCGGATCTGAACTAACGCTGGAGTTCGGCACCAGGCCAGAATTTTGTCCGCACGCTCGGCGGCCCAACGGAACAATACTGTCTGGGCACCAACTGTTCCCCAGGGAGCCGCCGTGAAATCGACCACCAATCTTGCCGGAAGAGCCCTGGGAAACGGCGGCCGCTCGCTTCGGTCCGAGCTGTTTGAGCGGGTCCTCAACCGCATCCACGCCTACTTCGTGCGTCTGCTCTGGGACCCCCATGCGGTGGATGACTGCTTGCAGAATACTCTGCTGCGGCTGGAGACCTCGCTGCAGGAAGGGCGCTACAAGCCCCAGCACTCCTTCAACCGTTGGATGTGGATGAAGGCGCACGCTGTCTATGTCGAGTTCTGCCGCAAACAGGCGCGCCAGCCGCGTATGGTCGAGCTGGCCGGACAGGGGCGCGAGAGCCCGGAATTGGCCCGGGTCGAGGCGCAGCTCGACAGCGCCACGCTGCTCGCGCGGCTCCGCAGCAACCTCAAGCCCGAGACCTTCGAGGTCCTGGTGCTCTACGGGCAGGAGGGCATGAGCCTGTGTGACATCGCCGCGTTGCAGAGTTGCCACACACGCACGGTGCGCCGGCGTCTGCGCGACGCCGAGAGCCTGGCGGCTGGCTACGCTTCGGGAGATTGAAATGGAGCGCGACGTGGCTCGACCTCTGCTCTATGCCCGACTGTTCGCCGGCAAGCCACCCCCTCTGCGCGCCGAACAGCGGGCACGCATGCGCGGCCTCGCCGAGCGCTTCTTCGCCTGGGAGCCGGGCATGGCCGTGCCAGTGCTCGAGCGGGGCGCGCGTTTGGGACGTTGGCAGGTCGAGCGCGTGCTCGGTTGCGGCGGCCAGTCGGTGGTCTATCGGGTGCGCCACGTGCAGAACCCCGCCCACCGCGCAGCCTTGAAGGTCCCGCATGGCAAGCTGGCTGCGCGCTTGGTAGCCGAGGCTTCGGTGTTGCGGCGCCTGGACCATCCCGGCATCGTCAGCCTGCTCAAGGCGCCGCACACAGAGCCACCCTGCCTGCTGCTGGAGTACTGCGCCGGTGGGAGTCTGGCCGAGAGGCTGCAGAGCGAAGGGCCTCTTCCCGAGCCGCAGGTGATGCGGATCGCGTTGGACGTCCTGGCCGCGCTGGAGCACGCCCACCAGAACTGGATTCTGCACGGAGATCTCAAGCCCTCGAACATCTTGTTCTGCGGCAACGGACAGGTCAAGATCGCCGACTTCGGGCTCGGCACCCTGGTGGCCGAGCGTGAAAACACGGGCAGCCTGCGCGGCTGCGTGGGAACTCCGCTCTACCTCGCGCCTGAACAGGAGCAACCTCTGGGCCGCGTGGACGAGCGGAGTGATCTGTTCTCCTTCGGCAAACTGCTCTATGCGATGTTGACCGCCCGTAGCCCACGCACTCTACGTCCGGTCGAGCGGGTGCGGCCCGAGCTGCACCCCGCCTGGTCAGAGATCATCTTCCGGCTCACCGAGGAGGAGCCCGCAGAACGCTATCCGAACGCACGAGCTGTGCGCCGCGCGCTCAGCGGGCTCGCGACCCGACGAGGATGGCAAGAATCCCAACCCTGGCCGGAGCCCGAGCCAGAACCGGTTGCCGAGCCGGCCCTTGAAACCACGACACCCCCCAAGCAGCACGCGTCAACGCGCCATCACTGGCCGATGCGGGCCGGTCTGTTGGCCAGCGTGGGGATCGCTGTTTGTCTAGGTGGAGTGCTCGCGCCGCCGGCCGTGGCCTGGTGGTTGGGAGCTGTAGTGGTGGGCGCGGCCTGGCTGGTGCCTGCGGGGTGGGATCAGCGGCTGGCGTAGAGCTCGCCGGAGCCGGCCGGATCGAACGCAAGAGAAGGACTGTGTAGCGAAGCGTCGGCGAGCACAGTGTCCGAAGAACTACCCAACCACATCGGAATGGTTACCGGCAGCAGAATTGTGTCGAGCACAAAGCTCAGAGGCATGTCGGCACAACTCACAAACTTCTCAGAGGTAGCACTCAAGCGCGAATCCGCCGTGCGGTAGTTCTTCTGCACGCCGCCATAGGGCTTCATCCCCGGCAGGCTGACAAGTGTGCCACAGCCAGCGAAGAGTCCCAAGAATACAAACAGGCAGGCGGATCGAAGAAATTTCACAGGCAGCTCCTCGCAGGTTTCTGCTTGGTTCAGTGCAAGTGCTGTGCCGGAGCCATTGCGGGCAGCGTCAGACACATGCCTGGAAGCCTGACGGGCTGGGTGCCGCGCGCGGCTTCGACCTGAGCTCGCGCTGTTCTGGGGGAGGGAGCGGCTTACCGGATCTGTCTCAGTTCACGAAAATGAAGTTTCATTTTGGGACGATTCTGGCACGGCTGGTTTGAAAAAACTACTCAGCCAGTGTAATTCTGTCTCCATCGTCCGGGAACACGACATCCAACTCGGCGGCCAGCAGCTCGCGTTGCTGCCAGACCTCCGGTCCTGTGTGGATCAGGGCGACGCGTTGCGCGCCGTAGGGAAGGCCCGGGCGGTGTTCCTCGACAGACATATGCAGGCTGGGAGAGAAGGGCTTGAGGAAGCTGCACTCGATCACTACCAGGTCTGCGTCGGCGCCGAGCTCTGCCAGCACCGGGGTCGGCCCCGTGTCACCGCTCAGGGCTACGACTCTGTCCTGCAGCGCTACACGGTAGGCGTTGACGGGAATCGAGTGGCGCATCGGCAGAGTCTGCAGGGCGGTGTCCCCCAACTCCAAGCTCGCGCGCTGGCTGCCATCCAACTCATGAACCTCGAGCTCGAATCCCAACGGTCGCTGCGACACGTCCGGATAGGCCAGTTTCCAGACGGCATCCAGATAGTCGCGGCTGCCGGGCGGTCCCACCAGCGTCAGAGGCCGCTCGCGTTTGTGGATGTAGCGGAAATGCAGCAGCAGGGCGGCCAGCCCCAGAGCATGGTCCCCATGCAGGTGGGTCAGAAAGATGCCGTCGAGAGCGCCCAGATCTACGCCAAAGCGCACGGCCTGCAACGCCGAGGTGGGCCCACAGTCGAGCATCCAGCAGCTCTCGTGCGAACGCAGCAGCAGGCATTGGTTGCCCTTGCCCGAGCTGTTGAATGCGTTTCCGGTTCCGAGGAAACAGACTTCGAGCATCTCATGGCCGTCCAGGCAAAAAAAAACACCCGAAGTGTCGGGTGCGGAAGCTCAAGGAGGGATTTGAACCCTCGACCCCAGCTTTACGAAAGCTGTGCTCTACCACTGAGCTACTCGAGCAGGCACCCGAGAGGATACTGATGGGCTCGAACACTGGCAAGAAAAACTGTCGGAATTGCTCGCAACGGGGCCCAGACCGTGGAACGGACGGAATCATGCGCCCGCAGCGGCCCCCCAGGACAACACCAGGGCCCGTTCGCTGTCGCGATGCAGCCTGGCACGCTCGGCGAGCGCGATGCCGGCCAGCCAGAGCACACCCTGCGCATCGCGCACCACGGGCCAGCTTGCGCGGCGGGCCGCCGGCACGCCGTGCTCGCGAAGCAGCTCTTTGAGCTTGCGTCGGCCGGCCGCGCCGAGCGGTCGGAAGAGCTCGCCAGGCCTCGGGCATCCCACATGCAAGGGAGGCCGCAGCGGCCGCGCATCCAGATGAGCGATGGGCCCAGCCGTCAGCTGCCAGCCGTCCTCTGGGCGGGCGGTCCAGGCCGCCGTCAGCCAGCCGCCCTCGGCCAGCGCGGCCCTCCCCGGCACATCCAGCGGCACATCGCAGGACGGTGGGCCGGCATCCGCCAGCAGAGCCACGCCAGCCCCAGCGGGCTCGGCCCTGATGCCTCCGGCCAGCTGAGCGGCCCGCACCTCACGCCGGGCCACCGCGCGCAGGCGTCGGCAGGCGGGCAGGTCGAGCAGGCGCCCGGGTCCCGCGGGCAGCGCGACGCGCGCCTGCGCCCCGAGCAAAAGCAGCGGCCAGCCGGCCGCCTCCTGAGGCAGGCGGCCCGGACCCACACCGGCGCGCTCGACCTCGAGCAGGGCGCATAGCCGCCGGCACAGCCCTGCCAGCTCGATCAGCTTCTGACGCTCTTGCTCACGCAGTCTGGGCAGCACACGCTGGCGCAGCCAATTGCGTCGCTGCCGCAGGTTGCGGTTGGTGCTGTCCTCAGAGATGGGCAAGCCCGCGCCCACCGCGGCTGCCACCAGCTGCTCGCGTGTGAGCTGCAGCGCGGGCCGCAGCAGCGGGATCCCGTTGAGCTCGCGCCGCGCAGCGATGCCGCGCAGGCCGCGCAAGCCCGAGCCTCGCAACAAGGCCAGCAGCACGCTCTCTGCTTGATCATCGCGCTGGTGCGCGGTCAGCACAGCGCCGGCACCACTCTGCCGGGCGAGGTCATGCAACAAGCGGTAGCGCTCCTCACGGGCAGACCCCTCGTCCGCCGTCCGGCGCGCGGCGGCTAGCTGCAGCGGAAGCTCATGCCGCCGTGCGACCTCACGCAAGCAGCGCAGGTCGGCTTCTTCCTCCGCTGCGCTGCGCCAGCCGTGTCGCACATGCGCCATCACCAAAGAAAAACCCTGTCCCGCAAGCAGTTGCAGCAGCCCGCTGGAGTCATACCCGCCCGAACAGGCCAGCAGGTAGGGCTCTGCTGCGCCCCTTCGCAGCCTGCGCAGCCGCTCGGCAACGAGCTCCCCCGGAGGTTGCGTTGGCTTGTTCGCTGCAGGCAAAGCCCCTATACTCCCCAGCCCCTTCGGGGGCCGATCTCTTGCGGCGCCGCATGCGCCCGCCTCTTGGAGAGCCGACGTGGATGCCGTTGCCGAGGTCCTAGAATACCCCAAAGTGTTGGCCTGGGCCGCCAGCTTCGCGAACAGCGCGCTGGGGCGTCAGAAGCTGCAGGCCCTGCGCCCGATGTGCGACCTGCCCGGTGTGCAGGCTGCGGCCGAAGAGCTGCGCGAGATGCTGACTCTACTCGGCGAGCGCGAGCGGCTCGCCATGACCGGGCTCTCCGACCTGGCTGGACTGCTCGAGCAAGCCCGCGAGGATGGCCTGCTCGAAGGCAATGAGCTGCGCGCGGTGGCACTCTGCTTGCGGGTCTGCCGCGAGCTGGTCGGTAGCCTCTCGGTGCTCTCCGCTGACGACTTTCCCCGGCTGCTCGCGCTCGCCCTCGACATGCCGATCTTCCCCGAGCTCGAGGGCCAGATCATCCGTGCCCTCGATCCGGACGGCGTGGTGCTCGACACCGCTTCCCCGCGACTGCCGGGGCTGCGGAACGCGATCGGCCGAGCGCGCTCGCGGCATCGCTCCGAGCTCGAGAAGCTGCTGCGCAATCCACAGCTGGCCAAGGCCCTGCAAAATCCCAAGCCGACCCTGCGTGGAGACCGCAGCGTGTTGTCGGTCAAGAAGAACTTCCGCGGCATGGTTCCGGGCATTCTGCACGGGCTCTCCCAGACCGGCCAGACCCTGTTCGTCGAGCCCGCTCGCCTGGTCGAGCTCGGCAACGCCCTGGCAGAAGCGATCTTCGCAGAGCGCCAGGAAGTCGAGCGCATCCTGCGCGAGCTGACCCGCGCCGTGCTCGAGGCCGCTCCGGGCATCGCCGTGCTTACGGACCGTTGTGGCACGCTGGACATGATCCATGCCAAGGCACTGCTGGCCCGCGAGCACGCGATGGTGGTGCCGGAGCTGAGCCCGCAGCCTTGCTTCCGCTTTGTGGCCGCGCGCCATCCGCTGCTGTTGATGCTGGCAGACGGAGACGCATCCAAGGTCGTGCCCGCCGATATCCGGCTCGGGCAGGACTTTGACATGTTGCTGATCACCGGCCCCAACACCGGCGGCAAGACGGTGGCTCTCAAGACCGTGGGACTGCTGCAGCTGATGGCCCAGGCAGGTCTGCCGATTCCAGCTGCCGCGGGTTCCCAGGCGGGCATCTTCAGCGACTTCTACGCCGACATCGGCGATGAGCAGTCGCTGCAGCAGAGTCTGAGCACCTTCTCTTCGCACGTCGTGCGTCTGCGGGCTGTGGTGCAACAGGCGTGCGACCGCTCTCTGGTCCTGCTCGACGAGCTGGGCTCGGGCACCGATCCCAGTGAAGGCGCGGCGCTGAGCCGAGCGATTCTCGAACACCTGGTGCGGCGCGGTGCGCGTTGCATGGTGACCACCCACATAGGTGAGCTCAAAGACTTCTGCCTGGCAGAGGCGCGCGCGATGAACGCCTCGGTGGAGTTCGATCTCGAGAGCCTGCAGCCGACCTACCGCTTTCTGCTGGGGCAGCCCGGGAACTCCAACGCCGTCAATATCTCCCGCCGCCTCGGTATGCCCGAGTCGATCCTCGAGCGCGCCAGCGCGTTGCTCGACACGGTCGATACCCAGCACAGCCGCATGGTCGAGAAGATGACCCGGCTGGCCCAGGATGCCGAGCTCGACCGCGAGCAGGCCGCCCGCGCCCTCGAACGGGCTGAAGCGAGCGAGGCCCGTTTGCAGGCCGCGCTTGAGGGCATCGAGGTGCGCAAGCTGGCCGTGGCGCAGGAAGCGGATCGGGAGTCAGAGAAACTCGGCGGTGCGTTGCGCAAGGCCCTTGAAGACCTGCCCTGGCTCGAGCAGATGCCGCGGCGCTGGAAAGAGGAGGTCTGGCAGCTTCGCCACAAGCTGCTGCAGCTGCTCGAGCGCAGCGCGTTTGAGGAACGTCGCGCGGCCTGGGCCCAGGCCTTGAAGAAGGGACGCAACACCTACGTGATCAGCTACGGCAAAGTCGGCACGGTCACCCGCATCAACAAGACCCGCAAGAAACTGAAGGTCCGCTTCGGTCGGGTCGAAGTCGATACCGATTTCAGCGATGTGTCCTGGATCGGAACCGAAGAAGTCGAGCGGCGTTAGGGCCTCCACGGGGCCCGCAGGTCAACCCGCGGTACCCGCCAGAATCCGCCGGTACAACGCCACAGTCTCATCGACCATGCGCTCGACGTTGAAGCGCTCGAGGGCAACCTCCCGGGCCTTGCGCGCCCAGGCCTTGCGCGTCTCGAGGTCTGTTGCCAGGGCGCGCATCTTCTCGTACAGCGAGCGGGCTGCCGCCGGGTTGGGTTCGCCCAGGGGCGCATCTTCGGCGATCTCGAAGAAGTCGCCGGTCACTCCATCCTCGATCATCTCGAGGAAGCCGCCTCGGCGCGCGAGGATCACCGGGCATTCCATCGCCATCGCCTCGACAGCCGCCAACCCGAAGGGTTCTTCGGTCGAGCACAGGGCAAAGGCATCGATGGCACTGAGCAGGTCGGGCACATCGTTGCGGAAGCCGAGGAAGTGGATGCGCGGCTGGCCCGCGGCCAGCTCTTTGAGCGCATCCTCAGTGCCATGGTCGGGGCCGATCAGCAGGAAGCGGGCGGGCGGGGCGTCTGGGTCGGCTAGATACAGCTGGGCAGCGTCGACGAAGAAGCGCGGGTTCTTGCGCCGCGCCAGGCGGCTGATGAACGCGAACACCACATCCGGCTCGTCGCCGCCGAGCTGTTGCAAGAGCTTGGGTCGGTGCTCTTTGCGCTTCGAGGCTTCAGGGTTGAAGCGCTTCAGGGGAATGCCGTACTGGATCAGATGCACACGCTCTTGCACCAGGATGGGCGACTTCTCGAGCGAAGCCTTGATGGTGTGCGAGGCGGCGATGATGTGCTGAATTCTCTTCTGGTACAGGTGGCGGTTCGCGAAGTGGCCCTTGATGGGTTTGAGCATGTGTCGGGTCCGGATGCAGGGCAGACCCAGCTTGCGCAGCGCGATGCTGGTGACCCAGGTGTCCCAGGAGGCGTTGCAGTGCAGCAGCTGCGCCTGGCTGTCGACGGCCAACTGGCGCAGCTTCTTGGCGTCTTGCCAGTATTTGCCGGGCTTCAGAAACCACTTTTTGTGGTCGTAGTCGAGGTCTGTGATCATGAAATCGAGGCCATCCAGTGCCTCGAGGCGCTGGCGCAGCTCTGAGCCTTTGCGGGTGCCTAGCGCCACTTTGTGCCCACGCTCGGCCAGACCCCGTGCTAGATAGAGGATGTAGGCCGCTTCGCCGTTCCAGCCGCGTTTCTTGTTGGTCAACATCACCCGCAGGGGTGCTTCGGAAGCAGGCATGGTGTCTCCAGAGAAACGCGAGGTGCATCGGGGTCGAGCGCCCGGATGCTACCCTTTGGTGCTGCCCGCCGTCAAACCCTGCACCAGGTTGCGTTGCAGCAGGAAGAAGAGCGCCACCACGGGAATGGACACCAGCAGCGAGCCGGCCGCGAACATGCCCCATTGGGTCGAGTAGGCCCCGACGAAACGCTGCAGGGTCACAGGCAAGGTGTACTGCAGCTCGTCGTTGAGGAAGGTCGCCGCCAGGATGTACTCGTTCCAGGCCGTCATGAACGAGAACAAGAAGGTGACGGCCACGCCCGGCAGCGCGATGGGGAACGCGATCTTGCGGAACACCAGCCAGGGGCCCGCGCCCTCGAGCCGGGCGACTTCCTCCAACTCTGGCGGAATGCGGTCGAAGTAGCCTTTGAGCATCCAGGCGCTGAAGGGCACCGACGAGGTCGCATAGACGAGCACCAGGCCGAAGGCGTTGCCGACCAGCCCCAGGTTGTCGAGGATCAGATACAGCGGCACCGCCATCACCACGCCCGGGAACATCTGCGAGACCAGGAACATACGCAGGCCTTCGCGCTTGCCGGGGAAGTCGAAGCGGCTGAAAGCATAGGCGGCGGTGGTCGCAAACGCCACCCCGAGCACGGCGCTGATCAGCGCGACCACCAGGCTGTTCCCCAGTTGCCGCCAGAACAGCCAATGGCCGGCGGCATCCTGCATCGTCAGCAGCGCCTCGAAGTTCGCCAGGCTCCAGGTCTCGGGCTGCCAGCTCAGGGCTCCGGTGAAGTCCTGGCTCGGGGTGAAGGCCATCTGCAGCACCCAGAGGACCGGAAAGGCGGTCAACAGGCACGCGCAGATCAGCGCGAAATGGGTCAGCAGGCGGCGCCAGAGCGGAGGTCTCATGCCCGCTCCTTGCGCTGCAGCCGGTCATTGAGCCAGGAGTAGCCGAGCAGCACGCCCAGAATCAACAGCGCATACGCGGCGGCATAGCCGTAGCGATGTTGGCGGCGGAAGGCCCACTTGTAGGCCTCACTGATCAAGATCTCGGTCGAACCTGAGGGCTCACCGCCGCTGACCAGATAGATCACGTTGAACATGTTGAAGGTCCAGATCGAGCCGAGCACGACCGCCGGCAGGAGCACCGGCTTGATGTGGGGCAGGATCACCCAGCGCAGGCGCTGCAGGAACGAGGCGCCGCACAGCCGGGCGACCTCTTCTTGCTCGGGAGGAATCGCCTGCAGCGCGCCGAGGGTGACGACCATCATGAAGGGGAAACCCAGCCAGGTGTTGGTGGTCACGTTGGCCGCGAACGAGGTACCGAAGCGCGCGAACCAGCTGACCGGGTCGACGCCGAGCCAGCCCAGCACGGCATTGACCGCGCCGAACTGGCGGTTGAACATCGCCTTCCAGGTCAGGGCGGTGATGTAGCTGGGAATCGCCCAGGGCAGCACCAGAATCACGCGGTACAGGCTGCGCATACGCAGCCAGGCCGGCCGCAGCAAGAGCGCCAGCAGCAACCCCAGGGTGACGTGCAGGGCGACATTCAGCAGCGTCCAGACGACCGTCACGACCAGAGTGAAGTAGAAACTCGAAGGGTCGCTGAGGGGATAGTCGCGGCTGAGCAGGATCGAGCTGAAGTTCGCCAGGCCGACGAACGTGAACTCGCCGCCGCGGTGCGAGAAGAACGCGACCCCCGCGCCGAGCACGAACGGCAGGAAGGTCAACAGCAGCATCGCCAACAGCGCGGGCGCACTGAACAAGTACGCGGTGCGGCCGCGCGCGAGGCGTTCCCTGAACTCTGGGCGGCTCGCGCGCTGCAGCAGCAGACCTGCCCCTGCCAGCAACAGCAGCGAGAGCACGAGCAGGTAGAGGCTGGGGTCGGCCTCCTCCGGCAGCGGCTGCTGCAGGACCTGCAGGCGCCGCTCGGCGCTGGTCAGCGCCTCGTCCAGCGGCCGCTTCTGGTTGAGCAGCTCGCGCAGCAGCCCGGCGGTGACTTCCCAGACCAGGCCCATCTCCGGGCGGTTGGGGGTGACCTCGCCGCCCTCTAGAGCCGACCGTTGGGCGGCGCCGATGCCCGTTCCCAGCGTCTGCGCCCCGGCCAGTGGGGAGGGTTGATGGGCCTGTTGCTGGCGGGCGGCCACCAGCTCGGCCTGCAGCAGGCTTGCAGCCAGGCTGCGGGCGGCTTCGGGCCGCAGGCTGTGCTGGGCCAGAAAGACCCCCTCGACGCTGAGCAATGAGCCCGCGGCTCGGCCTTCGAAGGCAAACAGCGGGTCGGCTTCCCAGCTGCCTTGCATCTCCGGCGTGATGCTGCTGGCGAACCAGGGCCCCGACAGGACCAACGCGGCCTTGCCCGCGTTGAACAGTTGGCTGACGCGCGCGGAGTCGACTTCTTCGGGAACCACCCGCTCGGCCTGCAGCCGTTGCACCAGCTCAAAGCTGCGCCGGCCGGCCGGGTCGAACACGGCGATGCGGTCATCGGCGAAGATCTGTCCGCCGCAGGCGAAGAAGAAAGGGGCGTGGAAGAAGAAGGAGCCGGTGTCGTAGGCGAGCGGGTAGACGTCGGGGGGCAGCTTGGCCCGCAGCGCCGAGAGCTCTGAGAGCTCCCGCGGCGCGCTCTCGAGCAGGTTGGGGTTTCGGTACAGAAACAGGCCCTTGTAGGTCAGCGGCAATCCCCAGCTCTGACCACCTTGCTGGAAGGCTTCGAGCAGCTTTGGCTGCAGCTGCAGCTCGGGTGCAGACAACGGCTGGATCAGGTCTTCGGCGACCCACTCCCCGAGGCGGTCGTGGGCAAAGATGAACAGGTCGGGACCGCGCCCGCTCGGGATGGCGGTACGCAGCTTCTCGGGCAGCACGTCGAAGGGCACAAACAGCGTCTGTACCGGGCGGCCGCTGGCCGCCTCGATCGACTCCAGGGCCGTCTCGAGGGCCTCGCGTTCGGAGCCGCTGTACGCGTGCCAGAGCTTGAGCGGCTGGCCGTCCTGAGCATAGCTGCTGGTGCAGATGCATAGCACCGCCAAGAGCGCGAGCCAGCCGCTGTAGCGGCGGTCTGTGACCGCCGGGCGGACCGATCCGCCACGACCCACTCCGATCCCCGGGAAAGACCCGCTGTAGCGGCGGTCTATGACCGCCGGGGGAACCGATCCGGCACGACCCACCCCGATCCCCGGGAAAGACCCCGGCGAAGCTGGCTTCCGGCGCTCATAGAGCGCCACTACAGGGCGGACCGATCCGGCACGACCCACCCCGATCCCCGGGAAAGACCCCGGCGACGCTGGCTTCCGGCGCTCATAGAGCGCCGCTACAGGGACCTGGGACCAGCCTGCGTTGCGCCCTTCGCCCGCCATCAGGCGTCCTCGCCCGCGCGCCGCAGGCCGCTGTCCGGATCGAAGAGCTGACAGCCCGCGAGGTCGAGCGCGCAGCGCAGCGTGTCGCCGGCCTTCAAGCCAAAAGCCTCGCTCCCCGACACCGTGGCGCTCAGCTGGGTACCCGCCAGGTCGAGGTAGACGTGCCCGCGGTCGCCGACTGGCTCGACAGCCTCCACCCGGCCGCTGAGCGGACCGTCGCCGACCTGCACGTGTTCCGGGCGCAGGCCCAGCACGACCGGGCCCGGGTCTGCCTCGAGCGGGACATCCAGGCCCGGGCAGCGGAAGCGCCCGTCCGCCAGCTCGCCGCGCAGCAGGTTCATCTTCGGCGTACCGAAGAAGCCGGCCACGAACAGGTTGCGTGGGCGGCGGTAGACCTCCTCGGGGGTGCCCAACTGCTGCACCGCGCCGGCATCCAGCACGGCGATGCGGTCGGCCAGGGTCATCGCCTCGATCTGGTCGTGGGTGACGTAGACCATCGTCCGGCCCAGCCGGCGGTGCAGCTCCTTGAGCTCGACACGCATGCGTCCACGCAGCGCTGCGTCGAGGTTCGAGAGCGGCTCGTCGAACAGGTAGATGTCGGGCGCGCGTGCCAGGGCGCGCCCGATGGCCACGCGCTGGCGCTGGCCGCCGGACAGCTCGGCGGGCCGGCGTTGCAGGAGGTCTTCGAGGCCCAGCGTCGCCGCGACCTCTCTAGCTCGCTGGCGCTGCTCGGAGCGCGGCCGTTTGCGCACCATCAGCGGGAAGGCGATGTTGTCTTCGACGGTCATGTGCGGAAAGAGCGCGTAGCTCTGGAAGACCATCGAGACGCCGCGCCCGGAGGGTTCCACATCGTGCACCGGGCGGCCGCCGATGGCGATCGAGCCCCTGTCGATCGACGTCAGGCCGGCGATCGCCCGCAACAGTGTCGACTTGCCGCAACCGGAGCGGCCGACGAGCACCATCAGCTCACCAGGAGCGATGTCGAGGTCGATGCCTGTCAGGATGCGGGTCGCACCGAAGGACTTTTCGATGCCCTGCAGGGTGATGCCCTGGGCGGCGCCTTGCATCACGGGCCCGTCATGATCCGCACACCGAGTGCCGGCACATCGATGCGCACGTCTCCGCCCTGGCCTACAGGCAGCGTGTAGGTCGGGTCCAGCCGGTCCACCAGGATGGTCCCCGCGGCGAAGCCCACGGGCATGTTGCTGCCGCTGAAGGCGGTCGCGCTGGTCTTGCCGGCGTTGCAGTTCATCACCACCAGCACCCGCTCACCCCCGACTTCACGTTCGAAGGCGAAGATGCCCGCGTCTTCCTCGGCCCCGGTGCGCGGCGTCGCCCAACGTACGGTCATGGCGCCGCGGCGCAGGGGTGCGAGCTCACTGCGCAGCGCCGTCAGTTGCTGGATCCAGAGGAACATCTCATGGGAGGTGTCGTAGTTGCTGTCCCACAAACGTTCGCGGTTCGACGGGTCGTTGCCGCCGCTGAAGCCCTGCTCGGTGCCGTAGTAGATGCACGGCACACCCTCGCAGGTCAGGATCCAGGCCAACGCCAGCTTCAGTTTGCGCGCGTCGGTGCCGCCGAACAAGAAGCGCGGCACGTCGTGGTTGTCGATGAAATTGACCACCGCTTGCGCAGGAGAGATGCCGACGCCGTCTGGCTGCGGCAGCACGCCGTACTCGCTGCGGCGGTTGAGGAAGGAGCTCTCGATGCTCGAGGTCGGGCCGCCGAATTTGATCACGCCATCGACTACGCCGTACTTCTCGGGGAAGTTGAACACGCTGTCGAGGGCACCGTCGCGGGTGTGGGGTTTGAGCACGTCGATGTTGCCGTCAAAGGCTTCGCCGAACATGAAGAAATTGTATTTGCCGCGCCGCGCGGCCACCTGCCGCATGGCCCCGCAGAATTCCACCCAGAAGTCGGACTGCACGTGCTTGACGGTGTCGATGCGCAGGCCGTCGAAGTCGACGTTCTCGATCCAGTAGCGGAACACGCCGATCAGGGCCTGGCGCACGTCGTCACGTTCGGTGTCGAGATCCTTGAGCCCGCCAGGAAAGTCGCCCAGAATCACCTGGTTGGCGTCGTTCCAATCGACCACCCGGCCCATACGGTTGTACCAGTCGGGGTTCTGGAAGACGGCCGGCTCCGGCGGCATGCGGGTGATGGCCGGGTCGTTGATCCAGACCACCGGGGCTGGGCCCTGCTGGAAGCCGCCGACATTGATCTGCACACCGTTGGGCTGCCAGTCGGGATCGTACTCGGTGATGCGGATCAGCGGCGAGGTCGTGCCCGAGCCGGCCAGGGAGTCGTCGGCTTTGCCGTTCAGGTTGATGTCGTAGTAGAACAGTTGCCCGACGTGGTTGCAGACGATGTCGAGCAACACCTTGATGCCGTTGGCGTGGCAGGCGTTGACCATCTGGTTCAGCTCGCCGAGATCGCCGAAGTGCGGGTTGGTCTTCAGGAAGTGCTGCGTCCAGTAGCCGTGGTAGCCCGAGATGCCTGCGTCTTCCTCGACGTTGCGCACCACCGGTGAGATCCAGATCGCGGTCACACCAAGAGTCTTCAGGTACGGGATGCGGTCGATCACGCCCTGCCAGTCACCGCCCTGCCACTTGGCCAGCGCGTTGGTGTCGACGTTCTGGTTGTTGTTGATGTCCCCGTCTGCGAAGCGGTCGGTCAGAATCTGGTAGATCACCTCGTCACGCCAGTCGGTGTCGGCGTTGGCGACCAGGCCCACCTCTTTGCCGCTGTCGCGGTCGATGCAGCCACAGGTCCAGGCCAGCAACAAGACAGGAATCAAAGTGCGCATGGCAGGCTCCAACTATTGAGACTCGATCAGGTAGACGCGGCTGGCTTGATTGGGCACCGTGACCGGGAAACCGTCGGCGACCAGGTTGTCGCGGCTCAGGTCGGCGATGGGCACTGCTTCGTTAGCGCCAGTCTCATCGAAGATGCGCCAGACCCGCACGTTCTGCGGAAGTCCCGCCTGCGTCGCGGCCAGGTCTTGCGGCAACTTGATGCGCCCGTTGCTCTGCGCCAGGGCCCAATTGCTCACCACCACCAGCACGCGCCCGCCGCTCAGATCGTAGCGGGCAAAGCCATACAAACCGGCTGGGTAGTCGGGGTCACCGGTGTTGGCGAAGTCGAGGCCGTAGTAGCGCTCCGACACCGCCAGGGGGTGTTGTGCCAGCGCCAGCATGCGCCGGTAGTATTCGTGCATCGAGGCCTGCTGGTTGCTCAGCTGGCCTCCGTCCCAGGTGCCATTGTTGTTCCAGGCGGACAGGCCCGGAATGCGCCAGTAGTCGAAAATCGAGGTGCGGCCGTTGTCGCCGTCATAGCCCTCGCTGCCGGCGCCCGTGGCTCCCACGGTCTGGCCGTTGTAGACCAGCAGGGGGCCCGGACCGCACAGGTAGGCGATCGGAGCCAGGTGGGGCCCCGCGGCCATCGAGCCGAAGCCCGAGTCGTCGGGACTTCCGCCGCTCACCACCGGGCTGGCGATGCGGCGCTCATCGTGGTTCTCGAGGTAGCGCAAGAAACGCGGCCGCATCACGTCGTTGACGGCGAACAGTACCGCGTCGAGCGTGCCTTTGTCGCCGGTGCCGGAGTAGATCCGTTTCAGGGAATCGTAGGTGGCGTCGTCGTAGACCGCGTCGAAGCCCTTCTCGACCAGTGCCTGCAGCGAGAAGCCGGGTGCCGCGTCGCCTGTTCCCTCATAGGCCTCGGCGAGGAAGAAACAGCTGGCGCGGCCCTTGGCGCGAGCGATGGCCCATTCCCAGAACTCCAGAGGCACATAGTGGGCGAAGTCGCAGCGGAAACCATCGACGCCCAGGTTCTGCCAGTAGGCGATCACCGCGTCCATCTGGTTCCAGGTCGCTGGAATCGGGTTGTAGCTGGCCGCTCCGGTCGAGAAGTCGTAGCCGTAGTTCAGCTTGATGGTCTCGTACCAGTCGAACGCCGAAGGGGTGTGGGTCATCGAGTTGTTGCCGGTCACTTTCGTGACCTGGCCAGGCTGACCGTTTTCCGGTGCGAAGCTGCTGTTCATGCCCGGGTACTGCCAGCCGGTATTCGGCAGTACCAGGGGCTGGCCAGCGCTCAGGTAGAAGAAGTTGTTGCCCGTGTCGAAGAACTTCGTCTGGTCGTCGTTGGCGCCGAAGTCCTGGCCGGGCTGGATGTCCGAACCATAGCTGCGTGCGACATGGTTGGGCACCAGGTCGATCAACACCTTCAGGCCGGCGCTGTGGATGCGGGCGAGCAGGGCGCTGAACTCCGCCAAACGGTTGGCCGGATCGAGCGCGTAGTCGGGGCAGACGTCAAAGTAGTCACGCACCGCGTAGAAGCTGCCTGCCTGGCCTTTGAGGATGTCCGGATCGTCAGCAGGTTGGCCGATCGAGCTGTAGTCTGTGGCGGTGGCTTGTTGCAGCACCCCCGTCAGCCAGACGCTGGTGATGCCGAGGGCTGCCAGGCGTTTGAGGGCGCGCGCATCGATGTCGGCGAACTTGCCGACGCCGTTCGCGCCCAGCGAGCCATCGGACTGGTTGGCCCCGCTGGTGTTGCCGAAGTGGCGCACGACCAGCTGGTAGATCACCTCGCGCGGGCTGCTGGCCTGCGCGGTGTTGAACGAGCGCGGCGTGCTCCAGCTGCTTACGGCCTGCCCGTTGCGCGAGCGGACCCGCCAGTGGTAGCTGCTCGCGGCGCTCAGACCTGCCGGCCGATAGCTCAGCGCATCGATCGAGCTGGCATCGACGACCAGACTGGTGAACAGGCTGTCGGAGGCGACCTGCAGGTCGAAGCTGACGCTGCCCACTCCGGGCCAATCACGCCACACCAGCAGAGGAGCGCTTCCCAACCCGCGGGCACCGGCTCCGGGCGCGCTCAACTCTGGCACCTGGGAGACCTGGCCTCCGGGGTTGTTTCCCGTGTTGCCGGTGTTGCCGGTGTTGCCGGTGTTGCCGGTGTTGCCACCGGTGTTCGGCACGTTGCCGCTGCCGGTCTGGAACGTGGTTCGTGAGCCGTTGCTGTCCCAGTTGCAGCCAGCCAGCGCCCACAACAGAGCGGTCAGCAGGCCGGCTCGCCATTGCCAGTTCGCGTGCACAGAGCTGCTCCCGAAGGCTGCCATGTTTGGCGGGTTCCCCCAAGTTTGCAGTCTGCCGGGGCAGCCGTAAAGGTTTAACCTGCTCCGAGACGCTCAGAACCACCACTCCGCCGACAGTCCAAAGACCAGTTCCTGCTCGTCCAGCTCTTCGCGTCGGTCCCGGCTCAGGTAGATGGTGGCGGCCTCGTTGAGGCTGCGGAAGCCGACGAACGCGCGCAGCTGGGGGCGGGCAAAAGCCCCCTTACCGGCGTTGATGGCCACAAAAGGAGTGACGGCGATCACCTGCGGTTCTTCCTCAGCGCCGGTCTCTGGAAACAGGCCCCCGGGCGCGAGGTACTGGTAGCTGAGCTCCACACCGAGGCGCACGTAGTTGCCGAGATAGACCTCAGGGCGGACCGCGATGATGAACTCGTCGCGGTCGTCGTCGTCCTCGCGGCCGTCCGCGTCTTCGAAGGTACGGAAATAGCTGCCGTAGTGGGCGGAGAACCAGGGAGTGTTCCATGCCCCGCCCACGCCGACAAGCACGAACTCACTGTCTTCGATGCTGTTCTGTTGATCGAACCCGTAGGGGATCTCGAGCTCATCGTAGGCGCCGAGGCCGATGCCGTAGTTCACGAACAGGCTGGTGAACGAGTTGTCCCCCCAGAGCAGCTTCAGCTGGCTGCCGATCCTGAAGCCATTCTCTTGCGGCAGATCCTCCTCGAGCCCGTTGTCGAGGCGGCGCTTGCCCGATGGCAGGTGGGAGTACTCCAGATGGACTTTCCAGCTGAGGTCCCACGGGAGCTGCCGGGTGTAGGTTGCGGACAAAATCAGGCGGTTGCGGTCGAGAAAGAGCTGGTTGTTGGTCTGGCCTGGATCGTCCTGGTCAGGGACCTGGACCTCCTGGAACTGGAAGAAGCTCTCGTCTTTGATCCGGTTGGCACCTATGTGCAGCTGCAGCCGGTTGCTCTCCAAGAAGGTCCAGGATAGACCGCCGCCCAGGGTGTTCAGCTCGTCGAGCGGCCAGAAGTCGAACAGGTAGAGGTCGTCGCCACGGTAGAGCCGTTCGCCGATCCAGACCGCCAGGTCCTTGTGGGGGTAGACCTCGATGTACAGCTCGCGCAGGGCCGCATCGAGGTCGAACTCGCCGTCGAAATGGAACAGGTTTTCGCGGAAGGCGATGGTGGTCTTGAAGAAGACCGGCAGGCCCTCGATGGTGTCGCTGTAGAAAAACCCCAGCTCCTGGTACGGCGCCTCTTCCCAACGCTGGCCATGAGAGACCACGTTGAAGCGGTTGGCCGTCTCGATGTCATCGTCGAAGATGAACCCGACGCGGCCGTAGCTGGTGAAACCGAAGCGCCCGTATGTCAGGCCGGTGGTGCCGCCTTGGGGATACTGCGTGGCGCCGCTGTACTGCAGGCCTTCAAAAGCATCGACAGTCTCGTCGCCTTCAGGATCCGTCTCGGGGTCCGGCTCGGCCTCGGGGTCTTGTTCGCTGGCAGGAGGCTCTGTGTCTTCCTGGGCGATGGCAGGCAAGCCCGCGCACAGCATGATTCCCAGCAGCCACAGCCCGTGGATGCGCATGGTGTCCTCCCGGAACCGGCGTCAAAAACGTTCAAATCGAATGCCGCAAGCTACGCCTTTGCGGGGCGAGCGTCAAGAGCCGACACCGCTGGCGTGGGACCGTACGACATCCCCAGTGCCTGGCTGGGCTTGCAAATCGGGCACGAGGACTCGAAGATGGCGGCGGTACGCGCTGCACCCCTCGGGACGGAGTCAAATGGATGGCCAAAGGACTGATAGTTTGCGGATTGCTGGCGATGCTGCTCGGCATCGGCTCCTACCTGGCTGCTGGGCCGTTGGGGCAGGGGGCGCGGGACGAGTTGGGCTTCGAGTCTGGTCTCGGGGCTGTCGCGGAAACGGCCTGTAGCGAGCGCTACCGGGTTTTGGGAATCGAGCTGTGCCTGCTCGGGGCGATGCTGCTGGGTTGCGGTTTTTTCGCACGCGCATCGCGGGCGAAGCTGCGCCGGAGAGAGCTCAAACGGGTGGGAACCTGGCTCGGCTTCGCCGGTGTCTTGCTGGCTGCCTTTGCGGTCTATTTCGTGGTGTTTGCGAAGAACTTCAGGGATGTGGATGCGTTGGAACGGGTCGCCCACGAAGGCTTGCAACTGGACGAGGTCCCGGAGTTTCTGGCCTACCGCACGGAGAGCCACCGCAGCCGCGGTTGGATCCTGGCGGCCGGCGGGGCTCTGTTCTTGCCCATGGGGTTGTTCGGCATCCTGGCCGCCGCGGGAAGGGGCAAGGCGGGGCGTTTGTTGATTCTGGCCAGCGCCTTGGCTTTGCTGATCTGGGCCCGCTTTCTCTACCTCGAGCCGGCGACGGCCCAGGAATTGAACGATTTCCTTGTCAGCGGAGGTACGATTGCGCAATATCGGGGCTTGCTGGTGGCTGCGGCGGGGTGTCTACTCGCTGGCCTGGCCATCTTCGCTGGCGTTCTGCTCGCGCCCGCGAGCAAGACTTGAATGGAGACCAGAATGCCGCGTGCCGTCGCGAGTGCTTTGACCTTGGTTGTTCTTCTGTGCGGATGTGGGGGAGAGCTGCGACATCGGGTCGTCAACCAGGAGCTGTCCGGCTGGTATATGGGTAAGAGCTCAGACGTACACTGTTTCGTCAATCGCTTGAAGTTTTCGCCCGAGCCGGGCTGGTTCGCGGCGCAGATCACGCTGATGAATGAGTCGCCGCGGCGTTGGCATTTCGACTCGAAGAAGGTCAAGCTGCGTCATGGCGCCGGAACCCGGACCTTCGACGAAGGTGGGGTCTCGCTGCTCCCTGCCCACACCACCAAGAGCTACGACTTCCTGTTCCGGACAGGAGGAACCCTGCGCGAGGCGACGTTGCTGATCGAGGGGCTGCGCACCGACGATGGGCAGACCATCAAGTTCGAGGCCGACATCCGGGGCTACGTGGCGGATTGACAGGATGAGGGTGTTCCTCGGAACTCTGGGCTGCCGTCTCAACGAGAGTGAGATCGAGAGCATCGGGCGCGCATTCAAGATGCGCGGCCATCTGTTGGTCGATCGGGCAGAGGCGGCGGACCTGTGCGTGCTCAACAGCTGTGCGGTGACCGCCGAGGCGGAGCGCAAGTCTCGGCAGTTGGTCAAGCGGATGCATCGCCAGGCGCCCGCCGCCGAGATCGTCGTGACCGGCTGCTATAGCGAGCTGCACCCCGACAAGGTGCTCGCCCTTCCCGGGGTTCGTCGCGTGGTCGAGAACCGGGCCAAAGAGCAGCTGGTGCAGAGGCTGCTCGGCGAGCCGGAGGACGCCTCCTTCGACCTGGAGCCGCTGGCACGCTATGCCCGGCCTGGAGAGATCCGCCGCACGCGCGCTTTCGTCAAGGTCCAGGACGGCTGCGACAACCAGTGCACCTTCTGCATCACCACGGTAGCACGCGGTGCTGGGCGCAGCCGGCCGATCCGTCAGGTCGTCAACGAGATCAAAGCTCTGGTGGGCGTCGGCTACGTCGAAGCTGTGATCAGCGGTGTGCACCTCGGCTCGTATGGGCGGGACCTCGAAGCGGCCTGCGACCTGAAGCAGCTGATCGAGGCGATCCTCGAGCAGACGTCTCTGCGCCGCCTGCGGCTGTCCTCTCTGGAGCCCTGGGATATCCCGGCGGGTTTCTTCCAGCTCTGGCGCGATCCGCGTCTGTGTGGACACCTGCACATGCCGCTGCAGGCTGGCTGCGACGACACTTTGCGTCGCATGGCTCGCCGTACCCGAAAAAGCAGCTACAGGGCGCTGGTCGACGAGGCGCGGGCTTGTGCGCCGGGGCTGTCGCTTACCAGTGACATCATCGTAGGTTTTCCGGGCGAGACGGAGGCGGCCTTCGAAGAGAGCCTCGCCTATGTGGAAGAGCTCGACTTCGCGCATCTGCACGTGTTCCGTTACTCTCCGCGACCCGGTACGCTGGCGGCGGGCTTCTCCGATCAGGTCGAAGCTCGCGACAAGGTGCGGCGCAGCCGGCTGATGCACGCGCTGTCCGAAGCGGGCAGGCGGCGCTTCCATGCGGCGCATCTCGGGGCTGTGGCAGAGGTGTTGTTCGAACAGAGTCCACGCGAAGGAAGCTGGCAGGGCCTGTCCGCCAACAACCTGCGGGTCGCGGTCGACTGTGGAGCCGAGCTGCACAACCGGGTCGCGCGCGTGGGCCTGCGCGAGCAATGTGAGGATGGGACGCTGCGAGGCGAGCTGTGTTCGGTCGGTGAGGAAACGGGTTCTTCCGGCCTTTTCGAGACGAAGAAGCGCTGAGATCGGGGATCCGCGGTTTTGCTTTGGGCCGTACTAGTGCCTCGCGGCCAGCTCTGCGTGCAGCTCCGTCTTCTCTGCAGCGGGCATCCAACTGGCATCCACGGCATTGCGGATCAGCTGCAACACCTCACTGCGTTGCATGCCGAGCTCACTCACCAGCAGAGCGTATTCCTGCGCCAGGCTGTTGCCGAACATGGCGGGATCGTCTGTGTTGACGGTCACCAACAGGCCGCGCCGGTGGAAGTCCACAATCGGATGTTCGCGCAGCGTCTTGACCACACCCGTGCGCAGGTTCGAAAGCGGGCACATTTCCAGGGGAACCTGGCGCTCAGCCAGCGCCGCTACCAAGCTGGGATCTTCGAACGCCCGCGTGCCATGACCGATCCGCTCGACACGCAGTGTATCCAGTGCGCCCCAGATGCTTGCCGGACCGGCGGCCTCTCCGGCGTGTGCTGATGTGTGCAGCCCCAGTTGCCGGGCGCGCGCATAGACCGCGGCCCAGGGCTCAGGGGGGAAGGTCTGCTCACTGCCCCCGATCCCGATGCCGATCACGCCGAGCTCGCGGGCGTGGGCGCATTCTTCCAGCACGCGCGCTCCCTGATCGGGGCCGAAGTCGCGCACAAGGTCGACCACCAGCTGCACAACGATGCCTGGCACGGAGTCGAGCCCCTGGCGGATGGCGGCGAGCAGTTTCAGGGTCGGCAGGCCCCTGGAGTGGAAGTCCACCGGAGAACAGAAAGCCTCGACATAGCGGATGTTCTGGGCGCGCCAGTGTTCAGCCACCGCCCTGCTGATGAAAGTGAAGTCCGCGAGCTCTCGCAGGTAGCGATTCTTCCAGACCCAGGTCTCGATGAAGTGGGGAAAGTCGCGGTAGCGGAAGCGCGCGGCCAGCTCTTCAGCGTTGGGAGCCTCGGCACCATCGTACTTCTGAACCAACTGCTGGAGTGCAGCGAGCGGGATCGAGCCTTCGAGATGGACGTGCAGCTCGACTTTGGGGAGTTGTTCTGCCCAGGCGAGCTCAGCCGCAGCAGCCTGCGGAAGGCTCATCGGTCCTTCTTGAGGGCCTTCAAGCGGTTGGAGGCCAGGGAGACGCGTTTCGATGTCGCCTCGTCCGCGACGATGCCGCGTGCCCCCGGATCGAGGTCTTTGCCTGCAAGTGCCTGCAGCGCATCGGGGCCGGCCGAAGGCGGGCTGCCGCCCTTCATGGCTTTGAGGCGGGACAGGGCGCCGCCCAGGGCTTTCTTTTTCTTCTTTTTGGGCCGCTCGCTGGGGGCGACGATCGAGGCCTTCGCAGGCGCGGGGTCTGTTCCAGCCTTGAGGGCTTTGAGGCGAGAGAGGGCACCGCCGAGCTTCTTACCGAGGTTCTTGGGCTTGTTGCCGGGGTCGAGATCGCGTCCTTCCAGCGTGCCGAGCGCTTGCGAAGTCGTAGCTGGGGGCGCGGGCTCGGCCCCCCCCTTGAGGGCTTTGAGTCGAGAGAGGGCGCCGCCGAGCTTCTTGCCGAGGTTCTTGGGCTTGCTGCCAGGGTCGAGGTCGCGTCCAACCAGGCCGCCGAGGGCGGCGGATTCTGTAGCCTGCGGCTCTGACGTGTCTTCCCCGCTCTTGAGGGACTTGAGCCGAGACAGGGCACCGCCGAGCTTCTTGCCGAGGTTCCTGGGCTTGCTGCCAGGATCGAGATCGACGCCTTCGAGGGAATGAAGAGCCCTCTGCGCAGTCGGCGTGGGCTCGCGACTGTCGCCTCCACCCTTCATGGCTCTGAGCCGAGACAGGGCACCGCCGAGCTTCTTGCCGAGGTTCTGCGGCTTGTTGCCAGGGTCGAGGTCGCGACCGATCAGCGAGGAGGCTGCTGAGGGGAGCCGGGTTGTGCGCGCCCGCCCGCCAAAGTTCTTGAGTTTCCCCGCGATCCCGACCACCGAACCCGAGGCCAGATTGGGCAGTGCGTTCGACCCCCCGCCGATGATGACAGGCTTGAGTCGTTTGGTCACCGCCTTTTGCTCGGCCCGGATCGGGTGGCGGTTCAACGCATCCAGGGCGACAGCTGCGTCGTCATTCTGCGGCTCGAGATCGAGGATCTTCTTGAGTGAGGCCCGGGCCAGCCCGATGTTGTCTTGCTTGCGGCTGATGCCGGCGTGCAGGTTGAGCTCACGCACAGCAAGTTTGTGCTCGCCCTTGTCGAGATAGATGCGGGCGAGCTCGATGTGGATTTCGGCAGCTTCTGGATTGAGCTCGAGCGCAATCCGGCAGGCGTCGGTCGCTTGGTTCCAGTTATGAGCGATACGTGCCATGCGCGCCACGTCCAGGTATTTCTGGTAGGCGACTTCCTGGGCATTGCGCGCGCGGAAGATCTCGGCGAGGTGTGTGTGGGCGCCGAGATCGAAAGGATCGCTGCTCAAGATGTCGTCGAGCGCGCCGACCGCCAGGTCGAGCTTCTTGAGCATCACGGCCCGTTTGGCCAGCTTGTGCAGCGCTTGCGCCGCGGCTTCGGGTTGCTGGAGACGCTTGTGGGCATCTGCGCGGTCGCCAAGGTGCTGCAATTGGTCAGGCTCTAACTCTGACAGGGTCTGCAGTACGTCGACCAGTTGGGCATCGTCGTGGTTGCTGTGGAAGATCCTCAACAGATCCTTGAAGTAGCCCAGCGCGACGTCCGTCTGCTGCTTTTCGCGGTACGCGTGGGCCAACCACTGGCGTGCCCGCCAGTTGCTCTGATCGAGCTCGGCGATCTTCTTGTAGATGTTGATCAGGAAGTGCCAGTTGCCTTGATTGCGGATCACTCCCGAAGACGAGAGCGAGTTGGCGAGGTTGTTGTATTCGACGACAGCGTCGGAGGTGCGGCCCGACTTCGCCAGTGTCGTGGCCAGCTGCAGGCGCGCCTCGATGCACTCGCTGTCGACTTCGAGGGCCTGGCGCAAGCAGTCGACCGCGCGGTCGGCCTGCCCTTGCTCGAGGTGGTAACCAGCCAGCTCTTCATAGTAGTTGATCGCGTGGACCTTGTCTCCTCGAGCGCGGTGCAATTCGGCCAGCTCGCGGTAGGCGTCTTCCTGGCTCGGGTCGATCGAGACGATTTCGGTCAAGGCGTCGAGGAGCTGATCTTCAAGGTTGTTCTTGCGGTAGTAGTCGGCCAGAAAATGGTAGTGATCGATGGCTTGTTGGTGGCGGTCGATCTCTTTGAGCAGCTCGATCAGCCGTAGACGCGATTCGAACTTCAGCGGCTGGATCTCGAGGATCTTCCGGTAGGTCCCGGCCGCAACCTCGGGAAAGTCCTCTTTCTCGCAGAGTTGGGCGAAGCCTTCGTAGCGTTCGACGGCGCGTTTCTGGTCTCCGTTGAGCTCGTACGCTTTGGCGATCCGCTTGGGCAGGTCGAACTGCACGACGCCCAGCTCTTCGGCACGCAGGTACAGCCCCAGCGCCTTGCCCACCTTGCCTTCGCGTTCGCACTCGATCGCCACGCCGACCAGGTCCGCCGGTTTCAAAGGATAGACGTCGGCCTGTTTGATGAAGTTGACCAGATGTTGCAAGACGTCGAAGCGGTGGAGGTGGACGGCCTCGACGATCTCGTGCACATTGCGGCGCCCGTCGACGGACGCGAGCACTTCGCGCTCGTTCTGGGTCTCTGACGAGTTCGAGAAGTTGAAGAGAGACTCGGGATTGTGCGCGTAGATGTCTTCGAGCGAGGGAATGCTCTTTTGGATCTGGCGCCATTCATCCTGCCGGCGGGCCGATTCCATCACCATGCTGGTGGGCGACAGACGTAGGCCCGGGACAAAATGGTCGGGGTCGAAGATGTCGAGAGGGGGATCGCCTTTGTGGAATTCGACCTGGGCAGAAGTCCAGGTCAGAAGCTCGCAGATCTCGTCTGTGACCTGATCGTGGACGGCCTTGTTGACCAGATCGGGCTTGGTGTACCCCAGCTCAACCAGGATCTTGCCGAGTTTGTGTTTCTTGAGCTTTTGCAGAGACAGCGCGTGGTTCAGTTGCTCTTCGCTGATCGCACCACGATTGAGAAGCGCTTTTCCCAGCGGCGTTATGAAGCGCTTGGTCCGCACGGCCTCGATGGAGCCGGTGTTGAAGTAGAGATACCAGACCCCTTCCGCATTCTGGATCTTCAGCGTGCCAGAACGGGCCTTGTTCTGCAGTGACTGGAAGATGTCAGGAAGGTCGAGGATCTCTGCCCGAAATTTGGCGTGGGCAGTCATGGCTCAGTCCGCTTGTCTTGCAGCACCCGGTTCTCCAACAGCCTACTAGCGTAGAAAAAAGCTACGTCCTTCTCAAGAGAATTCATCATCTTTGCACGACCCGGTGCGACGTTTTCGTGCAACGTTTTGGTTTCTCTTGGTGGTGGTTGTGGGCTGGATCGCGAAACTGAGGGCGTTGCAGCTTGTGGGCCTGATGGTGTCAGAGCTTCTTGTGGAAGGGTTGTGCGCTCGAAAGGTGATGTCCTTGGTCTTGTAATTGTTTAGGTGTGGGATATGCAGGACAGCCCGCGGTGGCAGCTCACTCCAGCCAGGGGCTTCCGGATCGGATCGAATCGGACCCCCCAAAAGCAAGGATGGCCCATGCGGCGCTATGTACTGGTCTGCGTCTTGTTGTTCCATGCACTCGGAATCTGGCTGGGCAACGCCCTGCCCGCCCAGATCAGTACAGCCGGGGGAGGTGCGCTTTTCCTGGTCGCCAGCCTCCTGTTTCTGCTTTGCACCACGCGCGCTCGACCTTTCAAGGGCCCGCTGCGGAGCTTCGGGCTGGTCTGTGTCTCTTGCGGATGCGTTTCTCTGGGAATGGTACGCATCGGCGTCGACGTGGCCCAGAGCCGGCAGTTGCGCGTGGAGCTTCCGGTGGGAGAAACGCTTCTGGTCCACGGGCTGCTCGAGCGCAAGGGCAACCATTGGCGGCTGCGCCTCGACGACAGCAGGCACGGCGTGTTGCTGATCAGCCGCTTTTCGCTGCGCGGTTGGAGAGACGGCCAACGGGTGTGGTTGCGAGGAGTGCGGCGGCCAGCTGTCCGACCCATATGGCCAGGTGCCTATGATGGCGGCCGGCCGGGCGCGGTTGGCGGCTGGTTCCACCCAACCGGCGGAGAGGTCCTTGCACAACCTGGTTTGCCGAGCGCGCAGCAGCTTCGGGCTCGGCTGATGCGACTATGGAGGGGCAGTCTGCGCCCGCGCACGCGCGCGCTGCTCGGGTCGATCCTGCTCGGCGAGCGCAGCCTGCTCGGGCGTCAGCAACTCGCCGACTTCAAAGCAGCGGGCATGTACCACCTGCTGGTGGTCTCCGGGTTGCACGTCTATGCGCTCGTGGCTCTGGTTACCTGGCTCCCGAGGCGGTGGGGAGCCAAGCGGCCTGCCTGGGTGCTGGGAATCACGATGGCCATCGCCCTCGACCTCCTGGTTGGGGGCCAGGTGTCTGTGAACCGCGCGGCCCTGACCTGCTGCCTGGGCCTGAGCCTGCGCCGGGGGGGCTGGCAGCCCGATCCCCTCGCGCTGCTCAGTCTGGTCGCCTGGCTGATTCTCTTGTTCAAGCCTGCTGAGCTGTTCGCACCGGGGTTCCAGCTTTCGTTTGCGGCCGTCTGCAGTTTGGTTTTGGGACCTGGTCCCGGCGCTGAGCCGTCCAGCAGAGGGCTCTGGAATCGGGGACGCCGCTGGTTGCTGCAGGCACTCTGGGCGTCGACGCGGGTTACGCTCGCCACAGCGCCCTTGCTCGCCTACCACTTCGGAGCGGTCTCTGTGATCGCGGTGCTGGCCAACCTGATCGCGATTCCCGCGGCCAGCCTGTTGTTGATCCTGGCCGCCGTGTCGTTGCCGTTGGCCGCGCTGTGCGGGCAGGTACCCGGTCCGCTTACCGCGCTGTTGGAAGCGCTCTGCAGTGGCCTCAGCCTGCTGGCCTGCGAGTTGGCGCGGGTCCCGATGGGCCGTGTCGCCGTCTCGGGCCTCGCGCCGGTCGCGAGTCTGGGGTTGTTGCTGGCCTGTTTCTGGATCTTCAAAAACCCCCGCAGAAGCTTGCGTTGGTGTGTGTTCTTCGTCCTTCTGCAAGCGGCCTGGCCGCTGCCTGTCGCCGGTTTGCGGCTGACGACGGTTCGGGTTCGCGGGCTCCGGGCCGTGTTGGTGCAGACAGCCAGCTGGCAGGTTGTACTGGGAGAGCGAACTGGTGAGCTCGATCGCTTTCTGCTGGCGCAGGGTCTACTTCCTGAGGACGTGCCCACGCTGCCCGACCCTTTGCTGCAGACGCCCGCGGGACCCCTGTGGGTGAAGTACGGCGGGCTACACCTTCCGGGCTTCCAGTGCGCCTGGCGCATCCCGCCTGGGGTACATCGTTGGGTTTGGCAGGAGGGTGTGTGGCGGCTCCAGCGCTGGGGGCTGCCTCCACCGGTAGGGGACGGTTGAGCTTTGCGGGACAACTAGCGCAGTATAAGGGCTGGCACGTGGGCCATGCTGAAGTGCTCTTTCCGACCCTCTTCGACTTCGACCAACTCGTCGCTGCAGGCCTCAAGCCCGCCGCGAAGCTGTTGCAGGTCGAGCCCCCCGAGCCTCTTTCCGCGCTTGGCGAGAAGGTCCCGTGCCCCGTTGAGCAATTGGCGACCACCGTCGAGGTTGCCATTCTGAATGTGGCGGAGGCCACCCGCCCACTGCATCAGCGCTTTGTAGAGCTCGCGCAATTCGCCTTCTGAGCCGCGGTAGAGATACTCCCAGGCAAGTTGTGCCTTGGGAAAGTGCTTGCGGTTGAACCAGTCGATCCCCTCGCGGTAACGGACGGGCCACTTGGGGGTTCTGCCCAGGAGTTTCTTGAGGAAACCGAACAAGCCACTAGACCCCCAGGTATGCCTCGCGCACACGCGGATCGGTGAGCAGGTCCGCGGCGGGACCAGAGATCGTGATCGCGCCCGTCTCGAGAATATATCCACGGTGTGCCAGCTTGAGGGCGGCGAACGCATTCTGCTCGACCAGCAGCACCGTCGTTCCCTCGCTGTTCAAGCGTTTGATCGTCTCGAAGATGGTGTCGCAGAGCAGGGGGGCCAGCCCAAGCGACGGTTCGTCGAAAAGCATGATGGTCGGGCGCGCCATAATGCCCCTGCCGATCGCACACATCTGCTGCTCGCCGCCTGAAAGGGAGCCCGCGCGTTGTTTGCTGCGCTCGAGCAGGCGCGGGAACAACTCGAAGACATGCTCAAGATCTTGCTTGATCGCTGCCTTGTCATTGCGTTGGAAAGCGCCCATTTGCAGGTTTTCGAGCACCGTCATGTCCGAGAACAGCTTGCGTCCCTCGGGCACTTGCGCGATGCCGCGGGTGACGATGTCGGTGGTCGCGCGGTTGGTGATGTCGTCGCCGAACAGCTCGACCTTTCCCGACCGGACCTGGACCAGTCCACAGATCGCGTTGAGGGTCGTGCTCTTGCCGGCCCCATTGGATCCGATCAGCGTGACGATCTCTCCGCGCCGTATCTCGAGGTCGATGCCGCGCAATGCAGTGATGGGACCGTAACCGGCCTCGACTTTCTCGAGCTTGAGAAGAACCTCGCCTACGGGCTTGTCGGTCACGACGCCTCCTCCGCATGGACACCCAGATAGGCTTCGATGACTTTCTTGTTTTCACGTACCTCTTCGGGCGCGCCATCGGCGATCTTGATGCCGTGATCGAGAACATAGATGTGGTCGGAGATCTCCATCACCATCTTCATGTCGTGCTCGATGAGGAGGATGGTCACCCCGTGATCGCGGATCCTCCTGATCAGCTCGATCAGCTCGACGGTCTCCTGGGGATTCATCCCCGCCGCAGGCTCGTCCAACAGCAAGAGACGCGGTTGAGTGGCGAGTGCCCGGGCGATCTCGAGGGTTCGCTGCTCTCCGTACGACAGACTCGATGCGGTTTCATGGGCGCGCTCTTGCAGACCTACAAACTCGAGGTACTTCCACGCGGCGCGTTCGGCCTGGCGCTCTTCGGTGCGGAAGCCCTTGAACCTGAACAGCGCTCCGAAGACGCCAGAGCGCGTATGGGGATGCAGGCCCATCTTCACGTTTTCCAGCACAGACAGGTCGCTGAACAGACGGATGTTCTGGTAGGTGCGTGCGAGGCCCTCCTCGCAGATCTTGTCGGTGCGCATGCCGGTGATGTCGGTCCAGGCGCCGTCGTTGTCCAAGAAGGTGATTGTTCCGGAGGTGGGAGGGAAGATGTTGGTCAGGACATTGAAGACCGTGGTCTTGCCTGCGCCATTCGGCCCGATCAACGAGGAGATCTCGCCTGTTTTCACGGTCAAGGAGAGATTCTGCACTGCCTTGACGCCGCCGAAGTAGCGTGACAGGTCTTCGATCTTCAGCAGCTCCTGTTCGTGTGGGACTTCCGATGGTTTGTGGTCTTTCGCTTCCTCGGATCCGATCGTGAAGAGCTCGGAGGTCGAGGCCTTCAGCTGCGCCACAGTTTCGGGCGGAATCGCCTCGCCCGTCAGCTTCTGCGGCCACAGCCCCTTGGGCCTGAAGCGCATCAGCAGCACCAGGATCACACCGTAGAACAGGAACCGGGCTTCTTGCGGCCAGGCTTCGAAGTAGATGCCTCGCTCCAGGGAGATCTTCGGCAACTCCTCGCGCAACACTTCACCGAGTGAAATCAGGATCAGCGAACCGAGCAAGGTGCCGCGGATCGAGCCCATCCCGCCGAGCACCAAACAACAGACCAGCAGGACCGACTCCCAGACTTCGACTCCGATCGCCGAGAACGAGGAGTTCCACAGCACGAACAACGAGCCGCCGATACCTCCGACGAAACCCGACAAGGCAAAGGACAGCAGTTTGTAGCGGTTGAGCGCCACGCCGCAGGTCTCCGCCGCGGTCTCATCGAGACGGATCGCCGCGAAGGCCCGGCCCGTGCGCGAGGCGCGCAGGTTTCTGGAGGCCAGGATCGCCAACACCAGGAAGACGAAGACCAGGTAGTAGAACACCGGGTTGTCGTAGTAGAGTTTTTGACCCACAAGGTCCGGGACATCGTCGGCGTTGAACGAGATCGACTTCGGGCCGCCCGTCCATGAGGCGTTGCGGTACCAGATGTAGATGATCTCGGCGATCCCCAGCGTGACGATGGCGTAGTAGTCGCCCGTCAGTCGCAGCGTGGGAATGCCCCGCAGCGCCCCCACCACGGCGCACACCAAGCCGGCAACCAGTAGGATCAGCAGGTAGCTGAAGGGGAAGTGGAAGAGGTGCCTGCCTCCCTTGACGCTACGGCCTCCGACAGGGATCACCGTCGCGGCATCGACAAAGATCAGCTGCTGGCTGCCGATCTGGATTGTGTCGCCGTCCGCCAGGCGATGTTCGCCCACAGGTTGCCGGTTGACCAGGGTACCGATCTCGGAATCACCATCGAGCAGCAAGATCACGCCCTGGCGCCGCGCGATCTTGCAGTGTTGTTCCGCGACTTCAGCGCCCCAGAGCACAATGTCATTGTCACCGCTCTTGCCAATGCTGGTGGTCTCTTCGAGCGCCCAGCTCTGCGTCGCTTCGGTGTTGACGAGGTGGGCGGGATCTTCGACCGCCACCAGAGCGACGGCCGTCACGACGGCACCGGTCCCCATAAAGGTGACGAAGCCGAGGTCGAGCAGGCCGGTGTAACCGATCACGATGTTGAGACCGAGCGCCATGATCGCATAGATACAGATCTTGAGAACGGTGCTGGGCACAGGCCCACGGAAGCCCATCACCAGTGGGATCAGAGCGACCACCAGCATGGCGATCCCGAGCATCAGCAGCTCGCTGCGCCGCGCGCGTTTGTTCATCGCAAGTCCCCTATGCGCGCTTGGCTGCGGCGCTACCCAGTATCCCGTAGGGGCGTACCAGGATCACCAGGATCATGACCAG
>JAJDCP010000017.1 GCA_029260765.1 Planctomycetota bacterium
CTACAGCCGCTGCAAGCCTCGTCCGCAGCTGCTCCTCCCCCCCTCCAGCGGGACTGCCTTACGGAACTCGGCCAGCGAAAACGCCAAACTCCAGGCTAGCGCCCCTGCCACTCGGCTTCGATCCTGCGGGCCTCGAAGCCGACGATCTTGAGCCCGGGCACGTCCATCAAGAGCGCCACCAATTCGGGCATCGCGCCCTCATACCCGACCTCCAGCTCGGAAGTCTGCTGGCGAAGTCGGAAGGCGCAGCAGTCCGCCACGCCTGGCTGCGCGCTGATGCGCTCGACCAGCTCTGAGGCGATCAGGGCATCGACCTGACTGACGAACACCTGCACCCATATCCGGCGGTCCCGGGGCTTGCGCCACTGCTCCAGACTCTGCGCAGCCAACTGCTGGCCGAGCTTGGCTACGGCGTCCGGGCCCGCCGCCAACCCGCTGGTCAGACGCAGCAAGGTATCTGTACAGACCACCCGCGCGCTGTAGCCCCCTGGCTCAGGCTGGCAGATCACCAACAGCTCGGCCCCCGGCCTGCCCAGCAGAACGCTGAGCTTCGCATCGTCGCGGGCATGCAGCGCCGCATCGACCTCTTTGATCGAGGCCAGCTGGAGCCCGTCGATGGTCTCAAAGCCGGCCTGCTGGAAGGCCTCCTCGATCTGTATGACCAGGAATTCCTCGCCGTGCGAGGCGGTCACCAGCACGCGCGGCAGGGGCTCCGCCGGCTCAAGGGGAACCAGCCTGACGGGCTTCTTGGGACGCGCAGCCACGGCGGCTGGCGGCTCGGCTGGCGGCTCGGCTGGCGTGCTGGCACAACCGAGGAGCAGAAGCAGGCAGCTGGCGATGGGTAACGCGTTCATGGCATCTCCTGAGTGCAGGCTGCCTCCGTTCCAGCAACTCGTGTTCCGAAGCCACAACCTCCAGGGCATGCGGTAGCAACGCAAACCAACGGCGTCCGGGTCGTCCGATCTGGCATGGTGGCACAGATGAGACCTCAGTAGTTCTCCGCCTCCGCATATTCCCCGAACACTTCACTGAGCGTCGTGCAGATCTCGCCCAGCGTGGTGCCGCACTCGACCGCCTCGATCAGCAACGGGACCAGGTTCTCACTCCCCTGGGCGGCCTCCAAGAGCCGGGCGCGGCACGCGCTGACAGCCTCTGCGTCGCGGCTGGCCCGCAGGTCGGCCAGGAACCCGCGGCGGGTGGCCTCGACATCCGGATCGGGGCGGAACAGCTCGAAGTTGCTCAGGTCTTCGTCCTCGACAAAGCGGTTGACCCCCACCTGCACCAGCTCACCGGTCTCGAGGGCACGCTGGGTGGCGTAGGCCTCGGCATGGATGGCCTGCTGCTGGAAACCCTGCTCGATGCCGGCCAGCGCTCCCCCCAGGTCTTCGATCTTGCCCAGCAGCTTCAGAGCTTCGAGCTCGAGCCGATCGGTGAGGGACTCGAGATAGTAGCTGCCCGCCAGCGGGTCGACCGTGTCGGCCACGCCCGACTCGTAGGCGATCACCTGTTGGGTGCGCAGCGCCAGGCGCGCGGCCTCGGCGGTGGGCAACGAGAGGGCCTCGTCGCGGCTGTTGGTGTGCAGCGATTGGGTCCCGCCCAGCACACTCGCCAGGGCCTGCAGGGTGACCCGCACCACGTTGACGTCGGGCTGCTGTTGGGTCAGCGTTGAGCCTGCCGTCTGGGTGTGGAAGCGCATCCGCCACGAGCGGGGGTCTTCCGCGCCAAAGCCGTCTCTCATGATGCGCGCCCACATGCGGCGAGCGGCGCGGAACTTGGCGACCTCCTCGAAGAAGTCGTTGTGGGCGTTGAAGAAGAACGAGAGCCGGCCCGCAAAGGCGTCGATGGGCAGACCGCGGGCGACCGCGGCGCGCACGTATTCCTGGGCATTGGCGAAGGTGAAGGCCAACTCCTGCACGGCCGTCGAGCCCGCCTCGCGGATGTGGTAGCCCGAGATCGAGATCGGATTCCAGCGCGGCAGGTGCTGGCTGCAGTACTCGAAGGTGTCGACGATCAGCCGCATCGAGGGGCGGGGAGGGAAGCGGAAGGTGCCCCGGGCGATGTACTCTTTCAAGATGTCGTTCTGCAGCGTGCCGCGCAGCTTGGTCAGGTCTGTGCCCCGTCTCTTGGCCAGGGCGACATAGAAGGCGAGTAGCACGGCCGCGCTGGAGTTGATCGTCATGCTGACCGAGATCTTGTCCAGCGGGATGGCGTCGAACAACACCTCCATGTCGGCCAGGCAGCTGATCGGGACGCCGACTTTGCCGACCTCCCCCGCGGCGATGGCATCGGAGCTGTCGTAGCCGATCTGGGTCGGCAGGTCGAATGCCACAGAGAGGCCCGTGGTGCCTTGTTCGAGCAGGTAGCGGTAGCGTTCGTTGCTCGCTTGGGCCGAGCTGAAACCCGCATACTGCCGCATCGTCCAAAGGCGGCCGCGGTAGCCGGTGGGTTGAACACCCCGGGTAAAGGGGAATGCGCCGGGAAAGCCGAGTCCCTTGAGCGCACGCGCGCTCTCGGGCCCTGCGTCGGTGGGCCCGTAGAGGCGCTCCACCGGCAGCCCGGAGAGCGTGCGGAAGGCTGGCTTGCGCTCGGGAAAACGGTCCAGGGTCTTCTTCAGCGTGCCCGCTTGCCAGGCCTGGAATGCGTCTGCGTAGTCCACGGTGGTCTCCCGTTCAGGCTTCGTCCGCCACCTCGTGCGCCAACGGCTCGATCAGCTCGCCAGCATGTAGAGCGCGGCGGCCTTCAGAGGTCTCGATGATCAAACTGCCCAGTCCGCCCAGGTCGATCGCCTGGCCGACGATCAGGCCGGCGGGGGTGCGCACCCGCACACGTCTGCCGAGCGTCTCGGAGCGCCGCCGCGCCTCTGCCAGGGTTTCCAGGGGGCGTGCCCGACAGAGCGCGAGGTTGAAGATCATGCGCGCGACGAACAAGTTGGGATCGATGGGACGGCCGAGCAGCTCTTGCACCGACGTCGCGCGCTGCCGCACGTCTTCGGGCACGTCTTCGGGTAGAGGAGCCAGATTCAGCCCGACGCCCACAACGAGTTGAGGCCCGGTATGGGCAGGTGTCTGCAGCTCGGCCAACACTCCACAGAGCTTGCGCCCCTGGAACACCAGGTCATTGGGCCAACGCAATTGCACCTTGGGTAGCTCGGGAGCGAGCTCTTCCAGCGAGCGCACCACCGCCAAGGCAGCCGCCAACGTCGGCGAGCTCTGACGCAGCTCCTCACGACTCGGCTGCAACCCGACAGACAGGCACAACCCCGACCCTGCTCCGCTGAACCAGGTGCGTCCGCGCCGGCCGCGGCCGCGCGTCTGGTGGACAGCGAGCACACACACACCATCCGGCCAACCCTGCTTGAGGTAGTCGAGTGCCAGGCTGTTCGTCGAGCCGGTCTCTGAGACCAGCACTACGGCGCTCAGTCCCAGGCCGATCTCGTCGGCGGCACGCCAGATGGCGCGCGTTGCTAGCCGCTGCATGCTGAGGACTCCTCGGCAGCCGCCTCGATCCAGGCGCGAGGGATGCCGATGTCGACCACCTCGATCCGCCCACAGTGCACAGGTCCCTCGCGCAGATAGAAGCCCGTCTTGGCGGCGGCAAAACTGACCGTGACCTGGGCGGGAACGCACGCCCCGAGCACGCGTCCGGTATTCGCGTCCAGCCCGCTGGGGATGTCGACTGCAAGCGTCGGAACCCCCCGCCGCGCCACCCGCGCCATCGCCTGCAACAGGGGAAGATCGCCGGCACGAACTCTCCCCTGCAGTCCGGTGCCGAAGACCGCATCGACGAGCAGCTGGCAGGCGCGCAGATCCGCCTCGCCCCCCCCGCTCAAGCGACGCATCGGCAACCCCAGGCGGCAAGCCAGCTCGTAATTGAGGCGCGCATCGCCCGCGGCCAGGGTGTGCGGATCGAAAGCCAGCAACAGCTCAAGCGGCCGGCCTGCGCGAGCCAACAGCCGGGCCAGCGCGAAGCCATCGCCCCCATTGTTGCCCTTCCCGCAGACGATGCTGACGCGGCCCGGCGCAAAGCGTTGCACGGCATCCGCCAGGCCCAACGCGGCGTGTTCCATCAGCAGAATGCCCGGCATGCCCAGCTCTTCGATACAACGCCGGTCGAGCGCGCGGACCTGTTCGCGACGCAGGACCGGTGTACCGGCAGATGCAAGCATGTCAGCCTCCCGTCAGCTCTTGCAGGAAGGCGTCGTATTCCTCTTGCAACTGCTCGAGGGTCTCAAAACCGCAGCAAGTTGCCAGTTGAAACGGGCGCGCCTGGCGGGGCTCGGCCTCAAGCACACCGTAGGCAAACAGCCCCTCGCGATGGTGCTGCATCAAGAAGCTGACCAAGAGCTCCGAGCCCCCGTAGAACCGCGTGTTGTCCGCCCCGATCACGTCATCGCTGCGCGCATCATAGAGCATCAAGATGCGCGTCCAATCGGGAGCGCTGCGGTCAAAGGCCTGGCTGAAAGCCAACTCGGATGTCTCCTCGTGGACCACCAGCCGGCCATCCTCGATCGTCCCGCGCTCCAGGTACGAAGCGATGCCCTCGGAGAACCAGGCATTCCAGGCGGGTTCTTCGATGTCGACCCCAGCATCGAAGTTGTAATGGACCAACTCGTGGAAGATGATCTCTTCGCGCCCCGCGGAGGAGTTCGCATAGTAGACAATCTGCGACGAACGCTCGTTGTGGTAGCCGACACTGTGCTCTAGCGAGACGTTCATGTGGCGCCGGGCGTAGGCGCTGAATTCCTCTTTGCTGTCGAACTCGATGACGCGCTGCAGGCCATCGGGGCGGCTGAGTTGAAAGTCCTCCCCATAGCTGGCGAAGAAAGCGTCCTGAAACTCGCTGATGCGCTTCAAGAACGTCTGCGCCTCGGCCTGACTCAGCGACGAATAGAGGCGGATGCGCGTGTTCTCACTCAACTCGTAATCTGGGCCCATCTCCGCCAGGATCTGGCTATTCGAGAGATCGCCGATGAACGTGCGGATGACGGCCAAAGGGATGACGATGGCCAGCAGCAAGCCTGCTCCGGCCAGCATATTGAAGGTCTTGACGCGCAAATCCAGCTCTCCACAGCGGCGCCGCCGCCTCAGCGTTGGCGTTCTTTGTAGCGACGGCTGGCATTGTCGAGAAATTCGCGGTCGTCGCTCGGCAAATTATCGAGGCCCACCTCGCTGATCTTTGCCAGGATCTCGTCGACCCGCTGGTCCAGCTCGGCTTTTTCCAGGCGTTGTCGGCGCAGCTCTTTCCGTTCGAGCTTGCTCTGGAAGGCCTGCACGCCATCGATGACGGTGCTCTGGTACTTGTGGAACAGCATACCGAAAAAGGCACCGCCCAGGTGCGCCAGGTGGGCCACGGTCTGCTCGTTGCCGAGGAATTGGATCACATCCAACCCAACGATGATGACGCAGGCGACCCACATCTCCATGCGGATCAAGAACATGAAGCGGATGGTCCGATGCGGGTACTTGAAGGTGAAAGCCACCAACATGCCCATCGCGATTCCGGAGGCGCCGATGACAGGTGTCGCGTAGCTGCTCGTGTACATCACCGTGATGTGGCTGAGACCCGCAAGCAGGCAGGAGCCGAGCATCAGCAGGATCAGGCGACCCGCCCCGTACAGCACCTCGAGCTCACGCCCCACCCACCAGATGATGAACAGGTTGAAGCCAATGTGCCACAGCGAGCCCGTGTCGTGCAGGAACCCGTAGGTGAAGATCTGCCACAGCCAGAGCCTTGTCCAGAATCCCTCCGGCGAGAGTCCGAGGTACAAGGAGAGGCTGGTGCGCAGGGAGGAGTTCTCGAAGATCTGCTGGGCGATCCAGACCAGCACGCAGAGCCCCATGAAGATGTACACGGGGCTGCGCAGCTTGGAAGCTGGGCGCTTCGACTCGGTCCAGTATTCCCGGTATTCGAGCATCGCTTCCAGTCCCGCCGCAGACATTTTGAGGGCATCCGCGGTCCTTAGGCGACGGGCGAGAGGATGCCTATGGGAAACTACAACGTTTCGCCTGCAGTTTCAAGATTCGGCAGGCGTCTCCGCCGGCCCGTTGGAGGTCTTCCCGGTCACGATTTCGACCGCCTCACGCACCTTGTGGATCAACGTGCGCAACTCCCACTGCGCGATCGACAGCGGAGGCCGCAGCAGCAGGATGTCTTGATGGGTATCGAAGAGGACCTCCAGCTTGCGGGCTTCGCTGGCAACGCGTGAGCCGATGCCCGCTTCGCGGGGGAATGAGCGCTTCGATGGCTTGTCTTCCACCAATTCGATCGCGATCATCAGGCCCTGCTGACGGACGCTTCCCACGTTCGGATGGGCGGCCAGTTGCTCGAGCTCTTTGTTGGCGACATCCGCGAGCACTGCGACTTTCTTGAGTGTGTCTTCTTCGTCGAACAACTCCAGACTTGCTATGGCAGCGGCACAGGCCAGGGCGTTCGCCGGGTGCGCGGGTTCGCGGTGGCCGATCGGGAGATCGGCCAACTTCGCTGAGACCTCCTCGGAGATCAAGGTGGCTGCCAGGTCCATGTACCCCCCGGTCAGGCCCTTGGCGCAGACGAGGATATCGGGATCGGCGTCTTCGAGCTCGGACGCGAACATCTTGCCGGTGCGCCCAAAAGCCGTCGCGCTCTCATCGGCAATCAGCAGCGTGCCGACCTCGCGGGTCGCGTCGCGGGCGGCGCGGATGTAGTTCTCGGGATGCAGCACGGCCCGGCTGCCCTGCACACGCGGCTCGATCACGAGCGCCATCGCCTTCTCGGAGCGCACGATGCTCTGCATCTCCACAATGCACTCTCGGGCGCAGCTGGCGATCTCTTTGCCCCACGGACAACGGTAGCAGTGGGGGCTTTTGATGCGCTTGAGCTCAACCCCCTGTGGTTGCCGGACCCGCTCGACCTGCGAGTCGAGGCCCTCGTCATCGGCGCTGCTCACATACAGCGCCACGGCCTTGGTTCCCTTGGGGCGGACAGCGGCGGCGGCCTCGAGCGCCGCCTCCATCGCCAGAGTCGCTGACGGGCTGAAATAGGCGCGGGCGAGGCGACCAGGACTGACCTTGACCAGCTTCTGTGCCAACTGGATCGCGGGCACATTGGTCGCGCTGTGTTGGGGAGTGTCGGCCACGCGGTCGAGTTGGGTACGGATGGCCGCGTCGATCACCGGATGGCGATGGCCGTGGATGTTGCCTCCTGAGGAGGCCGAGCCGTCCATATAGCGCTGGCCGGCGGCATCGACGAGGTAGATGTGGTCGGCTTCGGCCACGATCGGAAAGTCATCCGGCGTTCCCTGTTCTTCCCCGTCGGGCCGCCAGATGAAGGTCTTGTATTTCTCTAGGAGCTTGTCGTGGATCGAGGCCATGCAGTCACACCTGTACCAAAACGCCGACGAACGAGAGCGGGGAATTCTAACAGTTGGTGCCCTGCGGAGCTATCTTCGTGTGGCCTGCTGGCGGTGAGAATCATGGGGAGGACGCCTGCAGAGGCTCTTCGGGGACGATGTACAGCGCGTCACCGCGCCGCTCCCAGTCTGGGCGCCGAACGAAGAGGGCCCGGTCGGGAGCGACCAGGAATTCTGTCCAGGTGCTGTCGCTGCCGATCTGCAGCAGATAGCCCCGCCGGCTCGGGTCCGCCTCGAAGACGCTGCTGGCGACCGACCAGTTGCCTGTCCGCAAGGTATCGGGCTCGACTTGCTGCAGCCACTCGATGTGCAGGGAGTCGGAGAGAGCCGCGAGGCTCGCATCGAATTGCCGAGGCACGATGCGGGCGTTCCTCGCCAGAGGTCCGCGGGCCCTGGGAAGCTGGCTGCCTGTTCCCCCGGCCAGGCGCCAGAGCACATCGACCTGCTCGCTGGGGCACGCCGCACGCAGCACCCCCATGCGCAGACGCACGGGCGGACGGTCCCCCCCGCACCCCGTGCTCAGGCTGACAAGCAGCAGCAAGACAGCCCACAGAGGGCCCATCCAGCAGCCAAGTGGCCGTGCTGCTCGGAGTTTCCGAGTGAGGGACCGCGAGCGGGCACGCCTCAAAACTTGAGCCTCCTGAAACCTACCAATCGAGGGAGACCAGCTCTGCATAGCCCTGGGGGTGCTCGGCCCTGACCAGCAGGCCGGGATATTCGGTGCTGGTCCAGGTCTTTCTGCCGTTGTCGTCTTCGCGCAGGCAGGCAAACTCGCCCGCAGCGACCGTGATCGTCTCGGCGACCTGGCTGCCCGTTGCGGGGACCCAGGCTTGGGCGCCCAGGGCGATCAGCTGCTCGCTCGGCTCTCCCTGAGGGGTTCCGTCTGCGTCCACCAAAGAGACCCGCACACGTGCGCCGTCTGCCGTCACGGCCAGCACCTCGGTGGTGCTGAAGGCAACGATCTCCTGGCCATCGTCCACGCTCACGCTTTTGGTCGTCCAGTTGCGGCCGGCCCGTTGAAACAGGCTCGTCGCCTCCACTGCTGTACCCGCGGCGGGTTGAGCCTGTACGGGCGGCTGAATGGGCGGCTTCGGCTGCGCTTCCGGCTGCGGTTGCGCTTCTGGCTGCGGTTGCGCCTCTGGCTGCGGTCGCGCTTCCGGCTGCGGTCGCGCTTCCGGCTGCGGTTGCGCTTCTGGCTGCGGTTGCGCTTCTGGCTGCGGTTGCACTTCCGGCTGCGGTTGCGCTTCCGGCTGCGCGCTGTTCCCAGAGCCGGTTGTGGAAACTGCAGGGCGGGTGTCGCCGCAGCCCACGAACAGGGTGATGAGCGTGATCCCGGCGGGCAAGAACTTCATGGTACTCCTCCTCGAGCTCCCAACAGCTATCGACAAACCCGCGCAGAACAAGGGCCAGCGTTTCCCGCAGGGGGTGGGTTCGCGGGAGGAGATCGGCTCCTCCCGGACCCCGAAACCCTACAGTGCCATCTGTTTCTACGCATGCAAGGGCAAAGCGTCTTGCAGGAGCAAAGCGTGTGCAGGCTTTACCTGCGGCCCAGACATAATGGATAATCGAACTGAGGTCCGCGCCAGGAGGCCCCGTGCACTGTTCCCATTGCGGTAAGCTGATCCCGTCCGATGCACGTTTTTGCGACGACTGCGGCACAGCCCTCAACGTGGGCACGCCGACGCCGACCATGTCGGGGGAGTCGACCCTGGGGCCAGGGCTGTACGGGGCGTCGAGCGGCCAGCTCCCCGTCGCTCCTTTGACTCCCCTCACGCCCGGCACCTCACCACGCACACCGGGCTCGGCCCCACCCGCGAGCGGGTCCACTGTAGTGACCGGGCGCCTGTTGGCGGGCAAATACGAGATCCGCCGGCCGCTGGGGCGCGGCGGAATGGGGAGCGTCTTCGCCGCCTGGCATCGCGGGTTGGGCATAGAGGTGGCCGTAAAGACCCTGCTGCCCGAGTTGGCTGCCCAACCTCAGGCGGCCGAACGCTTCCTGCGCGAGGCACGTGCCTGTGTGAAGATCCGCCATCCCCATGCGGTCGGCGTGTATGACCTCGACCGCGATCCTGTCACCGGTGCGCTCTACATGGTGATGGACTTGTGCCCCGGCGAACCGCTGTACACGCTGCTGCAGCGTGGTCCTCTCGAAGTCCACGTGGCCGTCAACCTCTGCATGCAGATCCTCGGGGCTCTCGAGGCGGCGCATTTGATGGGCCTGGTGCATCGGGACATCAAACCTTCCAACATCATGGTTGCCGAGGCCGAAGGCCGGCTGCAGGTGAAGGTTCTGGATTTTGGAATCACCCGCGCCTACTCCGAGGCGGCACGCTCTGAGCTGGGAGGGGCGTTGACCACGCGCTCTGGGGCGATGATCGGGACGCCGGGCTACATGTCGCCGGAGCAATCCGCGGGCATGGAGGTCGACCAGCGCTCGGACCTGTTCAGCCTCGGCATCGTGCTGTTCGAGATGTTGGCTGGACACCGCCCGTGGGAGGCCGACAATCCTGTGCGGCTGGCCGGGGCCCTGCTCTCTGAGCCGCCCGCGGACATCGAGCGCTACAGGCCTGGGCTGCCGCCTGGCCTGGTGGCCGTGCTCGACAAGGCGTTGCAGAAGGATGCGGACCTGCGCTTTGCCGAGGCTCGCGACTTCCTGGCGGCGTTGGTGCCTTTCAACAGTCCCGATGCGGTGGCGGCGGCTGCTGCCTCGCCAGGGAGCGCGTCCGCTGCAGGAGGTGGGGGGAGCGGCTGGTTCGTTATGCTCCTGCTGCTGACCCTGGGTCTGGCCGGGGCCTGGTTTGCCGGGGCGTTCGATGGCTTGTCGGCAGGACAGAGCGCGCCCGCGGAGAGCCTGGCCGTCGTGACGCCGCGGCCCTTGACCGGACCCGAGACCGGACCCGAGACCGGACCCGAGACCGGGACCGAGACCGGGACCGAGACCGAGACCGAGACCGGGACCGAACCCGAGACCGGACCCGAGACCGGGACCGGGACCGGACCCGAGACCGAGCCCGGGACCGAACCCGAGACCGGACCCGAGACCGGACCCGAGACCGGACCCGAGACCGAGCCCGAGCCCGAGCCCGTGCCCGAACCCGTCTTGCGGCCACGGTTCTTGTCCCTTGGACCACCAGCAGGGAGCTGGGTGCGCGAAGACGCTGTGGCGATTTCCGGGCAGGTCGCGGGCGGCCTCGATTCGATCTTGATCGAGGGCATCACGGTTCCACTCGAGGCCGACGGCAGCTTCGCGCTCAGACTGCATGTCGAAGAAGGCCGCCAGGAGCTGCAGCTCGCGTGCAGCCGCGGTGCACAGACGGCGGAGACCAGCCTGGTCTTGCTCGTCGACCACACCCGGCCTGAGTTGGTGCTCGAGAACCTGCGCTCAGGGGTCGTGACAGCCGAGACACGCCTGGCGCTGCGGGGCAGGCTCGAGGATGCTTTCCCGCACGAGGTTGCGCTCGGTGAAAACCGCGTTGGCACAGGGCCCGACGGCAGCTTCCGGCTGCAGCTGGACATCGAGCCCGATCGACGCAGCGAGCTGTTGCTCGAGGCTTGGGACGAAGCGGGCAACCGGGCGGAGCTACGGGTGGTCGTCAGCCAGGACTCGCAGGCGCCGCGGGTGCTCTTCCACACCCCGAACAGCAGCACGGTCGCCGACCTGCGGTTGCGGGGGGAGTTGCTCGAGGCGAACCTGGTCGAAGCCCATCTGAGCGGGATCGCCGTGGCCGCGGGCAGTTTCGACGTGCCCGTGCGGCTCGCGCCAGGGTCCAACAGCTTCGTGTTGCAGGCGCGCGACGCCGCAGGCCACACAACCAGCGAGACGCTGCGGGTCCACTACCAGCGGCCGCTCGAGCCGATGCCAGAAACCGAGCCCGACCCCGAGCTGCCCGAAGGCTGGCGGGTGGTCGAGGCCTGGGAAAAGGCGCCTCGCAACCAACGCGACCGGTCCATCGAGCTCGGGCTGCCGATCGCCGCCGAGAACTCGCTGGGCATGCGTTGGGTTCTGATTCCAGCAGGCGCCTTCGCGATGGGAAGTGAACCTGACGAGGTCGGCAGGAAACCTCGAGAGGCGCGCCATCGCGTCACGCTGAGCCGGGACTTCTACCTCAAGGAGGCCGAAGTCAGCCAGGCCGAATACCAACTGTTGATGGGAGACAACCCCGCCTTCTTCGTCGATCCGTTGGCCCCCGTCGAGCGGGTCTCCTGGCTCGACGCGGCGCGGTTCTGCAACGCGATGTCGCGCCGCGAGGGCCTGCCCGAGTGCTACATCATCGATGCGGATGACAACGTGCTGTGGCTGCAGGAAGCGGACGGCTACCGACTTCCGACCGAGGCCGAATGGGAATATGCCTGCCGTGCCGGCAGCGCGACGACCTATCCATGGGGCCAGAAATACAACGGCCTGTACATGCACAGCGCCCGCAACTCTGACAAACCCCAACCCTTGGGAGGCATGGATTTCCGGCGCTGCTCCTTCGGCACCTACGACATGAATGGCAACGTCTGGGAATGGTGTTGGGATTGGTACGACGCGGGCTACGGCTGCAACGCGACGGCTGTGACCGATCCCCTCGGACCCGAACAGGGAGAAACCCGCATCTTCAAGGGGGGGAGTTTTTTCGAGAACGTCGAGTTTTGCCGACCCGCTGAGCGGCAATATGCCCGCCCGACCAGCGGCCTGAACGATGTCGGCTTCCGGCCGGTGCGCGGGATCCCCTGAAGATTGTATGCAGCGTCAAGCCTGTGCACGCAGAGTCCGTGGCAAAGCCCTTTCGGTTTTGGACTTGAAGCCGAAGCATCGCGTGCGGATAATGGTCGCCTTGAATGTTCCCGGCATAGCAGGAGAGGTGAAGGTGGCGGAGCTCCGCATTGTTGCCAACGGCAGGGGACGCAGTCAGGCCGAGGATCTCGAGGTCGAGCTGCACAACTTGACTTCCGACATCCTGGTCGGCTCGATCACCTTTCACGGGATTGAGATCCCTGTCCTCCCTGTGCGCAGTGGCTGCTCGGCCAAAATCAGCTTTCCAACCTCGCAGATCCGCAGCAAGAATGTGCTCGCAGGGCTCAATCTTCGCACCTTCCCCCGTGAGCGCATCAGCTTTACCGAGGCCCTCGATCTCGACGCCCAGTCCTACCGTCGCTACGTCGTCGAGCTGTCGTCTGTCGATGAAGAACCGCGCACGCGCATCCGCAAGAGCGTCCAGTTTCAGTGGTCGGCAGGCAATCCCGGGCTGACGCCGGTGCTGCACGTCACCGACGACCAGGGCGAAGTGTACACGCTGGCCTGGCCGACGCTCTCTGAGCAAGAGAACGGCCCCGTGCGCGAGATTCTCCTCGACGGCGAGGTGCAAAGCCTGGCCATCAGCGGCACCTATCTCGACGGCAGCGAAGACTGGTACATCGAACCCGACGGCGAGAGCTCTCTCGAGCTGTTGATCGAGGGACCGGCAGGCTGCTTCCTGCTCGAGCGCAACCTCGATCGCCTCGACGAAGGCTACGGGGAAGACGAAGAAGACTACGAATAGGACCTGCGGCGCCATGGATCTCGCCGAGCTCGACTTCGAGCTGCCCCCTGAGCTGGTCGCGCAACAGCCCCTGAGCGAGCGTTCTGCCTCCCGCTTGCTGGTCGTCGAACGCCAGACCGGCACTCTTACCCACTCCCACTTCAACGACATCGGCGCCTGGCTGCGTCCAGGCGACCTGCTGGTGGCCAACGACGCCCGCGTGCTGCCAGCCCGCACCCACGGAACCCGCTGTGCGACGGGTGGCAAGCTCGAGTTGGTCTTCCTGCACCGGCTCACCGAAACGCCAGAGACCTGGGAGGTCATGCTGCGCACACGGGGCAAGCCGCAGGCCGGCGAAGAGCTCGAGTTGTGCCAGGGAGCCCTGCGCGTGCGCCTGCTCGAGGGCTCCGGGCGGGTGCGCCAGGTGCAGAGCCTGTGTTCCGAGCCGCTCGCCGAGCTGCTCGAGCGTCACGGCGAGCTGCCCCTGCCGCCATACATCCAGCGCAGCTCTACCGACCCCCGGGCATCGCTCGACCGCGAACGCTACCAGACGGTCTATGCGGACAAGCCCGTGGCCGCGGCCGCTCCCACCGCCGGCCTGCACTTCAGCGATGCCCTGCTGGCAGAGCTGGCCGCGCTAGGCATCGAGCGCCGCCACCTCACCCTCGAGGTCGGACCCGGCACCTTCCTGCCCATCAAGAGCGCGCAGGTTGAAGAGCACCCGATGCACGGTGAGTGCTATCAGGTTCCCGAGGCTACGCTCACAGCCGCCCGCAACGCGCGTGCAGCCGGCGGTCGCGTGGTCGCGGTCGGCACCACCAGCTTGCGCGCGCTCGAGGCTGCCGTCACCACTGGCCAGCCGCAGGGCCGCACAGAGCTGTTCATCACGCCTCCGTACGACTTCCAGAGCATCGACGGTCTGCTGACCAACTTCCACTTCCCGCGCAGCACCCTGCTGTTATTGGTGATGGCCTGGACCGGCAAAGACCTGCTCTGGCGCGCCTACCGCGAGGCCATCGAGCGACGCTACCGCTTCTTCAGCTATGGCGATGCGATGTTGCTGCTGTAGGCGGTCTCGGAGCGCAGGCTAGCTCGTCCAGACAGAGCGGTCCTCTCGGCGGTCATAGACCGCCGCTACAGCGGAGTCGGAAGCCGCCTGCAACGTGGCCGCCCCCTCTGCTGTAGTGGCCGGCAGCCTCTTTTAGAGGCCGTCTCACGGAACGAGATTTCGCCACACAGTCGCTTTGGCTTGTCATGTAGGGGCGGAGTTCACCCCCGCCCGCGGGAGAGCGAAGCGTCCGAGTCCTCGAGGTGTAAACCCCTCCCCTACAAAGAGAAAAGTCGGTTTTCCTCCCCGAGTCGCAGGAACCGGATGTTGCCCTCAGGAATCAATCCCACGCCTCCAGACGTTCCGTGAGACAGCCTCTTTCAGACCGACGCTACAGCGGAGCGCGCACGAAGGTGCCCAGCTGCCGGTCTTTGACAACGCCCGGGAACTGCAACACGCGGTTGTGCATCGCCACATAGACCCCGGGAGCCAACAGCTGCACAGCCAGCAGCGCCTCGGTCAGGTTCTGGCTCGCATCGGTGTTGCGCATAAGGTAGGGCCGCATCGCACCGGTCAGCACAATCGGCACACTCGGGTTGGGCACCAGCTGGTACGTCATCTCGCCGGTGTGGGTCAGCCGGTCGGTGCCGTGGACGATGACGACTCCCGCATGGCCCTCGGCCATCGCCTCAGCGGTGCGCGCGATCAGACGATGGTCCTGCTCGCTCATCTCGAGGCTGTCCTTGTTCATCAAAGGCACCCGCACCAGCTCGACGCCTTGCAGCTGCAACTGCGCCAACATGATGTCCAGCACGCTGAGACGGTTCGAGAGTACGCCGGCCAGCTCATCGTAGGTCTTCTCGATGGTGCCGCCGGTCGAGATCAGGGCGACGCGTGCTCTGCTGCCGTCGCCGCACGGCGCTCCCCCAAATCGGCTGGTGGGCCGGCGGGCCGAGCCACCCAGTCCGTCGGCTGCGATGCGTTTGCTGGTCACGAAGCCCTCCTCTTCCCACGGCGCAGTTGGAGGGTAGCCGAAGCCGGCGGCGGGTCAAGCTCTGCGCTGGCGACGCCCCCGCAGCCAGAACATCAGCGGCAAAAGCGGCAGCAGCCAGCAGGCGCCCTGCCAGCTCAGAGAGTTGTTCTCGGGGTCGCTGGGTTTGCCCAGCAGCTTGTCCAGCTCTACTCCCAGCTTCTGCAGATCGGCCTCACTGACCAGGACACCGCCCTGCTCGGGAAACGGACCGAACTGCATCGCGTGGTACAGCGAGGGCTGATTGCGTTCTTCGGGCATGGTGTAGGGCGTGAATCGCAGATTCTGCCGCGCCAGCACCTCGCGCTCGAAGATGCCATCGACCACCGTCAGCTGCATGCCTGCAAGTCCCTGCAGGGCTCCACCCACTTCAATCTCGGCTTGCTCCTTCAAGGCCTCTCGGTGCAGACTGTCGACCGATGCACCGCGCAGACCCAAGCGCTCGCCGATGCTGAGCAGTCCCTTTTCGTGCTCTTCGTGAGGATTGGCCAGCCGACCGGCAGCCACCGCTCCCAGGTCCGAGGCGAACAGCGCACGCGCGAGACCGTTGCGGGCTTCGGGATCGCGCTGCTCGGGCAGCCCGCGCAGCTCGCGCAGCGTCAGGTCTTCGAGGCTGCCCCACATCAGCCGCAGCGGCAGCGGCCTGGTGATATTCCGCAACAACTCTGTGCCCGGCAGCTGCCGGACGACGAGCTCCTCGGGGATGTCGATGATCTTCAGCCGCTGCTCGGCGAGGATGTAGACTACATTGTGCAGTTCCCCCTCATTGAAAGCCGAGAGCCGCATCGGCACGACCAGCTCCGGAGTCTCGAAGCGGAAGCCCATCGCCTGCACGGCCCCATCGAAACTCTCGCCGGGCGCCAGACCTGGCTGGCCGCCGTCGCGCATGCCCGGCCGCGGATCGGCCTGGGCCTTCTTGCCGACCCGCGCTTTGACCGCCACAAAACACCAGCCCTCCGCGACGTACTCTTCGCAGACCCCGTCCATGCCCTCGGGATAGACGAAGCCATGGTCGTCCATCCAACGTTTCAACGCCGCCGCGCTGCCGGCTTCGAGCACCGCGACCTCGTACATTCCGACGGCCTCTTCTTTGAGCACCCGCACTCCTTGAGCGCGCAACATGCCTCCGCCTGCACCACCCTCTGCCTCCGTCGGCACCGTAGCATCCATGAGCATGCCCCAGCCGCCATTGCCCGGATAGAGCGCGACCTCTGGCGGGTCGACGGCAGCGGCGACATGGGCGAAGATGTCGTCGGGCAGCTTGCGCAGGGCCGGAGGGCTGGGGAAGGGGATCAACATTCCAAACTCGGCAGCCTTGCCCGAGAAGGCCGGCCGCAGCACGATGCTCTCGACGCCGTCTCGGTAGAACACATAGGTCTTCTGCAGACCAACCCGGGTGATGGGCGGCCCCCCACCGGCAAGGATGGGGGGAACCATTCCACAGGGGTCGGCCAGCAGGCCCGTGGCCAGAAACAGACACAGGCATCCGCTGGCAACCTTCCGCATCACACTCCCTCCTGGTTCTTACAGCTGCTTGAGCAACTTGACGAAACGGGCCTGCTCTTCGACCCCCTGTTCGGCGAGCATCCCCAGCAGTTCTTTCTTGCCGAGCGCACGACCCCAGCTGAGCAGCCAGGCGTCGAGCTCATAGTTCCAACCAGGGTTGGCGTAGCCGGCAGCGTCGGCCAGGCCGATGCTGGCGAGGTTGTTGACGATCTGCTGGCTCTGGTCTGCGGCCCCGTTCAGGTCACACCACAAGAACCAGCGCAGCAGCCGCCCCACCAATGCCTGGGCAGGTTTCTTCTTCCACTGGATGCCCGGAATGTACAGAGGGCCGCCCTGCCAGGGCACCGTCTCCGCCTCGGCGTCGAAGGCGTAGGTCGTCAGCACAGCTTCGACCACGCCATCGTAGTCGGTACCGGCCTTCGAGCCCAAGTAGGCCGTGGCCTGGTAGCGCACGTTCATGTCCGCCGAGCGGACCATGATCCGCCCGAGGGCGGCTGCCGGGAAGCCGACGATGGCGTCGTTGACCGCCTTCTTCTCTGCTTCGCCCAGCGCGCCCTCGATCGGACTGCCGCTGGGATCCCAGACGTTGGGGTCATAGCCGATGAAGATCGGCTGCATGGTGAGCGCCAACAGCTTCTCGAGCATCAGGTCGCTGCCCCCCGAAGTCCCCTGCTCGCCCAAACGCAGCATCAACGGACGGATCAGGGCCGGCTGGGTGAGCGCCAGGTCCATCACGTCGCCGAGGCTGGTGGCATCCTCGGCCAGGCTCACGCGCCCGGCCGCCGCCCAGACCCGCACCAACTCGGGCTGCTCGGCGTCATCCTGCAGCTTCTTGAGGCAGGCCTCGGCGGCCTCCCCACCCAACTCTGTCAGACACACGATCGCCCAGCCGCGCGCGGCCAGGTCGGCTCCTTCGGCCGCTTCCCCGATCAGGTGAGGCACCGCCTTGGGTCCGATCTCGATCAGAGCCTCCGCCGCATCGGCGGCGTGCTCGGGAACGGCCAGCTTGTCGAGCATGCTCTGTACGTCGACGTCCTGGGCCAGCAGAGGGACCGTCAGCAGCATCAGCAAGGCAGCGGCAGCAGCTCCGCGCGAACGCCGCAGGTAGCGCAGCCCGACGAGCGCAACCAACAGACACAAGGGCAGCGTCCACATGCTCTGCCAGTGCACCTGGTTCTGTTCGTCCTCATCCCCACCGAGGGCCTTCTGTAGATCACCATGCATCGCTTCGAGATCGGCCTCGGTCAGCAGCGTGCCGCCGACCTCAAAACCCGGCGCATAACTGGTCGCGGTGTAGGCCATGGCCGTGTTTTTCCCGGCCGGCATGGCGTAGGCGTCAAAGCGCAGGTTCTGACGAGCCAGCACCTCACGCGGGAAATCTCCATCGATCACGCTGAGGGTCATGCCCTCCAGCGCCTTGAGCGCCTCGTCGGTGTGCTTGTGAGCCTGTTCAGCCAACACTCTCTGGTGCAGAGCATCGATAGACGCCCCGCGCAGGCTCAAGTGTTCACCGATCGACAACAGCCCCTTCTCGGCCTCTTCGTGAGGATGGCTCAAGCGCCCCTGCGACACCGCCGCGAGGTCCGACGCGAACAGGATGCGGGCCATGCCATTGCGCGCGGCCGGATCGCGGTCTTTCGCCAGGTTGCGCAGCTGTCCGAGCGTGCAATCGTCGAGGCTGCCGTGCATCAGGCGCACCGGCAGCGGGCCGGTCACGTTGCGGAACAGCAGCTCGCCTGGGATCTGGCGCACAACCAGCTCTTCGGGGATGTCGGCGATCTTGCGCGGCCCGTCGGTGAGCACGTAGACCACGTTGCGCAGCTCGCCCTCGTTGAAGGCCGAGAGCCGCATCGGCACCACCAGCTCAGGCGTCTTGAAGCGGAAGCCCATCGCCTGCACGTGCCCATCAAAACCTTCACCCGGGGCCAGGGCGGGGTCTGCATCGCGCATTCCAGGGCGTGGATCGACACCGGACTTCTTGCCGACGCGCGCCTTCACGGCGACGAAACACCACTTCTCGGCGACGTACTCTTCGCAGACCACGTCCATCCCGTCGGGATAGCGGAAGCCGTGGTCGTCCATCCAGCGCTTCAGGGCAGCCGCGCTGCCCGCCTCTAGCACAGCGACCTCGTACATGCCCAGGGCTTCTTCGTGCAAGACTCTGACTTCGTTCTTGTTGAGCTCCAGACCAGGATCGCCGCTCTCGGCCACCGCACCAAAGGCCAAGCCCCGCTGCACCATCGGCATCGAAGGCCAGAGCTGCACCTCGGGCGGATCGACGGCAGCCGCGAGCTGGGCAAAGATGTCGTCGGGCAGCTTGCGCAATGCCGGCGGGGTCGGAAAGGGGATCAACATGCCGAACTGTTCGACCTTGCCCGAGAACCCAGGGCGCAGCACGATGCTCTCGACGCCGTCCTTGTAGAAGACATAGGTCTTCTGCAGACCGATGCGGGTGATCGGGGGACCGTTTCCAGCAAAGACCGGCGGGACCATACCGCAGGGATCGGCCGACGCGCCCGCGCTCAACAGAGCCAGGCTCAAGGCGTACAGCAGCGCGCGGCGTGCGCACACAGATGGCAGCATCACAATCTCCTCCTCAGGGTGGGGGCAGAGGAGGCGGGCGGCAGCCTGCGCTCCTTTCACGAGTTCTCTTGAGACTCTGAGGATGCCGTCAGTGTTCCAGAAAACACAACGATTTTCGCCACGCGACCGGGAGCTGACGCGTGCCCTGGCGGAGGATCTCCAATCCATGGCAGTCTTTGCAGCTTCGCCTCCGGGATGGCACAATCAGTAGCGGAGGAATATCATGCCCGGACAGGAAGAGCACATTCTACGGGCGAATTTCGCGTTCTACACCGCGTTCCGCAATGCCGACCTGGCCGCGATGGAAGCTGTCTGGGCACGACGTTGGCCTGTGACCTGCCTGCACCCGGGCTGGCAAGCGCTGATCGGCCGGGATGAGGTCTTCAAGAGCTGGCGAGCGATTTTCGGCGGGGGCAACTCGCCCCCGGTCGAGGTCAGCGACGCGACTCTACAGCAGATCGACAACGCCGCCATCGTGCTCTGTACCGAACGGATCTACAAGACGGAGCTGGCGGCCACCAACCTGTTTGCGCTCGAAGATGGAGACTGGAAAATGGTCCATCACCAGGCAGGTCTGGTGACCATCGAAGAGGCGCGCTCGGTCGTGACCCTGCCCGTCGGGCTGAACTGACAGCGGCTCACTCGCCGGCCAGATACCCCAGCCCCCGCTGCATCATCCCGACGAAACCTTCGAGGTCGCCGCCCTGTACGCAGGCGTGCAAGCGTTGCACCGCGCTCTCGAGGGCCTTCAAGGACTCGAGCCCATAGTCGTTCAGCGCTTGGATCTCAAAGTACAGGTGGGGATTCTCGGCGGCGACCCGACGCGCAACCTCGAGCTGCGCGTCGAAGGTCGTGCTCGAGAGGCGCTGGAGCTCCGGAGCGCTCTGCCGGCTGTCTGCCAGAGCGGTGAAGAACACGATATTCACGGCGTGCGACAGGCCGAGCACGAAGGCGATGTGCCGGTCGTGGCTCTCGAGGTCCATATCTACCAGCGTGGCCATCGTGGGCGAGAACAACCCGCGCACCGTGGCCGTCGCGTGAGGCCGGCCCAGGTCGATCAGGATGATGTGCCGCCCCGACAACAGGTCGGTGTCGGGTCCGAACATCGGATGGATCGAGCAGACCTGGCAACCCGCCTCGACCAAAGCGTGCAGAGGGCCCCGCAGCGGGCTCTTCAGCGAGCCGACATCGAAGATCACGCCGGGCGGCTTGCGCACCGCCAAGTCGGCCAGAATGCGCCCACAAGCCCCCAGAGGCGCGGCGACTGCGATCAGATCGTGGTCGAGCTCGAGAGCTTGATGGTCGGGGCAGCTCTCGACGCCTGCCGGCCCCCCTGCCGGGTCGGCGACCTGCACCTCATAGCCCTGTGAAGCCAGGAATGCGACCAGCCAGCCCCCCATGCGGCCGCCGCCGCCGATCACCAGCGCCCGCCGACCGTCCCCCTGGGCGCGGTCGGCCACGCGGTCCTGCTCCTGCACCGTCAGCGAGGCACGGATCAACTCGGCAGTCAGGCGGCGCGCCAGCTGCTCGGAGAGGCCGAGCTCCGCGGCCTGCTTGCAGGCGCGCGTCACCACGACCTTTTCGCGCTCGAAGTCACGCGTAGGGCGGCCTTCCACCTGCTTCGCCCGGCCGATCTGCTGGGCAAGCTGGCGGCGCCTGGCGGCCAACTCCAAAATCTGCCGGTCGACGCTGCTCAGCTCGCTGCGCAGCTCTTCGATACGGTCGGCCATACGAGCCTCCTCAACGGCTAGATCTTGCGGACCATGCGCCGCATCTCGACGTGCCAGCCACTGTTGAGGTAGAAATCCAGCGCGCGCTGGTTCGCCTCGAAGACATACAAAGACATCTCCTCAGCCCCGCGCTGTTTGGCCCATTCGCTGGCGTGGTCCGAGAGCAGTCGGCCGATCCCCTGGCTGCGGAACTCGGGTTCGACCACCAGCTCGTAGATGACCCCCCGGCGTTTCGGACACACGCCCGGATGGGTGGGGTCTTCGATGCCCACCAACGCGAAACCCACCACCTGCTCGTCGACTTCCGCCATCAGGAAGTCCGTCCAGGGGGAGGTGCAATTCCGTTCGATGGAATCCGTAAGCCACGGCTCGGGCAGACGTTTGAAGTGCGCAGGCACGAGCGCGACATGCTGATCGTGCAGCACATTCCACAGCCGTGCGATCACTTCGAAATCGTAGGGGGCCGCCAGCCGGATTCGGGGGGTCATTACAACGCGACGTAGTTGGGTCCGCCCCCACCTTCGGGAGTGACCCAGTTGATGATCTGGTACGGGTCACGGATGTCGCAGGTCTTGCAGTGCACGCAGTTGCTCGCGTTGATCTTCAGCTCTTTGCGCTCGCTGCCCTCACTGACCTCGACCATCTCATAGACCTGCGCCGGACAGAAGTGCTGGCACGGATTCTGGTATTCGACCGTGCAGCGGTTGTTGCAGATGTCGTGGTCGGTGATGGTCAGGTGGCAGACCTGATCTTCCTCGTGCTTGGTGCCCGAATAGTAGACGTCGGTCAACTTATCGAAGCTCAGCTTGCCATCGTAGCTGACGGGCTCGAAAGTGCGCTTGTCGTTGTAGTACTCTTCGGGCCGTGTGTAGTGCAGATAGTCGGGATTCGCCTTGGGACGCTTGCCCGGCCAACGCCCCCCGGTCTGAAACTGGATGCCGCTGCGCAGCAGGCCGGGCAGAAAGCCGTTGCGGAAGCTCATTCGGAAGTGGCGCACTTCCCAAAGCTCTTCTTTGATCCAGCTCTTTTCGACCATGTCGCTGTAGCGCTGGGCCGAGGCCTCAGAGAAGTCGTCGGCCAGCAACATATCGAAAGCCGCCTCGGCCGCCAGCATGCCGCTCTTCATCGCCAGGTGGATGCCCTTGAGGCGCGCCGGATTCAGCAGGCCCGCCGTGTCGCCCGTCAAGAGCGCTCCCTTGGCATGCAGCCGCGGAGTCGAGAACCAGCCGCCGTCGGTGAGCGCCTTGGCGCCGTATGCGAGCAGCTCACCCCCTTCGAGCATCTCAGCGACAAAAGGATGCTGCTTGTAACGCTGCAGATTGCCGTGCGGGTCCAGGAAGGGATCGGGGGAGTCGAGCCCGGAGACAAAACCCACGGCGACCCGATTCTCACTCATGAAGTAGATGAATCCACCACCGAAAGTGTCACTCCGGAGCGGATAGCCCATGGTGTGGTAGATCGTGCCGGCAGGCCGGGCTTTCTCTGCAGGCAGCTTCCACAGCTCTTTGCAGCCCGAAGAGTACATCTGCGGGTCACGACCTTCGAGCAGCCCCAGGCGCGGCATGATCTCTTTGCAGAGCGAGCCGCGCGGTCCTTCAGCGAAGATCGTCACCTTGGAGATGATGTCGGTGCCGGGCTCGAAGTTCCCCTTCTGCGCGCCATGCCTGTCGACACCGGCGTCGGCAGTGCGGACGCCCCGCACACCCTGCTCGTCGAACAGCACCGAGCGGCCCGGAAAGCCGGTCATCAGGTTGATGTCTTCGAAGTTCTCTTCGACGTACTCTCCCATCCAGCGCATCATGTTGCCGAGGCTGACCACGTAGTTGCCTTCGTTGTGGAGCACCGGTGGAACATAGGGCAGCTTGCGGGCGGACTTCTTCCCCAGCCAATAGACGGCATCGTAGACGACGCGGTGCTCCAGCGGACAGCCCTTGGCGATGTAGTCCGGCAGCAGCTCTGACAAAGCGCGGGGATCGAGGACAGCCCCAGAGAACCCGTGCATCCCGATCTCGGCAGATTTCTCGAGCAAGAAGATGTCCGGTTCCAGCGGCTCACCCAGAAGCTCTCCGGCTTCGACGCGCTCGTTGTGCTCTTTGAGCAGCTGTCCCAGGCGGATCGCCGCCGCGAGGCCGGCGGGACCGGCTCCCACGATCAGGATGTCCGCTTCCATCTCGTCGCGTTCGATTTCTTCCATCTGCTTGCGCTCCTCGGCCCGAACGGTGGCTGCTGGCGGCCACAGCGGTTGCCTCGACATAGCTGTCGAACATACACCGCATTCTGAGCCTTTGCAAGTCCCGAACGCAGTGCGTACCAGCTTGTTCGGCATCTATGCATGGGCTATCTATAACCTGTAGTTGGGTGTTCTTCCTACTGATGCGCACACTCATTGACGGGCTGCGGGCTGCCGGTGGTCAGAAATATGCGGACCCCCTTCGGGAAGGCGTGCGAGAGAAGTCACGGCGTCAACCCTAGCCAGCCCGACAGTCCCTTGCCGAGCGTTAGTGTGCTCACCCAATGTCGGCTCGCAAGCTCGCCCGACATTGGGTTCGTAGACGGTGGGTTCCCGTGGGCAACGCGGGAGAGTTTGGCGCTTTGTGCCGCAAGCG
>JAJDCP010000161.1 GCA_029260765.1 Planctomycetota bacterium
GCAGCGCATGACAGCAGAGAAAAGCCACGCCTCCAACGACCCAAGTGCTCACCCCTGCCTTTTCGCTGTCCTGGATCGGACTCGTGCTCCTGACACGCGACGGCGAAACCATCCAGGCTGAGAGTTCTATGCGACACGGCCCCCTAGCGCACTCCGTGGCCGCTCAGCCCGACTTCGCTCGTTTCTTGCCGCTGGCAGCTTTCGGCAGCTCGCCCCGCACGCTGGCCAGGGCGGCCTTGAACTGCTTGGAGCCCACGCTCGGAACGTCGTCACTGGCCTCCAGGGCGGCGTCGATCGTCAAGCGGGCGAGCTTCAGCAGCTGCCCGGGCCACAATCCCGCGGCTGCCTTCGCCATCGATGCGAAGCTGACGGGCTTCTTGAGCTCGATGGGGCCGAACAGCCGCTGCAGGAACACTTCGCACTGCGCACTCTCGGGGGGAACCAGCGCGATCTCTGCCTCCAGGCAACCCGGGCCGCGCAGCCAATCGCCGAGCTTTTGGGCGTCACGTGCGGTCACCAGCGCCTGCCAACGCGGATCTTGAAGCCTGATGAAACGGGCCAGCAGCTCGAGTTGATCGGGCCGCAAGCGGTCAACGTCCTCGAAGGCGAAGATCCCTCCGTCGCCGCGTGCCAGGCGCAGCTGCAGGGCACGCAGCGCGGCCTTGAGATCCAACTCGGGGCCTACTTGCACACAAGGCACGGCAGACGGAATCTCGAAGGCGAGGCCAGCGATGCACTGGCTCTTGCCTGAGCCGGCCGGCCCGTGCACCAGTACGCCGCGAGGCTGGGGGACATCAAAGTCGAGCATGAGCCGCCGCAGGTTGTGTGCGAGTCCACCGCCCGGCAGGAGCTCTGCCAGGCCTCCGGGCAGGGGGATCACCGAAGGCGCCTGCTCGCGGTGTCGCGGCTGGAACCGCCGCAGGGCGATCTCGAAGTGGTCGCTGTTCAGCACGAGCTGCTTGTCGGCTCGGGCATCGTCGACCGCTTCCTGGTAGGCGATCAGGGTCGCCTCGCGCAACAGCCCATCGAGGTCTCCCCCGACGGCTCCGGAGGTCGCGGCCGCCAGGTCGCCGAAATCGACATCTTGCATCGCGACGTGCCTGGAGAGGATACGTAGGATCTCTTCGCGCGCGGCCAGGTCGGGCACTATCAGCTCGGTCGCGTCGTCACACAGGTCCCAGAGCGGCTTGGGAAGCTGGTCGCGGTCGCGGCAGGTCAGCACCGCGGCCACACGTGCCCGGCTGCGCACGTCTGCCAACAGTGCGCAGGCGGCCTCGACGGCGGCAGCCTGACCGGCGCTGGCGTCGAGATCCTCGAGCACGACCAGAGCCGGGAGGTTTCGTTTGGCTTCTTCGAGTGTGCGTGCCAACACGCTCTGGGGGCGCTCATGGGTATTCATCGCGAGTCGGGGCAGCGAGATCCGCAGCTTCGACGCCTTGACCTCGAACGCCAGGGCCTCGATGAGCACCGATTTGCCGCTACCCGCTGGACCGGTAAGCAAGAAGACCTTGGGAGCTGTCAGCCCAAGGTTTTCGAAGACTTCGGGCTTGTTGAGCGCGATATCGAGCAGGTCGCGCAGCCGATGGATCTCAAAACGCAGGCCGCCGAGATCGAGGCTCGACACCTGCATGCTCTTTTCGGCCTTGCCCGGCTTGATGATCGAATAGTGCGTCTCCGGGCCGAGACAGACGACTCCTGAAGGGAAGGTCTCGCGGATCACGAAGGCGGTCTTGCCCGTGACCGGATTGTGCAGGGTTGAGCCGCGCACCACGGGCAGCCCGACCAGTGAAGGGTCGCCGTCTTCGAGCGCGATCATGTCGAGCACAGAGGTGTCGGGGCTGAGGATCACCCGGCGCGCATAGCGCCGTGAAGTCGCCGCCAGCCGCACCCGCCCTTCGCCCTCGACGCCGGCTTGCTTCAAGCGCTTCGGGTCGACCTCGCAGGTGTCTGCCTCGAGTCCAGGGACGAGCACCAATTTGGCGGCAGCAGAGCGCCGTCCGCGGATCTCGACCAGATCGCCGGGCGAGCTGCCCAACGCCTGCATCAACTCTTCCCCGACGCGGCACACGGGCGCCTCCGACAGCGGGCCCTCTCGTGCCAGTGCAGAGACCTCGACGCGTCTGTGCTTCACGGTTCCTCCGGCCTTATGGTGACGGCAGCCTCAGGTGCACGGGGGCGCTCTGGTGGGTGACCGCAGAGACATCCGCAACGTTCAGTAGAGTTGGGTTATGATAGGGCACGCGGGCACATTCTCAAGAGTGTCTGCGGGGAATCCGGGGCGGCCGGAGTCCCGGACCGCCAGGAGGAGAGACATGTTCTGCGTGCTGTGCAATTGCCCCGCCGCTGGTGATGTGGCGCCACGCCTGGCGCGAGCGCTGGTCGAGCGGCGTCTGGCGGCATGTGTCAACCTGCTTCCGGGCGTGCGCAGCATCTACGCCTGGCAAGGGGAGGTCTGTGACGAAGCGGAGATCACGCTGTTGATCAAGACCTCCGCCGCTCAGATGACGGCGCTTCGCGAGGCGATCGTCGAGCTGCATCCCTACGACGTCCCCGAGGTGGTCGCGTTGCCTGTCGATGCCGCGGCGAGCCTGCCCGCATACTTGAACTGGGTGCAGGCCAGCTGCGGCGAGAAAGACTCCGCCGAACAGTCCTGATCGATCGAACCCCAACTACGGCGAGAACATGTTCAAGAGAATGCCCCTGGCCACCCGAGTCCTGTTGGCACTCAATGTGGCGCTGTTTGTGGTCAGCACCTACTGGCCCGAGTTTGGACTGACCTACCTGCTCGCCCTGTACAACGTCGCTTCTGACGCTTTCCAGCCCTATCAGCTCGTCAGCCACATGTTCATGCATGCCGGCACATTCCATCTGTTCTTCAACATGTTCGCGCTGGTGAGCTTTGGCGGACAGCTTGAGAAACTCTGGGGGTGGCGGCGCTTCTTGATCTTCTATTTCGTCACCGGGCTCGGGGCCGCCGCCCTGCATCTGAGCGTCGGGTATGTCGAGCTCCAGAGCCACCTCTCCGACTTGCCCGTCCAGGAACGGGTCGAGCTCTTGGAGCGCCTGAACGACGAGGGAGCGAAGGTTCTGCGTAGAGGCCAGAACTACGTAGAGGCTTTTGACGCCAAGGCAAACTTCATGCTCAATATCCCCACGGTGGGGGCATCCGGGGCTATTTTCGGGCTGTTGCTGGGTTTCGCGATGTTGTTCCCCGATGCCAAGCTCGCCTTGATCTTCTTCCCCGTCCCGGTCAAGGCCAAGTACATGATGCCGTTCATGATGGGGCTCGAGCTCTACCTGGGGGTGAAATCGTTCTCGTGGGACAACATGGCCCACTTCGCCCATCTTGGTGGCGCCCTGTTCGGCTTCCTGCTGATCTGGCTGTGGCTCAAGCCGCGCATGCCCGCCATTGTCGAAGAGATGGTGCGGCGCGAGGCGGCCAAGCAAGGTGTGCAGTTGCCCCCACCCAGGCACAACCCCTACGGCGGCCGGCCTCCGCTGCAACAGGGTCCTGGTCAGGCCTGAACGCCGAGCTCAGCCAGCAGCTCGCGCCAAGCCTGCTGCAGGTTGTGGCTGCGTGGGCGCAGCTCGCGGGCGCGTTGTAGCCAGACCAGGGCCTCGACCGGTTCTCCTCGCTGCCTGAGCAAGCCGGCAAGCCTCTCCGGGATGGTGCTGCAATACGGGGCGTGGCGCCAGGCCTCGCGGAAGCTCGTTTCGGCTGCGCTCAAGTTTCCCTCGGCCTCACTCACCTGGCCGCAGAGGTTGGCGCGCAGCCCTCCCAGCGGAAGGCCTTCGGCGCATTCCCGCGCCTTCTCATAGAAGCGCTCCCGCAGGCAGACCCGTACGTAGCGCTCGATGATCAGCTCGTTGCAGCTGCCCAACCGTGGTTCGAGGAGCTCGATCATGGCACGGTTGTGCCCGAGCACCATCATCAAAGTGGCCGCATCTTCGGTGGCTTCCGGGACTGCCTCCCTGAGCTGCATGAACAACTCGAGGGCGCGGGACAGATCCCCCTGATGGGAGTAGAGCAGTGCCTGCAGGTAGGTCCTCTCCGGACCCGCGGGCAGACTCTCGAGCCAGGGAGCCACCTCTGCCAGACGCTCGAGCCGCGAGAGCGCGAGAAAGCGCCGCTTGAGGCTGTCAAAGTCGTCCCCTGCGGGCAGCTCTTCATAGATGTCCCGCACGATGGCGTCGACCCCGGAGTAGAGGTAGACCGTGAAGATGTTCTCGTCGACGACGGAGTGCCGGATTCGGACATGGGGGGTGAGCTGGAAGAGGTCCGGAAGCAGGCGTTCAGGTTGTTCGTAGTGGAAGCGCAAACCTGTCTCGTGGCGGAAGACGGGAGAGTTGTACAGCTCCTGGGAGAGAAACGTGCAGGCGACCCCGGATCGTGTGCTCAGGAACATGTTCTTCAGGCTGCGCCGCACGCGTTGCAGCTGCTCGGAGTAGGGCAGCTCAGTCAGGTTGAAGATGCCGGAGGCGACCACCCAGTCATAGCTCTGGGGAAGCGGCCGGGCGCTGATGTCCCAGACTTCGAAATCCACCCGCGGGTGATGCGTCCGCGCCGCGGCCACCATCCCTTCACAGATATCGACGCCGCTGTAGCAGACGCCGTGGAAGCGGGCCTGTAAGAAGGGCCACAGGTCTCCGAGGCCGCAACCTACGTCCAGCACCTGGCAGCCGCTGAAGTCCCCGAGCTCGACAAGCTCATGGAAGCCGAGTGCCTGGCTGTGAAGACCCTTCCAGGAGACGGCCAAAGGGCCCGTTTTGTGCCGGGCGAGGGTGGTGGCGAAGTAGTCGGCGACGGGTGAGCCAGGCATCGATTCCTCTGGTATGCGTGCGTGGAGGGGTATTGTGCGCATTGCAGCGAGGCGACGCAACGGCATCTTGGGCGGCCCCGCAATGACAGCGCCGTGACGCGCTCCTGAAGAATAGCTCTGGTAGAGTGCGTCGCTGCGCTTAGAATGAGCGTGTCGGAAGCCTCCGGGGAAACCGGAGTTGCGCCGCGCTGATTGCTGCTGAACCCCTGTGGGTGCATCAGCGTCATACCTGAGGAGGCGGCCATGCGAAACCTGGCAATCTGTACGCTGTTGCTCGTGTTTGGCTGTGCAGCCATGGATCCCGAATACGACGGCGTTGAGCGTGCCAAGGAAGCCCAGGCCCTCTTCAATGAAGCGCGCCGAGACCTCGACGCCGCTGTCAAGTCGACCGATGTTGCGGGCTACCGGGCGGCGATCGAAAAGTACGCCCGCGTGCTGCAGATCGAGCCCGAGTTCATCAAGGCTCGCACCGAGTTGGGCTCGGCGTTGTATGCCCTGGCCAAACGCGAAGAGACCAGGGCCGCGGCCTTGAGCATTCAAATTCGCGAAGCAGAAGTGATGGGGCAGACCCTCGAGGCGGAACGGAAGATTGCCGACTTCGAGACCGTTATCGCCGAGGCCAGCGATCTTTATACGCTGGCTCTGGACAATCTGCAGCTGGTCGAGAGCACCCAGCCCAACAGCAACGTGTACTGGCAGATCTCAGACATATACTTCTTTTTCGAGGACTTCCGTGAGGCGCATCGTTACCTTCGCAGGGCCATGAATACGGGGCAGACGTCCGAGAGAAGCACTCAGGAAATGCTCCAGAGCAGATTGCAGCTGCTCGAAGAGCTCATCATCAGACAGGAACTGGATATTTCAGGATGACAGCTATGAAGACCTTGAGCGGCCTGCTGCTCGCCGTCGTTCTGCTCGGTGGATGCCAGAGCGACGAGTCGGATGACTTCCGGAACAGCAAAGAGGCGGTCGAGCTGTTCAAGCGGGCCGAGGCCGAGGTGCAGAACCAACGCTACCACGAGTCGCTGCCCTACTACGAAGATGCCCTGCAGAAAGAGTCGGACTACAACATCTGCCGCTTCCGGTATGTGCAGGTGTTGGTTGGCATCGGTCGTCTCTACACACTCGATGCCGATGATTTCTTGTCCGAGGCGCAGCGTCTGCGCGACGGCGAAGACAAAGACCTCGACACGGCGCGGCAATACGAGGCACGGGCCAAACAGCTCAAGACCGAGGCCGACCCCTACTACTCGAAAGCGCTCAAGGGGCTGAACATCCTCAAGACCGCCTGGCCCCACAATGCAGGCGTCTACCAGCATCTCGGGCTGGTGTATCTGCATTTCGACCAGCTCAAGACAGCCCGCGCCGCCTTCGAGCAGACCCTCGAGCTGCAGGGGCCGGGGTCGGTCCAGGCCGAGCCGTTGCGGCGTGCGATCGAGATCCTGGATGAAGAGATGACCCGGCGCAACATGGCGGGCATGCCCTGAGCCAGGGCTCGCTTCTCAAGCTCACTCTCGGCCTCTGCATCGCGGGCAGCCTCTGTGGGCTGGCCGCGTTGCGCGTGGGCGCCGTCGGTAGTCCTGTGGCCTGGTTGCAGCTGGGACTGGGCTTGGCGTTCGGTGCGGCGGGTTCGCTGCTGGGCATGCGCTGGGCACGGGGGCACACGCGTGCCGGGCGCTGGAGCGCGTACTTCAAAGCGGTCGCAGTCTGTTTCGGCTTGCACCTGGTCGTCAGTGGGCTGTTGCTGCTGGTGTGGGTCGACCTCTGGACCTGGGCGCTGAACCTGCCCAGCTCTTTCCTGTTCGGCGGCGCGTTGGCCGATGCCCAGCGTGTGCTGCGCGCCCGCAGACGTCGTGCCCGCGCGGCCGCGAAGGCGGCCGACCCTGCTCGGGATGGTGCGTAGGCCGCGGCAGCCAGAGGGGGAAATGATGGCCCGCCGCACTGCGGCGCGCTGGCATGTCCCGAGGCACGGTTGATCACGCCCGGCGAGCCGCGCCTGTGGTCGCGGAGGCTCGACGGGGCGGACGCATGCCACCTCTGACCAGCAGAATCCAGGGCCAGGCGGCGTCGGACCTCCTGTCGGACTGGTTGCGCGCCCTGCGCATGGACGGGCAGGACCAGCCCTGCTCAGCCCACAAGTCTGCCCGGACAGGTTGGCGCGAGCCCGGCGTTTGGCTGGCTACGGGCTCCTGGCTATGGGCTCCTGGTCTCTGCCAAGGGGCTCGTCATGAGTAGAGACCACCCGAAACTCCGGAAACATAAGCAGGCAGGCTGAAGTCTGAAGCCGGAGGCATGAAGCCACGGCGGGGGGACGCCCCTGAACCCACAGTGCCTCCAAGCTTGTCCAATGCTAGTTGTGGGCAATGGGCAGGACCAGCCAGCCAAGATTTTTTTCCCAGAACAAACCGGCCCCGCCATTTTCTGACGGAGGTGGCTGGTAGCCTGTCCACAATCGACACAACAGGATTGCGTGTGCGCTTCCTCGGAAACAAGCGACGTTTGTTGGAGTCGATCCAGGCGGCCGTGGGCGAGTCTTGGGGGAATCGTCCTGGTCGTCTGGTCGACGTTTTTGCGGGTACGGCAGTGGTTGGGGGGCACTTCCGCACCCTCGGCTGGCAGGTCTGGGGCTGCGACGCCCTCCGGTTGTCGTACTGGCGGCAGGTGGCGGTCCTCGAAGGCACTCCCTGGGTGCGTTTCGACCGCCTCGGTATCGAAGCGCGCGATCTGGCGGGGGTGCTCGCCTGGTTGCGTGGCCTCGACCCCGTCGAAGGGCCGCTGACCCGGCACTTCTCTCCGGCTGGTCCCGCAGAGCGCATGTACCTGACCCGCGCCCATGCCGGAGCGCTCGATGCGGCACTGGTGCGGCTGCGGCAGTGGTATCTCGACGCGAAGATCTGCCGTGTGGGGGTCGGACTGATCTTGACCAGCCTGCTCGATGCCTTGAGTCGGGTGGCCAACATCTCCGGGGTCTACGCGGCCTACCTGAAAAGCTGGCAACCGAATACGCGCCAAGAGCTGGACTTTCGCGTCCCCGTAGTTCCGTGGGAGCAACCGGTGGGGCGCGCGACCCACGACGATAGCGAGGCTTTTCTGCCGGGGCATACCTTCGACGTGGCCTATCTGGATCCACCCTACAATCGGCGTCAGTATCCAGCCTACTACCATGTGCCCGAGTTCGTGGCGCGCTGGGTGGACGCCCAACATCCGGGTTTGATCGAAGCGAGCCTGTACGGAAAGACGGGCATGCTTCCCTATCAGGGGTCCGACTTCTGCCGGCCTCGTAAGGTCTTTGCTGCTTTCCGTCGGTTGCTGCTCAGCTGTGCGGCGGGCTGGGTCGTGATCAGCTACAGTGAGGAAGGGCTGTTGAGTGAGGCGCAATTCTCCGAGCTGCTCGCGGAGTTCAGCGGAGGCGCATTCCAACTCGAGACGGGCTTGCAGCGTATCCCCAGCCAGCGCTTCCGGTCTGACAAGAACCGCAAAGGCCGGCAATACAAGGTTGTCAAGGGACGCGAGGACAACCGCGTCCACGAGTGGCTGTTCGTGGCACGACGCGCGGCTGCGCCCAGCGTGCTGCCCAGGTGTGGGCCCTGAGCCAGTTGGGCTGTCAAGTGCCGGGACTGTGCTGCCGTGCCGCCGACACGAAGTCACGCAACAGGCCCGGGTCGAGGCGGCCTTCGCGGCGTACGCCGGTACAGAGATCCAGTCCATAGGGCCCGACCTGCGCGAGCGCCGCACGCACATTGCCCGGCCGCAGTCCACCTGCCAGATAGACCGGTAGCGAGACTGCTGCAACGATCTTGCGGCTGCGTTGCCAATCGTGGGCCTTGCCTGTTCCTCCGAGCACGCCTTGAGCGGGGCTGCCCGAATCGAGCAGCAGCGCATCGACAACCTCGGCGGCGCGCCGGGCGTGCTCGATGGCATCTTCTTCGGGAACATGGATCACCTGGACCAGGCGCACCTCGGGCAGGGCGCACCGCAGGCCCCGCAATGTCTCGACAGGCAGATGTCTGACCAATTGTAGCGTGTTCGCCTGGGTGTACCGTTGTTGAGCCACCAGGCCGTCGACCTCACTGCGGCTACTGAGCAGGAAGCTGTCGATGCCGCCAGGCAGGCCGGCCACAATGCGGGCGATCTGGTCGTCCGAGATCACGCCGGGTCCGCTGGGCATCGACGAGACCAGTCCCAGGGCGTCGGCGCCCGCGGCGATGGCCAGGGCGGCCTCGGCCGGGTCGAGGATGCAACAGATCTTGATCGCTGGGCTGCGCCTCATGACTGGACACCGCTGGCGGCCGGGTCGGGCTGAGGGGTGCCCGAGGCCGCGTGGATGGGGAACAGGATCAGCGAGGCAGGCAGCACGAACAGGTCCGCGAGCAGGGCACCGCTGATCACACACATACCCAGTCCCGATAGCGCGACGATCGCCGGAAAGGAGCTGAGCAGCGTCAAGCTGAGGCCCGAGACCAGGATCACGCTGGTGACGATCACTGCCCGCCCACTGTGCAGCAGAGCATTGCGCACGGCATGGGCTGTGTCGCCACCCGAGCGCAGCTCTTCTTTGATGCGGGCCATCAGATGGATGGTATCGTCGACGGCAATCGCCAGGCCCACCGAGAACATCACCGCCGTCACGGGCTTGAGGGCCCAGCCCATGGCCCCAAGGAATCCGTAGCCCACCACCAACGGCAGGGCATTGGGCAAGAAACAGAGCAAGGTCACGCGCAGGTTGCGGAACAGCAGCAGGATGACCAGCCCGATACAGCCGAAAACCAGCAGCAAGCTGTTGCGCAGGTCCAGAGTGAGCATGTTGATGCCGCGGTAGGCGTTGTGCGCGGTGCCGGTCAGGCGGATCGCATCCAAGCGCCCGGCGAGCAGGCCGTCGAGTTGCATCTCCAGCCGGTCCTCGAATTCTTCGAAGCGCAGTGCCCCCCGGTCAGAGATGCGGATCGACACCCGTGCCCTGCCCCGCTCTCCGTCGAGCACCCGGCGGAGGACCCCCTGCGCCTCGAGCATCGTGGTGTGCAATCGGAGTGCCGGCGGTTCCTGGGGCAGCGCGCGCTGGCCGCTCAAGAGTTGGCGTAGATCCGCCACCATGCTGGCAGGGCTGAGCACGTCTCGCACCAGAGAGTCCGTACGCACGCCGGCTTCAAAAGCCGCGAGGCGCTGCATCAACGCGGGATCATCAAAGCAACCGGGCGCTCCCAGCAAGTCGATCTCGAGGCTGAGAATACCACCGAGCTTGCTGTCCGCGAGGGCATTCGCACGGCTGATGGGATGGCCGGGTTGCAGGTTGCCGACCAGATCGTTGTTGATCTCTACCTGCAGGCCCCCAAGGACTCCGAGCAGCAGCAGCAGCAACGATCCGAGCAGCAACGCCCGTGGCTGCTTGCGGCTCAACCCTGCGCAGGCCAGCAGCGCGCGGTCGATCAGGCCTTCTCCGTCCGCCTGCTTCGGGCGGGGTGCGTGAGGCCGTGTAAAGGAGAGCAGCAGAGGGGCGATCAGCACCGTGGTGGCGTAGGCGAGCGTCATACCCAGCGCTGCGAAGTTCCCAAACGAACGCAGCAGCGCGATACTGGCCAGGTTCAGCGACAGGAAGCCCATGATGGTCGTCAGGCTGGTCAACGCGCAGGCGGCCCCGACGTGCTGCAGCGCGGCGATGATCGCCTGGCGCTGACGGGCCCGCGTGGCCGGGCCAGGACGCCGCATCTCTTCTTGGTAGCGGCTGACCAGGTGGATCGAGTCCGCGATGGCGATCGCGGGCAGGAGGGTGAAGTAGATCTGGTTGAGGATCCCGATCGGCTCGCCGAGGTAGCCCATCAAGCCTGCCAGCATGACGACAGGCACCGCGGCCACGCACAGCGGAATCAACACGCCGTGCAAGCGCCGGTAGGTCGCGAGCAGGATCGCACCCATCAACAGCGCTGCCAGGGGCACGAACAGCTGCTGATCAGCCAGCATATGGTCGAAGATGGCGCTGCGCACCGCTGGCACTCCGGCGGTCTGCATGCGCAAGCCGGCAAGCCCCTGTCGACTCAGGATCAGATGGTCGACTGCCCGAACTGCATCGACGACCTGTTGGTTGTCCATGTTGCCGGCCAACTCGAGGACCAGCGCAGTGACCCGGGCATCGGCTGAGATCAAGCCCGGCACCCAGGGAGTTTGCTGGAGGGCTTCCCGCCAGGCGGCACACCCGCTATCCGAGGCCACGTGCGGCAGCGTCTCGAGCAGGGTGCCGGCCGCCGGTCCGCGAAAGCTCGGCAGCTCGGCGACGCCACGAACCCCACGAACGGCCTCCAGACTGTCGAGGGCAGCCGCCAGCTGAGCGACGTGTGTCAAGCGGCCCGCATCGCACAGATGTGCGCTGTCGGCCTCGATGACCACCAGCATCAGGTTGTCGTCGCGGCCCCAGGTGGCCAAGAAGTCTTCGAGCTCGGCCAATGCCGCCGTATTGCTGCCGAAGAACGCGGTCGCGCTGAAGTCCATGCGTACCAAGAAGCAGCCGGCGGCGCACCCGGCGAAGGCGAGCAGCAGGGCGATACACGCCAGCAACCGATGGGCTAGAAGCGCGCGCGCCAACCAGCCGAAGACGGTGTCGCGCTCAGGTGACATGCAGCATCAGGCCTTTGAGGTAGACGGTTTCCGGACAGGAGGGGTGGTAGGGATGGTCCGCGGCCGCTCCTAGCCGCCGCATGACGCGCAGGCCGCGGCCAGCCTCGCTGGCGGCACGTGCGACGACGCGCTCGAAGTCCTGCCACTGCACATGACCCGTACAGCTGAACGTCAGGCAGAGGCCGCCGGGTTCCAACAACCGAAAGGCCTGCTGGTTGAGCTCGCGGTACGCGCCCAGAGCCTTGCGGGCTTTCTGGGGCGTGCGCGCCAAACGTGGCGGGTCCAGAACCAGCGCATCGAAGCGCTCGCCCTTGTCTGCGCGCGCACGCAGGGCGTCAAAGACATCTTCCTGGATCAGCTGGAAGCGGCCTTGCAGGCGCTCTGCTGAGCGTCCGACGCAGGCGAGGGCGGCTTCGGACTGGTCGAGGAAGGCCACCTCCCAGCCCGCACGCAGTGCCGCGAGACCAAAGCCCCCGTGGTGGCAGCAAGCGTCGAGCAGGCGGCCCTTGCGGTCCTGAAGAATGGCGCCGAGATGGCCCCAGTTTTCGCGCTGGTCGAGGTAGAGTCCAGTCTTCTGGATCTGGCTGAAGTCGAGCTCGAGGGGAAGCCCGTCGAGCTCAAGCCCTACCGGTCCCTCGGGCAGGCTGCCACGCAGCAGGCCGCGCCGCCGCGGCAGACCTTCGAGCTTGCGTGCGCGGGCGTCCTCGCTGCTCAGCAGGGCCCGGGGCTGCAAAGCAGCCTGCAGCTCGTCGAGCAGCGCTTCGAGGCGTGCCTCCCAGGCGGCCGCGTGCACCTGCAGGCTAAGCACGTCACCGAAGCGGTCGACCACCAGCCCCGAGAGGCCATCGCCTTCGGAGTGGATCAGCCGGTAGGCCTGGCTGCGTTCGGGAAGTCGCAGGAAGTCGTGCCGATACGCGATGGCGGCCCGCAGCCGTGCCGCAACGGCCGCGGGTTCCGGGGGTTGCTCTGGATCGCGAGAAAAGACCCGCACACGGATGTTGGCCTGGGGATTGAAAAAGCCCCAGCCCAGGGGCCGCCCAGAAGAGCTCTCCATGGCCACCGCCTCGCCGGCGCTGGGGGAGCCGCGCACTTTGCGGACCGCCCCGCTGAAGATCCACGGATGGCCGGACAGGACGGGACCTTCGCGCCCTCGTTGCAGCTCAACGACTGCCATGGAGCCTCCTCGTTCTAGTGCCTTGGGGCACTCCCCGGGGTATGGGCCGCTCAACCTTACAGCAAAGCCCCATGCGGGGAAAGCTCTGCAGATCCCAAGCTGTCTGCCGCCGGGCTGTGGCGCTCAGTTGACAACGGCTCGTCGGCCGCCGTATGCTGCCTGCTCAGGAGAAACTCATGGACCATGACTACGACAAGCTCGAGCTGGAGAAGCTCAACTATAATTCCTACCTCAAGGTCCCTGACCTGTTGAAGTTGCAGCAGTTGATCTCCGATGGGCCGCACCACGATGAGATGTTCTTCATCATCATCCACCAGACGGCCGAGCTCTGGTTCAAAGAAGCCCTGCACGAAACGGGCATCTTGATCCAGGCCCTGCGCGAGGCGGCGGTCTCGCGGGCGCTGAAGGTGCTGCGCCGTTTGACGGCGATCATCCGCCTGCAGGTCCATCAGATCCAGCTTCTGCGCACCCTGACCCCGGTCGAATTCGCGGGTTTCCGCGAGTATCTGCGGCCCGCCAGTGGCTTCCAGTCGTCACAGTTCCGCGAGATCGAATTCACCTTCGGAGTGCGCGACCTGTTCTTTCTGAAGTTCTTCAAGTCGATGCCCGAGGTGAAGCAGCGCCTCGAGGCGATCGCGACCCGTCCCAGTGTGTTTGACGAGTTCCTGCTGTGCCTCAAAGGCCTGGGGCACCCTGTGCCGGAGAGGCTGCTGGAGCGTGATTTTTCCGAGCCGCGGCCGCTTGACCCTGCGTTGCTCGAGTTGCTGCGCGGGTTGTATGAGGACGAGGACGGCGATGAGAAGCTGGTGTTGTTGTGTGAGACTCTGCTCGACTTTGACGAGTACTTCAGCCAGTGGCGCCAGATCCACATCCTGTCTGTCGGCCGCACGATCGGCCAGAAGAAGGGAACCGGCGGCAGCGCGGGTTACAAGTTCTTGCAGTCGCGCAGCGAGCTTCGTTTCTTCCCTGAGCTCTGGGAAGTACGCAACCTGATTGGAGGCGGTTATGGACATCCGGCTGTCGGGTAGGTCTGCATTGGTCTGCGGGGCCTCCAAGGGCATTGGAGCGGCCTCGGCCCGAGCGTTGGCGGGTCTCGGCGCCCGGGTTGTTGCCCTGGCCCGCAGTGCCGACGCCTTGCGGGAGGTGGTCGCGGAGCTACCTGGCGAGGGCCATCAGGCTCTGGTGGCGGACCTGAGCCAGGGAGATGCGCTGGCAGCGGCGCTGGAGCCGGTCCTGGCCGCGCACGGTCCGCTGCACATTCTGGTCAACAACTGTGGCGGGCCCAAGGGCGGACCGATCGTTGAGGCGCGCGAAGAGGAGTTCCTCGCGGCGATGCAGAACCATCTCCTTGCTGCCGTGCGGTTGAGCCGGTTGCTCTTGCCGGGTATGCGCGAGGCGGGCTACGGACGGATCATCAACATCATCTCGACCTCGGTGAAAGTTCCGATTCCGAACCTCGGCGTGTCGAACACCACGCGTGCGGCGGTGGCCAATTGGGCCAAGACTCTCTCGCGCGAGGTGGCGGCCGACGGTGTGACCGTCAACAATGTGCTGCCTGGGTTTACCCGTACCGAGCGGTTGCTGACGTTGATGGCGGGTGCGGCGAAGCGTTTGGGGCAGACGCCCGCAGAGACCGAGGCTGCCTGGATGCGCAGTGTTCCGGCGGGACGCTTCGCCCGCCCGGCGGAGGTGGCGGCAGGGGTGGCTTTTCTGGCCAGTCCAGCAGCGAGCTATATCAACGGCATCAATCTCCCGGTCGACGGGGGCAGGACGGGCTGCTTGTGAACTTTGACATCTTTCTGTCCATCTGCCAGACCGAGGTCGATGGCAGCATGCCCAGCGAACGGCAGATGTTCCAGAGCTTCTTCGACCAGGCACTGCTTGCCGATGCGTTGGGCTTTGGAGTGGCCTGGGTGGCGGAGACCCATCTCTCCTGCCAGATCCAGAAACGCAATCCGGGTGCGGTGATTCCGCACTTCAAAGGCGAGATCGGTCTCAACACCGACATCCTGCAGGTGGCCCATCGCTTGTTCGCTCAGACCAAGCGCATAGAGGTCGGCTCGGCGATCCGCAACATCCAGTGCAATGGCGGTCCGATCGCGCATGCCGAGGCGGTACGGACGTTCCTCAGCCTGCATGGCCTCGACCCCGCCGAGAAGCGCAAGTTGTATCTGGGCTTCGCTTCGGGGCGCTTCCCCTTTTCAAACGCCCCCTACGGGATCGTGCCCCGCAACCCGGTCGAGAAGGCAGCCTGGCGGGCGCTCAAGGGAAAGATCTTTCGTGAGGCGGTCGAGATCTTCCTGCGTTTTGTACGCGGAGAGATCTTCAGCAGCCGCGAGGTCGCGCCGACCACTCTGCGGCGTGCGGACTTCCGCAGCGACGCCGACTGGCTGGCGGTGCTGGAGGCGCATGGCTCGCAGGCTGAAGAGATCCCTGTCGCGCCGCGCTGGGTGTTCGATGACGTCGGCGTGATTCCTTTCGACGCGCCCCTCGAGCTGTTGCAGTTGATCATCGGCTGCCATGACTTTCCCACCCAGGCCTTCGCCAACACGCTACTGCCCTGTTGGGTGTTCAACCTGTCGATCACACCGCCGGAGAAGATCGAGGCGACCCACCGCGGCATGACCGAGGTCTTCCACAAAGACGGGGGGCCTTGGCAGCGCGGTTTCATGCCGCGCACGACCCTGGTGGTGATCGAGGACGGGCCGGGCTTGAGCGAGGTAGAGAAGAACGCTCGGGCCCGCGAGGCTGCCACCGCGGCCTATGCGAACTACTGGGTCGCGATGGCGGGCACTCTCGACGAGCAGAAGGTGCAGCATGCGGTCGACAACGCGCTGGTCGGCAGTCCCGACGAGGTTGCGCGCCAGATCGAGCAGCGTTTCGATCCTGAGGATCGTTTGATGTTATGGTTCGACTTCAACGATCACGACAACGCACGGGTGCAGCGCAAGATGACCAGTTTCATGGAGAAGGTGGCGCCCCGTTTCGCCTGAGTCCGGGGACTGTTTTCACGCAGGGGGCAGCCATGCAGCTGGCCAATCTGATCGATGGACGTCTGCAGCCACCGCGCGCGGGCCGCTACCTCGAGCGCCGCAATCCGGCCACGGGCCAGGTCGCCTGGCAGGTGCCCGACTCGCAGGCTGCCGATGTCGGGGCAGCTGTCGAAGCCGCCCGTCGGGCCTTCCCTGCCTGGAGCGGCCGCTCGCAGCAAGAGCGGGCCGAAGCCTTGCAGAGGGTGGCGCGCAGCATCGAGACCCGACTCGAGGCATTCGCGGCCGCCGAATCGGCGAACCAGGGCAAACCGCTCAGTCTGGCAAGGCGCATCGACATCCCGCGTGCGGTCGCCAACTTCCGCTACTTCGCTGCGGCCATCCAGCACAGCCACGAGCGCGCCTTCAGCGGGCCCGGATTGCTGAACTACACGCTGCGTCGGCCCGTCGGTGTGGCGGGCTTGATCGTGCCCTGGAACCTGCCGCTGTACTTGTTGACCTGGAAGATTGCCCCCGCTTTGGCGGCGGGCAACACAGCCGTCTGCAAGCCTTCTGAGCTGACTCCTTTGACGGCCACCATGCTCGCCGAGGTGTTTGACGAGGCCGGTCTGCCCTCCGGTGTCTGCAACATCGTCCACGGCACCGGAGCGGGCGCCGGCCAGGCCCTGTGTGAACATCCGGACGTGCCCCTGATCTCGTTTACCGGGGGAACATCGACCGGCGCGCACATCCAGCACACCACCGCGCCCCTGTTCAAGAAACTCAGCCTCGAGCTGGGCGGCAAGAACGCCAACATCGTGTTTGCTGACGCCGATCTCGAGGCCTGTCTGGAGACCAGTGTGCGTTCGAGTTTCATCAATCAGGGCGAGGTCTGCCTGTGTGGCTCGCGGATCTTCGTGCAACAGCCCCTGTACGACGCGTTTGTGGCTGGCCTTAAGGCACGGGCCGAAGCGTTCGTGGTCGGGGATCCCGCTGAGGCAGAGACCCAGATGGGCGCGCTGATCAGCGCTGCGCATCTCGAGAAGGTGCTCGGCTACGTGGCGCTGGCGCGCGATGAAGGCGGCGAGGTGGTCTGTGGAGGGCAGCGCCTTGAGCTGCCGGGCCGGCTCGCGGGAGGGTATTTCATGCGGCCGTGTATCGTGACGGGCCTGGCTCCAGACTGCCGTGTGCAGCAGGAAGAGATCTTTGGACCAGTCGTCACCATCACCCCATTCGAAGCTGAAGAGACCGCGCTGGCCATGGCCAATGGCACGCGTTACGGGTTGAGCGCCAGCCTCTGGACGCGCGACCTCAGCCGTGCGCACCGTGTGGCCAGCCAGCTCGATGTCGGAACGGTCTGGGTGAACACCTGGTTGGCGCGCGATCTGCGCGTACCGTTCGGCGGAATGAAGGCCTCGGGGTTGGGACGTGAAGGGGGAGAAGACTCGCTGGATTTCTATACCGAGCAGGTCAACGTCTGCATCAAGCTGTAGGCCCCGTGCTGGGGCCGAGAGGAGCACTTGCATGGGCGGAGAGAGCTACAACACCACGCGCGCGGCCAAGCCTGTCGGGGCGTATCCACACGCCCGACGTCACGGAGACACGCTCTACCTCTCCGGTGTCGGACCGCGGCTGCCGGGCAGTGACGAGATCCCCGGAGCTCGATTCGACGAAGACGGCACGTTGGTGGACTGGGATATCGAGCTGCAGACCCGGGCCGTGGTCGACAACGTGCGCGCGATTTTGGCCGAAGCCGGCAGCTCGCTGGAAAAAATCGTCGATATCCAGGTGTTCCTGATCGACATGAAGCGCGATTTCGCTGCGTTCAATCGCGTCTACGCCGAGATCTTCGGCGGCATCCGGCCCACCCGAACGACCATCGAGGTGGGAGCGCTGCCAACTCCGATCGCTATCGAGCTCAAGGTGATCGCTGCTCCCTGACCCGGGCGTCACTTCCTACAGCGTTGTCGCCAGCGCGTCGACGGTTCTCTGCAAGCCCTCTTCCAACGCGACGATGACTTCATAGCCGAGCACCTCGCGCGCCCGCTGCAAGCATGCCAGGGTGTGGCGTGCGTCCGCGGGGCGTGCAGCTTCGAAGATGGGTTCCAGCTCGCAGCCCGTCAAACGCCGCAGGTGTGTGAGCAGGTCGAGCAGGTCGGTGCGGCGTCCAACCCCTACGTTGATGACCAGACCTGTTGCGGCCTGCGTCTGACTCGCGAGAACCAGCGCGTGCACGACATTGCTCACGTAGGTGAAGTCGCGGCTCTGCCGGCCGTCGCCAAAGATCGTGGGCCGCTTGCCCCGCAAGAGAGCGTCGGCAAAGGCAGCGATGGCCGCTGCGTAGGGCGAGTGGGGATTCTGCCGCGGACCGTAGACGTTGAAGAAACGCAACGCAACCGTTTCGAGCCCGAATTGCTGCCAGAAGACCCGCAAGTAGTGCTCGCAACTCAGTTTCTGGATTGCGTAGGGCGAGAGGGGATGGGGAGTCTGGGTTTCCTGGCGGGGCAGCTCCGGGCTGTCGCCATAGACCGACGAGGACGAGGCAAACACCACACGCCGGGCCCCCGAATCCCTCGCCGCGCACAGGACTTTCAGTGTTCCGTGAAGATTGACCTCGGACGTGAGCAGAGGCGACTCTACAGAGCGGGCGACAGCGGACAAGGCAGCGAGATGGAAGACGCAATCAACGCCTTTCAGCGCGGCGCGCACGGCCTCGATGTCGCGCACGTCGCCTTCGATGATGTCGAGCGCGTGCGCGCAACCCAGCAGGTTTTCGCGCCGGCCGGTGGAGAAGTTGTCGAGCACCCGCACGCGGTCGCCGCGTTCGAGGAGCGCTTCGGCCAAATGGCTGCCGATGAAGCCCGCTCCACCAGTGACCAGCGAATGCGCCATTCTGCTTCCTGGGTGCGATAGAGGTCCCAAGGATAAGACAATGGGGGGAACGCGTAAAGCCCCTGGGGACTGAACTGGAGCAGCACCTCAGCCCGACTGGATGCTCCAATTGAGGAACTTGGGCAACTGGGGCACTTTGAGTTTCGCGAGAGCGCGTGTGCCGAGGGAGACTGCGTGGTACGAATAGTGGGAGAAGGTCTCGACCAGGTGGATGATGGCTTGGGCGAGCGCGCAGATCACCAAGACCTGGTCGAGCCCGTCGATGCGGCTGGTCACGAACTCGGCGTTCTTCTGGCTGACGGCGAGCCGCTGCTTGAGGTGGTCTACACGCTGCATGAGCCGCGCCACAATCTGCGATTCTCGCTTGCCCAGAATCGACGCAACGATCTTGGTCAGGTTGCGTTCGGTCTCATAGAGGGTCTCTCGTCGCTGCTTGGCGCTCTTTGCGCGCACCATGCCGAACCGCGTCAGCTCGTGCAACCCTTGCGAGACCATGCCCGCCGACAGGCCGAGTGTCCGCATCAGTTGCTTCTGCGAGAGCGGCTCAACGCTATAGAAGAGCACTGTCCAGATGCGCCCTAGATTGGGTTTGAAGCCAAAGCCCTCAAAGAACTCCGCAAAGATCCCCAGCAGCTCCTGCAGGTAGGGATCGTCGCGTAGCTGGCTCCCGACCTCAGGCCGACAGCGCGGCGAGGGCGGCGGCGTCGTGGTTTTTGCGGTACTGTCGTTCATGGTCCCGGATTCCCAAAAACGTGAAAGGCTGTCGACGCGTGGGCACGTCTTCATCGTACGAGTGGTTCTCGTCCATCGCCAGCGAAGCATCCACGATCGCCTCGTACAGCGGCACGCTGACTCTGCGTCGGTTGGCGAGCAGAGAGCTCAGTTCGGGCTGGGCGATGCGGCTGCCGAAGCGGGCCGTGAAGTACTCACTGCAGCAACCGCTCCCGTAGGAAAACAATCCGACCCGCTTGCCCTGCAGCCTACTACCCTGTTGCTCGCAGAGCGCCGCCAGAGAGAGGTACAACGAGCCTCCGTAGATGTTCCCCACGCGTCGGATGGCCCACAGGCTCGGGGCGACCCTGCGCTCGAAATCTGCGGAGACGGTAGCCGGATCGTCGACTCCCTGTACCTGCAGCAGGCGCTGGTGTGCTCTCTTCGCCATGCGGGGGACGGCGGTATGAAACAGCAAGAAGTCGGGCGGTTCGCGGTCGCCGCCACATTCCTGGTAGTCGGCAAAAGCCTTCTCGAGGGCTTCAAGATAGCATGAAGCAGCCGAGCGTTGTTTCACCAGCGCCGTGTTCTGGTAGTTGGGGAGCCAGGTGTCATAGACGTTGCTCGCGAACACGCCGCTCTTGTCGCTCAAGGTCAGCAGTGCCTCGCGCGGCGCCGAACAACCGACCAGCAGCGCCACAGCTCCCGCACCCTGGTGTGGCTCGTCCCGGCTGTGTCGAGCCTGGCGTGCGATGTCGGCCGCCACCACCAGCGCGTAACGTTCCGGGTTCTTCTCAGCCCAGCTCAAAGCGGTCTGCAGAGCCGCAGTTGCTCCGTAGCAGGCGTGTTTGACCTCGAACACCCGACATGAGCTCGGCAGTCCCAACAAACCGTGAACATGGATCGACACCGGGCGTGCCCCGTCGACCCCACTCTCGGTGCCGACGACGCACAGGCCTATGCGGTGCCGTAGCTGGCGGTGCTTTTCCAGCACCCGCCAGGCCGCGCTAGCGGCGAGGCTGACCGCGTCGTCACCCGGCCCACAGACGGCCATCTCTTCGCAGCCAAAGCGCTCCCGGTAGTGCTGGCGATCCAGTCCCCGGGCGTGGGCCAGGGCACCGTGGTCGAGATAGTAGTGGGGAATCGCGACGGCGACGTCGAGGATCGCTGCGGCCTGCTTTGCGGCGCTCATAGACGCCTCCCGGTATGCTGATTGGAAAAGACCCGGACTTTCACGAGTTTGTGAATATCGCCGCGGGCGCCAAGGAAGTCAAGCCGGTGTGAGGTTTTTCTGACCGGACCCCGCGTTCAGCGACGGCTTCTTCGGGCTTCGTTCAACGCTGCCTGCGCTCGCAAGCATCTCGACCAGGCTCTGAATTCGGACCGAGCCCATCGCCAGCCCTGGCCGTCGTGGTCGATGCCCGAGGCAGAGCCTGGGCATGGTCAGGCCGGTGATCGCCTCGAAGAGATCACCGGCGTGCCCTTGCACTTCTGAGCTAGCAAGAAAAATGTTGACAAAACATGAACAGAAGAATACAATTGTTGTAGCAATAATGATCGCAGCAATGAAGTCTACTGCACGCGACGTGGGATGAGAGCGCACCCCGCCACAGGAAGAGGATGATGCCTTATCTATTTGTGGCGGGAGGATCTTACTATCTTCGCGCAGTGGGCTCGGGGGCAACACCGAGCCCCCACACAACGAAGGAGAATGGCATGGATACGCTGAAAAAAAACTATACAGAACTTAAGCAGAAGGTCCAGGGTGTGCGGAGCCGCATTGCGGACCGCCTCGAAGTGCTCAAGGCCCAGGGCAAGTTGAAAGAGGCCCAGGCCCGCGAAAAACTGAACCAGGAACAGCGCGAGCTCGAGAGCGCCCTGCACGACCTGGGCGAGACGGTCAAAGACGGCTGGGATTCGCTCAACGAAGCGGCGGCGGAGAAGGTCCAGGGTTGGTTGGACAGACACGGCTCCTGAACCCGCCGCTCCATTTCTCCCGACTGCTTCTCTACCCTCCCGTGTCGTCACCATGACGTATCGGCGCCCCCCGGGCTTGTTCGGGGGTGGGGCGGCAGTCAGGGTCGAAGCGAGGACGCGCTGGCGGTCCGGGTGACGGCCTGTCGGGTCCGTCCGGGCGCGTAGCCGACCGGTGGATGACGAGTCCGTACTCGACGCATCATCGGGATGCGACCGCAATGATTCGACACGGAAAACACGCGATGCCTCGCCCGGCCCTTCCCGGCGTCATCGGCCGCCTCGGCCGGGGCGCCGTCTGTAACGACGCGCCCCTGACGGCCTTGGGCCAGGCGCTCGACGGATTCCTGTGCGGAGACGCGCAGGGGGCGTCTGTGGTCTTGGGCGCTGGTCGTCGGCTGGCGAGCCCGCTGCATCACGGGCGACGGCCAGCCGTTGATCGCGGTCGCGGCGCTCGACGGGGGTGCGCTGTCCCTGGACGAGCGCGGAACACTGGCGCAATGGCAGCTCGAGCAGGGCGCGATCCTGCGTCGGGTCGATGTCGACGCCGGGAAGCGACCGCTGCTCGCCACCGACCGCGATGGCGTGCGGATCGCGCGGGCCGCGGCCGACCGACCGATCGTGCTGCACGCGACCGAGGACCTCGTCGAGCAACAGAGCTTCGGCGCGCCGTGTACGGCGCTGTGCTGGACCGACGACGGTGAGCTCCTCGCCGCGCACGGCGCGGTCCTGTGCGGCTACCGTGACGGCCAGTTGGTTCATCGCACAGAGACCGCGTCGCGGATCCCCAGTCCCTCCAGGTCGGCTCCCTCGATGGCGTCGACCTGGGCGGAGTGCGCAAGTTGTTCCTCGACACCGCGCGAGCGGCGGGCGGCTCGCAACTCGAGCGGTTGTTGGCATTCACCATCGCGTCACGGGGCGGCGGAAGCAGCACCCTTGATCTGTCACCCCTGGCCGGGTCCGCGCTCGAGGAGGTGACGGTGTATGGACGTCACGCCAAGCTCCGCGGGCTCTCGACGCTGGCAAAACTCCCCGCCCTACGCCACCTCGACCTGAGCCAGAGCGAGGTCGAGGATCCCGACGAGCTCGTCGCGCACTGCCCGCGCGACCTGGTCGCCCTCAGCCTGCCCGAAGGTCTCGCCGCCAAGCACCTCAAGGAACTCTTCCCGGGGATGACTGCGCTGCGCTACCTGCGCCCGAACAATGTGCCGGCCCAGGCGCTGCTTACCCTGGCTCCGCTGGCCCAGCTCGAGGCCCTCGATCTAACGGCTGCCGACGGCAACCGCCGCTCGACCCTGCCGAGTCTGCCGGGTCTGCGCATCCTGGCGACGAATGTCGGCACGCGCACGGCAGACCTCGCCGACACGGTGGCGAACACTCCCCAGCTCGAGGAGCTGAGCCTCGAGCACGCAAGCCTCGACGACATCTCCTTCGTCCGCGGCTGGAAGAAGTTGAAGCACCTGGTGCTCGCGAGCACGGCCAAGCTCAAGGAGATCGGCCCGCTCGCCGCCCTGCAAGCCCTCGAGCTCCTCGACCTGTCGAGCAGCAACAGCACCCGTGACCTCCAGCCCCTGGCGAGTTGCCAGAGCCTTCGCCAGGTGTCCCTGCGGAGAAGCGGCGCCTGCTACCTCGAGGCGCTGCTCGCCTGCCCGCGGCTTGAGGTGGTCTACACCGACGTGAAGACGCTGAAGATCAAGAAGGGAAAGGGAGTGTGCATCCAGGCCCGGCCTTGACCGTGCCCGGCGGCGCGCGTGCCTCCCCGCGGGCAAGAGCGTCCGGTCTCTTCGCGCTCCTCTGCTCTGCGTCCTCAGCCTCTCCGCCTCCCCCGTCTCAGGGTTCTACGCCGTAGTATCCCACTTCTCGACCGCCTCCGCATTCGTCCCTTCCACAGCCCCGCTCGAAGCTCGACCCTGGCAGCGCAGGCGCGCGAGGAGGCTCCGACTGTCCTGCCTCGTCAACCACGGCGGCGCACGCCTGGTCGGAGATTGCATGGCTGCCGGAGACAAGTCGCCCACCCATCAGGGGCTGCTGCCCGGCGGCGACTGCGGTGCGAGGTGGGTTCGGTAGAAGGTGTCACGTATGTATCCGGGTCGGACCGTCGGACCGCCGATGCCAGGAGCTCGGGATCAGAATTAGAATCAGGATCGGACTCGGATTCGGATTCGAGATCGGATTCGGATTCGGATTCGGGATCGGATTCGGGATCGGATTCGGGATCGGATTCGGATTCGGATTCGGATTCGGGATCCAGACCCCTCCCCGGCCTAAGGCTCCACCGGCCCGTCCGACGGCCGAGGCAGCTCCAACCAGGGATCGGGACCCATCTGCGCCTGCTCTTTCTGCGCCATCAACCAGCCATGTTCGGACAACGTCCAGAGGATGGCGGCGATCCCCTGGTTGTCGTCGAAGATGTGGTAGGTGACGGCTGTGCCGTCCTCATTCGGCAGAGTCTCAAAATAATGCGCGCGGCGGATCAGTTCGACCAGCTTCTCTCCCGAAGCCTGATCCTCAATGCCTGCGAAGAACGTGCGGAACGTGAGGTAGCCATACTCTTCGCGTGTCAGCTCACTCAGTGAACAATAGGCCAGGTCCCAGTCTTCCTGGTCGATCGCGTACTGCAGCACCTGACTGCTCTGCTCCGGCGAGGCGCGGGACATTCCATCGGGAACTGCGCCGTCACAACACACGCAGCCCATCAAGGCGAGAAGGGGAACAAGACGGGCGAAACGCATCCCAAGCTCCTGTGCACGGGGATCGATTGAAACTCTGATAGCTGAGCTGCGCGGATCCGTCAAGCTTGAGGCTCGGCTGCACACAAGCCCGAGGAGGAAACGAGACAAACCCGGCCGAAGCTTGCCCGTACCCCCATGGTTCTGTAGCCTGTGCGCGGGGAGGACCTGTTGTGGGAAAACGACGCGACCAAGACGACGATGACGGCTGGGGCGACGACGAGCCGATCGGCTTCGATCCCGGCATGGGTGACATCGGCATGGGTGATCCAGGCCTGGGCAATCCAGGCTTGCAACAGGACGCCGACGACGAAGAGGAAGACGGCTGGCAGGTCGGCCTCGGAAATGTCGGTTTTGATCCGGGACTCGGCGATATGGGGCTGGGCGATCCAGGCTGGACCGACGAGGACGATGACGAAGACAGCGACGATGACGACAAGAATCCCGGCCTCGATCCGGGTCTCGGCGACGTCGGCCTGAACCCCGGTCTCGACGCCTGGGACGACGAGGGCTGAGCCCTTCCACCGGCAGCCATGCAGGCTGCCTCGCTCGATTTCGAGCTCCCTCTCAAGACAAGGACCTGCCCATGCTCCGTGCGAGTTTCCCGTTGTCGATGCTCATTTGCGCTGCGGCCCTGATCGGCTGCATCGATCGCCGAGATCGTCTCCCGATCGTGATCGTCGACTTGCCTGCGAACGTCCAGGGCGGCGTCGTCGAGATCGGGGTCACGCTGCGCGACCAGAACACCTCCGGCCTGCACATCGCGGTCGACTACCGTGATCCAGAGACGCTGCAGCCGTTGCGCGCCACACTGTTGCCCGGGAGCGCTGACACCAACAACATCATCGCTACACCCGGCGGTATCCGGCATGTGTTCTTGTGGGATGCCCTCGCCGACCTCGGTGCGGGACGTTTCGCCAGCCAGCTGGTCACCTTTTCCCTCGACAATGGCTCGCGGGCCTCCGCGATTGTCGAGGTGCGCAATGTCGATATGTTCGCGCCGGTGGGGGCTCTGGATGGCCATCGTGAAACGCACGCAGGAGCCGAGCTGCGCGATGGACGGGTTCTCCTTTGTGGCGGACGCGATGCGCAAGGCACTCTTCTGTCCGGGGCGCTGCTCTACGAAGTCTCGACCGACACGTTTTCTGTCACCTCAGCTCTGGCTGAAGCGCGGGCCAACCACACGGTGACGACGTTGCAGGACGGGCGCGTGCTGGTCGTCGGTGGCGAGGGAACCAGTGGGGTGCTGGCGAGCGCGGAGCTGTACGATCCGAGCACCGAGAGCTTCAGCGGCACCGGCTCGCTGGCGACAGCCCGCCAGCGGCATCGCGCCACGCTCTTGGCCGACGGCCGCGTTCTGATCACTGGCGGGGAAGGCGCGGGAGGCGGCGCGCTGGGCGCTGCGGAGTTGTACGATCCCAGCAATGGCGGCTTCAGTCCGGCCGGCAGCCACATCGCACGGGAAGGACATCGGGCGACCTTGCTGCAGAATGGCAATGTCCTGCTGAGTGGCGGCCGAGCGGCGAGCAGCCTGGTCTCGACGGCCGAGATCTTCGTCCCCAACAGCGGCTTTGTCAGCGTCACGGCCAGCCCCTTGCGGCTGCGGCGTGAGCACACCGCGACCATGCTGTTCGACGGCCGGGTCTTGCTCGCCGGCGGGCTGGGGGTGGCAGATTCGACGCTGGCGAGCGTCGAGCTGTTCGTGCCCGACAACAGTCTGCCGGCCGCGGGAACCTTCGAGCAGGTGGTCGACAGGGCTGGCAACGCGACCACATTGCTCCAGAAACGCGCCCGCCATGGCGCCGCACTCACGCCCGACAGTCTGGTGGTGCTCTTTGGCGGCAGCGATGGCGTGCAGCAGCTGTCGGCGGCTGAAGTCTACTCGCCCCAGGCGGGCAGCTTCACCGAGACCACCCAGCCGCTGCGCAACCCGCGCGCGCGTCCGGTGGGGATTCCGCTCCGTTCGGGACGCATTCTGATCACGGGGGACGATGCCTCGGCGGTTTTGTACCACCCGCGTATCGCCGGCGGTGACGAGACGTTTGACGTCCAACCCGGGGCGATTCATCCACGTACGGCGACCCAGGCCGTCGCATTCGGCAGCGGCCGTGTCCTGATCTGTGGGGGGCGCGACCGGGATGGTGTGACCGACCGCGCGGAGATGTTCGACTTCCAGAGCCAGAGGTTCCTCGTCGTGGGGCCGCTGCAGAGTCCTCGCATCGGCCACGCGATGCTCGCGTTGCGGGACGGGCGCGTGCTGGTCTATGGCGGGAGTGACGGCAGCCAGCCGTTGGCTTCTGCAGAGCTGTTCGATCCGGTCAGCCTCGAGTTTGAGCAGCTCACAACCCTCAGCCCACGGCAAAACACACGCTTGGTGCAACTCACCGACGGCGACGTCTTGATCGTGGGTGGAGAAGACAGCGGCGGAGCGTTGGCCAGTGCTGAGCTGTTCACGCCAGGCACCGAGACATTCAGCACCACCGGAAGCATGGCGGAGGCACGCACGGGCCATTCGGCGACGATTCTCGCGACCACGCAAGCGGTGATCATCGGCGGTCAGAATGCGACCGGGTTTCTGGCGACGGCAGAGTTGTATGATTCCCGCGATGGGACCTTTGGGCCTGCGGGCGAGACGCTTGAGGTCGCACGCGCCGGTTTCGTGGCGGTCGACCGGCCGCCGAATTGGGTGTTCGTGGTCGGCGGTGTCAGCGATACGGGCGCGGTCAGCCTGGTCGAGCAGTACGACGGTGCGCGCGACAACTTTGCCCGTGTCGACTTCGACATCATCCCGCGGGCGAACCCGCAAGGATTCCGCCTGACTCTAGGGGACATCGTGATCTTCGGTGGCGAGGGGGAAGCAGCGACGCGGGGCAGCCTGTACCGGATCCGCAGCAACACCATCCACGAGACGGCCGACCCATTCCTCGCCGTCCCACGATTCGAGTACAGCGCGGCCCGGATTTCCCTGAACCTGGTGCTGCTCTACGGTGGACGCAGCGCGGACGGAAGTCTGATCGGGGGAGCCGAAGTCTTCACGCAGGACGACTTGATCAACAACTGAACCGAGCGCACCGGCATGGACTTTGGTTGCTTGGCGGCCTGGCTGTTGCGGGGCCGGCCTGCATGGTGATGCTTGCGGCCCGCGCCTCGCTGCGCGTACATTGAGAGTTCAACAATCCCCCAGAAACCCGCAGATCCAGCCGGACCTGTGGCGAGGTGTGCTGCATGAAACCCGAGAGCCTGCGCGAAAAAACCATGGCTGTCGTGCGTTGGTTTGAGCAGCACTATGACGAGTTGGGCTGCAGCGCCGATGAGGTGCGTGACTTTGGTGACTACGTACGGCGCGAGCTCAAGCGTGACATCGAAAAGCTCGAGCCCAGGCGTGCGCTCATGGGCCTGCTCGAGAGGCCTAGGCGCTACCAGTTGCTGTGCAACCGCGACGCCCCGGCCGTGGTCGTCAATGACGAGCGCCGGCGCATCCGCTCCGTACCCCCATGGATTCTGGCGGCACACGAACAACGCAGGCTACTGGACGGGAGCCGAAGCTCCCTGTTCGAAGACCGCTCAGAACGGCGTTGTGAGTTTGGCAGTCTGAGCTTTCGCTACCGCTCGTACTGGGATGGCGTGGAGCCTGCCAACAACTCCGATGAGACCTCACTCGAGTCGGGCTGGACGACCGTGGATTTCGCCGCCCGCTATCTCGAAGCCCTGCAGCAACCTGCCTGGGCAGAGCTTTGGCAACAACAGCGTAGCTTGATCGCCAGACACAGCTGTGCCGACTTCGCGCTGTCCGACCTGGCTGACGACGCGGGCCCTGAGGATCTATTGCGGCGCAAGAATGAGCTCGAGGCGCGAGGCGATCTTTGGGACGGGATGCTCGAGACCCCCTTCATCGTTGGCAGACTGGCCCGGCTGCTCGGTCCCCCGCCTGAGGCGTGGGGAGGTGGCAGTTACGCGCTCGTAGGCGAGTTGCGCGAGAGTGTCTTCAGCGTTGTTGCCACCGAGAGTCAGGGGCACGGGATCCGGCATATGATGGGCATCGTGGGCCGGCAAGGTGAAGAGGTCGTCGCAGAGGCGCTGGCTGCTTTCGTAGAGGGCCTCGTGGGCGACCAGGAGCTCGCCGACACCAGCAACACCTGTTTCCACTTCGATCAGGTCTATGCGATGGGTGTGCGCGACGCGCGCCTGTTCTATGAGCTACAGTCCGAGCTGCCGTACTGGATCGAGGCCTACTGGCGCTACGGCGGCTAAGGCACTAGGGCCCGAAGAACTTCACCACCCATGGGTCGATACGGTCGTGCATACGCTCAAAGCAGGCGTAGATGACCGCACAGAAGATCGCCGAGATCAGCAGGTCGAGCAGGTAGTGGTAGCGTAGATAGACTGTCGCCAGGACGACCTGGGCGGCGACGAAGGCTACGGGGACGAACAGCCGCCGCTCATACTTCCAGACCGCGAGCGCACACAAGATCGAGATGGCGGCGTGTCCACTGGGGAAGGCGTCCCAGATGTTGGACGAACCGCGCCAGATCAGCTCACGGAAGAAGTCCGCCAACCAGACGCCATGGAGGTCGTTGCTCCAGAAGTACAGGGGCTGCTCGCCGGCCGCGATCAGAGCGCGGTTCAACATCTCGGGAGTGCGGCACGGCATCACGAAATAGCCGAAGAAGATGCTGTAGATGATCAGGCATAGAAAGAAACCATAGCGTTTCAGGTCTTGCCGGCGTTGTTGCATGACAAGCACGACGCCCAGGGGCACCGGGAGGAAGAAGTAGATCGTGTACCAGAACTGGAACCACTCCGTCAGCCACGGGTGCGTCAGGCTATCGAGCAGCATCGTGGGATGCGCCCCAAAGAGCCACAGGTCGAACTTCCAGAGGAAGCTCTCGAAGCCAAAGCGACCGAGGTTTTTGACGAAGATTCCAATCGCATCGTGGCCGAAGATCAAGCTGAGCGCGATGGCTCCGAATCGTAGGAAATTTCCCAGCTTGTAATCGCCGCGCCGCAACAGGTAGCCCGCAATCAGGTACAGCACGAGCAGCTGCGCCAGCAAGCTGAATCCGGCCCGGAAGACCTCCTTCCAGGCGCCGAGGTAGGGCGCGAACAGCAGGCTTGCCAGCGTGAACGACGCCCAGAAGCCGATGATGATCAGGTCTGCGGCCTCCAAAACCAGCGGCCGGAAGCTGCCCTGCAGCGTCTGGCGGCCAGAGATGGCTCGTTCGTAGTTCCTTCCCGAGCTGGCGATGACTTGAGCCTCCGAGTTTTACCTGAAAGTCTACTGCTTGAAATCGTATACTCAAGACAGTTGCACCAGTGCCGTCTCCCAACCTCGGCAAACCAGGCCCCGCGTGGGGAATCGGCGGGATGAGACGGATCGATGTGCGACGGATTGCAGACGCTGAAAAGTGGCCGCGGATTTCGGAAGCAGCCTACGCGGCTTCTCGTGATCGAGTTTCTGGCAGTATAGACGGCACCAGCGTGGAGGCGCACGGTTATCGGACGAGTGACCACGGATGCGGATGCGATGATCCGTCTGCGCCAGGCTGAGGCGGCGGCTCGGCGAGGTGAGCTCGAGCAGGCGCGCATCAGTTACCTCGAGCTGCTGGACGCAGTCTCGCCGATGAGTATGCGCAGTGTCGATGTCTATTGCGGCCTGGCAAACATCGCCTTGCGCCAGAACCAGTATGCCCACTCCGAAGATTACCTCCTCAATGCTCTCAAGATCCTGTCTGCCGAGGGTGATGCTCTGCGCATGGCGCAGATCCATGACCAACTCGGGCAGCTGCGGCGCAAGCAGGGAGAGCTCAGCCGCGCCAAGGAACACTACGAGTCGAGCCTGGCCCTCCGCACCGAGTTGCAGGACGAGCTTGCGGTGGCCCTGTCACTCAGCCAACTCGGGCAGGTCCACCGCTACCTTGGCAAGGACGCCGAAGCCAACCGCTGCCTGGAGCGTGAGCTGGCGATTCGGCGCAAGGCCGGTGACGATGCAGGCGCGGCCAACGCAGCGGCCGAGCTGCTTCGCGACGCATCCAATCGGGGGCGCTGGGACCGGGCCGCGCGCTTCGCCACAGTGCAGGTCGAGACGCGGCGCAAGCTGGGCGCGGGACCGGGGCTGGCCGCGGCGTTGACCGATATGGGTCGCATGTACTTGCGCGCCGAATGCCCCGAGGAGGCACGCCTGGCGTTCGAGGAGGCGTTGACCGTGCTCAGCTCGGCAGCTGCCACGGCACCGCATCTGCAGATTGTCCATGGACTGGCGAGCTCATTGTTGCGGCTGCTCGAACAACGACCGGGGTATGCCGAGCGTGCCTGGATGCTCTGTCAGGAGGGCCTCAGCGAGGCCGAAGCTCGGGTCGACGAAGCCACCGAAGGCAAGGTGCGGCGGCTGTTGGGTGTGCTGCAGCGGCGGCAGGGGAAGCTCAATGATGCGTTGCTCAACCTGCAGCGCGCGCGTGACCTGTTGCGACGTGCACCGGGAAGCAATGCCGAAGACGCTTGTCTCACAGCCCTTGAGTTAGCGAGCTTGTTGGTTGAAACCGATCCCGGAGACGCCCGCGAGTTCGTACGGGAAGCCGAAGAGAGCCTGGTCCGTGGTGGCTTCCGCGGTGAGGAGGTCAAGCTCGGCGGGCTCTCGGTGCGTCTTGCCAGCCTGGCCATGTTGCTGGGCATGGAGCCGGTCGCCCGCAAGGCCAAGTCCCGAGCCGAGGCCTGTCTCAAGTTGGCCGAGGTCTCCCTCGGGTCCGCTGGGGAGCCGTGGAGCGGGCAGATCGAGCAGCTGCACGCTGAGCTGGAGGGACTCGGTCGCTCGTTGGGGCAAGAGGGCCCCGAGCCGGTTCCTTTTCTGGGTCTGGAGGCGATCCTCAAGCAATTCAGTGGTGAGCAGGCGCAGCGCCGACTGGCGGCGGAGGTACACAGCCTGCGCCAGCTGGCAGAGATCGGGCGGGTGTTGAATTCTGAAGAGACTCCCGACGGAGTGCTCGAACGGATCGTCGGGGTGATGCTCGAGTGTTCGGAGGCGGAGCGCGGGTACGTTGTGACCACCGCTGGGGGCTTCGAGGTGCGGGCTGCCGTGGGCCGTCAGGGTCCGATGGTGCTCGACAACCTGCCATCGCTGCCCGAGCGACTGATCCTGCAAGTCTCAGAGTCGGGCAAGCCCTACCTCACCCTCGACGCGAGCTCCCACGCAGACAGTGAGCCGCGGGGAGCCGAAGAGCTCCAGCACGGCTCGGCGCTCTGTCTGCCGTTCGTCTCGCGAGGACGGGTGATCGGCGCCGTATACCTTGAGCATCGTGAGCGCAACCAATTCCACAACGCCGACATGCGGCTGTTGCTCGGGCTGATCGATTTCGCTGGCCTCGCGCTCGAGCGGGCGTTGCAGGGCAAGAGCCCGGTCGGAGGGCGTGAGACGCTCACGAGCCGAAACCTTGAGCTCGAACAGGTGGTGCGTCGCCAGCAGGGTGAGCTCGAGCGTGTCGAGAGCAGCCTGCGTCACAGCCAGTCCCAGCTGGAGCGTCGCTTCCACAAGAGCCAGCTGGTTGGACACTCGCAGGCGATGCGCGGCCTCTTTCGGATTCTCGAGCGTGTGACGGAGTCGGACATCCCGGTGATGGTCGTAGGAGAGAGCGGAACGGGCAAAGACCTGGTCGCCAAAGTGATCCACTACAACGGGCCGCGCGCCCACCAGCCATTCGTCGTGCAGCACTGCGCGGCGTTGCCTGAGACGCTGCTTGAGAGCGCCCTGTTCGGCCACGTGCGCGGCGCTTTCACCGGAGCAGAGGCAGACAGCGAGGGTCTGTTTGCCCAGGCCGAAGGCGGTACGCTGTTCCTCGATGCCGTCGAAGACATGTCGCCGAAGCTGCAGAAGCTGCTCTTGCGGGTCTTGACCGACGCCGAATACCGGCCCGTAGGTTCTTCAGAGACGCGACCGTTCGACGCGCGTTTGATCTCCTCGATGGGGGGCGATCTGAGGGAGGCCGTGCGTGAGGCGCGCTTCAGGGAAGACTTGTACTATCGGTTGAGCGCTTTCACGGTCAACCTTCCTCCGTTGCGCGAGCGTCGTGAGGACATCCCGGCGTTGATTGAAGTCCTGGTCGACGAGATCGCCCCCAAACGGCAGGTTCGTTTCCGCAAGGACGCGATCAGTCTGTTGATGCAACACAGCTGGCCCGGCAACGTCCGCGAGCTGCGCAACGCGATCGAGAAGGTGCTGGTACTGGGCGGTAAGGACGAGGTCGGCGCCGACGATCTAGAGTTGGAAACGCATCACGACGATACTGACGATTTCTATCATCTCCGCTATTCTGATGCCAAGAACGCGTTCGCGCGTGTCTATCTGCAGAAACTATTGCTCCGTAATGGCGGCAATGTGACGCGCGCGGCGAGGGAAAGCGGGATGCTTCGGCAGGCCTTCCAGAGGCTGCTGAAACGCTATGACTTGAAGTCGGAAGACTACAAGTCTTGACAAGTTTTCGAGGCCGGATCGGGTGAAGAGGCAGGGAGAACGCACGTTGGCAGACGAGAGTCGGAAACAGGCTCAGGACGAGGGCTCCGAGGAACAGGATTCGGGGGTCGGGGCTGAACATCTGGGCGCTGAACAAGGCGAAGAAGGGAAAGAAGAAGAAGAAGAAGAAGAAGAGGAAGAGGAAGAGGACGAAGAGGAAGAGGACGAAGAGGAAGAGGAAGAAGAGGAAGAGGAAGAAGAGGAAGAGGACGAAGAGGAAGAAGGGGACAATCGCGCACAGAGCGACGGCGAGCCAGGCGAAGGTGTACAGGGCGAAGGTGAGCCAGGCGCAGCCGAGCTGGGCGAAGGTGTGCCAGGGGAAGACGCATCCTCCCAGGACGAAGACTACGACGATCAAGACGATGGGGACGCCACAGACGGCAGCTCGGGGATGCGGGTGGCCTACCGACGGACGCGTACGTCGAGCGCATGGGCCGAACCGGAGTCGAGTCTGGCTGAAAAGCAGCGCCGACGCAGACGCGAGGGCTCCGACAGCGACGTGCAGCGCAGTAGCTCTCCTTCGGTACCCAGGGGGCGCCGGCCGGGCAAACGCCTGCACTTGATTCTGCTGCTGTTGTTTCTGAGTCTGATCGCCTACAACGTTTACAAGTTCCTCAATCCTGAGGTCTGGTTCCCATCGGGCATGGTGGCTCCCGAAGCTCCCAGATTGGAGCTATTCCCCGAAGATGCCATCAGCTGGACGCACGAAGGCTACGACGTGCGACCGCTGGCCCGCGTGCATATGGCTGCACGAGTCCTCTCCAGAGCACACTACGCGAGTGGTCCGGGGGCGGCACTAGCCCCCCTCGACCTGGTACTTTGCTGGGGTATCATTTCGGATCAAAAGGTCTTTGATCAGGTCGAAGTGGTCCAGGCCGAGCGTGGTTTCAGCATCAAGACGGGGCCGAATGTCGCTGACAAGGAAGCACGGCGGTGCAGTGCCAACTTCACTGTGATCGCATCCAACCCGAGACTCAAGGCTCAACTCGATCGCCTGGTCCTCGGTCAGGCGCTCAAGCTGGTAGGCCTTCTCGTCGAGGTTCGTGGTAAAGATGGCTTGGTTTGGACGAGCAGCCTGCCCAATAAGCCGGACAATTCGCAGCAGGGGATGGTGCTCTGGCTCGAACGGGTCGTCGTTTGGGGTGATCCTGAGTGGGAGAACCAGCCCAGATAGAACTTGCGGCCAGAAAACGCGCAGGAATCTGTACTCCGTGGACCTACGGAGCCTCGGCCGAGATACGGTGGTATCCCGTCAATCCCCGCGCCACATCGATCTCCAATAGCAACAGATCCCTGCCGGGTAGTAATTGCAGAGCCGTATCACGATCGGGGGCCCGTGTCATGTTCCGTTGCGCATAGTAGAGCAGCACGGGGCTGGGCTTGTAGTCGCCCATCAACACGACGGTCTCATTTGGTTTCGCCAGAGCCCCGATCTCACGGCCCAATGGGGCGAGGTTGCGTTTTGCGCCCGCACCGGATCCAGCCAGCTCATGATAGGCAAACGCGCACATGAGGAACGCTCCGAGCAGGAGAAACACGGTGACGGCTGCCATCAGGCGGCGGCGTCGACTTTCCTGCGGCCCACTCAACCAGGCGACACCGCATCCGAGCAGCACTGCCAGCGCGGGTGCACCCTTCAACGCGGAGTACGTGTGCAGCGCGGCCCAGTTGAACAACAGGGCATGGTGCAGCAGGACCGGAGCAAGAGCCAACACCAATACTGCGAGTGGTCGCGCCGGCGCGCGCAGGCGGAAGAGCGCAGCCGTTCCCAGGATGCCGGCCAACGGCAACAGCACCGAATATCCAGCGGCGTAGGCACCGGCGATCGCGAACCAGCTCTGCAGGTCAGAAACATGTCCTGGGGCGGCCGCAGAAGTCCCTGAGCGCATTTGATACTTGCCCAGTGCCAGCTCGATCAGCGAGTCGAGGCCGGAGATGCCAGAGTACAGTCCCAGGTAGAGAAGGAGAGCCACGCCGGCCCCCAACCCGCCAACGACCACAAGACCCGACACGCGCCGGTTCCGATAGCGGCGAAAGAGCCACAACCCCGGTAGGCAGACGGCCAGCACAGGCCCGATCCACTCGCACGCGCTCAGGCAGAAGACCGAGAGGCCGAACACGCCCCACGAAACGCCCTCGCGACGGCCGTCGAGCACCCCGAGCGCGCCCCAAAGTGCGAGAGCGTGAAAGGGCAGGGCGGCGGTGTCGACAAACCACGATTCCAAGAACATGCGGCCGAGCAGTGGTGCGAACAGCACCAGTCCAAAGGCGCTGAGCCCTGGCAAGTGGATTCCGAGCCTTCCGTGCTCGGGAAAGAGCCGTCGCATGAGAAGGTACAGAATGGCAGCCGCCAGCAACTGGGCAAACAACCCGAAGAGCTTGAGGAACTGGACCGGGTCCGCCGGCTGGAACAGCTGAATACCCGCGTACGGGAGGAGATAGCCCAATGGGGGGTACGAGATGTGGTAGCACTGCCCGTCCGCGTCGAGCAGTTTCCCGATATTGCGGACTCCCACGTCGCCCGGCTGCTGGAAACTCGTGATCGGTGCGACGTGGCAACGCCAGAGACCACGCTCGCCCCACACCTGCACGCTGATCAGAGTTTGGGCAGCGACGAAACCGCCGTGGTCCGCCAGCGGTTGGTTCAAGGGTGCCTTCCGCAGAAGCACGGAAGCGGCGAAGATCAACAGTAGATAGAAGATCTCACGCATCGCCTGGCGTTTCTTGGGCCGTTGAGACTCAGGCATGGTTCTTCTTTGTCACTCGGGCGCCAGGCTAGTCGATTCTGGCAAGGCCGCTCAGTTCGTCACGCGCTCTGCTGTCTGCAGTTGTTGTAGACGGCCTGGATGCGCTTGCTCGTCACCTGGCGGGGCAGCATCTGCTTGGGCATTTCGTTGCAGACCACGAGCTCGAGGGCTTCGTTCACGCGCGTCTTGACGAGCTCGAGCAGCGGCTCGATATCCTCGAGCAGCTTCAGGCTGTCAGCCTCCACCAGAGTCAACACGCCGCCTCCGATCAAGTGCTCAGCGTAGGCCTCTTGCACCTGGCGGACATTGCGGTAGGTCTCTTCGAGGTCGTCCATTTCCTCCGCGGAGAATTCGTCCGGGCGCAGGAAGAGCAGGCGCTCTTCTTGTTCTGACAGGCCGGTCGTCGTTGGCAGCAGCAAACTATCGACCTTGCCCCCCTCAGAGAGCTCGAGAATCGTGCAACCCGCAGATTGCAGTGCCTCGAGCACGTTGAGGAAGATCTGCTCGGGCCCGACTTTGTACTTGGCGGCCAGGGCCCGGACATTCTCTTTGGCGATGAAGACTGGCTCGGCCTCAGAGGCCACCCAGGTGTCGGCGACGCGGCTGAAGTACTCAGCCTTGTGGGACAGGATGTCGGTCGTGATCTGGTCGACCAGCGACAGGTTGAGCTGAACGAACTTCGCGGAGATGTCCTTGAATATCTCGCTGTGCAAGGCTCGCAGCTTGCCATACTCCTGGTCGAAATGATTCTGCAGGTGGATGGCGAGCTCCATCCACAAGCGCCAGCCGGGCTTTTTCCCCGCCGCGGTGCTTGAATGCAGAGCGCACTCTTCCCGCAGGGCCGGGTATTTGGCAAAGATGGTCTCACGAAGCTCACCCGTGTCGTCGCTGCGCGAGACCTCTTCGAGCTCTTGCAACATCGACTCGAGCTCTTTGAGCGCCGCATGCACGCTGGGCTTGCAGACCCGGGCCCGGTGGAAGTTCTTGTCGTCGACGTGCAACAGGTGGTAATGGTGCAGCCCGTCCTTGCGCACCACCTCGATCAAGCCGAGTTCTTCAAGGGTCCGCAGGGTCTGCCGGATCTGGGTTTTTGTGCGCTCGGGAAAGATCTCCGTAAACTCGGACATCGCGTGGTAGGTCTTGGAGTTGGTGAAGTGGGCGACCTCAAGGTAGATCTTGAGCTGTAGCTCGTCGAGTTTGGGGAGCCAGAAGTCGAGCCAGTCTCCGCCAAGTTTCACATCTACCGAGTGTGCGTCGCTCATGGGCTTTTCCTTTCTCCGAGGTTCTGCCATTCTACGCTTCGCCGGTAGGCTGTCAATTGGAGGTACATCGTGGGATCTCGGCCCTTGTGGGGTGTTCTTTCGCTCGCCGTTGCCATCGCGTCGGCGGGCTGTGGGTTGTCCCCCCGCAACACCGGGGTTCTGGCGGTGCACGTGGGGGACACCCTGTATGCAGCCCACAATCTACGCGTAGACCTGCGAGAGCACGCCTTTCTGAGCGCAAGTCAGCCCGTGCTGCGCGACTCGCTGACGGTGCTCGTGCGGGGCTTGCCTCTGGCGGTGGTGACGGTCTTTGACGACAACGACGGCGGTTTCTTCGAGCTGCATTTGATCGGGGCCCCACGAGGACGCAACGAGGAAGGACGCTACTATCTGCGTCTCGACCGCGTGGACGACCAGCCGGCCCGCGAGCTGCTGGCCCACTTTCTCTCGGCCGCCCCGCCGGCCGAGAGAGGACGCCCTCGCTACCTTCCTGCCCAACGCGCAGGGCGCGTCGAGCCGGGCATGAGCCGCCAGGAAGTGCTCGACGCCCTGGGACAGCCGCCGCCTCTGGATGGCGCCTGGCAGCCGGGAGATGCGGATCGCTGGCGCTACCGTCGCCTCGACGCCGCCCAGAATCCACGCTCCCTGCGCAAGGGTTTGTTGCTCGAGCTGCACTTTGAGGGAGACATCGTGTCGGGCGTGGATCCGGCGGACTATTTCGTTCGCCCGTGATCTCCGGGGGCCGCCGCCCTCAGCTTTCAGCGATCAGCTGTCAGTTCCATAGCTTCAGAGCAAGGGTGCAGATAGCTGAAAAGTTGATTTCTGATAGCTTCTCTCGAGCAGGCAGTGCCTTCCAAAGACACAGTTGATGCAGGATGTCAGCAACGGTCTAGCTCACGCTCAGCTGTTCGCGTAGGCCTCGACTTGTGTCTCGAGCGCGTCCAGGGCCGTGCCGGCTTGCTCGCGGAGTTGGGTGGAGGTCGCCTGCAGCGTCTCGGCATGGGCCGCGCTAGACTCGATGGTATCGAGCTGCTCAAGCACCTTGCCCTTGCCCTCGCTGGCCGTGTTCTGCAGGGTCTCGATCGCTTCCCCCAGCTTGGTCTTGAAGGTCTGGATCGTATCGATCAGCTTGCTCTTGAAGCTCTCGATCTGCTCATCGAACGTCGCCTTGGCATTCTGGATGGCGGCTTGCAGGTCGTCGAGCCGGCTGAGCAGTTGATCCCGGGCATCCGCGATCTTCGAGCTGATATTCTGACCGAAGCTGGCGATGCTGCTCTGCAGGTTCTCCGTAAAAGATGCCTGGGCCGAGCGCACGCCCTCGAGGCTGTTCTGGATCCCGGACACGGCCGAGCTCAGCTTCTCTTTGAGCTCGGCGATGAACGTGTCGACCTTCTCGCGGATGGTCGTCTTGGCATCTTCGATCTTGGTGACGGCTCCCGCTTTGGCCTCGTCGAACTTGGTGACCGACTCCGAGATGATCTCTTCGATGCGGGTGTTGACCTCGGTCACCTTGTCGTTGACTTTGCCGACGATACCCTGAATGGTCTCGCTGGCTGTCTGCTGGAAGCTGGAGATCGTATCCATCGCGGTGCTCGAGACGCTCGCCACCGTGCTGGAGATGGTCTTCAGCAGCGTAGTGAGCTGTGTCGTGGCCGCCTCCGCGCCAGAAGTCAACGCCGAGGCGCCCGTCCCGGCGGCGGTCTCAATGCTGGAGACCGCCGTCCCCACCAGCATCTCGGGCAGACCCGTGGTCGGAATCTCTTCGAGCAGCCCCAGACCGGTTTCGAGCACGCCGTTGATGGTCGCCAGCAGCTCATCGAAGGTCTCCATCAGGCTGGCCAGCTCTGCGTGGATCTCGAGCAGGGGAGTCATCACGCTCTCTTTGAAGCTCGCGATGCTCGCCAGCAGGGTGGCCATGGTCTCGCGGAAACCGCTGATCACCGCCTCGACGGTTTCGCGGAAGCTGCTGATCGTGGTCTCTGCGCCCGCCAACAAACTGTCGAGGGTGGCCGTGACCTCAGCGACCATGGTCTCGATCTTGAGCTCGACGCTGTTGATTTCGTCTCTCATCGACTCGATCGAGGTCTTGAAGCCGTCCGTGTTGACGGTCAGACCTGTCTTGATGCCCGACAACTGTTCGGTGACGTCCGTCTTGGTCGTCTCGACTGTGGCATCAACCTCGATTTGTTTGGCGGTCAGCTCTTCTTCGAGAGGCGTCAGTTGGGTGTCGATGGTTTCCGAGATGCTCGCCAACGTCGCTTTCAGACCGGCGGTGCTCGCCTCGATCGATTCCTGCAGGCTGGTGCCCTCGGTCTCGACCTTCTCTTCGAGGGGCGTCAGCGTCGTGTCCAGGTCGGTCTCGAGGCTCTCGGCGCGGGCGAGCCACTGTTCGAGGCTGGGTCCAAAAGCCTCGTTGACGGCGGTCACCTGTTCGCGCACTGCCGCCGGCTTGTCGGCCAGGGCCTGCTCGGCGCTGGCGACGCTGGCGGAGAGCTCCGTCTCGAGTTGGTCGATCTGCCCGAGCAGCTGCTGGCCTTCGGCGATCTCGGCCGAGTTGTCTTGTGTGGTGTCCGCCTCGAGCCGTGCGAGCTTGGCCTCTACCAGAGCGCGCATGGTGGCGCAGCGCCCGGCGACCTCCGCATCGATGGCCTGCAGCTCGGTGACGACCGTCTGGACGGCCGTCTCCACACTGGTCACCACGGCCTCGGCCCGAGCTGAGATCTCCGGCTGGATGGTCCCGAGCTCGGTGCGCAGCGCGCTCAGCTTGCCTACCAACTCGGTGCGCACCGAGACGATCTCGAGCTTGACCTCTTCGATGCTGGCGCTGACCTGCACGGCGTTTCCTCTAGCCCGAATCCGTCATCAGTTTCTGCTGCGGCCCCGCCTGACCGGCGAATTCGACCTCTCGCTGCTCGAAGATACACGCGTAGCGTCTGCGTTGCTCAAGCCCGAATTCTCTCGGCCATCCGGACCCTCGCTACGAACCTGGTGACGAATCCAGGCTCGAGCTGTCAGAAACGGGTGGCTGTCATCAGTCCTGATAGCTGATCTGGTTCTTGCTCAGCTCGAAGCTCACGCCATCGGGGTAGGGTTGTTTGAGCAGGGTCTTCCAGCGGTCTCCCGGCTCGGTGAACATGAAATAGATGGCGATCCGCGGGTCGGTGGGAATCTCCATCTCGGTCTCCCAGGACTCTCCAGGGATGAGCGCTTCTTTGAGCACCAAGGTCGGATCCTGCGGCGTCTTGAACACGCTGCTGGCCACTTCTTCGTAGGTCTCGGTCAGAAACGCGGTCTCATCGACCCGACGGACCACGACATAGACCGGACGGCCCTGGTTGGTGTCGGTCTCACTGTCGACCTCGATGTAGAAGGTCGTGGTCTCACAGCCCGCAAGCAGCAGGAGCAGGCCAAGCAAGGCTGTCAGTTTCGCGAGAGGCTTCATGGAGTATCCACCTGAAAGATGCGCCAGGGATCTTCTTTGAGCTCGAATTCGATGTCGCTGCCGGTCTCACGCTCAGACACGGCACGGATGTAAAAGCCCCAGGCGTTGCTGCTGCCCTTGCGCCTGCCCTGATCGAGCAGCCGGAAGAAGCTCCACATCGTCTCGGGCACGGGAATATTCCGGGTGAAATTCTCGCCTTCGTCGGGGTCGCGTAGCTGGATACCGACGCTGCTGGGCAGCGAGTTCCACCATTCGACCGAGAGGGTCTGCCACTCCGGAGTCTGGTTGAATCCAAACACCTTGTTGTCGCCTGAAGTCAGGAATGAAAGCACCACCGCCGCTTTGCCGTCGGCCGCGGGAGGCGCGGGCAGCAGCCGCGGTTTGACCTCGATGGCCAGGGGCCGGGGTGCAAAGTCATCGTCCCAGAGAATCGCGCTCAGTTTCTTCAACTGGCTGCTGATGCTCAACATGTTGTCGGGCAGCCGCACGCGCGTCGAGCCGACGAATCGGGTGCGGTAGGCCCCGTCCTTGAACAGGGTGACCGGCTTGAGGTAGCTGTCGAAGTCCTGCCAGAAGCTGCCGCCCTGGGGCAAGAGCACCGACTCGAGGTCTTCGTAGCTCACCAGCACGTCTGCGCTGGGTTTGAAGGGATAGCGTCCCAGCAGGGGAGCCAGCTGCGGAACAATACGCATCTCCCAGAGCCAGGCGACCTTGTCCTCGATCTCGCCGCGGCCCAGTATGGAGAGCTGCTCGATCGGAGACAGGAACGGCCGCTGCCAGCCCTCGGTGATGCCGACGCTCTTCAGCCAGGCTTTGCAGATCTTCAACATCGAGGCGTCATTGGCCGTCAGGATGTCATAGGCCAGCCGGCCTTCGGGGTCCATGGTCGCGTACAGGTCTTCCGCCTGATCGATGGGCACAGAGTTCGGCTGGGGCCCGATCCCGTCGTCGATCTCTTCGAGTTGGTTGACGATGCGCTGCAGGATGTCCTGGTATTTGAGCAGCTCGGCGGCCGAGGCTTCTTCTTCGAGCAACTTGCCGATGAACTGGAACTCGGCCAGCGCCCGTCCGAGCGTATGGAAGTACCCCGAGGGCGGATACTCCAGCGCGCAGTTGTCGCGGATGGTCTCGAGGAACTCGCGCAGCGGATGGTCGACCAGCAGCAGCTCGCGCATGGCAATCAGCAGCGCACCGACGGAATTCGCTTCGACGCCGAAGGCCTGATAGAAGTTCAGCATCTGCCTGCGGTAACTATCGGCGTAGCTGTCCATCGCCGAGTTGACGAACTTCTGCAAGGTCTGACGCTCATCCTCGCCGATCGGCAGCGTGACGCTCAGCGAGTCGAACTCGGCAATACAGGGCTTGATCTCGTTGTCGAAGGCCTGGCGTGTGTACCAGCCTTCGACCCGGGCCTTGCCGGTGAACAGATAGCTGCCGTCGTTGTAGCGGTTCAGCACGATGTCTGGGTAGACGTTGCGTTCGCGGAAGAACATCGCGTGTTTGGCCCGCTTCTTCTCGTCGATGTAGCTCTGGATGAACTTCTTGACCCGGCTGCGCCAGATCAGGTTCTTCCAGACTCTGACGTCGAAGCTGAAGTCGGTGTCCGCCAGAGTCAGGTAGTAGACCTGCTGCGCAACTCTTTCTTCCCCCATCATCACCTTCAGAGCGGTCACGAATCGTTGGAAGGTGAGCGTTTTGACCTCTTCGGTACGCAGCTCCTGCTCGCGGACGATCAACAACATGGCCTCGAGTTTCTTCTGGTTCTGGTTGATCCAGTCGGGGATCTTGAGCCGTTCCAGCAGGGCGCCGAAGATCCGACGCAGGTTGACGTCGGTCTCTTCTTCAAGCAGCGCATAGATGTTCTCGATCTGCGAGAACTGCTTCAAGTCGTCGATGGCCGCCAGCATGGGCAGAGTCAGCTCGCGCAATTCCTGCAGCCGCGAATCGGTGATGCTCGCCTGCCCCAGCGTGCGGGTCAGCTCAGAGAAGAAGACCAACCAGGGCAGCTCAGTGCTCTGGTAGCCCTTTACAAAGCTTGCGGGCAGCTCGCCGAGCGCGACTTCCCCGTCATAGGTCTTGTCGCTGTAGACGACATAGTCGCGGATCACAGGCGTCGAGACCTCGATGGCCTCGGACCAGGCGTCGACGTCGGCCAGCACCAAGGGGCCCAGCTTGTTGTCTTTCGAGGCGTAGATCAGCGCCAGGCAGAAGAGGGTCTTCTCCTGCGGCCGGTCTGAGCGCACGCAGCGTTGCAGTGCGGGCAGCAGGTGTTGGTTGCGCAACTTCTCGACCTTGCGCTCACGCAAGCCCGTCGAGATCTGCTGGAAGCGGTCACGCAACGCCTGCTCTTCATGCTCGTAGAAACCGGGCAGCCAGTCCAACACCGGGCTGTCGACCTCGCGTTTCTCGAAGGCCTCGATGCGTGCCTCGGCTTTGTCGGCCTGCATCAGGTCACCGCCCTGCTCGAGCTCCGTCATCGCTTGGACGGCGCGGTTACGCAGCATGTATTCGCTGAAGAAGCCGAACAGCAGCGCCGCCACCCCCAACACCGCGATGGCCGCAGCGATCAGCCGATGCACCATCAGCCGCCGGCGCAACTTCTTGGGCTCGGGCGGTGGCGCGGCCTCGGCCTGGAAGGGATGGCTCACGCCGGGCTCGATGCTGGCCGAAGTCAGGAAGATCCGCTCGACCACCGGCGACTTCGAGAGCGGCTGAGGCTCACTCAGCACGGTGATGAAGCGCTTGAGGTCTTCGAACAGCTTCGGCGAGTTGTGCAGCATGCCCAACACGCGCTTGAAACCTTCGGTGTCGATATGCGTCAGCATGTTGGGCAGGTAGGGCTCGACCTCGTCGAGGTGATGCCCCTGGTCTCCCTCAATGTTGGGATCGAGGGTCAGCGGCACGCCCTGGCTCTTGAGGAACTCGGCCAGCTCGGGGAAACCGTCGAAGTGGTCCATATGGGTCAGGGCGATGCTGACAGAGACTGGCTTGCCCCGCAGCTCAGAGAGCAGATTGAGCTTGCCCCTGAAGGTCTGGGCGAGCCGTTTGTCTTCGTCGGGTGAGCTCTGCGCGAGGTCACTGGCCTTGAGCGTCAGCACCACGCGCGGCTCGCGGTTGCGGAAGACCCTCTTCCAGAGTCGCCAGAGGGCAACCCGGGCGGTCTTCGAGACATCTTCGAGCAGCATGGCCGACTGCTCGACCACCAGCTCATGGCCGCCCAGGTAGATCTGTAGCAGCGGGTCGCCCGTCTCGGAGGGCAGGAACTGGCGGGCCTGGCCCTTCCACTGCGTGCAGCCGGCGATCATCTGGCTCTTGCCGCTGCTCGCGTCTCCCATCACCAGGAAGACCGGGTAGCGCTCGACGGCGGCCCGCACCTTGCTCGGGATCTGCCCTATGAAGTGCTTCCACAGGTAGACGAGCCGGCCCTTGGTCAGGGCTGGTTTGTCGCCCGCGCCTTTCTTCCGCCGCACGAGCCAGCGGATCAGCAGGAACAGAAGCACGAGGAGCAGCAGACCGCCAGCGATCATGGCAGCGAGCTGCCAATTCTCTTTGGCCCATCTGCCGACGGAACTATTGATGAACTTCTGCCACAATTGCAACACGGTACGTGTCCTCTATCTGGGGCCTGTCGGGCTCAGGACTGTTCGTCGTCGGCGGGGGCTTCCGCGCCTTCTTCGGCTGCCGGAGTTTCGGCGCTCGCGGCTTCCCCGCCATCCAGCGCGGGGGCCTCAGGGGCGCTGACGGTCACACCGCCGAGCGCCAGGTCGAGCGCGCTGGAGATGTCGCTCGCGGGCTCGGGGGCCGGCGCCGGTTCGGGCACGGGGACGGGGGTCGGCTCCGGCAGGGGCACATCTTCGGGGACCTCTTCGCCTTCGCTCAGGCTCCGCAGTTTCAGCGCCCCATTCTCAGCGGAGACCAACACCCGCGAGCCGTTGTCCACGCGCCCGGCGAGGATTTCCTCCGAGAGGGGATTCTGCAGCAGGGTCTGCAGAGCACGCTTCAGAGGGCGTGCACCGTACGCCGGGTCGAAGCCTTCACGGGCAATCAGAGCGCGCGCGCTCGGCTGCAGCTCCAGCTTGATCTTGCGCTCGTCGAGCAGCTTGTCGAGCCGCAACAGCTGGATGTCGACGATCGGACGCATGGTCTCTTCTGTCAGGCGCTTGAAGATCACGATCTCGTCGAGTCGGTTGAGGAACTCGGGCCGGAAGTGCGCCTTGACCGCTTCCATTACGGTGTCGCGCATCTTCTGGTCTTCGGCTTCGGTCTTGAAGTCTTCGATCGCATGGGCGCCGAGGTTCGAGGTCAGGATCACCACGGTGTTGCCGAAGTCGACCAGCCGCCCCTGCGAGTCGGTCAGGCGCCCGTCGTCAAGCATCTGCAGCTGGATCTTGAAGATGTCCGGATGGGCCTTTTCCACCTCGTCGAACAGCACCACGCTGTAGGGCTTGGTGCGCACCTTATTGGTCAGCAGGCCCCCTTCCTCATAGCCGACATAGCCCGGTGCGGCGCCGATCAGCTTGGCGACCGACTGCTTCTCCATGAACTCGCTCATGTCAAAGCGGATCAACGCGCGCTCATCGTTGAACAGGAACTCCGCCAGCGCCTTGCACAGCTCGGTCTTGCCGACACCTGTGGGGCCGAGCATCAAGAAAGAGATCGGCCGGCCTGGAGGCTGCACGCCTGCCCGCGTGCGACGTACCGCCCTGCACACCGACGTCAGCGCGTTCTCCTGGCCGATCACGCGGTTGCGCATGTGATCTTCCATCTGCATCAGGCGTTCGCGTTCCGAAGCCAACATGCGCGTGGCGGGAATGCCGGTCCAGCGCGAGACGGTCTTGGCGACATCCTCTTCGAGCACCTCTTCGCGCAGGAAGCGGATGTTGTCGACGTCGAGGTCCCCGAACTCCTCCAGGGTCTTCTCGCGGTCGGGGATGATCTTGTACTGCAGCTCGGCGACGCGGGAGTAATCCTCGTCGCGGATCTTCTGCTCCATCTCCAGCCGGGCCGCTTCGAGGTCTGTCTTGGCCTGCTGCACCTCGAACAGGGCCTTCTTCTCGTTCTGCCAGATCGCGGTCAGCTCCGCGCTCTCGGCCTTCACCTCGTCGAGCTCCCGGGCGATCTCTGCGCGTCGGGCGATGGCGTCCGGATCGGTCTCGTGCTCGAGGGCCTTCATATCGATCTCGTGTTGCACCACGCGCCGGTCGATCTTGGCGATCTCTTCGGGCTTCGAAGAGATGTCCATGCGGATGGCCGCGGCCGCTTCGTCGATGAGGTCGATGGCCTTGTCGGGCAGGTAGCGGTCGGCGATATAGCGGTCGGACAGTCGGGCGGCCGCAGCGATGGCCGCGTCGGTGATGCGCACACCATGGTGCACTTCGTACTTCTCTTTGAGCCCTCGCAGGATCGACATGGTCTGGTTGACGCTGGGCTCTTCGCAGACGACATTCTGGAAGCGACGCGTCAGGGCGGCATCGCGTTCGATGCGCTTGCGGAATTCGGTGGTGGTGGTCGCGCCGATGCAACGCAGCTCGCCCCGGGCCAGAGCGGGTTTCAGCAGGTTCGAGGCATCCATCGAGCCTTCCTGCCCGCCCGCCCCGATCAGCATGTGCACCTCATCGATGAACAACAGGATGTTGCCTGCGGCAGCGATCTCCTGGAGGATCTGGGTCAGCCGCTCCTCGAACTCCCCACGGAACTTCGCGCCCGCCACCACAAGCCCCAGGTCGAGGGCCAGGACCACGTGGTTCTTGAGGTTGTCGGGCACATCGCCGTGCACCAGCTTCAGCGCGAGCCCTTCGACCAGAGCGGTCTTGCCGACACCCGGCTCGCCGATGATCAGCGGATTGTTCTTACGGCGCCGCGACAAGACCTGGATCATCTGTCGGATCTCCGCGTCGCGCCCGATGACCGGGTCGAGCTTGCCGGCGGTGGCGCGCGCCGTCAGATCCTCGCAGTAGCGGCCCAGGGATTCGTATTGATCGAGCACGCTGTCGCCGCTGCCGAACATGCCGGCACGTACCTCCTGCAGCACCTTCTTCAGCTTGGGGAGGTCGGCCCCGGCTTCGCTACAGGCGTCTTGGAAGCTGCCGTTGTCGAGCAGCGCCAGCAGCATATGGCTCAGGTCGGCATACTTGTCGTCCATCGAGTCGGCGAGCCCCAATGCGGCCCCGAAGACCGCCTTCAGGGCGTCGTCCGGCTGCTCATGGCCCTCGGTTCCGTCGGTGGGGAAGCCGGAGAGGCGCCGGCGCAGCGCGATCTGCAGCTTGCTCGCGTCGGCGTCGGCAGCGTGCAGGTAACGCGGCAGAGGGGTGTCTTCCTGGTTGAGCATGCCGAGCCCCATGTGGATGGGGGTGACGGCGCCGTTCTTGTGTTTCCGGGCCAGCTTGACGGCGCGCTCGATGGCGTCCTGCGATTTGAGCGTGAATCGTTCGATCATGTCATGTCCCCAATTGGAGGGTTTCGAGCAAGTCTTCCAGTGTGTCCAAATGGCGCGTCACTTGACTGCGCGCTTCTGCCTGAGCGGCCGGGTCAGCCGTCTCCCCCTCGGCGGGGGGAGCCAACAGATCCAGCTGCTCGTCGATGTCTTGAAGCAGGTTCTCCACCACCTCGTGGCGGGGACCCATGGCGCGGCGCAGGCGCGCGGCGAAGGCGCGGAACTCGTGCTGTTCTCGCGCACGCGCGGGCTCGGCGTCCTGCACCGGCTCGGGTGCCTGTGCGTTGGACCAGCGGCCGCGCAGGCGCGAAGGGTCGAAGAAGCTGTCGAGTTTTCCCGCCATGGTGGCTCCTAAAGCTGGACCAGCGCGAGGATGCCGAAGTAACAGGCCGCGATCAGCAGGCCGCTGCCCAGGTAGTACCAGAGCACCGAGGGGGGCGCCGGTGGTTCTTCGAGCTGTTCCTTGGCTCCCAGGGTCTTCATGCGTGCCAGGGGGATGCGTGCCTTCAGCTTGCGCTGGTACTCGCGCAGCTTGGACAGGTCGTCGACGTAGCGCCCACGCAGGCCGTCGGCCAGGCAGAAGTAGAAGATCTCGAAGACGAAGGGCAGCGTCTGCTCTTTGCGCACCAGGTCGTCGATCATCTCGAAGACCACCTCGCCCCCATTGTCGAGATCAAACAGCTCTTTCTGCAGCGGAGGCCATTCGCCCTGGCCGCGGAACACGCTGCGCTGCACCAGCTCGTCGAAATGCACGACGATCGGGAACAGCACCAGGTAGGTCTCGCGCTCGTTGAGCGTCTCTTCGAGGGCCGCCTTGAGGATGTCGAGCTGTGTGCGCAAGGCCGCGCGCAGTTGCACCAGGTCGCGGACCTGCGCGGTCTCTGTCAGGGCACCGGCGGCCTGTTGGGCGCCGAGCCGCATCACTCCCCGGCGCGGGGCTTCTCCCTCTCCGCCCGGGCCGCTCAAGAGGAGGCTGACTTCTTCGATGACCGTATGGACGGCCGACCAGAGTGCGTGCTTCATGGCGTTTCCCATCCGGAGAATGACAAGGGGCTCGGGAGGCCGGGCGCGGTCACTTCGAGCTCGACTCCCGCGTCGAAGGCCCAGGCGTCGAGTATGCGGAAGACCTGCTCGCAGAAGCGCTCGACCACCGGCAGATAGCTCTCTTCGAATTCCTTGAGCTGCAAGTGGTAGACGTGCACGATCCCCTGGCCGCGGCCCTTGCGGCCTGGACGGGTGGTGCGCTCGAGTTTTTCCAACAGGTCGGGAATGTAGCGGAAGTAGCCGCGCCGGACAGTGCCGAGCGCGTGCATGATCTGCTGCAGCTCTTCGAGGGCCAGGAAGGGCTTGGTGCGGATGGCCAGCAGCTGCAACAGCATGTCTGGGTCGCCAGCGACCTGGCTCTCCAGGTGGGGCCGCACTTCGCCGAGAGTCTCCCATTTGACGCCGGGTACATGCCGGTCGAGCAGCGAGACCTCGAGCAGCCCCGACAGCCGCTTGGTGAACCACGGCTGGTACCAATGGGCATCGACGCTCAGCTTCACCGGCTCGTCGAAGGCCTGGGGCAGGTTGAGCATCAGCGCACTCTGCAGTTTGTCACCGACCTGCAGGGTCTCGAGCTCGTAGGTGCCCGCCTCACCGGAGAGCACGCCAGGCCGCAGCGGCACCAGACCTTCGGGGGCGATACGGTAGACGCCGGCGACCGAGTGCAGCATGAACAGCTGGGCCGGGTCGGCCGGGCGCACCGGGTAGCGCTCTTGCGTCCCGTCGGCGAGCATCGGGGAAGCCAGTTGCCGGTGCAGGTTGATCGCTGGAACCGTGTGCAGCTGGAAGGTGTCGGGGTTGAGCACCATCTTCTTGGGCCATTTGCGGTCCAGGTCGAAGGCGAGCACGAAGCGTGTCCAGATCTTGCGGTTCTGGGCGAGCTCGAGGTGCACCTGCAGCTCTCGTTCGGGAAAATGGAAGAACGACTGCACCCGCGAGAGCGGATGTCCGAACGCTCCCTGCTCGGGCGAGGCCGGGTCGCGCGAGGGTCCGAAGCGCACCGAGCAGGGCATGCCCCGTGAGTCTGCCTCAGGCACCTCGTCGTAGAAGATACTGACGGTCTGGGTGTGCTCTTTCAGCTCGCGGAAGAGCTTGAGGCTGGCGAAGTAGTCGTTCAGATGGTTGACGTGAAAACGCAGGGTTTCGGGGTGCTCACCTTGGGGGAAGCGGGCGCGGAAGTGGGCGAGCAGGCGGAAGCCTTCGCCTCCGCGCAAGACCAGCCGCAGCTTCTCCAAGGCGATCGGCCGCACGGTCAGGTCGTGCATCGTGCGGTACAAGCCTTCGGTGCCGTCCTCGGTCTCCAGCGTGACGACCGAATCTTTGGGCAGCACAGCCTTCTCCGCCAGCCTGCCCGTGGGCACACCTTGCAGCATGCAGATCGACGGCAGCGGGTTGAGCAGGTACGAAAAGTATTGGGAGAACAGGCGCTGCCGGGACCGGATCAGGTGTCGGCGAGCTGTCAGGTGCGTGCGGGCGGAGAAGAAGGCGATGGACTCCAGCAGCCGGCGGATGTGGGGGTCTTCTCGCTCGAGCGGCACGGTCGGGTACAGACCCGAGTACGAGGTCGCGAAGTTGTCGAGCTCGCGCAGGGCATCGAAGAAGGCGTCGTGGAGTTGGGGATCTTGCATGGGTTCAACCTAGCTTGATGCTGCTGCCTTTGACATTGACGGCCGAGCCCTGAAGCGTCGCGGCGGCCGAAGACTTCAAGGTCAGGGCTGCGCTGGACTGCACGGTGACCGGGCTGCCCTTCAAGCTGGCGTCGCCTGACGACTTCAACGCCAACGGTTTTCCTTCGACCTTCGTGCTCTTGGTCCCCTTGATCGTGACCGTGTCGCCCTGGAGCTTGGCGTCCTTGTCGGCAACCGCCTTGAACTCCTTTGCGGACAGGCTCATCGCGTCCGTGGCCGACTGGGTCAATTTGGCTGCGCTGCTGATGGTCATGTCTTTGGTGCTCTTGATCGTCAGCTTCTCTTTCGCCTCGTGCGTCGTGTCTTTGGTCGAGGTGCAGGTGATGGTCTCTGCATCGATCTTGAAGGTCTTACACTCGATCGCGATGCTGTCGGGCTTTTGCGTGATCTTGCTGGTGTTTTCGCTGTCCTTGACTGTGGTGATGATCTGGGAGCCGTCGATCTGGATCGTCTGTGAGACCGAGCCATCGGCCTTCTTGACGGTCACCGTGATGCCTTTGGTCTTGTTCAGCTCGATCTGACAGGTGAAGACGTCCGCCATCGCTACTCCTCAGTCACCTGGAGCAGCATGCAACCCTCGGAGAGTTGGATCAGCCCGATGTCTTTGTCGTTCTTGCGCTTCAGGTGGAAGACCGGTTTGTTCTCCTCATAGGCATGCTGCAGGGAGGTCTGGCTGCTGGCTGATTTGCCGAACAAGATGTGGTTGCCCTGCCCGTCCATCGGAAGCTGGGCGCCAGGTCGCCATTCGAGATAGCGCGCGATCCAGGCCGCCTGGTAGTCGAAGGCGACCAGCACCCTGGCGTCCTTGAGGGCAGGGAAGAAGAACTGGCCGGGCAAGTGGTGCGGCTCGAAGGGGGCGACGGCTTTCTGTTTGTTCCACAGCGGGATCGTGATCTTGTACTGTTCGAGCGAGGTGTCGGAGTCGGTGTAGACCTGGAAGGTCTCGTCGCTAGCGGCCCCCTCTTCGCTGAAGATCTTGCCTTCGACACAGACGGGATAGACCGGACGGCGGAAAGCGGGAAGGCGTGTATGCGGGTGGTCTTTGAGCTCGAGCCGTGCGGTCATCTCCAGTTCGAAGCCGTCCACATCGACACCCATGCCGAAGGCCGGATTCTGTTTGGTGTTTTTCGCGCGCAGGTTCAGCTGCCAGAGTCGGTAGCTCTTGCCGTAGATGTAGGAGTCGCTGCTCCACAGCCCGGCCGTGGGCGAGTAGAGAAAACCGGGCAGCATGGCGACGGTCGGAAAGCGCTGGAACACGAGCTCGAGCTCGTGCTCGGCGAGCTTCAGACGTTTCGTCTCCAGCGTCTTGCGGTCGTTGTAGCGCGATGTGACGGGGGTGCGCATCAGCACGTCGTGGACCAGCCCGTCCACCGCCTGGCTGTTGGCGATGGCGGTCTTCTTCGCGCTCTCGGTGTACGAGTTGAGCACATTGCCTGCGTGCCGCCGCAGGGCGGGGAACTGCACCCGGCTGGATTCGACATCCAGGCGGCTGATGGTGGTGGCGGAGGCCGGGTCTGAGCGGGCGCTGGCCAGCTTGTAGCTGTTCAGCGCCGCGTCGTAGCTGAGGAAACCTCCCAGATGCTCGACCTGCCAGAGCAGGAAGTCGTAAAAACTCGCCCGTTCGCGATCTTCGCAGGCTCCCAGGCCGACAAACAAGACCTGATGCTTGCTGGTCAGGGCCGTCCAGTCATAGCTGAGCTTGATCTTCTGGCCCTTGTAGGCCTCAAAGATGTCCTTGATGGTCTTGTCGACGAACAGCTCACAGGGGAAATGCTGCGACCACAGCACCCGCGCGGGGTCGGCAAACTCGAGCGTGTAGCGGCGCAGCATGACGGGTTTGTCTTCGACCAGGCGGCTGGTCTCTTCGTGCAAACGCTTGTTCGTGCCGATCCCCTGCACGACCAGTGGCCACGATGCATCTTGCTTGTCCTGGTAGACCGAGTGCAGGCTGAGCTTGATCTCGACCAGGTCCTGCGCGAGGAAGGCTCTGGTCAGTTTGTCGCTGATGCTGCCCCCGTGCGTGGAATCATCGGCCAACCAGAAAGCGAGCGTGCCGTCGACTCCGTAGCTGGTCAGGCACAGCTCGATGCGCTCGAGGTTCGACCCGGGGATGGAGTAATCGGTGCCCTTGATGGTCAGGAGCAGAGTCGCGCTCAGCTTTTCCTCAAACATCGCGCCTCCTGGCTGTTCGCCAACGCCCGGACTGCCCGCTGTAGCGGCGCTCTATGAGCGCCGGAAGGCGCCATGGCAGCGGTAGCTGCCGAGCTGTTCGGGATGCTCGAGGCGGAGCGGTCTCCTCGGCGGTCACAGACCGCCGCTACAGAACTGTTCGCCGCGAAAAACCCGGACTCAGCTTTCCTATCACGACCCATCAGTCTTCCTCGACCTCGACCTTGGCATATGCGGTGTCGAAGTTGATGAACAGCGGCTTCGGCGTGTTCAGGATCTTGCACTTCATCTCGAAGCGCAGGCGGTTGCTCAGCTCGGAATCGACCTCCTTGATCGACTCGATGCGCACCCGCGGCTCGTAGCGCGCGATGTTCTGTTCGATCTCAGCGACCAGGGTGGTGACGATCTCGCGTCGGCCCTTGAAGGCGTTGTAGTCGCCGACCCCGAATTCCTCGATCAGAGAGCCGAAGCCCTTCTTGGTGTTCAAGATGCAGTTCAGGTTCTCGAGGATCGACTCGAGGTTGCTGATCTTGCCCCCACCTTCAGTGAAGCGGTCGAGGATGCCCATGCTCAAGGCCTCCAGTACAAGAAGGCGCTCAGGTCTTCGCCAAAGCTCTCATGCTCATAGAAGGCCACGGAGCCGTCTTTCAACACATGGTCCCACTCTTCGCCTTCGGAGAGCCGGAAGAACTCGACCTCCGGCCCGAAGGGATGTTGGAAGGGCGGGCGCTCGATCTTGATCAGCGGCACCCCGTGCAGGGCATGTTGATGCACCGCGGGGAGCCGGGAAACACTCGCCAGCTTGAGGCGTTCTGCGGCGAATCGGTCGTGGACCCGCCCCTTCTGGATCAGCAGGTAGATCTCCCGCGCGCCGCGCAGGTCCTTCGGCAGCGATGCGAGCTGGAAGAGACCGTTGCGCCGCTCGAAGCTCAGGTACGGAGCCTTGCCGCGGATCTCCTGGATCATGCTCTCGATGCTCTCGAACAGAGGTTTCAGGCATTTGCCCGGATCATCGTGCGCATAGGGAATCGCGCCATGCTCGGGGTGCGCGTTCTGGTAGAAGCACAGCTCGAGGTAGAACTCGCGCAGCGCCTCATACAGCAGATAGGGATGCGGCCGGATGTGCCGCGACAGGTTGGCGACGAAGCCCTTGAGCTTGAACAGGGCCTTGAGGCAGCTCTTGGCGCTCGACAGGCTCTCACCACTCAGAAAACTGTCTGCGATGGTGCGCGAGAGCTTGAGGTGGAACTGGTCGAGCATCTCGGACAGAGCGTGGATGCTATCGCCGAGGAACGGAGAGCTACCGATGCGCAGCAGGGGCGGTATCGTCCACTCACTGAGATTGTAGATGCCGGTAGGATCTTTCTCGAACCGGGCGATCTTCACCGACTGCACCGCCGCGCTGGCGCGTTTCTCGCTCGACAGCTCCAGGCGGTGCAGGGTGCGCTCGATGGTCTCTTCTTCTTCGTCGCCATCGGCAACCGTGACCATCTCATCGAGCAGGTGGAGGTAGACGTTGAAGTGGGTCTTACCCACCAGGTTCAAGTTGAACGAGGGGACCTCGGCGTTGCCCGGCACTGAAATGAACAGGCCATCGGGGAAGATGACTGCCAAGCGCTGCAGCGAGAGTACGCCCACGCCAAGCAGGCTGGGATTCCACACCAGACGCCCGACGCCATAGAAAGGCACACCGATCAGGCTGAAGCGTTGCGCCGTGTCGTTCAACAGTGCGTTTTCTTGCGCGATCAAGTGGTCGGGCAGTAGAGTCTGGCCCATGCGCCAGTGGATTCTCGCGAGCTTGTGGTCGGCCATGCGTGCAATTCCCCAGACAAACGGATGTGCGGATGCCTACAGGAACCGTCCGGACACCTTCGCGTCCGTCCGGATCCTGTCGAGCCCATCTGAGTGACTCAGACTTCCTTGATGCCCCACTGACGGGCGAACTTGTCGCTGTCCGAAACGGCGCGATGCAGGTCCTGGGCATCGTCGGCCGGATCGATCTGGATGTGGAAGCGGTAGTTCTCGGGCTTCGGAACCCGAGGATCCGCCACGTCGGCCACGTCCAAGATCAAGTTCTCGCCCATCTTGGCGATCTTGCCCTTCAGCTCGGCGTCATTGCAATGGAAGCACTTGTAGTACTTGTTGGCGTCGTTGTCGAAGGCGTAGACGACAAACTTGAATTTGACCTCGATGCTGACCATGTCCTTCTGGGTCAGCAGCTCGACCTTCTTCTTGGTGTCACCGGTCACCTGACCGACGAAGACCAGCGGGTCGGTCTTGCCGAGGTCCCAGTTGCAGCGGCGCAGCACGCCGACTGCCTTGACGGTGCCACTGTCCGAGCAGGGGTCGGCACACTCGAACTTCTTGGCGAAGTCGGTGTCTCCCACCTTCATCTCGGTGATGTAGCCGATGATGGCCTTCTTGTCTTTGCGGAACTGGAAACCCTGTTGAAATTCGCATACGAGTTCGAGCTTAGCCATGGCAGGACTCCTCTGGGGGTTCTATAGGGACAGTTCGGGACCGTTCCCGAACGATGTCGGGGACTTTGTTGAGCCGGAAAAGCGGATTTCCGGCGAAAATTAGACTCCTGAGATCAGCCCAGGCGTGAGTCCAGCCTGAGCTCGACATCCATTCCCTCGAACTGGATGTGGGGCAGGATTCCGACCGAGCAGTCGTACCAACCCAAAGCGCCTTCACGTTCGGTGACCTCGACGCTGGCAGCCTTGAAGGGGTAGTAGCGCAGAGTCAAGTCATCGGGATTGGTGATCGTGGTGACGTACTCGCTCAGCCAGTTGGTCAACGTGGTCTGAATGTAGGTCGCATCGGCGGTACTGCCGATGTTGTCCCGCATGATGCTCTTGATGTAGTGCGCGATGCGGGTGATCGAGAATGTGTACGACAGGTTGCAGACGAGCTGCGAGTTCTCGCTGTCTTTGGGGTCCTTGAATTTCTTGGGCTTCTTGGCCGATTGCACGCTGAAGAAACAGGCATCCGACGTGCCTTTGCGGTAGATCAGCGGGATGAAGCCACAGTTGGCAAACTCGAGCTCGCGGTAGTCAGGAATCGCCAGCTCGACGGGAAGTTTGATCTCATCTTCACCGCGCATGTTGAAGGTGTGCACAGGCAGGCCACTGACCAGGCCACCACCCTTGGGACCGCGCAAGTACTGGCACCAGCCAGAGCTCTCGAAGGATTTGACCATGTTGCGGGCCAGCAACAACGCCGAATTGCCCCACAAGTAATCGCTGTCCTTGTCGCCTTGAACGTTCTCGGTGAAGTTGACTTTGCGGCAGGGATTGGTCTCGGGGTGGTAGGGCAGACGCAGCACGTAGCGCGGGAAGCACAGGCCGACGTAGGCCGCGCCGGCAGACTCCCGGAACGCATTCCATTTGCCGTACTTCGGCTGGCTCATCAGGCCTTCGAGGTCTTTGATGGCTTCGACTTCGGAGATGGTCTCGCAGCCGAAGAACTTGGGCGATACGGCACCCATGAACGGGGCGTGGCTGGCGTTGGCCACCTTCGACATGGTCTGCAGCCAGAACAGGTCGTCGGGGGTATGTTCGAACTCGTAGAGGCCGATGATCGCGCCGAAGGGCTTGCCACCGTACTGGTCGTATTCTTGGATATAGGCCTTCTGGAACAGTGCGCCGCCGGTGATGTCGACGGAGTTGTTCTCGAAGTCCTCGAACAGCTCATCCTTGGAGACGTCGAGGATGTCGATCATGATGTTGGCTTTGAAATTGGTGTTCTTGATCAGGTCGTCCAGCCCGATCCAGGCCGATTCGGCTTTCTGGAAGGTGGGGTGGTGCAGGACCTCGTTGATCTGATCGTTGATCATCGTGTCGATCGAAAGCACAAGCTCCTGGATCTGGGCTTTGTCGAAGCGGCCCTTGGAGGTGTCGACGTTCATCAAGATCGCTGCCAGGCCCGACAGGAAGCGGTCTTCAGTGTTGACCTCTTCGGTGGTCGAGGCGAGCGCATCGCTGATCATCGGCTTCATGGTCTTCTGCGAAGACTCCAGGCGCATGCTGGACAGAAAGCGGTTCAGATCGATCGAGGCTTCGTCGGTCTTGGTTTTTTCGGCTTGTTTGGCTTCGTCTGCCATGTCTTGTTCCCTTTGTGTGCGTCAAACGGCCCGCAGGCCGCGGCGGATCTTGGTCTCGTGGCAACACCGACTACTTCTTGGCGTCGTCGCCCTTGCCTTCGCCATCCTTGCCAGGCAGCTTGAATGCGTCGTAACCCTTCAACTCGCCCAGAACCTTCTGATACGACTCGGGGTTGGCGTACAGCTCGGCGAGCAGGTTGCGGAATTCTTTCTTGTTCGACAGGTTCGACTGCGCCTCGAGGAGCAGCTTCTTCAGCAGCTGGAGGCTGCGCACCTTGGGGATATTGTTGGCGATCTCGTCGGGATTGAACGAGCGCATTTTGGTGATCGGGATCTCGACCTCCATGTCTTCGTCTTTCGCCGGGTCGATCTTGTTGGGCACGGTCATCTTGATCTTCATGCCCATGTCTTTCATGATTCCGTCGGTATTCCGGCCATCCAGCGAGCGCAGACGGCGCTCGTCGAGATCGACTTTGCGGTCTTTGGACGTGCCGAGCGAGAAATCGCCCATGACCATCAGTCGCATGGGGAGATTGACCGTCTCGGGCTCGCCCTCGACCTCCGTCTTGTAGGTCAGGGTCAGGCGTGACTTGGGAAGTTCATCTTGGATCGCCACGGATCGCATCCTCCATCAAACGGGCGTCGCCGCGTGACGCTTCCTGTCCGGTGTCGACCGGGAGGTAGCGGCCGCGCGCGGCCCTGGGACTTCGTTCTTGTTCCGATCGCGGCGCGTCGTGTGCCGGACCTTGCCTCGAAAGATCACCGCTCGCCTGATGCGGGGACGTCCTCCCTTGAAGACGTCGTAGCCGAGCAGGCTGTCGCGGCCCAGCCGCGCCCACCCTTTGCGGTCGCGGATCACCAGAATCACCTTCATGTGGACGTCATTCTCGGCCAACAGAGGGAAGATCTGCCCCTCAAGCCGCCGAACAGCCTCGATGCCCCAGGGCACCGCGCTGTAGGACGCGTCCTCTTCGCACAACAGCTCGACCGTAAAGCCACGTACCCGCACGCGGGTTCTGCCGCCGAAAACGGCGCCCTCGCCGAGGGTATTGGCCCCCAGCCGGATATGGCCGGGCGCCAGCCAGTGCCAATGGCTGTCTCGCACCACGGCCACCTCGAGCTCGGGGAACACCAGCTGAAACAGCCAGTGCAGGGTGCTGGGGGACTGCACGCCCAGGAGCCGCAGCAGGTGGCGCCCACTGCGTTGCCAGCCAAGCCCCAGTCGGGCGTCGCTCTCCGGCCGGATCGCGTGCAGGAAGTCGCGGATCATGCGATCGGCGAAAAACTGCAGAAAGGCCAGGAAGCGGGGCACGTCGATGTTCTCCTGTTCGACCATCTTCAAGAAATACGTCGGCAGGGGCGTCTGGTAGCTGAGCAGGCCGAAGTTGACCGACACCAGCACCGTCTGCCCTGGTGGAGGAAGAAACTCGATGTCTTCGATCAGGCTGCGGGCCGACAGGCGACTGAGCTTGCTATGGAAGATGATGTCCTCATGCCGGTAGCCCAACCATTCCAACAGGTTGAGCAGGGCCACCAGATCGAACTCGCGGATCCTCTTCCGAATGCTCTGCAGCCTGGCGTCCAAGCTCAGATCTCCACAAAACGGTCGATGTCGACTTTGTACAACTGTTCCATCGCACCCCAGGCCATCGAGTTCTTCTGTTCCCAGAAACCTGCCAACTCAGTGATGTGTTTGCTCAAAATGCTGAAGTAGTTGGAGAAGAACTTGGGGAAGTACTCGCGTGGATTGAAGGCGTTCAAGACCGCTCCGACGTCCGAGGCGATCAGGGCCGCCTTGGCCAGCTCACCCTTGTCGATCAAGCGCTCGAACGCCTCGAGCTTCTTCTTCAGCATCAGCATCTGGTAGCCGCCCTCGATCAGGACGCCGCCAGGAATCATGGCCACGCCGCCGGGAATCGCGGCCGCCACCGGAGCCGCGCCCGCGGCCGCTGCCGGTTGTTCTTCTGCGGGCGTTTCTTCGGGCGGGGGTGCTTCGGGTTCTTTGGCCTTCTCCTCGCTGTAGACCAGATTCTGGAAGTCTTTCATCCAGCTCATCAGGTTGGACACCTGGTCCAGAGCCTTCGGATTCTCGACCGCCTGGGCGAAGGCTCGCCGGAACTTCTGGATCTGCTCGAGGCCCACATCCATCTCTTCGGAGGTGGTGTTCTGGCTCCAGCGCTTCCAGAGCTTGTCCTTCTTGGTCTCGTGCATCTTGACTTTGCGGGTCAAGGTCTTGAAGAACCAGACAAACGTGGTGTTGGTCAGGCGGTCCTTCTTCTTGGCGGGACCCACCGCTGCCCATTGCTCGTTGAACAGGTGACTCATACTCTCGAAGCAGGGGCCGAGGCTCTTGGGCCCCTGCTCGAGGAAGACGCCGAAGAAGAAGTAGCCCAGCAGGCGGATGTCGAGGATGTCCTCTTCGATGATTCCCTGCGCGGCGGCGGCGGCCTCGGCGTACTTGCCGTTCTGCACCATGGCCGCGACATCCTGGAAGCGCGGATCGAGGGTGCTCAAGCCCGGTGCGTCACTGACGGGGAACTCGCGCTGTAGACTCTTCAGGTCGAGGCTCACGAGATGGTCACCTTTGTCTGTCCAGGGTTGGTGATCGAGATCGAACCGCCGAAATTACAGATCAGCTTGGCATTCTTGGGCAGGGCCGGGAAGATCCCGACCTTGACCTTGGTCGAGCCCTGCATCCAGGGAAGCAGGAGGAGTGGCGTGCACGCCTGCGGAGTCAGCACGCCACTCGCGGCTGCGGTCGCGGCAGCCACGGCCGGGTTCATCGGCGAACGGCACATCGCAAAGCCAGGGATGTTGGTCATGGGGATCTTGCTGATGATCGTGGCCGCGCCCTGGAAGGGGACCTTGGTCACCTCACTGGGCGGGATGATCAAGCTGCAAGGTGCGGTCCCTTGCGAGCAGGTCAGCGATGCTCCACCACACACCAATTCTGGCATGGTTTCTCTCCCGTAACGGTCTCGTCTGTTGCGGAGATTATGCAGGCGGTCCGAAACCTTGTAAAGCCCGTTGTCTGACGCCAAAACACAGTTTCTTGGCTCTCTAACAATCCACTTACAAGACCATTCGTTCCATGCGGAGATGCATCACCTTCACAGGCCGTTGAAGGGCGCCTGCCCATGATCGTGCCCGGCTGTGTTATGAGTTTGGAAGAACGGATTCCAGGCCGTCTTTTCTCAACTCTCAGGGGGCTTGGGCCATTTCGAGCTTCTTGCGTAGCCCATGCAGAGATTGGAAGATCGGCGAACGCGCTTTGCGATGCAGCCAACCTGCATAGAACTGGTCCCAGCACCAGTCGTGGTCGATGCTGCCGTCTTCGAGGCGCCGCGGCAGCAGTGGCACGATCTCGATGCGGTCTGGCAGCCAGCGCGCTCCCAGCTGGCGCGTCAAGCCGCGCGTCAGCGCCTGTTTGCGGTCCGCCTCTTTGTCACGCCAATCTCTCTCCGGGCCGGTGAACAGCAGCAGCACGAAAGCGTAGGCGCCGGCAAGCGCTCCCGTCTGCACCGGCACCAGCGACGCCCCGACGGCAAAATCGAAGCGCGCCGCACACTCGAGCAGCTCTGCGCTGGGATAGTGCGCACCGGTGCGCCGGGGCTTCAACGTGCCCGCATACAGGCACTCGCCTTCGCGCTGGCTCAGGATCATGTAGGAAGGAAAGGGCGCGGCGCCTTCGCGTGGGCTGAAGACCCCTGAGTTGCCTACCGCTTCCTGCCCACTCAGGTTCAGCTCGGACAGCTGCCAGCACAGGCCCGGCGCGGGCAGCACGTTTTGGTGCAGCCTGCCTGGCCTGAGCACCGAGAAGACCAGCGCGCCCCCTGCGGCTGCGTCGACCACCAGGTTGGCGGCCGGCACTTTTTCAAGCCCCAGTTTCAGGATCATGCGCCGGTCGCGGTCCCAATCCAGGGGCTCTTCGGGGTTCTTCGACCAGCTCTGCCAGTGCGGAAAGCGCAGCTTCTCGCGCCACTTCAACAGCACGCCACGCAGGCGCGCGCAGAGGATCACGCTGCGTAGAGGAAAATCTGCCAGCAACGAAGGTTGGTTGCACAGCGGCATCATCTCGATCTCGACCTGTCCGGCGCCAGCGAGCAGGCAGCTGAAAGTCAGCGCCGGCTGCCATTGTTGGGCAGGCATGCCTGGCGCAGCCAACAGCTCACCCGGCTTCAGGCGGTGCACACAGACCGCATCGCGCAGGGCCCAGGTGTACGCTCTGTGGGCAGTGAGATCCTGGGGCAGCAGGGGATCTTCGCCGACCAGGGAGAACAGCCGTGCCACCGGTTCGTCGGGCGTGTAGGTGTGGGGGTCAGCGGGGCTGCCATTGCGAGGGGCCTGGCCGCACAGGATCGGTTCAGCGTCGTCGGGCAACAACGCTCGGTAGAGGCTGGAGGTCACCACGGCATCCGGGGCCAGGATCTCCAGGCGCTTCCGGACCCAGGCAGTTCCCGTCGGTTCGAGGTAGCTGAGCACGCAGCCGAGTTGCAGCGCGCTGAGCAGGCAGACCAGGAAATCGGCTCCGGTTGGAAGCACGATGCATACGCAGGCACCTGCGGCGACCCCCGCATCCCGCCAGTGTTGCGCCATGCCCAGGGCACGGGCATGCAACTCGGGGTAGCCCATCGCGATCCAGCTACCCGCATGATAGCTCTGCAGTGCCACAGCGGGGCCGCGCAGGTGGCGTAGCACCATGTCATGGTAGAAGGAGTAGCCTTCGAAGACCCGGCTCTTCGGCCGGTTGGAGGAGACAGCACGCTGGTACTCAGCCAGAGTCTTGAAGAAACTCCTGGGATCCCGCGCACTTTCTTCGAGCCAGGGGATCGTCTCGATCAGCTCGTCGTCGGGCGCGTCCAGGGCGGAGATCAGAGTGTTGAAGTCCAGATCAGGCACACGGAGCCCTTCCATAGCGTGGAAACATGGAAGAGGAAGCTAGCGGATGGCGGGGTTTCCGTCAACGTCCCACGGTGGTTGCCGAGGGCCTCGGGATGCGCTAGACTCCATGAAGACTGCGGGAAGACTGCAAAGCGAGTGCCGCCGCGGTATGGGGCGCCTCTTCCCCTGAAGTCTGCGCACCTGACCTGGCTGGGTCAGGCTCATTTACCGCGCTGCCACAGCGTAGTCAGAGGTTACGTTGCAGGGTCGTGTCGTCGCCGGCTTTCATGTGCAGTCCCCCCTCGGCACGGGTTGCCTGGGGAAGGCGTGGTCTGCATACCGGCATCAAGAGAAGCGTTGGTTTGTGCTGAAGTTCCCGCGCTGGAAGCAGGTGGCTTCGGCGATCAAGGGTGCGTACCACCACCAGCTGCGCATGGGGCATCCGCAGATCCTCGACTGTGCGGGAGCCGGGCGGGACAAGCACACGGGCGGCTCCATGGTCGCCTTCCCGTTCATCAGTCGCAGTCTTTATACGATCATCAAGAAGAAGAAACGTCTGCCGGCCGCCACGGCCACGCAGACGCTCATGGTGCTGCTCAAGATCCTCAGCTTTGTGGAGAAGAAGGGCTTCGCGCACGGGCTGCTGACGCCGAACAACCTTCTCATCGACAAGAAGGGCAAGCTCGTCCTCACCGACTTCAGTGTGGGGGAGATCGTGCGCGAGCTGGACATGGCTGCGTTCCTCAACCATGTCCAGCGTCGGCCCGAGAACGGGTGCCCGGAGCCGTTGCATTTTCTCTCGCCGCACCGCCGGTTGGGCTGTCCGGCAGCTATCGAAGAAGACCTCTTTTCTTGCGGTCGGCTCTTCTACTACATGCTGACGGGCGAAGCGAATCTCGATGTGTCGCTCGGTCTGGGAATGCACCCGAACGTTCCCGTCGAGCTGGCGCGGGCGATCTTGAAACTGACCGATCCGCACCAGGGCCTCACCAGCGTTGCCCAGGCCTGGCAGATCTTCGCGACCATCGACCTGAAGAATTTGACGCCCTATGCGCCCGATGCGCACCCCAAAGTGGGCAGCCGGCGGACACGGCGCAGGGGCGAAGAGGGGCGTGTGCGCATGAAGCCTCTGCGCAGCAAGCGTTCCCCGACGCGCATTCCTACTCCCAAGCGTGTCCTGGAGAGGCCGGCGGCGGCTTCGCCTGCGGCTCGCAAGCAGAGCGAAGGGCCCGAAGACGAGCAATCCGGCCATGGCTGGCCCACCGTCAGCCCTGGAACCAGCAGTGGCATGGCGTGGGGCGGAGATCCGGCAGGTTCCGATGCTTTCCCCGGCACCAAGAAGATCGAGACCGATCGGTTGGCGAAGGAATCCAAGCCGAAGCCTCCCATCAAGAAGGCCCCGGCTCCCACACCGCGGAAGAAGCAGGGATACGGTGGGGGCGGCCAGTGGGGAACCAGCCTGCCACCGACCTGGGGCGAATCTGACGACTGAGAATCAGCGGTGCTGGTCGACCAGGATGGTGTTGCCGTCTGGGTCCTGCAGCATGAAGTGGGCCGGTCCCGCCTCTTTCTCGGCGGTGTTCGAGCCACTGGGCTCCAGGCCGTCTGCGCGCAGTTGTTTCTCGATCTGGCGGATGTCGGTGAAGCTCTCGGTCGGCTTGCCGTGCTGATTCCAGCCGGGATTGAAGGTCATGATGTTCTGTTCGAACATGCCCTGGAACAGGCCGATGACCCGCTCCCCATTGTGAAGGATCTGCCAATTCTCGCCGCCCTGCGTGGGCTCGAAGCCCAACTTCTTGTAAAAGGCAAGGCTGATCTGCAGGTCTTTGACGGCCAGACTGATTGAGAAAGCGCCGAGGTCCATGCTGAATCCTCCAGTGACTCGGGGTTGCGGCCCAGGCAAGCAAACCCGCGTCGGAGTGGTTGCGCCAGGAAAAAACCTGACGACTGTCTGGAGTTCGGTGGAGCGGCTTCGGCGCCAGGTGATTTTCGGCTCCGGGTGGTAGACTCGTTCCTTTCACTTGCAGGAGCCCTGTTATGTCCGAAGCCAGTTTCTCGACCGAGATCCGCGACCATGTTTTTCTGATGGCTATCCAACGCCCGCAGAAGCGCAACGCATTCAACCTGCAGCTGCTACGCGAGTTGGCCGAGGCGTTCACTGCCTATGAGGACAACGACGCGCTCTGGTGCGCGGTCCTCTACGCCGAGGGGGACCACTTCACCTCGGGCCTGGATCTGGCTGAGGTCGGTCCCGCCATGGCCCGGGGCGAGGAGATTCTGCCATCGGAGTGCGTGGACCCGCTGGGCTTGCGTGGGCGGATACGCAGCAAGCCGCTCGTGATCGCCGTCCAGGGCTGGTGTCTTACGATTGGCGTCGAGCTGTGCCTGGCGGCGGACATCCGGGTCGCCGCCGACAACACCCGCTTTGCGCAGATGGAAGTCCAACGCGGCATCATGCCCTTCGGCGGAGCGACCCTGCGCTTTCCGGCCGTGAGCGGCTGGGGAAACGCGATGCGCTATCTGCTGACGGGTGAAGAGTTTTCGGCGCAGGAGGCGCTGCGTATCGGCCTGGTGCAAGAGGTGGTTCCGGCGGGGACGCAGCTGGAGCGCGCCTTGCAGCTTGCGAGCAAAGTCGCGGCCTGCGCGCCGCTGGCGGTACAGGCAAGTCTGCAGAGTGCGCGCTTGGCGTTACGGGGCGGGAAGGAAGAGGTGGTCGCCGACTTCCACGCGCGTACCCATGCGCTGATGGCCAGCGAGGATGCGATGGAGGGCATGATGTCCTTTGTGCAGCGGCGTGAGGCCCAGTTCAAGGGGAAGTAGCCGCCTGAGGGCCGTGTCAGGAGCTGCGCTTGGCGATCTGGATGCCCTGCTGCTGCAGCCAGACCGCTGGCTCGACGCGCAGATCCGTGCGCTCTTCATACCCCGAGCCATAACGACGACCGATCTGTGCTTCGGGAATGTTGCTCGGCAGACGTTGGATGCTGAAGTGCAGATGCACGCCCATTCCAGGGCGCACACGGCCCGCCGATCCACTGGGGCCCTGTTTGGTGTTGCCCATGGCACCGATCTGTTGCCCGCCGCGCACCTGGGCGCCGTTCTCGACGCTGCGGCTGTCGAGGTGGGCGTAGGCGGTGGTGACGCTGGCGCTGGCGTGTTTGATGATCACGAGGTTGCCGTAGCCGGTCTTCAAGCCTGAGAAGATCACCTGGCCATCGAGCGCCGCATACACCGGGGTCCCGCGTGGGCCCGGGATGTCCTGCGCGGCATGGATGCGTCCTGGGTAGCGGGCCCCGCGTGAAACGAAGCCGCGTCCCCGCCGTCCGACCTCGACGATCGCTTCGGCCTTGCCGGGCGTCCCGCTGGTGGGCGGAGTGTCCGCGGAGGGAGCGCCGTCTTTGGCCGCGCCTGCGCCGCCATCGGCACCCGCGGCACCGGCCGCACCCGCGGCACCGGCCGTGCCGGCCGCCGCACCGCCGGAGGGAGCACCGCCAGAAGGAGCGCCGCCGGAGGGAGCACCGCCGGAGGGAGCACCGCCGGAGGGCGCACCGCCGGAGGGCGCGCCGCCGGAGGGCGCGCCGCCGGAAGGAGCGCCGCCGGAAGGAGCGCCGCCAGAGGGCGCGCCGCCAGAGGGCGCGCCGCCGGAGGGAGCGCCGCCGGAGGGAGCGCCGCCAGAAGGAGCGCCGCCGGAGGGAGCGCCGCCGGAGGGCGCGCCGCCGGAGGGAGCGCCGCCGGAGGGCGCGCCGCCGGAGGGAGCGCCGCCGGAGGGAGCGCCGCCGGACGGACTGCCTCCGGCCTGCTTCTTTTTCTTTCCTCCGGCACCCTTGAGCAGCTGTCTCGAGGCGTCCTTCGACTGCTTGCCGACTGCCGTACCCGTGGTCGCCCCCATACCCTTCATCACCTGGTCGGCGGTCTTCTTCCCCTTCCCTCCGGCAGCCTCCATGCCCATCATCGGCGCCGCACCGGCCAGACCAGCCCCCCCCAGCGCGGCCCCCAGAGTCTGCAGGATCGCGTCCAGCGTCGACGGAGGAATCACCACGGGCACCCCCGGCATCTGCAGCCCCACAGGCGCTCCCACCAGGTTGCAGACGCCCCCAGCATAGATGTTCGCCACCCCCCCCGCTTCGCAGCCGAAGCTGCCCGCGCCGGTCACTTCGCCCTTCGAGCCTTGCACGTTCAACGCGGCCCCGGCCTTGACCCCGACCACACCGCCCGCCTTCATCTCAAGGTTGGCGCGCGCGTCGAAGGTCGTGGTTCCGCCCGACTTGATCACCACTACGTTGTGAGAGCCCAGGGTGGCGTCTCCGAGCACCTGAACGACGACCTCCTTGGCCGACAAGCTCATGCTCCCCGCGGGGCAATTGAGCAGATTGTTGCCGTCCGCGTTGCTGATCTTGACCTTCTTTTCCTCTGTGATCAGGTCAAAGCGGTGCTTTCCCGTCTTGTCCGATACGGTCAGGCCGCTGTTGTCGTCGAAGACGATCATGTGCCCGGACCGCGAGCGGATGTACTTCTTGTCGTTCTTGCCATCGGCGTTGAACGCGCCGGTGTGCGTATCTGCGTGGGCAGGATCATCGACGCACTGCGGACAGAACACATCGTAGAGCGAGGGCGGCTTGTCCTTATCGTTCCAGAGAACGCCGAGCACGAAGGGCCGGGTCACGTCACCGTGTTCGAAACCGACCAGGCACTCATCGCCGACTTCCGGAAGAAACCAGAAGCCCCGACCTTTGCCCGCCATCGGCTGGATGACCCGAGCCCAGTTGCTCTCGACGCCATCGCCCAACCAGGGCAACAACAGCTTGACGCGACCCTGTCCTTCATCGTCCTGGTTGTTGGACACCAGACCAATGGCGAGGCCACGGATACGCATCAGTGTGCGGTCACTGGCGGTTTTCAAGGTGGAGACTCCCTCGCTGGGATCAGCACTTCTATTGTAGTCGCTGAACAGCGTTTGCGCATTCTTGTTGCCCCGGGGAAGGAGCCGCGTTCCCTGCGGTGCCCGGCCACCCGGATTTGACGTTCTTCTGTGCTCAAGTCACAATACCGTAACTTGATAGGGCTCAGGAGCAAGATGATGCGGCGATGGATTCTCTGGGGGCTCACGCTCTCGTGGCTGGCCGGGTGTGCCGGCGTGCAGCAAGATGTTGCCAGTGCGAAGTTGCAGCGAGATCTGCGCAACCGACTCGAACAGCAGAACGACCTGCTGCAGCTGACCGACGGGCGGCTTCAAGCGCTGGCTACCCTGGTTGAGGAGATGCAGTGGCGGCTCGAGTCCGTCAACGCGCCCGCACCCAGTGTGCTGCCGACGCGCCTGCAGCTGCCCGACGAGCCGGAGCCCGAGCCGGCCCCGGAATGGTCTTCAGGAGAGCTGAAGCTGGCAGAGACTCTCGAAGAGCGCATGGTGAGTGCCGAACCAGCGACGTTGCCAGCCAGTGAGTTGTCGATGTCCTGGCTGGGGCGCCGCTTGCCCGTGAACCGCTTCTTGTCCTCGGATGGGAGTGTGCTCGATCTGGCTTCGTACCAAGGCAGCAAGAGAGTGGTCCTGGTCGTGCTGCGCGGCTTCTCGGGCCAGATCTGCCTGAACTGTTCCGTGCAGACCCGGGCACTGGCGCGCTCGATCGAAGAGTTCAGCAGCCGAGACACGCAGGTGCTGCTGGTCTACCCGGGCGAGGCTCGCTCGGTGCCGCAATTCCTGGACGCGGTCTCCGACCTGGGACCGGACTTCGTGTTGCCCTTCCCTGTCTTGCTCGACCTCGACTTCACCTTCGTGCGCAGCGCGCGCCTCGAAGGGGAACTGGCCAAGCCGAGCTCGTTCATCCTCGACAGCTCTGGCGTGGTGCGCTACGCGTACATCGGCAAGAACCTCTCCGACCGCCCGTCGCTCAACGACTTGTTGTTGGCTCTCGATGGGATCGCTGAGTAGCGGGCTTTGGTCTCCGTCCGAAGAGGTGCGAGCGCACTCGTTCGGATCGGGTGTTCCCTTGGGGAATTCAACGCAAAGGCGCAAAGGCGCAGAACGTCTGCCGCCGTCGCTTCGCGTATTCCGTAGATCCTCTACGTGGGGACAAAAACCCGGTCTTGAGTAGGTTGGATTCGTTCAGGGATCGAGGTTTCGGTCTGGCGAGGCCGAGGATGTCGCCACGTCCGCTCTTCAGTGCAGGGCACGAACTCGGGAGTGGTGATGGTCGTTGAGCAACGGCTGGCCAACCGCCGGGCAGTTCGCCGAAACGAACAGCGGCAAGTTGGCGCTCGCAATGAAGCAGCCATGATCGATCTCCAGGTGTGGCACCCCGGCGGAAACCATGGCAACCGGAGACAAGTCGCTCACCCATCGGGGGCTGCTGCCCGGCGGCGACTGCGGTGCGAGGTGGGTCTGGTAAAAAGTGTCACCTATGTACCCGGGTCGGACCCAGGAGCTCAGGGATCGGGATCGGGATCCGGTTCGGGTTCGGGATCGGGATCGGGATCGGACTCGGACTCGGACTCGGACTCGGACTCGGACTCGGACTCCAGAGCTCCAGACACGGGTTCGATGCTAGCCGTCTTCTGTAGCGGCGCTCTGTGAGCGCCGGAAGGCGCTCTGGCGGAGGCCGTAGCCAGAGATTCTGGGTTGGCCATACGGATCGATCATCTCGTCGGTCATAGCAGCCTGCGGCGTAATTCGAAGAAGGGCTTTTTGGGCCCTTGTAGGGTGCGGGGTTTATCCCCGCCCGTTCGCTCGGGCGGGGATAAACCCCGCCCCTACCTCGGAAAAATCAGTATCTTTGCCGCAGGCTGCATAGACCGACGCTACAGGCGGTTCTCAGCAGTTCGAAGGCATGGACCAAACCTGCCGGAAGTCTCCGCAGCGAAGCCCCCTGTCTATGTCAGGAGCTCCGGAGCCCGGCGTTTGGCTTGCCCGGGCTAGGAAATCTCGGAACCTTGTCGGGATTCCGACGTCCAACTCTCAACACGACCCGGGGAGGTTTCCCATGCGCGCTTGGCTGCTGCTCGTCTGTCTGCTTCCGATACTCTGCCTTCTCAGCTGTGCGAGCAGCCCGGTGGCCGCTGAGCAGGCGGGTCCCGACTCGCTCCTGAGCCTGAGCCTGCGCGATGTGCAGGGCCTTTTCGGAGGGCAGAACTTGTGGCTACGCGCCGATGGGCTGTTGATCGTGCAGAAGGTTGCAACGGGGCAGGTTGAGAAGCGCTTCGAGTTGCAGCTCGAGCCCGAGATTGTGGCCGTTGTCGAGCGTCTGGTCTTGGTCGATCAACCTGTTGCCAACATCGAGATCCCCGAGCACATGGGGATGCCCGACGAAGCACGCCCGACCCTGGCGTTGACCACCCGCTCCGGCCAGGTCGCGGAAGTCGCCAAGTGGGCCAATGACGTGCACGATGGCTTCGACACGATCTACGCGTCCCTGCTGCGGTTGGTGCAGCGCGCGGTGGATGAGGGCGCGCTGATCCACGAGGGGCCCTTCGACTGGGACTGGCGTCCCGAGGGCTTCTGAGCGGGCGCTACCGGGTTCCAGAGCTCACGGGCTCGAGTTTGTGCAGCACGCCTTCTTTGAAGGTCAAGCGCGCGTCGTGCTCGACGTAGGTCCAGACCACATACTCCTCTTCCCCATAGCGCTCCCGCGAGCTGCCGCGGGCCAGACTCGAGCGGCGGCGGTCGATGTCGATGGAGTCCGGCGCACCCCAGACCACCTGGAAGGTGTCGGAGTCCATCGAGCAGGTGTGGATGCGGTCTGCCCGCAGCTCCGCGATCTGCCAGTCTCGATCGGCTGGGCTGCAACATCCCGCCACAAGCATCAGCACGCCGGCCAGAACGATCCGCATGGCATCTCCTCTTTTGCCCCATGGTCGAAGCGCGGCCGTGGCATGTCAACCACGGTGCGCATTTGGAGCGCTGTTCGCAGGCAGCTGAGCCCGGTGTGGTGACTAGACTACTGTGGGTCGGGTTTCTTGACTTCGTCGGGCAGCACGAAGTGCCCGCTCTCGTCGAGCTGTTGGTAGCTCTGGTAGGTCTGGGGTCCCAGCAGCGCGCCCAAACGATCTGCCAACAGCAGGCGGATCTCGGCGAGCTGAGGCCCGAGCACGGCCGCACCCGCATCTCCCTGCTCGCCGTACAGGGCGGTCTTGGCGGCGAGCGCATCGCTCATGATTGCGCGGGCCTCAGCGGCAACCAGGGGTGCCACACCAAGCTCGTTCTCGAGCACCTCGGCCCGCAGATCATCGCGGCGATTCTGGCGTTCCAGCCACTTCTCACGGCGGTGCAGCTCTGCAGCGTCGACGATGAACTCCTCACCGTCCTCCGCATCGAGGTCCATGCCAGCATCCACGGGAGCCCCTCCGGCGTTCGGCGCCCGCCCTTCAGCATCGGCCTCGACCGGCGAACCGCCAAGGGCGGCGATGGCCGGGTCGAAGGGCAACGGACCGTCGACGTTCGGAGCTGGTGGCTGGATGCCTTGCAGTGCGGCCAGAACTTCGGGAGGAAGATCGAGCCCGGCCGCCCGGTCCTCCGCAGAGGACCCGGTTCGGCCGTCATTCCCCGCGCTTCCCGTGGGGTCGTCCTGCTCCGGAAGCAGCAATAGGCCGACGCCGCCCAGAGCGAGCAGAACGACGACGGCTGCCACAAGGAGCTGCCGGTTCATCGGGGCACGGTGATCGTGATGCAGTGGATCGCGCCGGCCCACTGGATGATGCGGCGGCAGTCGATGCCTACCGCCGTAAAGCCCGCGTTGCGGTACGCCTGCAGCGCGGCGGCGTCAGTGCTCGAGTTGTTGTAGGTCGGCACCAGGGCGATGCCGTTGACAAACAGGGCGTTGGAGTGCGAGGAATAGCGCGTATCAGCCAACTCCAAGCGGGTGACGCTGAAGCCCATCTGCCGCAGGCGGGAGGCGTGGCGCTCCATCCGGTTGTAGTTCTGATGCCAGCTGGGGAACGTGTTGATCAACACACTGTAGGGCCCGGTCATCGAGAAGAACATGTCGAGGTGGCCGGTGCCGCCATCGTCGAGCATCGGTTCGAAGATGTGCAGCTCGTCGGCTTCGAAGTCGTCGGTGACTGCCTGGTCGATGCTCGAGGTGCTGTAGTTGTTGTAGTCGTACAGAATCTCGGTGGCGTAGATGCCGCCGCGGCCGTCGGAGGTGTAGTTGCCTCCCTCCCAGGCCAGCGGCAGATCACGCACGCGCATCCCCCGTTCCTGGGCGAAACGGCGGGGAAAGGCGTCGTCGTTGTCGCGTCCTGGGTAGTACTGGATGTCGACGACTTCCAGTCCGCCCTGGTCTTTGACGAACAAGGGACCGTAGTCACGCATCCAGATCGTGTCGATGGGAGCTTGTTTGATCTGGTAGTCGGCGTTCGAGACCCCGGTCTGCCAGAACAGGTCTTCGAGATCGTTGCGCGTATAGCTGTTGTCGACGTAGATCGTGGTCTCGACCACGCCGCGCAATGCGTCGAGGAACTGCGGATAGAGATCGTTCACCATGTAGGTGTCGGGACAGCCGAGGATCAACTCGTCGACGGCCTCGAACTCGGCGGGTGCATAGGTGTTGCTCGCGCTGGAGGGCGCACTCGTGACGACGGGCGCGGTCGCTGCTGCAGCCAGAACCTGCACACCGATGGAGCCATTCCAGACCAGCGAGCTGTCCGTGTTCCGGTAGATGTAGGCCGAGACTTTGTGCGTGCCCACCGAAAGCACCTGTTGCAGGGAGTTGCCCTGGGCGAGGTAGCCGTCGATGTCGCTGACCCAGTAGGTCGTGTAGCCCGCAGGAATCGAACCGACCGTGATCTTCACGGGCTCGTTTTCCTGAAAGCTCAGGTCCTGTGCGAAGGCACTCGAGCTCAGCAACAGTGTCACTGCCACAATAACCGCAGAGCTGATCTGTTTCATGGATGGGTCCTCAGGAAGGGAGTTCATCTCGGCCCGCCAACTTTGACTGTATGGTTCGAAGCGATCGCGTCAGTATTTGATGTCGTTGGTATGGTTTTGCCTTGGCACAAAAATGGGACGAGTACGAGGCAACAACGAAGCGTAGCCTCTTCGTCTCGGTCGTGTGTCACAGGAATGTAGGAAGAACAGGAAGGTGAGGTGGGATTTTCGGAAGTTTGCTAGGATATCCCGACATCGCAGGATGCTGAGCAATGCACGGGCTGGGAGCCACACCAGTGCTCCCCCATCGAGGAGATGCAGCGTGGAGTTCAAGTTTGAGGTCGACACGGGTACGCGTCAGCTCTCGCCAGAAGAGCAGGCCGAGCTGAAGAAAGAAGGCCCCCGCATTCAGTATGAGCTCAGCCGCCGTTTCGGAAAGGTCACCTGCGAAGAACACGGCGCGCCTGAGAGCCTGATCACGGTCCTTGAGCTGCAGGATTTCCCGCGCGTGCAGTTCTCGTTCAAGAACATCTGTTGCGACAGCTACAAGCTGGCGCTGCTGGAGGCGGCCAAAGCCTGAAGGTCCTGGGCTATTCAGGAGTCGGGACCCTTCGGAGTGCCGACTTGAGCTCCGCCAGCTCTTCTCGGCTCAGGGTCTGGTCGCCATAGCGCACGCGCTCGAAGCCTGTTGTCACCAGGCGCACGGCCCTGAATGCCGATCCGCCCTCGCGCAGCACCCGGTCGGCCAGCTCGCGCGGCGTCTCGCCAGGGGCGCGGCGGAAGCCATGAGAGGCCAGAATCTGCAGGAGCCGGCCGTAGAATCTGACCACATTGCGGCTGCGCGCAGGTAGATCGGCGTGCCGTCCCAGCGTGGCTTCCCGTGGCTTCCTCGCCTTCCAAAGCCACCAAAGCAGGCCTCCGAGCAGAGCGAGCACCAGCGCGGGTAGACTCCAGGGGGCCGCGCGTGTCCCCAGACGCGAGAACAGGCGGCGTTGCGCCCCGCCATCGAAAGCTGTCAGGTACTGCCAACCTTCGGCTTCCTCCGGCTCTGCGCCGGTCTCCGACGCGGGTTCCACGGCAACGGCGTTCGACTCTGCTTCCAGCGCGGGTGCGTCTCGAGCGAGGGTGCCCTCATCGCCAGGCATGGGCGCCGCGGAGAGATCGGTCTCAGGCTCTCCGGCGGGGGTCGCCTCGAACACAACCCAGCCCGCCTGCGCGAAATAGAGCTCGGCCCAGGCATGGGCCTGTGCGTTGAGCACCACCAACTCGCTGCCCTCGTCGCTTGTGGGGCTGGCGAAGCCGATGGCCACCCGTGCGGGCAATCCGGCTGCGCGGGCGAGCAGGACCATCGCGGTCGCAAAGTAGCCACAATGTCCGGCTCGTTGCTTGGGATCCTCGGCGAACAGAAAGTCTGCGACCCTTGCGCTGCCGTGCTGGAGCGTGTTCAGGAAGCGGGTGTAGCGGTAGCGGCCGGAGCTTCGCAGATGGTCGCGGATCGCCAGCGCCTTGGCGGCGTCGTTGTCCAGGTCTCGGGTCAGCTCCGCGGCCATCGCCATGATCTCGGGGGCACGCCGGCTGGTCCACTCCACGTAGCGTCGCGCGCTGTCGGGTAGCATCGCCTGGGCTTGAGGGCCCAGGTCCTCCGGCCAGACCGGTGTATAGCTGTGGACCGAGTAGCTGCACCAAGGGTCACCGGGCTCGAGGTCCACACCTGCCTGCAGCATGCCTTCTGCATCGACCATCAGGCGATCATCCGCTCGCTCGGGAGGACGGACGCGCCGCACCGGAGCGCTGGCGAACAGCACTCTGCCCATGGGACTGAGCGGCTCGAGGTGCAGGGCGAGCTGCTTCGGTCGCCCGGCCGGAACGAGGAAGTGGGGCGCGTCCCCAGGCAGCTCAATGAACTGTCGCTCCGGTGACCTCAGCCGCAATCCACGCTTCGTCACGGGCTGCCAGCGGTTGTCGCTGTACACCGCGTAAGCCAGGCCACGCAGATAGAGGTAGCCGCTGGGGGAGGCGAGCTGGCGCAGCGGCCCATCAGCCACGACCTTGAGTGCCTGGCTGGCGTCGGGCCGCAGCGGGCCGAGGTTTTCGAGGCTGAGCTCGGGACTGAAGCCCACGGTCCGCGGCAGGCCCGCCAATGCCTCGGCGAGACCTTCTGTGGGAGTGTCGCGCTCGCCGTCTGGGCGCTGGTCAGAGTCCACAGCGCGCCCCCGTGGATCGTTGTCGGCGAAGCGTGGCCAGACGAAGAACAGCAGCAGGCCGCACAGCAGGCAGACGACGGCCCCGCTGAGCGAGAGCAACAGCGCGCGCGCGAGGAGAGCGCCGGACAGCCACTGGCGGGGCTGTGACTCCCCGGCATGGCGTCCGAGCTGCTGCTGGCGGGCGGCGTGGACCGCCCCCTCAGAGCGGAGCAGGCCGTGCAGCAGCAGCGCCTGGGCCAGGCAGAAATAGAAAGCCAGCATGCGGGCCAACAGGCTTGGACCGGGAAGCAGCAAGCCGGAGAGCAGCAGCACCAAGAGGTTGCAGCCGAAGTAGATCCAGGTCATCGAGGGGCGGAAGGGGCTGAAGAACAAGATCACCTGTACGCCACAGAACAGCCGGGCCAGCTGCAAAACCGCTTCCCGGCTCTTGCCCGCCTGCACCGAGCCGAGCGCGGCATAGCAGAAGTACAGGACCAGCAACAGCGCGAGCACCGAGCCGACATTCGGGTGCATCGGCCGCATCGTGCCCCGGTCGACAGTCCAACGCGCACACAGCGCCGCCAGCACCACCAGCGCCAGCCACACCGGCCGGCCCTCGACCCAGCTGACGGCCAGGGCTCCACTGGCGACCAGCAGGTACAGGGCGATGCGCAGGCTGCCGTACAGCTCGAAGCGCCGCGTCACTGGGGCATCTCCTGAGGGCTGTGCGCGGAGTTTTCTTCCACATCAGTGCCTGCTTCCCACGCCTGCTGTGTGTCGATGCGGGCGCGTCGGAACAGGCGCTGGAACTCGGGGTCGCCGACCTTGAGGATCCGCAACACATGGTCGGGCCCTGCGAGCCAGTGTCGCAGCCGGCTTTCCCGCAGGCTTCCCAGTCCCAGCACCAGCACGAAGCTGCCGCGCAGGTCTTCGGGTAGCAGCTGGCCACGCAGCTCGGCAAGGCTCGCCTTCGGCGAAGGTTGTAGCTTCGCGAGGCCCCCGAGCAGCTCGGCCAGGTTGCGGCTACGGCGGCTGACCTGCACCCGCCAGGGGGGCGTCCCAGTCGCGAGCGCGCGCAGCTCGCAGCCGCGGGCAAGCATCGCGCGGGCTGCGGTGGCCGCGAAGCTGACGGCGAGCTCAAAATCGGGTATGCGTCCGCGCTGCTCTCGGCGCACGCGGCGTGGGCAGGTGTCGATCAGCAGCAGAACGCGATGGGTGACGGGCTCTTCGAACTCCTTGACCACCAGCTGGCCGCGGCGGGCGCTCGAGCGCCAGTGGATCCATTTCGGGTGATCTCCGAAGCGGTACTCCCGCAGGCCCCTGAAGTCATACTCGGCCCGGCAGGCTCGGTACTGCTGCAGCAGGAGCTGAGAGCGTTCGAGCTCTTCGAAGAGCTCGCTGGAGATCTGCCCGAGTCGGGGGTAGACAAGCAGCTGGCCAGGCAGTTGGTGCAAGAGGCTGTGGTTCCAGAGGCCGAAGGGGAAGCGGCTCTGTACTCGCGTGGGGCCGAAGCGGTAGACCCCTCGCCGTCGCACCAGCAGCTGGTAGCGGGCCCGGAGAGTGCTCCGTGCGTCCACCGCCAGAGCAAACAGCGGAGCGGCCCGCACGTGGCGACCCCCACCCGCCCCGCGGCGCGGACGCAACGCCTCCGCTAGCTGCAGCCCGAGCAGCGGAATCCGCCCCGGATTGTGCAGGCTCAGGGTAACGGTGAGCGCCTCGCCCGCGAAGGTGAACTCGGGACAGGTCCGTTGCAGCGTCAGTCTCTGCAACACCCGTTTGCCGAGCAGGATACTCGTCCCCATCAAGGCCCACAGGGTCAGGCATAGCAACAGCGCGATGTTTCCGTGGGCGCGGGATGCGGTCCAGGCGAGAAAGCCCAGGCCGCAGACGAGACCCCCGCACACCAACAGGTCGGGAGTCAGCCCTTGAAGCAGGACCTGCCCGAGGCGACGCAGGCGCCGTTTGCCGTTGCTTGGGGACACGCTCTCTCCGCGAAACAGACGCGGCGGCTCCTACAGAGGAACCTCCACCGCGTCGAGGACTTCGGCCAGAATGCTCTCTGCGCCGCGATGCCCGCCGATGTCGCGGTGACGGGCAACCATGCGATGGGCGAGCACAGTCGGAGCCAGGGCCTTGACATCATCCGGCAACACAAATGCACGCCCGAGGACAAACGCCCGGGCCTGGGCCGCTCGCGCCAGCATCTTGACTCCGCGTGGTGAAACACCGAGCAACAGGTCTTTGTGCTCGCGGGTGCGGCGGGCGACGTCGAGGATGTATCCGCACAGGGCGTCACTGATCGCAACTCTGTGCACCGCTGCCTGCATCTCGAGGACCTGGCGGGCCGTGACCACCGGCTTGAGGTTGTCGATGGGATGGGCCAGCTGGTGGCCCTTCAGCATTTTCAGCTCACTGCCGCGGTCGGGGTAGCCGATCTTGATGCGCAGCAGAAAGCGATCCAGCTGTGCTTCGGGGAGTGGGTAGGTGCCGGCGTATTCGATCGGGTTGTCAGTGGCCAACACCATGAAAGGCTGCGGCAGTACATGGGTCGTGCCGTCGATCGAGACCTGGAAGGAGTTCATCGCCTCGAGCAGCGCTGACTGGGTTCTCGGAGCGGTACGGTTGATCTCGTCGGCCAGCACGATGTTCGCGAACAGCGGTCCCTTGTGGAAGACGAACGCCGACGTCTTCTGGTCGTACACCGAGACCCCCAGCACGTCGCTTGGCAGCAGATCAGGAGTGAACTGGATGCGACAGAAGCCGCAAGCGACCGAGCGTGCAAGCGCGCGCGCCAGCGTGGTCTTGCCAACGCCGGGTACGTCTTCGATCAGCACGTGGCCGCAAGCCAGCAGCCCGACCAGGATCTGCTGGATGGCCTCGCGCTTGCCGTGGATCGCCCGCTCGATGTTGGCGATCAGTCTCGCGATCTTGCGTGTGGCGGCGTCGGTGTCTGCGGCGGCCAGTTTCTGCTCAGCCATGGGCCTGTCTTGTCTGGGGAGTGGATTTCAAAAAAGCGGATTTCCTAGCTGCGCGCGGACTTCAAGTCGTACTTCTTATAGTAGTGCCGGAACTGGTCGTAGCTCAGGCCGAGCTTCTCCGCGGCCTTCTTCTGGTTGTTGGCGGTGGCATGCAGCGCCCGCAGCAACAGCTGGCGCTCAAAACGTGCCACCTGGTCGGGAAAGGTTGTCGCGGCCTTTTCGACACTCGACAGGATCTCCGGCAGGTCCGCTGCGGTGATGGTCGCATCGGGTGCTGAATAGAGCGTGCGCTCGACCACGTTCTTCAGCTGCCGCACGTTGCCTGGCCAGTGGTAGCGGCCGAGCTGACTCAGGGCGCCGGGCGACCAGGTCTTGTCTTCGATCTCGGGAACCTCCGCTCGCATGCGCGCCGAGAAGTGCTCGACCAGCAGCGGGATGTCCTCAAGGCGCTCGCGCACAGGCGGCACATTGACGGTTTCGAAGCTCAACCGGTCGTAGAGATCTTCCCGGAATCGACCCTCGGCCATCATCTTCTCGAGGCTTGCGTTGGTGGCGGCGAGCACCCGCACGTCGACTTCGATCGACTCGGTGCCCTGGACCCGTTCAAACCTCGGGTATTCGAGCACCCGCAAGATCTTCTCTTGGAAGTCGAGCGCCATGTTGCCGATCTCGTCGAGGAACAGCGTTCCGCCGTTGGCCTGCTCGAAACGCCCGATCTTGCGGGAGACCGCTCCCGTAAACGCACCCTTCTCATGGCCGAAGAGCTCGCTCTCGAGCAACTCGCCATGGAAAGCCGCACAGTTGACGACGACGAAGGGTTTGCGGGCCCGGCGGCTCGAGTAGTGGATGGTACCAGCGATCAGTTCTTTGCCGACGCCACGCTCACCCCGAATCAAGACGGGACGCGGGATGTTCGCCAGCCGGCGGCACTTCTCCACGGCCTTGTGCATCAGCGGATGGTCGCTGACGATGCGGTAACGACTCTCGAGCACCTTGGCGAAGTAGTCGAGGTCCTTGTTGAGACCCTGGTTCTCTTGCTTGAGGCGCCGGTTTTCGTTGACGATTTTCAGCAGGGCGCGCACCTTCTCGACGCTGACCCTGAGATGTTCTTCGATGTAGGCGTCTTTCTCGAGGAAGTCTTCGGCCCCCATCTTCAGTGCACTGGTGGCGCTGCTGATTGTGCCCTTGCCACTGAGGATGATGATCGGCACGTGGGCAGCGAAGGCCTTCATCTGCTGCAGCAGCAACAACCCGTCGTCGCGGCCCTTGCCGAGGTCGAGGTCGAGAATGGCCAGCGAGAGCTGCTCGGCGTTCTTCTTGAACACCGCCAGGCCCGCCTCGGCGGTCTGTTCACACAGCACCTCGAAGCCCGCCTTCTTCAGGATCTTCGAGACATAGCCCAAGACCTCTTTTTGGTCATCGACTAGTAGGATCGATTCACTCACCAGAACCCTCCGGCAGCACACCCGCGATGGCCGAGGCCACGACATCATGCGGTGACCGGCCCGCCTGCACTTGCGCGAGCAGACCGTCGAGATCGAACAGCCCACCCGTGCCGAACAGCCGCTCCTCGAGTCCGTCGCGGATGGCATTGCGCAGCCGGTCGGCCAACCTGGCCTGACGCTTGGACACCAGCTCGCCCGAAGCGCGCAGTGCGTCGGCCCGCGCAACCACGGCGTCCAGCAGCTCGGGGATGCCCTTGCCCGAGACCGCTTCGCTGGTCAATACGGGCCTTGTAGGGCGGCCGGGAACAAGCTCTTGCATCGCAGACACCGCGGCCCGCATCTTGTCCGCGCCGGGCCGGTCGGCCTTGTTGATCACGTAGATGTCGGCGATCTCCATCAATCCGGCTTTCAGTGCCTGCACTCCGTCGCCGGCTTCGGGAGAAAGGATCAGCAGTGTCGTGTCGGCCGCGCTGGCCACCTCGACTTCGGTTTGTCCTACGCCGACGGTCTCGACCAGCACCCAGTCGAAGCCGGCAGCATCGGCCAGATCGCAGACCTCGACTGCCCTGCGGCAGAGCCCGCCCAGCGAGCCGCGGCTGGCCATCGAGCGGATGAAGACGCCCGGATCGAGAGCCACCCGCTGCATGCGCACGCGGTCACCCAAGAGCGCTCCCCCGCTGAAGGGGCTGCTCGGGTCGACGGCCACCACAGCGACGGTCTGTCCCCGCTGCCGGATGGCTTTGATCAGACCGGCCACCAACGTGCTCTTGCCGGCACCGGGTGGTCCGGTCAGGCCCAGACGGTGTGCGTTGCCGATGTTGCCATAGGCCCACCGAAGCAGCTCTTCGGCACCAGCGTGCTCGTTCTCGACCACGGTGATGGCGCGCGCCAACGCGCGCCGGTTGCCGTCCGCCAGCCCCTGTACCAGTTCTCTAGCCATCAGCGGCGCGCTCACTTGAGAACAAAGCGGCTGATGACGAGGCGCTGGATCTCGCTGGTGCCTTCGTAGATCTCGGTGATCTTGGCATCACGGAACAAGCGCTCGACGATGCTGCCTTCGAAGATGCCCTCGTTGCCGAAGATCTCGACAGCTCGGCGGGCAGCGGCGTTGGCAGCCTCGGAGGCAAACAGCTTGGCCATGCTGGCTTCGCGCGAATGGGGGCGGCCGAGATCCTTGAGCCGTGCTGCACGGTAGATCAGCAGGCGGGCCGCATCACACTGCACGGCCATATCGGCCAGGCCGAACTGCACGCTCTGGTGCTTGTCCAGACCGTTCTCGAGCACGTGCGCCCGGGTGGCTTCGAGGCAACCCCGAGCGATGCCCAGGGCCTGGGTGCCGATGCCCACCCGTCCGCCGTCCAAGGTGTGCATCGCGATATGGAAGCCGCGGCCTTCTTCGCCGAGCAGGTTCTCCGTGGGCACAAAGACGTCGTCGAGGAAGATCTGACTGGTGCTCGATGCGCGGATGCCGAGCTTGGTCTCCTTCTTGCCAATGCTCAGGCCCTCTGTTTCGCCGTCGATGAAGAACGCCGAGATGCCCTTGGTACGCATCGCAGGGTCCTTGGTCGCGAAAACCAGAAAGAGCTGCGCATCCGGGCCGTTGGTGATCCAGGCCTTGGTCCCCTTGAGCCGGTAGCCGCCTTCCACTTCCTGGTAGCGGCACTGCAGCCCCCCCGCGTCGGAGCCGTAGTCGGGCTCGCTGAGGCAGTAGGCACCGACACGTTCGCAGCGTGCCAGCACAGGCAGGTACTTCTCTTTCAGCGCTTCGCTGCCGAAGGTGATCAGCGGGCTGGTGACCAGCGAGCTGTGCACACTCCACGACACTCCGGTCGACGGACAGACGCGGTTCAGCTCTTCACCGAGCAAGACCAGATCGAAGTGGCCCAGGCCCAGGCCCGAATACTGCTCGGGGGTGATGATTGCCAGCCAGCCCTTGGCGGCCATCTCGCGCATCGCGTCGATGGGGAAGCGCTTGAGGCTGTCGAGCTCCGCGGCGCGGGGCGCCACGAACTCATCGGCGTACTCGCGGACCGCGGCCTGGAAAGCTTGTTCGGCCTCACTCAGGTCGAGGCGCACGCCCATCTCTTCTGTCTTCAGCATGTTCGCACCTCTCAGGTGTAATCGTAGAAACCACGCCCTGTCTTGCGGCCGAGGTCGCCTGAAGCGACCATCCGCCGCAGCAACGGCGCTGCGCGGTACTTGGGGTCGCCGGTGTCGCGCAGCAGAACCTCGAGGATATGCAGACACACGTCGAGCCCGACCAGGTCAGCCAATTCCAGGGGTCCCATCGGGTGGCGCATACCGAGCTTCATGACCGTGTCGATGGCTTCTTTGCTGGCGACGCCCTCTTCGAGGCAGAAGACCGCCTCGTTCAACATCGGACAGAGAATCCGATTCGACACGAAGCCCGGCGCGTCGTTGACCTTGACGGGAACCTTGCCTACGGCCTTCGCCCAAGCCTCGACCCGCTCGAAACTCTCGGCCGAGGTCTTCAGGCCCATCACGATCTCGACAAGGCTCATCATCGGCACTGGATTGAAGAAGTGCATGCCGATCACCCGCTCGGGGCAGTCTGTGGCGGCGCCGAGAGCCGTCAGCGAGATCGAGGAGGTGTTCGAGGCCAGCACGGCCGTTGCCGGGGCTTGGTCTTCGAGCTTCTTGAAGATCTGCTGTTTGAGCTCAAGCCGCTCAGAGACGGCCTCGACGATCAACTCAGCCTGCGCCACGGTGTCCCAGCTGGTCGTGCAATGCAACCGTTCAAGGGTCGTGGACTTGTCTTCTTCGCTCAGTTTTCCCTTGCGTACGACCCGGGCCAGGGAGCCTTCGATGGTCGCGCGGGCACGCTCGAGCAGTGCTTCGTTGATGTCGATCAACGTAACCTGGCTTCCGGCCGCGGCGAACACCTGGGCGATGCCGTTGCCCATGGTGCCGCTGCCGATCACTACCATTCGTTCAGGATGCATCGCTTGGTCTCCTTCAAGGTGTCTCGATGGCGAACGCGTAGCCCTGGCCGCTCAAATCACCGCCGGCCACGGCGCCGCGCTCGGGCTTGCGGGCCAGCAGCTCGACCAGCCCGATCAGTCCGCCCGCGCCCGGTGCCCAGCCGCGCGCCAGGGCACCGCCCCCGGCATGGACGCTGTCGGGGCTGCGCCCGAGGACTTTCAGATTCGCCAGCAGTTGCACTGCCGAAGGCGCGTCGAGCTCGAGCGCGCCCGCGCCGCCGGCGCCCGCCTGTTCGAGGGCAGTGGCTGCGGCGAGCAGGGGATCGCGTGGGCGCACGGCCACGGCCCGGCTCTGCAGCCTCGATGCGCCTTCGCTGGCTTCACAGGACACCCGCAGGCAGACCGCGGCATCGGCGAGCGTTGCGCGGTTGAAGTCGGTAGTCTTGCCATCGGCGACCAGGGGCTTGCGCTGGGCATAGTGCTCGTCAGCAGGGCGTTCGAGCAGAGCGTCGGAGCAGAGCTCTACGGGGTCTTGGCGCTTGCGTGCCGGCAACATCACGCGGGCGATGGGCAGGCCAGCCATGCCCAGGCTGCGGCCGCGTTCTCGTGCCTGCAGCGCGCAGGAGTCGGCGTCGGCGCGATCCACAGCCTGACGTTCGGCCAGGTGCGACGTCAGCTCCCAGATACCGGCATCGGACCAGGCAGAGTGAAGTACGTCATGCACCAGGCCGTCAAGCAGCCGGGCGTGGCCGAGGCGTTTCCCCTCACGTGCCTGGGGCAGATAGAACGGAACCTGCGAAGGTTGGCTGACCGCGCACACCAGCACGTGCTGCAAGCGACCGGATTCCACCGCACAGACAGCCTGAAAGAGCGCCTCCAGACCACTGACAGATTGGAAACAGGGCACCTCCAGCTCGGCCAACCGAGCCAGCCTGCGCCCCGGAACAGGACCCCAGCCGGTGGTCTGGGGCAGGCCAAAGAAGGCGGCCTCGACGTCGCCCGACGCGGCCAGGGTGGCCTGAAGCACCGGCAGAGCCAAAGCGTCGAAGCGCAGCCCGGCCAGATCGCCGCGGAAGGCTCCCAACGGAGTGCGGAAGCCTGCGGACAGGAAGACGGTGTGCGGCATCGTGGCTCACCAGCGTGGGGATGTACGCCGGAGCCCAGCCACTACTTCGACCGCAAACTCCCGGCGAGCCGCCATTGTACGCGGCTCCCGGGTGGTGTCAACCCAGGCTCACAGGCCGATGCTGAGGTCTGTGCGTGGGCGGCTGCACGCTTCTCTCAACGTTCCAGCAAAGGAAAGCTGCCGGCGTGGGGGGCGTCCGGCCAGGCCTCGAATGCCTGCAGCGTCGAGTTGTAGCGCCGGGCCTCGAGCCGCAGCACGCCGTCCTCGAACTCCAGCAGGTGGTAGGCCTGGGAGCGTTTGGTGTCGGAGACCGAGCCCGCACAGCCGACCCAGCTGCCGTTCCCCAGCGGCAACATGAAACGGCGGTGCATGTGGCCATGGATCACCAGCGCGACCCGTCCGGGCAGAAGCTGCATCAGGGCGTCCGCGTTGCGCAGCCCGTGCAGTCGATGGTCGGGAGCGCCGCTGGGGCGCAGCAGGCCATAATGCAGCGCGAGCACGACATGTCGGGCACGCAGCTCGGGGTGGTCCAACAGGCTGTCGAGCTGCCAGAGCGCCTGCTTGGGCACCTCGCCGCTCGAGTCATGGGGCAGGTTCGGCCGGCTCGACTCGAGGCCGACCAGGGCGACGTCCCCGAAGAACCTCACAAACGGGCTCGGCCAGCCGCGATGGGGCAGGTCGGAACGCAGCCAGCCCGGGAAATAGCGCTCGAAGGCGCCGACCGCCTCGTCGACGTACGCGTCATGATTGCCGGGAATACCGACCACGTCCTGCCGTTGGCGCAGCGGCTCGAGCGCCTGCCTGGCCTGTTCGAATTCGCCGGGCAGTCCCAGGCAGGTCATGTCCCCGGTGAACACCACGCCCGCGAGCTGCTGCTGGGCGATGTCCGCCTGCAGCGCGGCGGCGATCGTGCGGGCCCCGGCCAGACGTCGGTAGCGGCTCGCGCGCATGCCCAACCAGCCCAGCAGACGTTTGGCGTGGGCCAGCTCGCGCCATGCCACCTGGTGTGACGGCAAATTGAAGTGGATGTCGGAGAAGTGTGCCAGGCGGATCACGTGTCTCCTCCGGGTCGTCTGCCGCTGAACACCCAGGTGCCGACATGAACGCGCTCATGGTGGACCTGAGTGAAGCCGACCTTGCCCATCTTCTCGGCCAGGTGCTGGGCGGTGGAGAGCTTGACGCCGCCCCGGACCACGCGTTTGAAGGCGCTGCGGAAACCGCGAAAGCCCATCAACGAAGACGCCACACCGGCGAGCAGTAATTGGCCGCCAGGCCGTAATACGCGCAGGAACTCGGACAAAGCCGCGAGAGGCTGCGGGTACCAGTGGAAGCTGAGCGTGTTGAGCACCAGGTCGACACTGGCGTCGGCCAGCGGGAGTCTCTGGCAGTCACCCTGCAGCAGACGCGCCCCGGGCACGCGGTCCTGCGCGTGCTGCAACATTTCGCGGCTGAGGTCCAGCCCGAGCAGTTGGCGTTCGGGCCCTGCGAGGTCGGCCAGCACCTGACCGGTGCCGCAACCCGCGTCGAGGACGCGCACGCTTCGTCGGGGTGCAGCGTTGAGTTGTCGTAAGAGCCGCCGGTGCACCGGCCGGTAATAGAGCTGCTGCAGCAGAGGATGGTCGTAGAAGCCACTCCAGGCTGCGAAGATGCGTCCGACCCAGGATTGCTGACGTGTGCTCTGCATGCAGGGCTCCCGCGAGTGCCGCCTCGTTTCTAGCCCTTCGTGGCCGCTTTGGCAACTCCAAGCGTTCAGCTTGTCGGGGGGCCGCAGCTGCTTCCACAGCCTTTGCCGCAGGCGGGGCCGTCCTTGCGTGGACGGGCAAGAAGTTTCCAGGCCTGCCATCCGAGGTAGCCCAGCGACGTGCAGATCAGGCCGGCCGTCATCGCGAGCTGCATGGTGCCTCCTCAGGCCATCGCCCAGGTGGTGAGTTGGAAGGTGAGCGCGGCGCAGACATAGGCGAGCACGGTCATGACCGTGAAGCTCAGCGCCGGCCAGCGCCAGGAGTTGGTTTCTTTGGCCATCACGACCAATGTGGCCGCGCACTGCATGCACAGAGCGAAAAACACCATGATCGACAGGGCGGTCGCGAGGTCGAACAGAGCTGTGCCGTCGTCTCTTTTGGCGTTCCGCAATGCTTGCAGCAAAGAGCCGGAGGATTCATCCGCCTCGCCGACATTGAAGATCGTCCCCATGGTGGCGACCACGACCTCGCGGGCGGGGAAGCTGGCGACAGCCGCCATACCGATGCGCCAATCCCAGCCCAGCGGCTCGCACAAGGGTTCGATGCTACGGCCCATCGTGCCGAGATAGCTGTTGCGCAGGTGGGCGCCTGCTTCATCGGAGTCGAGCTGTGCCAGCTCTTCTTCCAAGCTCTGTTCGGCTCCCAACAGACTCGAGACCAGCAGCGGATCTTCTGCATCGCGCAACAGCTCGGCTGTCCACAGCGTGCCTTCCTCGTGTGGTAGCGCCTGCAGGGTCTGCGTGAAGCTGTCCTCCGCTTCGGCGCGCCGGGTCTGGTAGTCGAGGCTGATGCTGTCGGCGTGGGGGAAATAGGCGAGCGCCCAGACCACCACGCTGACGGCCAGGATGGTTGTGCCCGCGCGCTTGATGAAGCTACCGCCTCGGTCTCTGAGCACGGCAATCACCGTGCGCAGGCGAGGCCGTTTATAGCCTGGTAGTTCCATAAGAAACGGCGCGCGCTGGCCCTTGAGCAGGCCGCGGTTGAGAACCATGGCGACCGGAATCGCCGTCACGATGCCCAGCAGGTACATGCCGAACAGCACCAGGGCTCGCAGGTCGAGGATGCCGTATACCCGCATCTCCGGCACGAAGGCGCCAATCATCAAGGTATAGACGGGCAGCCGCGCCGAGCAGCTCATGAAGGGCACCAGGAAGATTGTGGCCAGCCGCGTCTTGCGGTCGCCGATGGTGCGGGCCGCCATGATTCCGGGGATCGCGCAGGCGAAGCCAGACAGCATCGGTATGAACGAGCGTCCTGAGAGTCCGAAGCGCGCCATCAGCCGGTCCATCAAGAAGGCCGCCCGGGCCATGTAGCCCAGGTCTTCGAGAATCCCGATGAACAAGAACAAGAACAGGATCTGCGGGAGAAAGACCAGCACGCCGCCAGCGCCCGCGATCACCCCATCGACCAGCAGGCCCTTGAGCGGGCCATCGGCCATCGTCGCGCCCACCCACTCACCGAGGCTTCCAAAGCCGCCATCGATCGCATCCATCATTGGTCCGGACCAGGTGTAGAGCGCCTCGAAGACCACCAGCAGCACCAGCGCCAGAATCAACGTGCCCCAAAGCTTGTGGGTCACGATGTCGTCGATGCGGTCGCTGAGCGGGCGCTTTCCGCTCTGGGGGGCTTGTTGACGGCAGCCCTGGACCCAGCCCGAGATGGCCTGGTAGCGCGTCTGCGACTCCAGCAGTGCCAGCGATTTCCCGCCGCCTGCCTCTTCCTTCTGCTGCCGCAATTGGTCGGCGAGCCCGGGCTCTTGGGCGCACAGGCTCTCATACAGGGGGCCCGCCCCGTCGACCAGCAGCCTCAGGGCCGCGGGCCAGCTCTCTTTCCGCTCGGGCTGGGCGCCACGAACCGTCTGGGCCAGGGCGCCCACGGCCCCGGACATCGCCTCGGGATAGGGCAGGCGCAGGGGCTGACGCGGACTTCCCCCGCAGGCAGCGAAGAGTGCCCCGCGCAGCTCGACGAGTCCTTTGCGTTCAGGCGCGTGGACGGTGACGACCGGAACTGCAAGCGCGGCCGCGAGGGCCTCGGTGTCGATGCTCTGGCCTTTGTTCGCGGCGACGTCGACCATGCTGAGCGCGACGACCACGGGCAACTCGAACTCGAGCACCTGGGTCAGCAGGTACAGGTTGCGTTCGAGGTTGGAGGCGTCGACCACCACCAGAGCAACGTCGGGTTGGGGGACTTTTGGGAGCACCCCTGCGAGCGCATCGATGGCGATGGCCTCGTCAGGCGAGCGCGCAGAGAGACTGTAGGTGCCCGGCAGGTCGACCAGCGTGAGCTTGCCGTCGGGTCCGCTCAGGGTGCCCAATTTGGCTTCGACCGTGACACCAGGAAAATTGGCGACCTTCTGCCGGGCCCCGGTCAGCGCGCCGAACAGAGAGCTCTTGCCGGTGTTGGGATTGCCCAGCAGGACGCAAGTCGCGGCCTTGCGGGCGACAGTCTGACCGCTCATCTTCGGAACTCCGTCGCCGCCTAGCTGGCGGCAGGTTCGACCAGGACGGCCGCGGCTTCTTGCTTTCGTAGGCTCAGTCTGTAGCCGAGCACGTGGATCTCGAGCGGATCGCCCAGGGGGGCAATGCGAGTCAGTGAGAGATCCATGCCGGGAAGCAAGCCCATCTCCATCAGGCGTTGCTGCAGGACTTCTTCGCCACGCAGCTCGATGACCTTCGCAGATTGGCCGATTTCCAGGCTAGCCAGGGAAACCGGGGCGGACATTACAGGGGCCTCGCAAAGACGCGGGCGAGCAGGTCAATGCCGATAGCGAAGCGTGCGCCGTCGGTCTCTACGATCGCCGGGTTGCCGGACTTGACCAGACTGACCGTGCGGCCGGTCGAGAAACCGAGCTCGCATAGCCGGCGCGACAGACCGTCATCTCCAAGGACATCGACGATTTCCAGGGGGCCGAAAGACGGGTCGAAGGTGTGCAGAGGTGCAACCATGCTTGTCTCCTGGTTGGCGGATAGACTCCAGCCTTCCCAATCCAAGTATGACGAAAACCGCTTAGAGCGTCGAGTAGTAAAATATCTAAAAGTTTTGACACGCTAAGCAATACTGGACCATTTCCGTGCAGATTGCCTCGCTCATGGGCTCTCGAGCACCTCGGGCAGCAGGCTGGGGAAGCCCCACCCGTCGCGGCCCGCCTCTACCCGCGTCCCGGTCAGGTACTCGAAGAGCGTGGGGGCCAGGCTACCGATCACCGCCGGACGCATCGTGTGTTGCCTCACCGGGCCGCCCCAGAAGCCGAGGAATGCGTCCTTCTCTGGAAAGCTCTCGCCGGCATGCCGTCCAGGCACCAGCGAGTTGTAGCCCCATCCCAGCAGGGGGAACAGGTTGATCGTGCCCGCTCTGTCGAGGTCGTACAGGTGTGCGAGCTGGACGACGCTGTCCGGGCGTTCGGTGTAGGAACACAGCTCCCGCCAGCTGTCCTCGTCAGCCCAGCTCTCTGGCTCGTCGCGCTGCGGTTGCTCGAGGCAGCGCTCGAGCAGCCGCGCCCAACGCTCGCGCTCTGCCTGTTGCAGAGGGCCGCGCCAGGGGTTCTCGCGCCGTAGCCCGAGCAGGTCCGCCGCCGAGCTCGCGACGAAGATGCGTGAGCCCGTGCGCTCGATCAGCTCGTCAACCCGCGCGCCTTCGCGGGTCGCGACCAGACGGACGGTGGCCCGTTCGGGCGAGCACGGAGCCTCGCGCACGGCGAGATATTCAAGGCTGCCGTCGAGGCGCTGCGCCAGCTCGTCCACGATGTCGATGGCCGCTCCGCCGGCGAGCGGTGTCCAGCTCTGCAGCTCGCCGGCCAACGGTTGGCGCGTCCAGTCCTCGGCCTGATCGGCGAACAGGTCGAGCATGTAGTTGCCGCCCGCGGTCGAGGCGACGATGGCGTCGTAGCCACGGTTGCTGGGGGGGCGCAGTACATGTGTGAGCTTGGGTCCTTCGCCTTCGTCGGACGAGATCTTGTGCACCAGGATCTCCTGGCCCCGCTCCTGGCCGAGGGCGGCCAGCACAACCGTCTCCGGATTGATCGAGCGGTGCACGGGGACCAGACCATGATCGCCGGCCATGCCGAACAACGTACGGCTGTAGATTCCGGCGTCGCGGTAGACCTCATCGACGCGCCGCAGCCAATAGTCCAACCGGGCGAGCTCGCCGCTGCTGCTGACGACCTCGTCGCTGAACGGGCCAAAGGGATGGGCGTAGTGGTCGGGCCAGGGGTTGTACAGCAGCGCGAACTCGGGCAGGCCGGCGTCTTCTTGCTCTGCGAGCTCGTCCAGCAGCTGAGCTACCCGTCGCTCCAGACCGAGTTTGCTGACCAGGTCGTAGCCAGCGGTCTGTTTGTGCTCGCGCAGCAGATTGATGAGCTGGCCGCGCGTGGCACGCAACGAGCGTTCGACGACTGCCCGGCGTTCCAGGTCGGCGAGCGCCGCCCGCTCGCCGAAATCACGCACATGTTCGCCGACCACCAGATTGAGCAGGGACTCGTACGACTTCTGGGAGTGCCAGTCGTAGTGGGGAAAGTAGGCGACGGTGCGGAACGCCTGCAAGCGCTCGAACATGCTGCGCATTCCCTGCGCGGCAGTCAGCTCGTCCACCAACAGGAAGTCGTTGCCATAGAAGTAGTAGGCGCGATCTGTACTGCGTTCGACGAAGTGGAAGTTGGGAATCCCGGTTCCCCCAGGCCCGGCAACCGGGGCGCCTGTGAACACCAATGGCAGGTTGCGTATGGAGATCGTCGGAGTGGTCGCCGCGGGCGTCCCCACCACGGCGCCGTTCGCGAAGAGCTGCCGGAAGAATGGGAGGTAGTTCGTCGGTGTCTCCCCGCCCGCGACCAGGTATTCGAGGAATGCGAGCCCGCCGTGGCCGGCGATCGGCCGGGCTCCGGCTGGGCTAGCGGTGAAGCTGGGGCGTGAGCTCTTGAGGGCCTGGCGCAGGAACGCACTGTCAGGCGTCGCGCCGCTCAAGCTGCGCAGCAGCTCGGCCTGCAGGCCGTCGACAACGATCTGCACCGCGTAGCGGCGGTCGCGGTTGGCGCCCTGCAGGTAGGCGATCAGGGGGCCTTCCTGTTGGGATTGCAGCTCTTCATTGTAGCGCGCTTCGAGCCAGGCGCGCAGACTCTGGCGGCGCAACAGGCCGAGGCCGAAGCTGCGCGTGTGTTTGAGCACGAAGCCGCGCAGGCCATCGATGGCCGAGATGGTGATGGCCTCGGAACGTTCCTGGTTGTGGGCCAGCTGCTCGATGGCCGAACGGACCTCGCCCTCTTCCAGGTTGCCCGCGGCCTCGAGCAGCAGCTCGACGACCAGCGGTCGCGTGCGCTCGATCAGAGCGTGATCGGCTTCGCCCAGGCGTTGGTAGCGTTCGGGCAGCAGATGGCTCTGCCAGAAGTCATCCTGGATGAAGACCGAATCATAGAAACCGAGGGCGAGCACGGCCAAGCGCTCGGAAAAGCCGGCGTCGCCTTCGGACGCGTCGCTCCCTTGATCGTCAGCGGGTTCCCACGAGAACAGCGCGTGCTCAGCACCGGGCAATGCGCGCAGCTCGGGTTGGCCTGCGAGCTGTTGGGCGAAGTCCACGACCTCGGGCGCGTCGTACTGGTCCCTCAGAGCGAGCACGAACGGCACCAGCGTGGCTGCCGCGCGAGGGTCGCCCAGATGTTCCTTGAGCCGAGCGGCCAATGCCGGCTCGAGAGGGAGGTCGTCGAGGTAGCTGCCGACGCCGAGCCTCACGACTTCGAGCCGGATGGCGTCGATCGGCAGTTCCATCGCTCCTTCCATGCCCGTGTAGATGTCGACCAGCAGGGCGTGGGCAGAACGGGCAAAATCATGGGGAAGCGGGAAGGGCGCGCGTTGGCTGCGGGGCCAGCCGAACCAGACAGCAACGGCCAGAACAACGCCGGCTGCCGCTAGCAGCAGGCGCTTCCTCGGACTCGAGGCCATGGCAGACTCCGGTGCAGGGGTTCTGCGCAGGATCGCTGGCGGAGGCATGGCTGTCAACAGGCCGGGATGCGCCACGGCCTTGCTCGTCCACGGGCTTTTTTCTTGACTGAGCGATATTCACTGAATACTGTTCAGTCAACGTCCAGGAGAACCGATGCGCCGCCAGCAACAAAAAGCCCGCACCCGAGCCGCCCTGAAGCAGGCGGCTCTGCAATGCCTCGTTGGAGAGGCCGGCGGTGCCAGTCCCGTGTCGCGCATCGCCCGGGAAGCAGGGGTCGCGACGGGGACCTTCTACGTCCACTTCGCCAGCAAAGATGCGCTGGTCAGCGAGCTGCTCGACGATTTCAATGCCGCCTTCTCTGCGCGGCTCTTGAAGGCCTGGCCGGGCCAGGCCGAGGCCCTGCGAGATCCGGAGGGCTTGATCGAGCGCCTGGCCGGCAGCTGCCTGGACTTCTGGCTGGAGCAGCGCAGCCTGCTCGAGGTTTTTCTGCGGCATGCCGCGGCCCGCGGGGACTTGACGGCTCTACGTGAGGGCATCTCTCCCCCTGTGGCAGATTTCCTCTGTGCCGGCCTCGAAGGCCTGGCTGCGGCGCTGGGCCAGCGGCTCGAGCATAGTCGACTGCTCGTTCACGGGCTGCTCGGTATGTGGACCCGGATCGGATTGCACTATCTGTTTGCGGAACAGGTCAGTCGCGAGGCCGCCCTCGCCTGCCTGCGCCGCCTGAGCCTGGGGGCTGTGCAAGGCATCTTGCCGGGCTTGCCCCTCACTTCGCCAGGAGAGATCGATGCCCACTGAAATCACAGCCCGACACAGACAGCGGCCCTGGCGCCTGGTCGTCCAGGCTGCGGGCAGTCCGCGGGTCTTCGCAGCCAAATGGGGACGTTTCCTGTCCGGCCTGTTCTCCTATCTGAACCGCAGGCGAGCCCGGCGTCAGCTCGAGCGCCTCGCGCAACTCGGGCATATCGAAGAGCTGCCGACCCTCACCCAGATGCTGGTCGGGAGCATCGACATGTTGCGCTTCTGGATCTCGCCCGCGTCGGCGGACTACTACCAACGCAGCGGCTTGAGCTACGGCTTCCACCAGCTGTTGCGGTTTCTCGACGAGCCGCTGTCCCTGACCGACCCTCTCGGCCTGCTCAGCAGCCGTGATGCCATCATCGGGCACTTGATGCAGGTCGTGCACGCGAATCCGCACTATGACCTGCAGCTGTTGTCGGCCTTCGATGACGGTCTGGAGCAGCTCGAGAAGCAGATCGAGATGATGCTCGACGGGACCCACCCGCGTGCGCAGTCGATCGGCGCGATCGTCGAAGAGCCCGACTACCATGAACGTCTCTTGGTCTATGTGCGCCAGTTCCGCGCCGACCCGACCACGCCTGCACCCTTGCGGGAGAACATCGGCGCGAGCAGCTATTGGCAAAA
>JAJDCP010000162.1 GCA_029260765.1 Planctomycetota bacterium
CTTGCCCGCTTCGCGCAACGCGGCCGCTCGGGTCTCGGCGACGATCCACCCCTCGCCGTCGGCCCGCGGCACGGCGACGAGCGCGTCGGGAGGCGCGGTGTCGTCGGCGAACCCGCCGCGGCCGAGGGCGACCAACGGCCCTACCGCCTGCGCCGCTCCCCCCTCGAGTGCCGCGCGGGTCGAGGCGTCGGGCGAGCGATCCGGGGCCGGCGCACCGAAGGCGCACCAGGCGTCGACCACCGGCTGCCATCCCGTGCAGCGGCACAGGTGGGCCTGCAGCGCCTTGGCCGCGGCTGCACGATCGTCTGGCGCGACCCCCTTGGCCCGGAGTCCCTCGAAGCGGCAGATGATGCCGGGGGTGCAGAACCCGCACTGGCTCCCCCCGGTGGACGCGAACGCGGCCCCCCACGCGGCCGAAACGTCGGCGGGCAGACCATCGAGCGTCGTGATCTCGCGGCCGCGCACGCGGCGCACGGGCGTCACACACGAAACCCGGGGCTGGCCGTCGACGAGCACCGTGCAGCAGCCGCAGGTGCCCATGTCGCACCCCCGCTTGGTGCCTGTCAGGTGGAGGTTCTCGCGCAGGACGTCGAGCAGCACGTCATAGGGCCGGGCGGCCACTGTGCGGCGTGCGCCGTTGACATCGAGCTCGAGCACGGTCTTGGTGGTTCGGGCCATCGTCGGCTCCTCGAGTCGCGGATGGCTCGATTGTACATCGACGGCAGCCCGGCTCAATCACTGATTCATGCGGGCGAAGGCAGGGTCGCCCCGCAGCACACCGACCGACCCGCCTGCAGCCTCGAACTTGCCGATAGCCAGCTGGGCCGCGTCGTAGTGCCCGGAGGCGGCAAAGACTGTGGCGAGGAAAGCCTCGAGGCCGCTCTTTTGCGAGAGGCTGTAGGGCGCCCCCTCGACCAGCTCGACCAGCACCTGAGCCTCATCGAGCCACTGCGCGGCCGCCTGGAAGGCGATCTGGAACAGCAACCCCAGCGGCGAGGCCGGCGCAAGCTCATTCAGCTGACGCCCCAATGCCAACCCGGCCTCGAGTTGCAAAGCTGCCGGCGTGCCGCCCTCGAGGAGGCGCTTTTCGACCTCAGCCCAGAGCTGTGCAACGCGCAACGCCGTGACGTCAGCCTCTATCGGCCACTCGCTCTGGTCGAGTGTCAGCCCGCGTCCGCGAGCGAGCACGGCCTGCGCGTAAGTCGGGTCGAGCAGAGCGGCATGCACCGCAGCCATAGCCCCGTCTTCGACGGACGCACTCCCCATCGCCGCGCAGATCTGCGAGTACAGGTCGAGCGCCCGGGGTCGATCAGGGTCGCGATCGAGCACGGCCTGGACCTGCGCCAGCGCCTCTTCGAGCTGGTTCCCGGCCGCCAGGCGGCTCGCCTCTTCCAGAAGCGCCGGAACCCGGGCCAGCTCTTCCTTCAGGCGGTTCCTCTCCGCCTGCCAGCGATCGGCATCGGCCTGGCTTCCGCTCAAGAGCGCCAACTGCCACAGAAAACGGGCCACCTCGAGGTTGTAGGGATCGAGCTCGTAGGCCTTCAAAGCCTGCGCCTCGACGTCGGCCACAACAGCCTGCTCGCCGAGGGAGAGGCTCGCCTCGCTCAACCGCAGCCAGACTTCGGCCACCTCGGGATGCAGCTCGGTCAACTTCAGGAGGCAGGCCCGCGCACGGCTGAAGGACTCATGGCTCCCGTCCCGGTCACGGATCAGCTCGCGGGCCTCTCCCTGGAAGAGGCAGATGCTCGCCAGCAGCCGCAGCGCTTGTATAGAGGTCGGATGCATCTCGAGCACGAGCTCCAGCTCGCTCCTCGCCTGCTCGAGCAGAGGATCGTTGGCGAGGGCCTCCATCTCACTGGCCGACATCTCGCCGCTGGTCTCCAAACCGGTCCGGCGCTTCAGGCTCATGCCGATTCCCGCTCGAGTCGCGGTGGCCTGGGCCTGCAGAAGCCGCGCAGGCCAGAACAGCGGCGAGAGAGCCAGGCAGCGCTGCAACGCATAGCTGAGCCGCTCGGCATCTCCTCGCCCGTGGACATGCTTGAACAGCTCGCGCCCTGCGGCCCGGTAGAAGCTGGTCGCGGCGCTCGCGCGGCGCTGCCGGGTTTCTAGAAACGTGCGCTCCTGCGCCTTCCAGACGTCTGGATTGCCGGCATGATGCCACTCGCGCAGCAACAACGCCATCGCATCGAGCTGGCCCCCATCGGCTGCGCGTCCCAGCGTATCGAGATACTCACGACCCTGTTCGCGATCGAGCAACGCCTTGCGCAGCAGCAGATCCGGCTCTCCGCTGAGCGGATTGAGAGTCTCGAGCCAACTGCGCAGTTGCGGGTCGTCGAAATCGTGCAGCAGCATCAGATCGAGCCGCGCGAGCTGCGCCTGAGAGTCTTCAGGAGAGAGCAACAGGCCGTTTTCGAGGTGACGCAGAGCCGTCTCGAGGTCGCCCTCAGCCCAGCGTTTGAAGCCACGCAGTACCGTCAAGCGCCCTTTGAGGTTCGCAGCCAGCTCCATGTTCGCCAGCTCGGTGAACAACGCAGTCACCGCACTGAGTCCCAGCACCTGCTCCATCGTCTCGGCCCTGGTCACGACTGCCTTGGCCCGCTCCAGACCCGCCTGCTCGGCGAGATCAAGCTCGAGCAACGCAGTGTGCGGACGCTCTCGGGCGAGGTGGAACAGGGCGCGGGCGAAAGCGGCTTCGGCCTCGGGCACACTCTGGAGCGCGCGCAGCACCGCCGTCTCACCTTCGCTGCCGAGCACGGCGGCGTGCTCTGCAAAGCGGGCCCAGCCGAGTCCGGGCAGCAACCCGTCGGCCTGGGCGCAGGCAGAGACCGCGTCCTCCAGCTGGTTCAGCTCCAGAAAGCACTCCCCCAATTGCAGCCAGAATCTGCCTTCGTTCTGCAGCGACGGCTCGTCCCGCAGCTCTTCGAACAGCTGCGCGGCTTGCTGCCATTGCCTCTCGCCTCTGAAAATGCGGGCCAACCCGTAACGCGCCTGGACGTCCTGCCCCTGGCGGTCGAGCACAGCACCGAACTCCTTGCGGGCGAACTCGACATTGCCCTCCTGGAGGAAGACCTCTCCCAGAGTGTTGTGGGCCTCGAGCAGCTCTTTGCCCGTCAACACACTGCGGGCCTTGATCAGCAGCTTCTTGGCCCGTTCGCGGTCTTCGACTTGTGACGGGGGGCGCACGAGGACCCGCGCCTCGAGAAGAAAGAGACGGGGAATGGTCTCGGCGAGCGGCTTTTGCAGCTGGCCGGCTCGCTCACCTTCTTCGAGACTGGCGAACTCCTGGCCCTCCAGCTCTTCGAAGCGGCTGCGGGCCTTGGCCGACGACCCGAGAAAGCTCTCGGCAGTCTGCTCCGACAGGGAACCGACCTCGGTCGCCAGCAAGGACGCAACCTCGGACTGCAGCTGACCGAGCTGCTGTCGGTGTTGCTGCAAGGCCTCGCTCTCGACTTCGACCGGATCATTGCCGAACAAGACGAACGCGCCGATGCCCAGCAACAGCAAGAGCACCCCTCCGATCGCAAGCAGCGGCTTCAACGGTGAACGCGTCGGCTCAGCCGCTTGTTTCGAGCCCGATTTCAGCGAGCTCTTGGTGAAGTCGGAGCTGGAGGCGGCTTGGCGAGAGATCTTGCGGGATGCCGCCGAGGTCGGCTCGCCACGCAGGAAGCGGTCGAGGTCGGCAGCAAAGGAACCCGCGGTCGGATAGCGCTCGGTCGGATCCTTCAGCAGCGCACGCAGGCAGATCCCTGCCAGGGCGTCGTCGATCTCCGCCACGATGGTCTGCGGCAACGGCGGCTCTTGCGACGCGATCGCCTCGATCAGGCTGTCGTACCCCCCCTGGAAAGGCGGATGTCCAGTCAGCAGCTCGAACAGCATCGCCCCCAGGCAATAGACATCTGTCGCCGGCAGGAGCTTCTCGGACTGGATCTGCTCGGGGGCACGGTAGGGCAGGGCCTCGTCGACCGCCTCGACCAACGCCCGCACGCGCCCCATTTCGGCGATTTTTGGATGCACGTCGTCGTCGACGAACACGAGCTCAGGCACGAGATGGCCGTGCAGCAGACTCTGGGAATGGGCATACTCCACGGCCTCGGCGAGCTCTTTGATGATCCGAACCTTCTCGCTGAGCAGCAGCTGCCCTTCACGGATCACCTCTCGCAGGCTACGCCCGGAGAGGATCTCTTTGGTGAAATAGCGTTGGCGCATGTGCACCTTGACATCGAAAACCCGCACGATGCCCCGATGGCGGAAGCGCGTGAGCTTCTCCAGCTCTTCTTTGACTTCTTCGGCGGCCCCCTCGTCCGCCAACTTGCTCGAGGTCAGCACGCACAGCAACACCCGCTTGCCTTCTTCGCGATGGCGGGCTCGGTAGGTGACGCCCGCGGGGGTGCGCGAGATCTCCTCTTCGATCTCGAACTCGCCAAAGCGCGAGAAATCCCCGAAGTCCGTGCCTTTCGGCGCCGGCTTGGGAGGCAGATGCACGACAGGCAGCTCACCTGAGCTCTTTGAGCTGACAGGAATCTCCGTCGCCAACAACGGCCGCTCGACCCCGGTCATGCCACAGCGTTTGCAGACAAAAACTTCGGGGTCTTCGCCGCTCTCGAGCAGGAACATCGCCTGGCAGCCTGAGCAGCTATGCAGGCGCTCTTTCAGCTCACGAAGCAGGACGGGAAGGTTGCGGGGTGACAACGCGCGTTTGCGCACCAGCAGCTGCGACAGGGGCACCATGCGGCCCTGTTTGCGCAGCACATCCTGCTCCTGCAGGCACTCTTTGACAGCGGTCTCTTGCGCCAGGCCCTTCTCGAGCACCAACTGCCCGAACAGGACACTGTCTTCCGCTGTCAAAAGCCACTTGTCAGCCATAGGACGAGCTCCCGCATCGCAACGCCTGCCCGGCGTTGTTCTTTGGATTGGCTGGTCTGTCTATGTTCCAATATACATGTGCAGCCGGGGCCGTGCGAACCCAAACTGGCCTTCCGGCAGGGCCGCAAGCAGCCTCCGGCACGCAGGCAACGGCGGGTGCCAGGGCCGTCGCGTTTGTCCGGCATGCCGCTGCAGGCAAGGGCCCGGCCAGGCCCAAAACCTCGAATATACTTGTTTCTCCAAGGGGCACCCGCGATAGTGAAAGCGGGAGCTGGGGCAGGTTTATGAGCACGCGCTTCGCCAAGGGAGATGTGGTCGCCGGGCGCTACAAGGTCGAGGGCCTGCTGGGCCAGGGCGGTTTCGCCAAGGTCTACCGAGCCAGCCACCTGTTGCTCGAAAACTACACCGTCGCCATCAAGGTGCTCAACCGCAAGTACTCGGACGACGAGCACGTCCAGCGCCGCTTCCGCCGCGAAGTCGAGATCACCAGCAAGCTGCTGCACCCCAATGTGATTCCCATCCGAGAGTTTGGAGTCACGGACCAGGGCCTGCTCTACTTCACGATGGACTACGTCCAGGGTCCAGACCTCAACCGGCTGCTGCGCAAGGAAAAACGGCTGCCCTGGAAACGCGTTCAGCCTCTGATCCGAGGCGTGCTTCGCGGCCTGGAGGCGGCCCACAACCTCGATATTGTGCACCGCGACGTCAAGCCGGCCAACATCTTGATCAGCGCCGCAGCCAAAGGTCGTGAGATCGCCAAGGTCTGTGACTTCGGAGTTGCCAAAATCGCCCTGGGTGACAGCGTCAACTCGTGCACTGTCGAGGGGTCTCTGCTGGGAACCCCCGTGTATATGAGTCCCGAACAGTGTCGGGGTGAGACTGTCGACAGGCGCGCCGACATCTACGCCATCGCGATCATCCTGACCGAGCTGCTCACCGGGAAGCCCCCATTTGAAGCCCAAGGGGCGTATGCCTGGGTGATCAAACATCTTACCGAGAAGCCGGGGACGCTCAGCGAGCTGGCTCCAGACCTCGAGCTCCCGGATTGGCTCGAAGAGGTGGTGCTGGCCGGTCTCGCCAAAGACCCGCTCGAGCGCTACCAGACGGCCCTGGAATTCGCCGATGCTCTGGGCGGCCCGGAGGCACGCCAAAAATCGGGCGATATGAACGCGACAATCCAGGTCGCCAAGGCGCAACCCTCTGCACCGGAGGGAATGATCGGCAAAGTCTTCGACAAGTACCAGATGGTCGAGCTGTTGTCGCAGAGCAGCCGCGAGGTCGTCTTCCGAGGCCGCCACGTCCACATCGGACGCGAAGTCGCCTTCAAGATGCCCACCCGCACGGCCCTGCGTGACCAGGTGGCCCGCGATGCCTTTCTCGGACAGGCGAACCTGCTGGCGCGGCTCAAGCATGCCGCCCTGCCGACGGTCTACGACTTCGGAATCCTGACCAGTGGCGTGCCCTTCATGGCTGAGGAGTTGGTCGTCGCGACTCCGCTCGACAAGATCCTGGGCGCGGCCCCGACGGACCTGTCACGGGCACTCGAGCTGTTGCTTCCGGTTGTCGAGGCGCTCGGAGCCATCCACAAGCAGGACATGGTCCACGCCAACCTGCGGCCCCACCATATCTGGTTGCTCCCTGACGATGACATCAAGCTCTTGGGAACCAGCCGGTTGGCAAAGTCCGGCAGTATCCAGGAACGCGACCATGAGTGCGAAGCCGCCCGCTGGCTGAGTCCCGAGCAGATCTCCGCACACCCTGTGACACCTGCCACCGATGTCTATGCCCTGGGCGCTATGCTGTTCTACTTCGTTTCCGGACGGCCCCCTTTCGATGGGCCGACCGAACAGGACATCCACAAAGCGCACGTCTATGACGAGATCCCGGACATCCGCACCTTCTTGCCCCAAGCCGATGGCCTGCTAGCGGGCATCCTGCACGATTGCATGCAGAAGAACGCCGAGGCGCGGCCCGCCGACGGGATCGAGTTGCTCGAGCAGCTGCTCGAGATCGAAGACGGGCTCGATATCACGGTGATGACCAAGAAGAAAAAGAAGAGCTCTGCGAACATCCGTACGCGGCGGGCTGGTCCGGAGGTGGCTGCCGGGCTGCCCCGCAAACCCCCGCCCCGGCCCACGCCCCCGGATGAATGGGCCAGCACGGCCTTCCAACCCTCGCATCTGAGCGGCTTCAGCGTGGTTCCTGAGCTCCCGCCGACCGAGCCGATCCCGGTCCAACCAGCCGTCGAGGAGTTGTTGGGGAGCACGTTGATGTCTTCGCCGCCTCCTCCGCGCCCTGTCAGCGACCGTTATCCTGCGGTGCCGCCGCCGGAGGCGACGACGGACAGCGGCTCGGCCGCCATCCCCGCCGACCTGTTCGACAACCTGCCCTCCACCCGCAAGGGGCCGCAAGACCCTGACCGGGTGGAGACTGTGGGGATTCCCAAAGAAAGGAGCGCGGCACTTTCGCTGCCCAAGCCTCCGAGTGGACGCAGGGAGAGCCCCTACCTGCGGAAGGAAAAGCAAAAGCCCGGGATGCCCTTGATCTTGCCGGCTCCGGCCACAGGAAGAATCTCAGCAGACCTGCGAGGCGACCACAAAGGGGCCCCCATCTCCACCGGAGGTCCCTCAGCGCGCGCTCAATTGAACCGCACCCAGCGACACACACCGCCGGGCAGCGGCAAGTACACCGCGGCCCCTTCTGATCTCGATGTCACCCAGGCACGCAAGACGACCGGCCCCGAGCTCAACGTCACCCAGCGACACCGTCCACCGAGCAGCGGCAAGTACCCTGCGGCCCCTCCACATCTGGCTGCAGACAACGGCCCGCAGCGGCTGGATGTCACCCAGAAACACACCCCGCCTGGCAGTGGCAAGTACGACGCCGCCCCGCCTGATATGGGCATGACCCGCAAGCACGACAGCCGGCTGCGGCGGCCTGCGCCCGCCGCAGACGCTCCGCGCCTCCCCTCCCGACGCCTCGATGTGACCCAGAAGCATACGCCTCCGGGCAGCGGCAAGTACACCGCCGCAGCGCCGGCCGCCGAGACGCCTGTGCGGCGGGAACTCAAGGTCGATCTGCCCGCCAGGCCCACCGGCAGCGGCAGGCTGCCACGGCCCCCGCAAGACCTCGACGTCACCTTCCTGCCTGGCGGGTCCACCATTCCAGATCCTGGCAGCGGGCTCTACCCTGTGGCGCCGGGCTTCGGACCTGAGCTCCCGCCCGACTCGCCTCTGGAAGTACAGAGCGCCGCCGATTTCCTGTTGCCCCCACGTCCGCCCAGCGGTCGGGTGCCTCCACAGGAACGCGCGCCCGGCTCGAGGCACAACCGCAAGACTTCGATGGGCGATCCTGGCTCGCTCCTCGAGCCTCCAAGCTCAGCACGTCTGCCGACGCCGACGAACCGCAATCGCTTGGCAGGTAGCGGCAAGCATCCCGCCTTCCCACGTCCGCCGGGAAGCGGCCGCACTGCCCCGAGCCCTGCGGGAAGTGGCAAGCATCCTGCCTACCCAGCCCCACGCAGCGGTCGTGTCGCGCCCCGCGTCCGGCAACCTGCCCAGGGTCCCTTGAGCGGCAGCGGGAAGCATCCGGCCTATCCGGGCGCGCGGGGACCAGCGGGCACAGGTAGAGGGCCGGCGGTCACAGCGGGAGAGCTGCCCGGCGCAGACCTGCCCAAGAACATCCTGGGCGCCCGTCCCAACGCAACCATCGCCGTTCCCACCCCTCCGAAGGCTCCTCCGATCCCTCCCCAGCAGGGTTTGTCGGCAGGACCCGGGGACACCGTCGGCGTTCCCAGCGTGCGAGGCGGCCAGACGATGGCCGTGCCGCTCCCTCCGCGCGTCCCGCCCATGATCCCCCCGATTGCGGGCCCCACCGGGCGCCTCGGGGCGCGCAGCGGCAAGACCGTCGCGCTGCCCGACGGGGCTCCCATCCCGGGCCTGCGCTCAGGCCGCACGATAGAGATGGCGGCGGGCCCGGCATTGCATGCCCCACATCCTGAGGGGGGCAAGCCGGGTAGTGCGGGATTCCGCAAGATCGGCCGCTTCACCAAGGTCGGGCCGCCCCCGACTTGCATGCTGTGTGAGATCATTCAACCTGCCGGACTCGCGCGTTGCGGAAAGTGCAACCGGCTTGTCTGCCAGAGCCACCTGACGCCGTATTGCTGCGAGGATGAAGCGGAACGTCGGCGGCGCGAGTTGCTGCGTGGCGCCATCCGCATCGAGCTGATGCCCGGGGCGCAAGAGCGGATGATGGTCCTTCCCGGTCCGAGAGTGCACTTCGGCCGCAACCGCCTGCGGGAACCAAAGCGCAACCTCCCCAACGACATGGTGCTGCGCGTGCTGCCTTGTCGCTCCGCCCAACAGGACCCGGACAACTGGCGCACCACCAACCGCATCAGCAGCAAGCACGGTGCCTTTGTGTTCGGCCCCCGTGAGGCCTACGTCGTCGACTACAGCAAGCTCGGCATCGTGATGAACGGGCAGAGGGTGCACCCGGACACCGATGTCTCGCTGCCGAGCCAATTCGAGCTCGAAATCGGAGCCGGCGCCATCGAGCTGGTGGGAGATCAGGTCCGCGGCCGCTACGACGCCTACGGTGCCCGCCTGGAGGCGATCGTCCTGCGGCGTAAGAGCAACTGGAGCAAGCACTTCTATGTCTTGATCGAGCGGGCCTTCGGCATCTGTATGGGCCAGGGCCACATGGACGTCGTCAGCCCCGAAGACCCTTCAGCCACGGTCGTGCTCAGCCGTGAGCTCGAGGACGAGGGAGCCTACAGCCTGAGGGCCAACACCACCGGCCTCTATCTCGACAACGAGCCCTTCGGCGCCGGCCAGTCTACCCTGCTCGGGCCCCACCATATCCTCGCCTTCGGGAACGGTGCCCTCGAGTTCAACGCGGGCAAGATCGAAGACTTCACACGGCTCTGATTTTCCGCGACCCGGAGGCTAGCAGCCACGGGCGCAGACTCTGCAAGGTCCGGGGGAGTTGCCCCAGCGCGGAGATATGGCCGCCCGGCAACCACTCGCAGCGCATGCCCGGCCAGCGCTCCATCTGCTCGTGGATCGCCTGGGGACGCTGGAACAGATCGCGATCCCCCGCCACCACACAGATCTGGTTTGCCGGCAACGCCGGCTGCAGGCGCTCGAGCACCAACTCCCGGTTGAGGCGATGCAGCTCGCTGAGGGGGATGCCGAAACGCTGCAGGTCGCGCCGCACTCCTGCCATGATCGGTGCGTGCTCGATGATGTCCGCGACGTCCATGTGGCCGACCACCGGCAGCACCCAGGAAAACCGGCTCTCCACGCCCGCGCACAACATCGCCAAGGAGCCCCCCAGGCTGATGCCCGACAGTCCCACGCTGGAATAACGCCCGCTGTTTTCCAGGAACTGCAGCACCGTGCGCGCATCGAGCACCGATTGCCGGATGGCCTCGTAGGTCATCGCCAGGTTGGCGCTGACGAAGTGCGCCCCATCATAGCTGGAGCCGGGAATCTGGCGCTGCCCGTGGTGCGCCAACTGCAGACAGTACACGTCGCAGTCCAGGGCGCGCGCGTACAACGGACCGAAATAGAGATCGTCGAGCAGGCTACCGGGCTGCATCCAGGGGGGCAGGTAGATCATCGCCCGCTTGGGGCGCGTCCCCGACTTACGGAAGCGACAGACCCGGAACAGATGCAGGCTCTGGTAGCTACGTTTGTAGCGCTCGATCTTGCGCGGATGCAACGGCAGGTGGCCGCTCTTGAAGAGATAACTCTGGATGTGCATACCCGCGCGCTGCAAACGCCGCCCTTTCCGCGCCCAGGGCCGCGCCTCGGGCGCCGGAAACAGACTTGCCAGCGGAGCTCCCTGGTACAAGGGCATCCAATGCTGTGTATCCTCGACGCCCCGCACGCGGAGTTGCTGTACGCGCGCCATGAAGCCAAACAGCTTGTCGATGCCGATATGCAGGTCCACAGCGTCCCCTTCCGTCCAAGACCTCAACGCGCGCCTGTCACCTGCACGCCGATCGGCGCCCCGGTCGCCGAACGGAGCGGAATGTACACCTCTTTGCCCGCCGAGTTCCGCTCGCGCTGACGCGTCGGGCGTTGCCACAGGCTGGCTCCGTCCTCATTCGCGGAGCGCAACCGCAGGTACCAGGTGCCGGGACCGTCCAACTCGTATACGCATTCGAGATCGGGCCCGGGTCCGTACACCCGCGTGACCTGCTCGGGATCACCGAAGTCCGGATCACGGCTGGCCTCGACCTCATACGCGTGTGCCCGCGGCTCAGCGGTCCACGAAAGCTCGAGGGGCTCCCCCTCCCTGAGGACAGCCGCCGAGATCCGGAACTCCTCGGGCCCTTGTGCCCTCCCGCCTCCGATCAAGCCCGTGCTGATCGAGGGGATGAACATCAGCAGCACCAACCCGGTCAGCAGAATCAGCGCAAACGGCAAGGTTCCGCGGATCACCGTTCCCAGGGGCTTGCGGAACAGGCTGGCCGAGACGAACAGGTTGATGCCCATCGGAGGCGTTAGATAGCCGATCTCCAGATTGACGATGAACAGGATGCCGAAATGGGTCGGATCCATCCCAAAGCGGTCGGCAATCGGCCACAGCAATGGTGCCAGGATCAGGATGGCGCTCATGATGTCCATCACGCAGCCGACGGCCAGCAGGAACAGGTTGACCAGGAGCAAGAAGCCGATCCGGCTGTCGATCACGGACTCCAGCCATTCCGCCGCCTGGTCGGGGATCTTCTGCAGCTTGAGGAAGTGGTTGAAGGCCGCCGCCAGCACCAGAATCATGAACAGGGTGCCGAGCAATTTGGCCGAATCGACGCACATCCGCGGCAACTCGATGGGCTTGAGAATCTCGGGACGACCGGGCTTCCAGTGCTTGGGAAGCAGGAACCAGCCGCCGAGCATCAGCCAGGGCAGCAGAAACTCGACCAACAACGCATAGATGACCGAAACCACGGAGGCCTGGGTCGGAGTCATGGTCATCATGTTGCGCACATTGCGCGGCACTACCCACCAGGGCTCGTCTGCATCGACGGCCAGCCGCGGCGTCGTGCTCGCGAGCATGCCGTTGACGGGAGCGAGCGCTCCGGGCAGCGCTGCGGCCGCACCCAACGCAAGGTCCATCGCCCGGGCGGACAAGTCGGCACGCAACTCCTCGACCTTGCTGGACATCAGCTCGAGCCCGCGCTCTCTGGCCATGACCCGCAGCCTGTCGAGTCGATAGTAGGCGTCGAGTCGGGCCAGGCGTCGCAACAGCGGCGCGGCCTGGTCGGCATCGGACGCAGCCTGCAGCTCTGCGATGCATGCCTTCCGGCGCGCCAGCACGGCGGCCGCTCGCGCGTCGAGGGAGACCTGAACCCACAGGCTCTCCAGAGCTGGATCGCGCAACCGCGCCAGCAAACTCTCAGAGGCAACACCCTCGGCATGCTGTTGGGTAAACGTCTGGGCCAGCTCACGCAGCGGCTGCTGCGCATAGTCTTGCAACGCCGAAGCCAGCTCGGGGTCGCTCCGGCCATGGTAGTCATAGGTCGTGAGCGCCCGCCGTCCCGCCCCGAGCAGCGCGTCCTGCAGGGATTGATGGCGCTCGCCGGCATCACGGGAGAAGTCTGCCCGCTGCCATTCCCTCTGCGTAGAGGTGTATGGGTCCGTCGGCAGATCATTCGACAAGCCGTAGATGCCGCCTAGAATGATCAAGGGCAGCATGATCGCCCACTTGCCGCGCCAGCTCGCTACGACCAACGCCTTCAGCGAGAAGGGCACCCGGTGGGCCGTGCTGCCCAGGCCTTTGAAGACACAATACAGCGCCAACAGGCCCCCGAGCATGACGCCCGGCAGGATGCCCCCGATGAACAGCTTCTGGACATCTTTGCCGATCAGAATCGCGAAGATGATCATCGGGATGCTCGGTGGAATCAGAATCCCTAGCGAGCCCGCCGAGGTGATCAAGCCGATCGAGAAGCGCTCCTCGTAGCCCTCGCGCGACAGGGCAGGATACATGATCGAGCCGATCGCGATCACCGTGACGGGAGAGCTGCCGGAGATGGCCGCGAAGAACATACACGCCAACACCGTGCTGATGCCGAGCCCCCCGGGAAGCCAGCCGATCAGCGCGCGCGCAAACTCGATCAAGCGGGTGGCGATCTTGCCGCGGGTGATCAGAGCCCCGGACAACACGAAGAAGGGAACCGCCAGCAGCTCTTCTTTGACCACCATGTTGTTGATCTGGGCAAAGATCGAGCTGAGTGAGTCATAGGTCCCGCCGTAGACCACCAGGCAGCCGAGCACCAACACGGCCACTACGCAGAACAAGGGCGAACCCAGGGCCAGCATCGCAGCCAGAAGGACGACCAGTGTGCTCATGACGTGGTCTCCTTGGAGCTGTCGTCTCCTTCGACACTCGGCTGGGATTCTTCGCTGTCCGCCTGGCTCTGCCCGGGCTCTTTGCTGTCTGTCGGCTCGGGAGTTTCGGCGCTTGCGGCTTCTGCGCCATCCACGGCCTCCTGCGGAGTTTCGGCGCTGGCGGCTGCTGCGCCATCCGCAGCCTCTTGCGGAGTTTCGGCGCTGGCGGCCGAAGCCTGCTGGGCCGCCGCCGCGATCTGCGCGGCCGCCGCCTCGACCTCCGCCTCATCGGGTCCGTCATGGCTCGTTGCCAGCAGCAGTTGCTTGCCCGCAGCTTTGAAGCCGATCTGCACGATCGCGATCATGCCCGCCAGGCTCTCTCCAAACAGGAAACGCAGGGCCATCAGCAGCAGGGTCGCCGGCATGATCGCCTCGATGAACCACTTCGGAATGCCGACGAGCGCGATGCTGGGACCGAGCACGGCTTCCAGCCTGATGCTCTGCTCGCTGCCCACCCGCTCGACTTCCAGCCGCAGCTGCTCGCCGGGCTTCTTCTTCCCCAACACCTCTCCCCAGTCGATCGGCGCGCTGGCCTGCTTGCGATCGATCTTGAGCAGCAGGTCCCCCGGCAGCAGTCCCGCCCGCTCGGCTCCACTTCCCGCAACCACGGTGCGCACCCGCAGGCTGTCGAGCTCAACGCCCAGAAACGGCGCGCTGCCGTCCTCAGCCCAGCCCTCGGCAAACCCCGAGTAGATCGCATAGTCGCGGGCATCGTCGTACCAGGGATCCCAGGAGAGCTGTTGTTCTTTCCCTTCATGGATCTTGTAGTTGGGGAAGGTGACCAACTTGCGCAGCGTGCCGTCGCTCTGCTCGATCACGAAGGTCGTCTCCGACCAGCCCGAAATCGGCGCAGCCAGGGGTGCAAGGCCCTGCGGCAGTACCTCGAGGCTGCGGATCACGGACGCCGGCAACGGGACCAGCCGCTCGGTGTTGCGCAGATTGTAGGTCTGGATGGTGAAACCCCAGCCCAGAAAGGCGAGCACGAGACAGACAGCGCAGGCCAGCAAACCGGACAACACCCTTAGAACCGGCTTGGCCGCCACCGGAGCCGCCTTGTACACGGCTTCCACCGCGAGATGCTTCTTGTCCCGCGTCGCCAAACTCGCCCCAAGAAAGCCCACCCAGAGCATCAGGAAGATCGGCAACTTGCTCTGCCAGACCATCGAGCCATCGAGCATATGGTAGAAGTACAGGGCGACCATCGTCAGCAGCGCAAGAGTCAGCACCACTCCCTCGATGTTGGCGATGATCGTGTCACCACTGGCAAAGCTCAAGCGCAGCACATCCAGCCAGCGAGCCCGCCGCGGGGATGCCTTGGAATCTTCGGCTTTGAGCGCTGCGTCCTCCTTCTTCCAGAGCCGCTGGCAACCCAACCAACCGAGGATTCCCGAGGCGATGAGCCAGATGACGAGCAGGCTGACGAGCGTGGCGAGCACGGCTTCCTCCGCAAGGGCACCGGATGTGGCCGAGGGCGGAGAGTGATCCCCGCCCGTCCTCAACTCCAACAGGACCGCGCTGTCACGCGCCCGCCCTGAGTCTATTCCTCGTGCTGCTCGCGGTACTCACGGATCGCGTCGTAGCACAGGTCCAACAGGTCCGAGCCGATCTCGTCGCGGAACTGCTCATGGACCCCCCAGGTCATCTCTTCGAACTCGATCTTCTCTTCGTCGGTCAGGCGGATCACCTGGATGTCGCGCTCTTCGAATCCCCGCAGCAGCTCTTCATTCAGCTCGCGCACACCCGCGCGGGAGATGCGGCTCTCTTCTTCGACGTCTCCCTTGAGGATCGCTTGCAGGTCCGGCGGCAGCGAGGCGTAGAACTCGGCCTGATAGACCACGACCGCCGGCTGGTAGATGTGCTCGGTCATGCAGAAATACTTGATCGAGTTGAACCAGCCCGTCGCCGTGGTGAACAGGGGTGTATTGTCGAAGCCATCGATGGCACCACTGTTGAGCAGGGGCAACACTTCGGTCAGGGGCTTGGGCTTGGCGTCGATGCCGAGCGCCGCGAAGGCGGCCGCATGGACGCGGCTCTCTTGCACCCGCAGCACCAGGCCCTGCAGATCATCCGGGCGCCGGATCAAACGGTTGGTCGTGCCGAAGCTGCGGAAGCCGTTCTCACCCCAAGCGATCACCTCGAAGTTGCGCCTGCGCAAAGCCGCCTCGAGGGGCTCACGCATGAAGTTGTCGATCACGTAGTCCGCCTCTTCGACGGTCGCGAACATGCACGGCAACTCGAGCACCTGCAACTCAGGCACGATCTCGCCCATCGCGCCGGTGGAGAAACCGCCGCCCTGGATCTCGCCGCGCCGCATCTGGTCGATCATTTCCTGCTCGCCGCCGAGCTTCGAGCCGAGGAACAACTTCATCTTGATACGGCCGCCACTCTCGGCCTCGACCCGCTTCTTGATGGCCTTGAGCTGGTCGGCCCAGGGTGTGTCGTCGGGGGCCGCAGTTCCAAAGCGGATCTCGAAGACTTCATCCTGGCCCAGGAGCAGTCCGCAGCTGAGCAACAGCGCGGCACAGATCGACACGAGGGAGTTCAAGGGCATTTCCTCCAGGTGACATGGATCCCGACGGGCACCGAAAGGCACCAGCAGGCGTTCGCTGTCCCGACGCGGCGGGGATCAGAAGTATTCATCGATGTTTTCGAGCAGGACCCGCGCTTTCTCTTTCTCGATGCGCTGCAACGGAATCACGTCGGGCAGTACGTCGAGCGGGCCATTGATCACGAAATTCAGCTCGCTCTCGAACAGCTCGCGGTCCTGCATCTTGGTCGCATAGTACTCGGCCAGCAAGACATGCGTGCCGTAGTAATCCGGCGCAATCGAGATCGACTTGTCGAAGTGCTCTTTGGACAGCTCCATGTCTCCGCCCGCAATCGACGGCGCCACCGAGTAGAAGGCGCCCAGATAGCGGTCGGCGCCACCGTAGTACCACTGATCGTCGAGCTCACGGATGTACTCGATCATAGACTTGGCCTTGTTCTTGTTGAACAAGACATAGGAGAAGCCCATCTGGCGCGACCACTTGCCGAGGTTGACCGCGGTCCAGTAGATCGCCTCGATGCCATCGATCCCGATGGTCTTGACCGCGTCCTCCTCGGCCTCGCCCGCGGCAAACGCCTTGCGGAAGGAGGGGAAGCAGTCGAGCCCGCGCTCGCTGCTGGTCAAGCCCTTGTCGTACAGCTCAAGGCGCAGCTCGGCGTCGGCATCGCTCGTCAGCATCTCGGCGAGCAGGTAGTACGAGTTCGACAGCTTCCAAAAACTCTCATAGAGCTGCGCGTCATACTCGGTCTGGGTCGCCTCACGCAATGCCGAGAAACGTCTGTTCGCCCGCTCGACGAACTCCTCATGGGTCTCTTCAGCCTGCTTCTCGGGCGGCCCGAACTGGGCTTGCTGCTCGGCGTTCAAGCCCTTGTAGTGTTCCTCGAGCTGTCCCTTGCCACGCTCCTGGGCGTAGGCCAGAACCTGCTCGTACAGGCGCGTGCACTCCTCAAGTTGGCTACGCTCCGTCCAGGTCACCCTGAGCTCTTCGGCGCGTTCTCGCACGCCGTCCATCTCGGCGACCTGGGCTTCAAGCTCAGCCGGATCGGGTGGATACGGGTTGCCCCAGAGGTCGGTGGTCCAGCCGAGCTCACGGCCACTGCAGCCACACAGCAGGGTCAGGATTGCCAGCAGACAGCCGGCCTTCAGCACGCGGTCAGTCGTTGCCATGGTCGTTTCCTTTTCTGTCGATGAAGCCAGGGCGATGAAGCCAGGGCACGCTAAAAATACTCGTCGATGTTCGTGAGCATGTGCCGCGCCTTCTCTTGCTCAAGCCGTTGCAGCGGAAGAATGTCTGCATAGATATCCAAAGGCGCGTCGAGCACGAACTGCACCCGTTCGCGGAACAGCTCCCTGTTCTGCATCTTGGTCGCATAGTACTCCGCGATCAGCACGCTGGTCGCCAGATAGTACGGAGCGGCTTGCAACGACGCCTGAAAATGTTTCCAGGAGAGCGCCATGTCGCCGCCCGCGATGGAGGGTGCCACCGCATAGAACGCTCCCAGATAGCGGTCGGCTGCGCCATAGTACCAGGTTTCGTCCAGCCCGCGCACATGCTGGATCATCTCCCACCCCTTGTTCTTGTTGAACAATATGTAGGAGAAGCCTTTGATGCGCGACCATTTGCTCAAGTTGACCGTCGTCCAGTACACCCCCGCGATCCCCTCGCGCGGGATCTGCTTGACGGCCACTTCCTCGGCCTCTCCCGCCTTGATGGCGGCCCGAAACTCGGGGAAGCAGTGCATCGCCCGCTCGGCGCTGTCGAGTCCCTGCTGGTACAAGGCCAGCTTCTCTTCGACCTCCTCTTCCTGATCGAGCTGCTCGGCGAGCAGATAATAGCTGCGCGACAGCTTCCAGAAATCGTTGTACAGGTCGGGGTTGAATGGCAACTCGGCCAGCTCTTGCAGGCGGCTGAAGCGCTGGTTCGCCCGCGCACGGAATGTCTCGGGTGCCTCGCCGGGCTGCACGCCCGGGGGTCCCACTTGCTTCCGCTCGGCCAGCGAGAGGCCCTGGTAGTAGGTCTCGAGCTGATCTTTGACGCGGCCCTGGCTATAGGCCAGCAGCTCTTCGTACATCCCACAGAGACGCACCAGCTCATCGTGCTGCTTCCAGCTCAGCCGAACGGTCTCGGCCGAGGCACGCAACGCCTGCATCTCGCCGAAGCGGGCCTCCATCTCCTGGGGATCTGGCGGATAGGGGTTGCCCCAGACGTCCGACGTCCACCCGAAATCACGGCCGCTGCAGCCTGCAACCGCCCACATCAGCGGGAGCAGGAGGAACAGACTCAGCCGGCTTCGGTAGCCCATTCTGAGGGTCTCCTCAAGGTGGCACAGCATGGAAAATCGTACCCTGCAGTGTAAAGCGTCGCACAGCCTTGTCAAGCTCCGCCGTCCTGCGCTTCAGCGCCCCTGATTGGCGCTGTCGACCTGCTCGTTGAGGGTCCAGAAGTCGTAGAGAACCCCCAGGCCCAACAGCCCCCCACTCACCATCCACAACAGGCCCGTCAACAGCTTGCCCAGATAGATACGATGGATACCGAAGAGGCCGACGAACGTCAGCAGCACCCAGGCCGCGGTGTAGTCATACCGGCCCGAGTGGTAGCGCCTCTCGGCAGCCCGGTCCATGCCAGGGATCAAGAACAAGTCGACGATCCAGCCAACCAGGAACAAGCCCCCGGTGCAGAGCCAGATGGTTCCCGTGATGGGTTTGCCGAAATAGAATCTATGGGCGCCTGTGAAGCCAAATAGCCAGAGCAGGTAGCCGATGCCGGAGCTGTGGGTCTGGAGCGACACGGAGAATCCTCTCCTGGATACAGACTGCCATGGTGCCAGGGGTCTTCGTCGGAAGCTAGTGCCTCCGCGCACAAGTTCCGGTACAGTTCTTGCGGCGCCGCCTGCTCAGCCCTACGCTCTGGAAGCGCCGGAGACTGCATGAACGACCGCCTTGCCAACCTCGTCTGGGGCATGGCTGCGGCCAGCCTGGTGGCGGCCGCGCTCTACCTCGGCATCGCCTTCGGCCGGCCCGAGGCCATGGCCTTCGGCCTGGGCCTTGCCCTGGTGGCAGGACTCTCGCTGCTCGAAGCTCGGCTGATGGGGCGCCAGCTGCGCGTTGTCCGCCACCTGCCGACACTGACGGAGGACCGGGTCGCCGAGATCCGGCTCGAGGTCAGCAATCCCAGCCGCCTGCCCCTGCCGCCTCTGGTGATCAGCGACGTCTTTCCTCCGCAGGTGCCTGCGGTGGTGCGGCTGGGCATTTTTCCGGGACTGGCCGCCGGCGCACACCTCGAGCTTGGCTACCGCAGCTTCCTCAACGCCACCCGTGGGCTCTACAAGCTCGGCCCGATCCGCGCACGCCTGTACGGTCCGCTCGGTTTCGCCTCACGCAGCTTCGTGGTGGACGGCCCGGTAGCCGCCACCGTCTATCCGCGCGATCTCGACGTGCGCCGCATGCTCGCGCCCGTCGTCGGCGACAGCTCCTGGACCGGCACTCTGTCCGCCCGGCTCGGCCAGAGCATCCTGTTCCGCGGGGTGCGCGAGTTCCAACCAGGCGACGCGCCTCGCGCCGTACATTGGCGTAGCAGTGCACGCCTGGGCCGGCTGGTGGTGCGCGAGTTCGAGTCACTGCGCTCGGGCAGCGCGCTGCTGTTGCTCGACCTGCACCGCTTCTCCCGTCTGGGTGTGGGACGCAAGGGCACCGTGGAATACGCCGTGCGGGTCGCTTCCGCACTGGCCGGCGAGCTCTTCCGCCGCAACCGCGCCGTCGGACTGTACGCCGTCGACAGACAGGCGCTGCACTTCCCCCCGAGCCGCTCACGGGTGATGTTGGCACGCATCCGCAAAGCCCTGGCGGAGGCGCGCGGCGTCGGGGAGCAGCCCTTCGAAGAGGTGCTGCCCCGGGGACTGGCGATGGTCCGTGGCGGCTTGTGCGTGCCGATCCTCTTGCGGCGTACGGCCCACCCGCAGCGCATATTGCCTCCGCTGCTCAAGCACCTGCGGACCGGAGGGCGGCTGGTGTGCGTATTGATCGAGGCGCGGGACTTCGTGCCGATCTTCAAGGAGCAGACGGCCTTGCAGCAAGAAGCACAGGCCGACCTGGTCAGCATTCTGGCCGCCAGCGGTGCCGAGCTGCTCAGCGTGGGCCCCGACATGCGGTTGTCCTTCCTCAATAGTCGGCGCAGGCGATGAGCGGCACCTGGTTGCAGATCGCGCTCGAGCTGCTGCTGCACAGCACCGCCCTGAGCCTGGTGCCACGGCTCAGTGAGCAGGCCCATCCGGGCTTTGTGATCGGCTGGGGGGTGCTCGGTTGGGGCATGGGCGTGTGGGTCAGCGCTTGGGATGAAGAGCTGCGCAAGAGCATCGCCAGTACCTGCCGGCGCTTCCTGATCACGCTGGTAGCGGTCTGGATCTTCGTGCTGCTGATGTTTCCCCACGCCGGCGTGATGGTGTTCGCTCTGCTGGTCGTCATCCAGGGCGGCCTGGCCTGGCTGCGCTTCGTCCCCGTTGCGCAACCAGCCGCCGTTCTCAACGGCGGGCTGCTGGCGCTGTTCGGGGCGGTGATGCAACCGGAACGGGCAGGGCTGCTGCTGGTCTATCTGCTGCTGCTGCTGGCGCTGCGGGGGCTCGTCTGGCTCGAGCACGTGCGGCTGCTGGCGGGAAGCTCAGCGCGCTGGCGTCCCCTGGTGTTCTTCCTCGGCCCCACGCTGCTGTTTGCGGCTCTGTTGTTCCTGAGTGTGCAGAGGCTCGACTTCCTGCCACGACGGGCCGCACCGGTCGCGGGCCAGGTCTCCTTCCGGCAGCCGGCAAGCCCGACCGGGACCAGCGAGTTGTTTTGGGCGCTGGCGCAGATGGCGGGGCTGGTGCTGCTGTGGCTGGGAGTGCGCTGGCTGCTGCGCCGCTGGCTGGGTATCGACCGCGTGCGCGCGCTGCCGCCGGAGGCTGAGGAAGAGCTCTCCATAGAAGTGCCACCTGACAGTGCCGAGGCGCGCGAGCAAGGTTCCTCCAGCTCTGCACCGCGGCGCCGCTTGGTCGCAGCCTTCTTGCGCATCCTCACTCGGTTACGAGGGGCCGGTCTGCAAGTGCAGCCCGGCCGGGCCTCGCCGGGGCATCAGATCGACACGGCGGCCGCTCGCTGGCCGACCCAGGCCCAGCTGTTGCGGGAGAGCGACGCGCGTTTCGCCGCGGCGCGCTACCGCCTGACCGAGGTCGACGAGGCGGAAGCGGAACGTCTCGAACAGCTCGAACGCGAGCTGCGGCATGGAAGGCGGGACTGAACCGCACAGTGGCATCGCCGGCAGGTTTCGGGCAAGCTGGCCGGAGGAGACGGAGGCGGAAAAACGATGGCACGAGTCGTGGTGATCGGGGCGACAGGCAGGATCGGACGCATCGCCGTGCGCCAGCTGTTGGCTCGCGGACTCGAGGTCCGTGCGTTGACGCGGGACGCGGAGCGCGCCAGGCAGTTGCTCGGAGCCGAAGTCGAGGTGCATCCTGGCGATGTGCGCCGACCGGCAAGCCTGGCAGGCCTGGGGAAGGGGATGGACGCGGCAGTGCTCGCCCTCGGGACGCGGTCGTACTACGGCAAGAACGGCAACGCGGCGGTCGACGGCCAGGGCGTAGCTCACGCGCTGCACGCCTTGCACGCCGACCAGGTGCCCCACGTCGTGCATCTCAGCGCCTGGGGCCTCGAGCGGCGCTCGCTGTTTCTGGGGCTGTTCTCGCTGCTCCTCAACCACTATTTCTATTGGAAGGAGCGCGCCGAGCGCGCGGTCCGCGCCAGCGGCATCCCGTACACCATCGTACGGCCGGTGGAATTCGCCCGCAGACCGGCGCAGGGATACCCGCTCCTCAACCAGAGCCAGGCGCTCTCGCTGGCTCGAGCGGCACTGCGGGGCGTATCGATCGAGCACGTCGGCGCGACGCTCGCCTTCTGCGCCGCACGCCCGGACGCCATCTCCAAGACCTTTGAGCTGTTCGATGGAGGAGCTGCACCGCTCGCAGAACAGCTCGCGGCCATGAAGGTCGACTCCGAACGAAGCCGCCCTCCTCGCACTCCACTGTGGGGACTGTTTTCGCCCTGATGCACACTCCCCAGACCCCGCAGCACCGCTTCGCCGGCCGGGCCAGGATTGCCTTGCTGCTCGGACTCTGCCTGCTGGTCTTCGCTCCCGTGCTGTTCGGGGGCCAGACGTTGTTCTATCGGGATATGGCGGGCTACCAGTACTGGTCCGAGCAGCTGCAGCACCAGACCCTGCCCCATGTCGACGCCTGGCACGGGGGAGTGGAGACCGGGGTTCCCTGGTCGGCCCACCCGATCTACCAGGTCTGGTTTCTGGTCAAGTGGCCGTTCTACCTGTTGCTGCCCTGGCCGCTTGCGATGTGGGCGACCATGGCAAGCTGCGTCTTCCTCGGTGGAGTCGGGGCCCTTCGGCTGGTCGATCGCCTGACGCAGCGGACGTCCGGGGAGCCCTCGTCGGGACTGGGCGGCCTTGCCGCGGGAATCGCTGTGATCTGCAGTGGTCTGCTGCTCGGGACGCACCACATGTTCAATCTCTACTACTCGGTGGCGCTGTCCTTTGTATTCCTCGACTTTGTCGTGGCCGTGGCAACGCGGCCTACTCCTTTGAAGCAGGCGGGGATGGCCTTCTGGGGCTTGATGGTCCTGGTCTGCTCTTTCCAGATCTTCGTGCTGCTGCAGACCTTCGCCCTGGCCGCTCTGCTCTGCTTGCCCGGAAGGCTGTGGGAACGGCGCCGGCTGCTTGCGCTCGCACGCAGCTACGCCCTGGTGGCCGTCCTGGCCCTGCCCGTGGTGTTGCCGACCATGACCCTGGTGCGCCATTCGAACCGCAGCGCTGCCCTCTCCGTGGAGGAGATCACCGAGCGCTCCCTGCCTCCCCAGCGGCTCGCCGAGCTCGCGATGCCGCGCCCCTTCGGTCCTGTCGATGACTATTCCGGGCCGCGATTCCGAGACCAGGAGGGACTTCTGACGGACATCTATCTCGGCGCTCCTGTGCTATTGCTTGCCGTCTGGGGCCTGTTCGGCAGACGCAAAGGCATTCTGGGGCTGGGTTTACTCACAGGTATCTTCGGTGTCCTCGCGCTGGGCGAAGCGACCTTGCTGTTCTCGGCCTGGCTCCAGCTGCCTTTCTTCGGCCGCTTCAGATTTCCAGAGAAGCTGCTCTGCCTGGTCGCGATCGGTGTCCCCATCCTGGCGGGGCTGGGCGCAGCTCAGGCCGCGAAGTCTGGCCCGCGAGCAGGTCGCACGACGTTGACGCTGGCGCTCGCAACGGCCCTGGCAGGCAGCGGCGCGCTGTGGGCGGCGTTCGCCGATGCCTCCAGCGCCTGGCGGCAGGCGAGCTGTTACACGCTGGGCGTGTGGGCCGCCTTGCTGGCAGGGGCCTGTGTCCGGCGGCGTTGGTTCCTCCCTCTGTGCCTGCTTGCTTGCCTCGCCGATGGACTGATCCATGGCCGGCCTGCGCTGTTGCCCAGCGAACACAATCCTTTTCAGCAGACGTCCGCAGTGGCTGAGGCACTCCAGCCCATGGCTGAAGACGGCCCGATCCGGATCTTGTGCGCTGTCGACCCCGCCCTGGACCCGATGCCCGCGCACTACCCTGCCGAGCTGGCCCCCTACTTCGCCGCCGTCGATATGTTGGCAAACGCAAGCCCGTTGGGATTCGGGATCGAGGCGTTTGATTTCAGCACCTCCCTGCTCGACCGCAGCTACAACGAGCTCGTCCAGGCGATGTGGGCCGACCCTGTCCTGCGGTACCGTGTCTTGCGTGCGCTGGACGTGCGCTTCCTGGTCGTCCACCCCTCGGACGCGCGGCTCGAGAATCGGGAGTTCAAGATCCTTGTACGCACTCCAGCCTGGGTTCTGATCGAAGATACTTTCTGCCCTCCACGTCTGCGGCTGGCTCAACAGGTCATGCCCGCCGCCAGCCTGCAAGAGGCCCTGCAGACGATGGCCGCGCCCAGCTTCGACCTGCAGCAGGCCATCGTGGTCGAGGGCATCGCCGAGCCAGCGAGCTGCGGGCCGGGGCGCATACTCTCGAGTGATTACGGGCGCCAGCTGATCGAGATCGAGCTCGACATGGAGGCTCCGGGTTGGCTGTTCGTCGCCGACAAGCACTACCCGTACTGGCGTGCCGAGATCGACGCGCAGCCGGTACCGATCCACCGCGCCATGGGGCTGGGCAGAGCCGTACAAGTGCCTGCGGGCAGGCATACGCTGCGCTTCAGGTATGTCGACGAGGCTCTGCAGCTCGGACTCCTGCTCCAGGCCTGCTTGCTGACCGCGGCCTTGGCCGGCTGGCTGTTGTGGCGGCGTCACCAGCAGCGCGTCGTGGCTGCAGGCCGCGGCTCGCACGATGGGGAGACCAGCCCGGGAAGCCCGGCTCAGCCCGCCGACTGAGGCTGTCCGGATCCAGGCCTCGCCTTCTGCCGTGCGTGCCAGCACGCCGCGCACACCAACAGCGCGAGCGCCAGTCCCACGAACACAAGCTTCCAGGCGACCCCCGGGGGCCCTGCATAGTAGGCGCGCAGCTGGCCCGCCTCGGCCGGTGGCAACGTCACTTGCAGACGCCCTTCAGCTGTCATTCCCCAGACCTGCTCGCGCCCATCGACCTCCACTCTCCAACCCGGGAACGCGTACTGGTTCAACACCGCCGAACACGAGTCGGGGCTGCTGTAGGTCCATTGGATGCAGTAGGGATTGCTGTCCGCAGCAGGCTGGCCGCGACCGGGAGCGGAGATCTCGAGTAGCGGCGAGGTTCCACGCACATTCAAGAGCTCAGGCCGCGCGTCTCTGGGAAGAAACTCGCCGACCCAGGCCAGGGTCTTGACGCCGTCCGGCAAGCCTGCGCAATCCTCTTCGACAAGCGCCTCGACCGTCGGCATGTCGGCCAGCGCAGGGTGATCGAGGACTTGTAGCTGGTTCGCGTGCCAGCCGAGACCCACGACCAGAAGCAGCGGGGCCCACTTCCGCCAGCGTTCTCGCAAGGCCTCTCCCAGGCCCAGAGCGAGCAGCAACTGCAGCAACGCGCAGACGGCCAGTAGACGCCAGGGAAACTGGACCAGGCGCAGCCACTCCCCGGAACGCCAGACCCAGCTGGCCAGGGGCAGCATCAGCAGAATCAGTGCCCCATACAAGACGCCTCCGAAGCGGAAGACCAGACGCTTCCGCGCGCTCCACAGTCCCGCGAGGGCCAGCACGAGATGGAAGGCACCGAGCTGGAAGGAGATGCCATCCTGGTCTGAGCTCGGAATGGAGTAGCCGAAACGCCACTGCCGGCTGACCAGCTGCCACGGCTGCACATGATGCTGCTCGGCCCTGTAGTTCCCCTGTGTCGCCTTGTCCAGGCGCACCTCAGAGCTGAGACCATGCACGGGCGCCCAATAGAAGCTGCTCAGCGCCAGGCCCAGCAGCATGCCGATGGCCCCCCAGACAGCCAGCTGCCTCCGCACAGCGCGGGAGGCCTCGAGCACCAGGCTGAGACTCAGCAGCCCGAAGACCGGCCAATAGACGAGAGCCACGGCAGGGTGCGCGGCAGTCAATAGCGCCAGCGCGGCAGCCAGGCCCAGGCTGGCGGTCCACAGCCGGCCTCCGCTCTCGAGCCGCTTCCGTAGCAGAAGAGCGGCACACACCGGCCAGGGCGTGAGCAGCATCGCTGCCAGCTCGGAGAAGTCTCCGCGCACATAGAAATTCACGTACAGGTAGGGCGTCAGCAGAAACACGCCCGCGCCGAACAAGCCCGGCATACGCAGCTGGCGCGCCAGGCAGAAAGCGCCCAGGCCACCGATCCCCACGAAGCTGCCGGCAGCCAGCAGGGTCGCGAGCGCCGGCCCCACGCCTGGCAGCAGATCCCAGGCCGCGGCCAGGTAGAAGAACACGGGTTGGTAGAACACGAAGGTCGGATAGCCGTAGCCACCTGCCAGATCGGGAAGCCAGCGCGGATAGACGAATCCCTCCGCGAGCGCCTGCCCGAAGAGCTTGACCAGCACCGGGTAACGCAGCAGGTCATGGGTGCCGGGGTAGCCACCAAAATGGAGGAGGGGCAGGCAGACGCCCACCACCAGGCCGACCAGGCCCAGGCCAGTAGCCACCGTTTTCAGCCTGGAAGTACGCACAGCCCCCCCGGATCCGCGTCTGCCAGACTCTGCGTCGACGGTCTGGTGCTGTCAATGGAGGCTGTGGGAAAGATCGCTGCGTCCGGTACGAAGCGCCTCAGATTCAGGCGGCTCCGCCCAGCAGGCGATCGAGCAACGCCTCGACGATCCAATGCAGGTGCTGGCGGCGTTCTTCGAGGGCGGTCTCAGACAACGGATCCTCGCCCCAAAGCCCGCCGAGCACCGGCGCGAAGATGAAGTAGTTGACCACCAGGCCGGAGAAATCGCAGTAGAACTGGCGGGCAGAGAGCATGCCCTCGGCAGGGGTGACATCGCGCAGAGCCGCCTCCATCCAGCGGAACAAGCCCGCCATCTGCGCCTGGATATGCAGCAGCTGCTCGGGATCGCCGCGCGACAGCAGGTTCTGCACCAGACGCGGCGCGTGCTGATGGGAGCCGATGAAGTCGAGATAGGCGTCGATCATGCGGTGGATGCGCTCGCGCAGGGGGCCTTCTTCTTTGGTGAAGGCCTCGGCGAGCGCGTCTTGATGCGCCTGGTAGTAGCGCTCGAGCACACGCGCGAACAGGCCCTTCTTGTTCTTGTAGTAGTAGAAGACCAGCGCCTTGTTCACACCCGCCACGTCGGCGACCTCGCGGATGCTGACACCGTCGTAGCCTTTTTCTCCCAGAAGTTGCTCGGCTGCGTCGAGGATTTGCACCGCACGCTCGTTCGAAGTCTCGGCAACGCTCATGGTTCCATTCCCTCTTGGGTCCCTCATGCCTTTTAACCGATTGGTGAAATTTTGTCTTGGGAAATTTGATCCGGACAGTAGAATCTGGATTAACCCATTGGTTAAATTTCGCTCCGATATGGAGGCATGCTGTGCCGTATCCTCAGAACCTGTTCGTCATCTGTCTCTTGAGTCTGGGCCTGGTGGCCGGCTGCTCCCAAGGAGGGAGCTCTGGCTCGAGCACCGCTACGACCGGCACCAGCACCGGCGGAACCAGCACCCCTGGCGGAACCACCAGTCCTGGTCCTACCATCGGTGCCACTGCCAACCCCAGCCCGGTGACCCCCGTCCCGGCGGTCGCTCCGCCGGGCAGCGCCACCAACCTTCCCCAGTGGCAGACCGCACTGGCGGCACTGGCGATGGGGCCCCCGGTTCCACTACGTTTTGAAGGCCCGGCCGTCGCTGCCTACAACCAGCTGATCGCCGATGCCTGGCCGCACGTGGCCCCCCGCATCGAGAGCGAGGTCGAGGCTGCTCTGCAACAGCAGATCGGTCAGGCGCTCAACGGCATCTCCTTGCTCTCTTTGAGCAGTGTACAGCTCGACGCCGCGGCCTCGCCCGCGCTGAACACCTCCGCTCCGGCGCCGACGCAGTCCGTCCTGCTACAGCTTCCAACCGCACCGGGGGTGTGGCAGCTCGAGTTTGATGCGATGGTCGGCGGGACCTTTCCGATCAATATCGGCGGCTTCACCCAGAACATCACCCTGCAGGCGCCCCTGCAGGTCGTTGTGCAGGACGTGCGCGCCGAGATGCCCATCGACGTCGACCTGAGTGGACCCATACCGGTGATCGGCAACGCCGGCACGCCGCAGATTCAGCTGCAGATCGTGGTCAGCTCGAGCAATCCACTGTTGAACGGGCTCGGAGGCCTGTTGACCCAGGTGCTCGATCCCATTGTGCGCGCGGCTCTGACGGTAGGCGCCTACTACGCGCAGTGGCAGCTCGGTCAGGTGCAGGGGATGCTGCCGAACTCCACGCAATGGGGCCAGGGAGGCCAACCGCTGCCGACTCTGAGCAACGGGCCCAACCTCGACTCGTTGGCCAGTGTCATCGCGGATGAGCTCCAGCTGAACCACATGCCCTTCGAGATGGTCTATCCGGCCGTATTCGACCAACCGCACAGTGGTGGCCAGGTTGTGGAGTACCGGCACTGGGGCGACTCTGCGCTCTGGACCGGAGGCTATCTGGCCGCAGAGTCGTACCGCTTCGACCACAACGGCGACCCCCGTGCCCTGGCCGGCGCCCAACGACTGGTGACCGGCTATGAGCTCTGCTCGCAAGTCGTGCCCGCGCCCCAACAGGGACTGCTCGCCCGAACTACCATGCCGCTGGGCTCCCCGCACGCCCTGCCCCTGGCGACCAAAGGCAACTACTTCACCGGCACCGTCAATGGCCAGATGTACGCTGCCCTGGGGGACACCTCACGCGACTCCTACACCGGCACCATGTTCGGGTTGGGACAGGCCTACCACCGGATCCCATCTTTGCGCGGACAGATCGCCCCGATCGTCGAACGGCTACTGACGTATCTCGACACCCACGGTTGGACGGTCTACAAGGCTCCCAATCAGACCAACAACCTCACGGGCAATGAGTGGTCGGTCACCTTCTCCCAGTCGCCGACCGCGGTGCTGAACTTCGCGACCATCGGCAACATGATCGACCCCCAGCAGTTCGGTGCGATGCACCAGCAGATGGCGGGACTGTCGAGCATGCTCTGGTTCCCGACCTGGGCCAGCGCGATGGAGATCCACGAGTCCTACTACAAGTTCAACCTCGGCCACATGAACCTGCTCAGCCTGCTCGAGCTCGAGACCGACCCCGACCGCTACCGCGACTACCTGACCGTGCTGCGCGTGATGCGCAATGCGGTGGCCCACCACGACAACCCCTGGTTCAACGCTGTCAACGGCGTGGCGCTGCCGCCCCAGGCCGTGGCGACCGGACAACAGGTGCAGCAGGAGCTGTGGTATTGGAGCCAACGGCCGCGTCGGGGTTTTGTCGCCTCGAACAGCACCAACCCGAACATCGCCAAGACCACCTACGTGGCCAACCTGCCGAACGCAAACAACTCACCCTCGTCGCCGTTCGTCACGGGACCGCGCCCGATGGAAGTGGCCGTGTATCCCGTGCCGATTCCGTTGCGGCCCAACACGTCCTTCGTGTGGAGCTCCAGCCCGTTCGAGCTCGATGGCTACTGGGCCGACCCGAAGGAGCAACACCCGGGCATCGACCTGCTGCTGCCTCTGTATATCTCGCAGAACCACGGCATGCTGCCTTAGCCTGGGACCTGTGTGGAATTGGGCACGGTGACCGCCATCTTGGAGGTCGCCGTGGTTGTTTGTTGGGATGCAGGACCACCTGAACCTGTGATCCGGGCCCGGGTCCGCTACCAGGTGGGGCCGGAGAAGAACTACCGCCCCGGTTTCCATTCCGAACCTGGGATGGCGTTCCTCCCCGGCTTCCAGGTCGGTCCAGGGAAGCGCCGGCCTCCGGGTCCGCGCAGACTTCCCACCTCCGCTCTGGCGCCACACAGTTCCTCCGTCGCCCTGCCATATTCGGCGAGCAGGGCACGGATCTTCTTGAGATCCTGACAGCCCTTGATCTTCCGGTGCAGGCGGTCGAGCTTGCTTTTTTGCTGGGGTACTCGGTTGGGCATAGGACCTCCGGTGGGCGCCCTTTCAGGCAGTTGCCGGATGAATCCACCAGCTGTGCTCACGGAGGCAGCTTTTTTTGGATTTCTTTGCGGCCGGGCGGCGCATCCGAAGAGGCTACTCTTCCTCAGACCGCAGCCGAGGAACCGTGAAGCGGCCAGGCACACGCGCCATGTGCGGCTGGTAGAAGGCGCGCACTTTGTCCATGTCTGCCCCGATGTCCCCGCTCAACGCCAGACAGGGGCCCAGCCCGCCGACCCGGCGGCTGTAGTCGAGGAAACCCAGGACCACAGGCACGCTCGCAGCGCGCGCGATGAAGTAGAAGCCAGACTTCCAGTACTCGCGCTTGCCCCGCGTGCCCTCCGGCGGCACGACCAGGATCATGCGCACCGCTTCGCGGAGCCGGGCGGCGGCCTGCTCGACGACATTCGCGCGCGCCGTGCGGTTGATCGGGATGCCCCCCAACCAGCGCATGAACCAGCCGAAAGGGAAGCCGAACAAGGTGTGCTTGCCCATCCATTTGACCTTGAAACCCTTCAGCCAACCCAGGGCTAGCATGTGGACCAGGTCCCAGTTGCTGGTGTGCGGTGCCGCAATCAGCACGTAGCGAGGCTCTTCGGGGACCTTTCCCTCGAACCGCCAACGCGTGAACAACAAAAAGATGCGCGCCAGCAGACGTTTCATCGGCCATCCCCCAGAAGAGCCACCCAGTGTAGCCTGGCGGGGGTTCGAATCCTCGCGATTTTCCGGTTTGCCGCGAGGCAACGCATGGGCGCTCTCAGCCGCCGCAAAGCGGCGCCGGTCGATCGCCGCCAAGGGAGTCCTCGACTCAGGCAGTATGGTAGAATCGAACAGGCCGCAGTGGACCTGGGAGCTCCGGTGTACCTTTTCCATCCGCCCCGAAGAGAATCGTGGACCCGCTACTGCTGGATCGCGCAGGCTTTCAGCGAGGCGGAATGCGAACGCATCATCGCCCTCGGACGGGCGATCGGGACGGCAACGGGGACCGTCGACAACAGCTCGAGCGGTGGCAAGATTCGAGAGTCGCGCGTCGCCTGGATCGAGAACCGGCCCGAGAGCGATTGGATCTTCGCGAAACTCGGCGAGCTCGCCCAGCAGGTCAACCGGGAACGCTACCATCTCGACCTGACGGGCTTTACGGAGAGCCTGCAATACACCGAATACCCACCGGACGGGCATTACAACTGGCACCAGGACTTTGCCTCCGGGACCTTCTCCATCCGCAAGCTCAGCCAGGTGGTTCTGCTCTCCGATCCCGCGGACTTCGAGGGGGGTGCCTTGGAGTTCTTCAACGACAAGGGCTGCTACCCGAACCTGCGTGGCACGGTTGTCATGTTCCCCTCCTTCGAGTTCCATCGCGTCGTCCCCGTCACCCTTGGCCTCCGCTGCTCCCTGGTGTCGTGGGTCAGCGGTCCGCCTTTCCGGTGAGGCGCGTGGGCAGGCTGCTGCCTGCGCCGCGCGTGGTCTCCGCTCTGGCGGCGCTGGCTCTGCATCCCTACGCCAGCCGGGCGCGGCTAGAGGCCTTCCGGGCACAGCGCCTGCGACGGTTGGTGGCACACGCCGCCGCACGCGTGCCCTTCTACCGCCGGCTGTTTGCCGAGGCGGGCATCGATGCGCAACAGATCCGCCAGCCCGAAGATCTTCGCCAGCTGCCGATCACGAGCCGGGCACAGCTGCAGGAAGCCTCGCTTTTCGAGCGCCTGTGCGAGGGCGCCAGGGCTGAGAGTCTGGTCAAACGGCGCACCAGTGGCAGCAGCGGCCAGCCCTTGGACATCTGGCGCACACAGGCTGAAGAGCGGCTGCTGCAGGCGTTTCGCTGGCGGGCACGCCTGCAGGCAGGCCGGCGGCTCAGCGACCGGTTCTCGACCCTGGCCCATCCGGGCACCACCGATGCGGCGCGCTTTCCCTGGTTGCTGCGTGCGGCCCGATCGCTGGGCCTGCAACGCGAGCACCTGATCAGCTGCTTCGATGCACCGGAACAGCAGGCACGGCTGCTCGAAGCACAGCGACCTCAAGTCATCAATGGCCTCGCCGGCTCGATCTGGCGTCTATCCCAGTACCTGGCTCAGCGTCCGCACCGCCTGCGCCCCCGGTGTCTCCATGTAGGAGGCGAGGTGCTGAACCCTGCGATGCGCAGCACCATCGAGCGGGCCTTCGCGGCGCCGGTGTTCGATTTCTACGGCAGCCACGAGTGCAACCTGCTCGCCTGGCAATGCCCAGAGGGTTTCGGCTACCACGTCTGTGACGACAGCCTGGTCCTCGAGGTGCTCCGTGATGGCCAGCCGGTCGCAGAGGGCGAGCTCGGCGCAGTCGTCGTGACCCTGCTGCATTCCTATACGATGCCGTTTCTGCGCTAGCAACTGGGCGATCTGGTGCGCAAGGGGGGCCGCTGTCCGTGCGGGCAACCCTTCGACACCATCCGTGCCATCGAGGGCCGCATGAACGACGGCTTCTCCCTGCCCGACGGCCGCTGGCTGCATCCCTTCCGGTTCACCAACCTGCTCGTGCCCGACCCCGATGCACCGGTGCGGCAATTCCAACTGACCCAGGAACGCGAGGACCTGATCCGTGCGCAGCTTGTGGTGGCTCCTGGGGCTTCCCCCGCACGCCTCGATGCGACCCGTGCGGCCATGCAGCAACTGCTCGGCCCCCAGGTCGAGCTACATTGGACGGTCGTGCCGCGCATCAATCTGGGGACTCATGGCAAATTCAGAGTCTTTCGGTCGAAGCTCGGCTCGGCCTATGACGGCTACGCCGAAGATGCCCCACCGGCCTGAGGCTGCTAGTGCGCGCCCTTGCGCGTCTTGCCGATCAGGAACACCACTTTGCTGCCGCCGTGGTCGGTCATCAATACCGGCTGCACATGCGCCGCGCGCAGCTGTGTACGGCGGCCCTTGCCCGTTCCCGCGGGTGCTACCAGACCTACCCGCACCCGACCGGGCAGCTCGGCCAGACGTCGATCCAGCGCCTGCAAAGCGTCGGCAGCCCCCGCTATGCGCTGGCCATAAGGGGGATTGCAGACCACCGCCCCGCCTTTGATGTCAGGCAGGGGAACCTCATCCAGGTCGGCTCTCTGCAGCACCAGGTCGGCGAGCACGCCCGCTCGCTCTGCGTTGCCGCGCGTCGCCTTGAGCGCGCCCTCGGCCCGGTCCCGTCCGAAGATCTTGCCCGCCTTGGACTGGGCCCTGCGATCCTCGGCCTCTTTGCGCAGCGTCTGCCAGACATCCGCCCGGAACAACGCCATTTTCTCGAAATCGAAGCTGCGCAGCCAGCCTGGAGCCGCACGCCGCGCCATCAATGCCGCCTCGATCACAAGCGTTCCCGAGCCCATCATCGGGTCGATCAACGGCTGATCGATCTGCCAGCCCGATGCCGCCAACAGTCCACGGGCCAGGTCTTCGCGCAGGGGCGCCTTGGCCGTCTGCAGGCGCCAGCCGCGCCGATGCAGGGGCTCGCCACTGGTGTCGAGCGAGAGCGTGCAGCGGTCGGATTCCAGCCGCATCTGGATGCTGACTTCGGCCGCGTCGTCGCCCGGAGTGCCTACGACACCAGCGATCGCTTGGTTGATGTTGTTGACGACCGAGGTCCCTCCCAAGCGGGAATCTCGGCTGAAGACCTTGATCTCCCAGCGACAGCGCTTCCCCAGCAACGGCTTCCAGGGAAGCTCGGAGACCTTGCGCCGCAATTTGCGCAGGCTGCGGGCGGTGAAGCTTCCCACACGCAAGAGCACGCGGGTGGCGAGCCCGCACTCGAGGTTGAGCCGCATCAAGAGCGGAACATCGCCGCGCAGCGAAGCACCACCCGGCTCCGCCTTGACCGGCCGGTTCGGACAGAGCGCCCGCAGTTCGGTTGCCAGCAGGCGCTCCAGACCCGGGGCACAGGACACAAACAGCTCGAGATCCGTGTCGGTCTTCATCGCGGGGGCTCCTGACAAGCGTGGCGCACAGCTTCGCATAAACCTTAGCAGCCCGATACGGTCTTGCCGGTTGCGCAGAGTCTTGGCTGCCCACTCCGGACGCGGGTCTGTATAGTAGGGATGCACAAGGAAGCAGAGGCCTGCCGATGCCGTTTATCCGGACCATCCCCCCACGCCAGGCCCGCGGCGCGCTGCGCGAGGCGTACGGGACCCTGCGCGGGGTCACCGGCGTGGCTGCCCCCGCTGCCGGCATCGTGCAGCTCTTCTCTCTGCATCCTGCGGCCGTCCGGCGCATGGTGCGTTCCTGGCAGCTCAGCATGTGGACGGGGGGCGCGCCGCGAGCCCTGCGCGAGACGCTGGCGGCAGCCGTCTCGCGGCTCAACAGCTGCCACTACTGAACGGACGGCCACGAGGCCTTCCTGCAGGCTGCAGGAGGAAAAGCCGCCCGGGTGGAGGCACTTGTAGACGGGAGCGCCCGCGATGCAACGCCCGTGGAGAGCGCGCTGATCCGGCTGGCGCGGCGCAGCTGTGAGGCGCCCAACGAGCTGTGTCCGGCGGATCTCGAGCCCTTACGGCAGCTGGTTGGAGACGACGCAGACGACTACGTGACCGTCTTGCTGGCATTCCACTTCGTCAACCGCATCGCCGATCTACTGGGGCTGAAGACCGAGCTGCTCCCCTCGGGATTGCGGCGTTTCGAGCTGGTCCGCAAGGCTTCGGTACGGTTGATGGGCATGTTCATGAGCAAGATGGACCTTTCCCCACGCTCGTACGATGCAAGCTTCGCGCAGGCCCGCGCAGCCCTGCAGGCGATTCTCCCTCGGGCGGACGACGCGCTGTGCGGGCGATTTGCCGCCCGCCCACAGATCCTCGAGGTCTTGCAGCTGGTGGCGGAGGCGCGGAGCCAGACAGGGCTGACGGACTCGCAAATCACGCAGATCGAGGATGGCGTGGAAGCGGCTTTGGGGTCAACCTCGACCAACATTCCACGAGAGCCCTTCGAGGCCTTTATCTGGATCGGCACCCGTCAGGCCTGGCGCAGCACAGCAGCCCGTGTCGCTGCCCTGCGCGCGGCCGGCTACGACGACCGGGCGATCCTGGACGTGAGCATTGCCATCGCCGAAGCCAATCAATGGGCGCGGGCCTGGCGGCTCTGGGGACTGCCCGCCGATCTGTTGCGGAGCGCGTCTGTGCCCGTGGAGGGGGATGGGGGCCAGGCCTGAAGCGCCCGGGACTAGCAGGCTGCGCTCACTCGAACAGGGCTTGGAACTCCGGCAGCTTGCGCAGGCTCGCGAAGCTGGAATCCTCACGCTGCAGGAAGCCTCGGAAGCTGGCCAGCTCGGCCCGCGACTGCGCCGCAAGAGCGGGCGCTTGCCCCTGCAGCTCCGTCTCGAAGCCTTGTAGCAGAGCCGCCAGCCAGTCCAACGCCTGGCGCTGCAGCGCGGCGGCCGTCTCCCCTTCGGCCCGCTCATGGGCCAGACCGGCGGCCTGGGCAGCACTGATCAGGTCTTCCCCCGCGGGCGCCTGCAAAGCAAAGGCGCGCTCATAGAGAACCACCGCTTCTCCGTAGCTGCCTTTGTCGAGCCTTACGAGCGCGAGCAGCACATGATCGCCATAGGACTCCGGCTCACGATCCCCCTCAACCAGCGTGCGCTCTTCAGGGAACCACAGACCGCGGGCCCAGCAGGCCTGCCGGATCTGCTCGAGCTGGCCGCTGAACAGGTTGTGCTCGGCCGCGAGCGAGGGCAGCAAAGGCACCAGCTCGGCCATCCGTTCGGCAGCCTCGGCGAGCAGCTCGCGGGTGCGCAATAGATCCCCTCGAGCATTGGCCAGGCGCGCCAGATTGTGCACCGAGACCGCGACGTCGCGGCGCGCCAGCACTGCCTCCGGATCGGCTTCCAGCAACGCCTGCTTGCACTCGAGGGACTCGACGAACAGAGCATCTGCACGCGCAAGCTCCCCAAGTGCCAGGCAGATGTCCCCGACCTTGTCGAGAGCCACCGCCAGATTGCGCGGAACAGAAACCCCCGCCGCGGTCAGCTCGCGCTTCAGAGTGAGGCCCTCGTCCAACAGCTCGCGCGCCGCCTGCGCCTGTCCGGCGCCCGCCAACCAACTCCCATAGAGCACCAGAGTCTCGGCCAGATCATCCCGGTAGACCGGGCGCTCTGGCTCGGATGCACACAGGCTGCGCTGCAGCTGCACGGCCTCTGCGAACAACACCCCCGCCCGGGGCATGCTCAGCTCGTCCAGCGCCTCCGCATGGTTGGCCAGGGAGGAGGCCAACTCGCGCCTCGACTCGGTGTCGCCGGGGTTGGCCGCCAGCTGCGCGCGGGCCAGCTCGACCGCTTCTGCAAAGGCGGGCGCTGCCAGCTCCGGCGCCCCTCGGTCCCAAGCCAGATCGCCGTACAGCAGCAGATGCACCAACACTTCTCGCTGTGCGGAGAGGTTGCCCTGATCCTGCTCGGCGAGCTCACGCACCAGACCCAGGCCCTCCTGGGCGGCAGCGAATGCGCTCTCGAGCTGCCCCATGCGGCGCAGCAGCTGCCCTTTGTGCAGCAGGTTCTCCCCGAGCACGGCCCGGCTTCTTCGCGCACGGGGGTCTAACGCCAGCAACGCCCGCGCCAGGCTCTCGGCCTCGTCGACCACCTGCCGCGCACGCTCCAGTCGGCCGGCATCCAGCAGCACGTTGCTCAGTTGATTGAGCGCGATCAGCAGGCTTTCCCAGAGCTCCGGAGCATCGGGCAACTCTGCGCTGCGCCGGCGGCCCAGCTTGACCACCTCTTCGCCGACTTCCGCGGCTTGTTCCAGCCGACCCTGCAGCCACAACATCTCTGCCAGCTCCAGCTGACAGGCCATCCACAGCTGCAGGCTGTCGAGGCTGTCCTCCACTTGCGCGCGCAGTCTGCCGGCCTCGACCGCTGCGCGGCTGAACGACTCCAGGGCCGCCTCACCATCACCAGCTCGGACCTGCAGCCGGCCGAGGAAGAGGTCTCCGCGCGCCAGCTTCTCCCGCACCAGCAGGTTGGCCGTGTCCGCCGCCAACAGCCTGCGATGGATCTGGCCCTGCACCTGCAGGTGTTCCCAAGCCACCCGATAGTTCTTCTCAGACTCACACAGCTCGGCGAGATGCTGGTGGATGTGCGCGAGAGCACTGAGCGCTGACGGGTCCTGCGGATCTCGCTCCAATACAGAGAGCCGAAGCCGCAACACCTGCTCGTAGAGCTCACGCGCCCCCGCCAGGTCTCCCTGGTCGAAGCAGGCCTTGCCCAACCGCTGGGTGTCGAGCAGGAGAGCCTGCAGATCCCAAACCGCCAGAGGATTGTTGTCGACCAGCCAGCGCCGCAGCGCACGCGCCTCACGCAGCGCGGCAGCCGAGCCGTCCAAGTCACGCAGGCCGTGCAGGATGCGGCTCTTTCGAGCCAGTGTCAGCGCGAGCTGGTTGCGCACCACCACCGAAACTGTGTCCTGCCGCAAGAGCAAACGCTCGAGCTCTTCAGCAACACCGACACGATGCAGAGCCTCTCCCAGAGCTCCCCGCAATTCGAGAACCCCCGCCAGGCTACGCTGCACTCGGGCGAGTAGCTGCTGCTCCGACGGCACGCCCTGTGCCGCGCCTCGCTGCTCCAAAAGGGCGATGGCCTGACGGCAGTCGGCCTCGGCGGCCGAGTTCTCTCCCAGAGCCACGCGCGCACTTCCCAGGGCATGCAACACCTCAGCCTGCGCGAGCTGCAGCTCGCTGTCTTCGGGCCGCTGCTCTGCTTGCCGGTGGACATCCTGCCAGACCTCACGCAAGAGCGCGACCGCTTCACTGACACGCTCCAACTCCATCAGCAAGCCACAATGCTGGAAACAGGCATCGCGCCCATGACGTGCGAGCACCGCGTCGTCGGGATGGGCGCGACGCAACGCGGCCAGCAGCTCTCTGGCCTGCTGGAAGTGCTCGAGCGCCGCAGCATGCTCACCCATGCGATGCTCGAGATCTCCCAATCCCATCAGCGCCAACGCTGTCCCGGTCGAGACCTGGTCGGCCGCCAGCTCGGTTTGCAACAGGCGCTGCCAACCGTCGCGGGCCTGGCTCAGGATCTCCAGCGCGACCTGGTAGGCCCGCGCATCCCCGAGCTGCAGCAGCAACTTGCCCTTGATTTCCGTTGTCATACGCATGAAGCTCTCGGCCGCAATCTCTCCACGCTCCCGGGCAAAAGCCTCCTGTCGGCGGGCCAGGCTCTTCTCGGCCAGGATGGTCTCGTTCTGGCTCTGGATCTCGGCCAGCAGACCGTCGTAGACCCGCAGGCCCCAGGTCATGCCCGCGAGCACGAGCGCCAACAGAGTCCAGACCGCGCCCGCTAACAGACGCCGCACGCTCCGCTCGCGAATTTTCCGCCGCTCTGCCTGGGCCACCTCGGCGAGCAGGGACGACTGGGCGCCGAGCTTGCTTGCCTGGGTGCGGGCCAGCAGCAGGTCGCCCTGGCTGAGGGCGGCGCGGGCATAGCTCTCCCGCGACTGCCGTTCGCCAGCCCGGGCGTGCTCATTGTCCTGCCAGAGCTGCAGAGCCTGGCCGAAACCGGCCACCGTTCGGGCATAGTCGTCGTAGAGCTCACTGCGCGCAGCGGTGTCGAGCCCGGCGAGCCGCGCGGCTCGCTGCTCGCACTGGTGCAGGGTGGCAGCCGCCGCCTCGCTCAGTCCGAGGCTCTCACGGTGGCGCAGCCAGGCCTGCAGGTCATCCTGCAGCGCGGCAACCGACGCGTATCGCTGCCCCGGGTCGGCAGCCAGCGCGCGCTGACACACCGTCCGCAGCTGCGCGGGCCAGGCTGGATCGAGCCGCGGCAGGCGACCCCGGGTCGATGCCACCAGGGCCTGCAGAAAGCTGCCACCGTGAGGGGGCCGGCCCGAAAGCAAGCGGTAGAGAATTCCCCCGAGCAGGTAGGTGTCGGTCCAGGGCCCCACGTCTTCGCCACGACCGGTCGCCAACTCTGGAGGCACGTAGCCCGGTGTGCCGCAGGGACCACGCAGCTGCGAGCGATGGCGCAAGCCCCCGCTCGGCCGCTCGGCCGCAAAGGAGACCGCCAACCCCCAGTCCATCAGCAGCACCTCTCCGAACGGCCCCAGCACGACGTTTGAGGGCTTGAGGTCGTTGTGCGCGATCTCTCGGCTGTGGGCGTAGGCGACCGCATTGCAGACCTGGATCAGGACCTCAAGGTGGAAGGCGAGGTCATACTTACCGGAGCGCAACACCTCGCTCCAGCTCTGGCCGTCGACCAGCTTCATGGCCAGCATCGGCGCGCCGTTGGGCGCGCTATCGAGCTCGTGCACGGGGACGATGTTGGGATGCTCCAGGGAACCATGGACGCGGGCCTCTGCCAGGAACTGGCCGCGTTTGCGGGCCTGGGTGTCGCTGTCTTCTGGGAGCCCGTCGTGCAGGGTCTTGACCGCCACCAGCCTGCCCAGGCTGGTCTGCCGCGCACGCAGGACAACTCCCATGCCGCCACGTCCGATCTGCTCGAGCGGAACGAATCGCTCGCCGCGGGGCGTGTTGGCGGCCTCCAGCGGGCTTCCACCCGGCTCGGAGTCCCAGGGCCGGTAAGTGGTCAGGGTGTCGTAGCCGCTGAGGTCCGAGCCCACTTCCACAGCGAGCGTCTCTTCCCAGCTCTGCAGCAAGTCCTGCGCGAGAGTGTCTTCGGGCGGCATGGGAATCCTCTTGGTGAGCGGCGGCACGGCGCGGGAGAAGTGACGCTCCACAGGATGCAGCCAGGTGCATCTGCCGCTATCCTAATGGATGCTGAGGAACATTGAAGCTGCCCGCTGGTCGCTTTGTATGTTCCCGACGACTCGCCCGCGCCGAAAGGAGGCACCGATGAAGACGGCATCGCTCTTGCTTCTCGCGCTTGCCGCCGGCTGCGCCACGGTGCGTACCAGCGCCCACGCGGCACGCCCGATGGAAGGAACACTGCTTGAGGTGCGTCCGGTCTGGATCGCCGACGACGGCAGCACACGAGAGGTGGCGGGACTCGAGGTGCTGGTGCGCAGCCTGGACGCGCCAGGCAGAGCGCCGTATCGGGGGATCAGCGGCATCGAAGGACCTGTCGTGTTCTCCGCTCTGGAGCCAGGGCGCTACCTGGTCGAGATCCAGGCCTCCGATGAGGTGGTGGTGGTCGAAGAAGTCGAGCTGATCTATGGGCAGGGGCTGCGGCTCAGTTTCGACCTTGCCGTGCTGGACGCTCCCCCCGATCCGGATCCCGAGGTCGAGGTCTATGTTGAGCGCCGCGGGGTGGTGCGTGAGGTTCTCGACACGACCTGGGAGGTCGTGGTCGTGGTCGGTGAGATCCTGCTCGGCTTGACCATTTTCGGGCTGTTCGTGGTGCTGCGAGTCGTGCTCTAGTGCTTCCGTGCACAAGTCCCGGTCCATCCGGACGATGTGTGCACCATGGAAGGCAAATTCTTGTAGGGGAGGGGTTTATCCCCTCCCGCGGCCTCGGGCGGGGGTAAACCCCGCCCCTACAGGGCGTACCGGAACTT
>JAJDCP010000163.1 GCA_029260765.1 Planctomycetota bacterium
GAGAGCTTTGACCGCGAGGAAGACGGCGCGCGCGTGCTGAACGGCTGGGAAGAGTCCGAAGACGACGGCGTGGCGATCAGCGTCGCGGGTGGTGCCTGCCTCTTCGAGGGTACGGCACGTGGAGGGCGGACGCGCCTGGTACGCAATGTCGAGCGGAAGCTCGCGCATCTGGAGGTGCTGGCGGATGTCGGGGGAAGCGGCAACGCCCGGATAGGAATCGAGGCAGGACTGGGTCAACGCACCCTGCGCTTCTACATCGATCCTGAGCTGGGCCTGTGCTATCAGGTCGAGCAGAGCCGTCCCCAGGCCCCGGTGGCCGTGCCCGGTAACTTCGGCCAGGTCGTGCGCCTCGGCATCGACCTGCCTCTCGAGAAACGTGCCGACATCCAGCTGTTGGTGGACGGGCAGGTGGTCGGCGAAGTCAAGATGTCGGGTTGGAAGAACCTGAAGAAGGCCGAGATCGCGGTCTTTGCAGAAGCTGAGGATGGGCAGGCCCTCGAGCTCAAAGTGCAGGAAGTCGACGTGTACATCTATCGCTGACCGGCACATCCTGGCCTCGAATCCCGGGAAAAACGGTCGCGCGCGTGACGCTGCGCTGCTCCGGAGCGTCCAGTACTACGGAGGTGTGCGGTGCGGCGTGCACAGGGCTTTACTCTGATCGAAATGTTGGTGGTGATCGCGATCATCGGGGTCCTGGCGGGTTTGCTGATCCCGGTTCTGAGCGGCTTCGTAGGCACGGGCGAGAGAGCCGAGGCCCAGGCGGTCATCGCCGCGCTGAAACTCGGTATCGAGGCCTACGTCAACGACTTCGACGACTTCCCTCCCAACACCCTGGCAGACCTCGGCGTGAGCGCCAACGGTCTCAACGCGGGCAATGAGGCGCTGGTCGCCTGTCTGGCCACGCAGCAGAAGGGCGGGCCCTACTACGAGTTCCGGGAGAAAGACCTCGAGAACCTCGACGGAGACCAGCGGCCCGATTTCAACCAGTCGAGCTTCGGCACCCGCGAGGCTTTCGAGATGCTCGATCCCTGGGGCAGCCCGTACATCTACTTCAACATCCGCTCCTACAAGAGTGGCGACACGTACCAGCGCAGCGTGGGAACCTATCTGCTCGGTGAGGAGATGGAGCGCGTGGTGGTCAAGCCCGCCCTGTCCGAGAAGACGGGCCGCTATTACAACTCCACCAGCTATCAGCTCTGGTCCTGTGGGCCGGACGGCAAGAACGACAACGGTGGCGGAGACGACATAGCGAGCTTCGGAGAGTGAGGATGCTCCCGACCTCGGTACCGCGTCGCGCGGCGATGACCCTGATCGAGTTGATGGTCGTGATCGCGATCGCCATCATCATCCTCGGCACCGGAGTCGGCGTGTACGGCACCATGTTGGGCCGCTTCGAGTTCAACAGGGTGCGGTCCGAGTTGGCCGGGGCTTTCCGCCTCGCGCGCACCAACGCCTTAGAGCACAACGACCGCGTCTGGGCCGACGTCGATCCCAAGGCGGGTACCGTCCACACCACCTTGCGGGAACTGCTCGGAAGCTGGCAGTTTGAACCCGAAGACAGATCGACCGGACTCGACGGCCCCGAGTACCGCGGCGCCTTCAACTTCAACGCCCAGACCTGGGAGACCTATGCCCTGGGCGTGGGCCGATTCGGCGGGGCGGTCTACTTCCCGTTTCGCGATGAGTCCGCTCACAGTCAGGGATTGGAGGAGTTCGTCGAGCCCAAGCCACGCATCGAGATTCCTGACACACCGTATTGGAACCCGATCTCGGGTGTAGGCATCGAGATGTACGTCTACCTCGAACAGTTCTGGCAGGTCTACCAGTACCGCGTCCACGAAGACCGCGCATGGCTCGATCCCGAACAGACCCCTTTCAACTCGATGCGTTATCGGCTGTTCAAAAAAGACCGGGGCTATTCTCTGAGCGTGCGGGTCGACGGGTCCTTTTTGCTGGAGGTCGAAGGCCTCGATGCCCAGGGAACCACACAGTCGGCCGTCTTCTTCAGCGCGTCCCACTCGGTTCCGCAGGCGCGCTGGTTCCGGCTGGTGTTTGAGCTGGTGTCGGGTTGGCCGCGCCTGCTGGTCGACGGCGTGCCTTTGCAGCTGTTTCCGGCCAACGCCAACTCGCGGGATTTCGCTTTCGACCGCTTTCCCCTGTTCGACGAACCCTTCCTGATGGGCCATGAAAACCTGCACCGCCGCCTGGCTGGTGCCATCGACGGTCTACGCATCTACGGCTTCAGCACAGAACAGCGCTTCAGCCTGCCCGGAGGATTCAAGATGCTCGGCCGCCGCCAACGCGTGGTTTTCAGTGGCGACGGCTTTCTCGACCCGCTCGTGCACACGGCGCCCATCACCATCCGTCTGGCAGATGACGAGGCATTCCTCAACGATGCGAGCTCGGCGACTCTCGAGCGCGAGACGCCGGAGATGGTCCGCGCTCGTGAGGACACCATCTATTTCCGGCTACACGCGTCAGATAAGCGTGAGGTGACGGTCGAGCTTTCCGGGGGCGTGCGCTGATCATGTGCTACCCTGGCACGGGCGAGAGGAGGTTGCCATGAAGTTTCGACGGGGTATGTCCCTGATTCTGGTCATAACCATCCTGTCCGCCTTGCTGGCCCTCGCCCTGCCCTTTGCCTTGTCGATGAAGCTGCAGGACCGTTCGGCCAAGGCCTTTGCCAGCGAAGCCCGCGCCCGGATGAGCGCGCGCGCAGGTCAGAACCACGCGCGCGGCTTCCTCGACACCACCCACCCAGCCTACGAGCGGCAGAGATCGCTGGCGCAAGGTGACCAGGCCTCTCCGGGGGAGGATCTCGACGACCTCGATGAGCTCAGCCTGCAGATCGACGGCTTCTCCGGGATGGACTCGTGGGACACCCGCTCGACGACGGGCACCATCTTGTCGGTCCAGATCCGCGACGAGCAGGGCAAAGTCAACATCAACCACTGCGCGCCCTACCTGCTCGGCAACCTGCTGGGTGCGACAGTCCTGGCCTTCGACGTCGACGAGGACAGCCAAGCGTTGACCGTCGAAGACCCGACGGTGTTCTACACAGACAATGACCCGCAGACCCTCGACGGCATCGTGGCGATCGAGCGCGAGCTGATCTTCTACCGCCATGTCGATCTGGCCAGCCGCCAATTGCTGGGGCTGGTGCGCTATCCTTTCGACGACCAGGGCTTGCGCCATGGCGAGGGCAGCTATGTGCGCGACGCGCGCTACCTCAAGATGCGCTACCACCCCTTGATGGTCGAGCGGGGCAGCTACCGCCCCTATGAGACCGTCTCGGGCCTGCGCCAGATCGCCAATTGGCCGTTTGTCGACCTGCTGCGCGTGCTTCCGGGCTACCGGCCGTCGATGTTCCAACCTTCGGTGGTGCGGCGCTGCAACCTGGAGTCCGACCGCATCCGGCTGCTCGGGCTCGACCGGCCAGTGCCCGGCTACACTCCCGACGAGCCGCAGAACCTGACCAGCACCGAGCTGCGCCGGCTGCGCGGCTTCTTGACGGCCTTCGCCGAGATCCGCGAGAAGCCGAGGCAGGCCGGGCATATCGAAGCGTTGAGCTCACGAGAGATGGCCCGGCTCTACGACCTGGTGACGGTGCACTCGCGGCCTGAAGTGGTCTGGTCCGACGCCCAGCGCATCAACCACGACCTCTACCGACCCGACGAGCGCGCACTGACCTCGCGTCTGCGCGTGGCCGACGACGTGTCGTTCCGCTTTCCCAGCGTGGTGCGGCTGGGTCGTCCGGGAGGGCCGTACCAGTACCGCTTCGGCGTGCACAATCCGCGCGGCAACGGCGTGATCAACATCTGGCCGTGGATCAGCAGCGGCTTCCAGGACGGCGACGCCTTCATCAGCGCCCGGCCGCCCTCGCCGATCAACCTCAACACCGCTCCCTACGAGGTGCTGGTGGCGCTCTGGTCGGTGCCCGGCCGCAGCCCGCAGGGCGCACGCACCGTCGCCCGCAACATCCTCGAAGCGCGGCCCCTGAGCAACGATATCGAGCACATCGGTGCGGCCGGCTTCCCGCTCAGCGAGCAGAGTCTGCGGCGCTGGAGCTTGTGGGAGATCGAGGGCGGCCAGCCCCGCTGCTATGAGAGCTACGGCGTCTTCGAGATCAGCTCGACAGCGCTGGAGCATGGGCAGAGCCGCAACCTCTTGGCCGCCTACCGCATCCGTGAGGTAGTCGCCAGTGTGCCGCCGGTCGAGACCGCGCTGGCGTTCGACAGCCAGGACGACCTGATGGCCGCGGTCTCGCAAGGCCCGGTGAACGACAACAACTTCTGGCGGATCAGCCAGGGCGATCTGCGTCGCATGGGACGCGCCGGCAATTTCGTGATGACCAGCCCCAACCGCGAGTTCCAAAACGCGCTGCAAGGCGGCGATCCCTCGCACGCTCCCGGTGTGGGGGATCTGCGCATCCGCCACCTCCCCGAGCAGGACAACGGCGCGATCTATTTCGAGAGCTACAACGACCGCCCCGAGGGACGCAGGTTCCGCAATGGCGGCTTGAACGTCAACGCTGGCAACATTCCGGTCGGCGACTTGAGCTCCCCAGAGAACACGGCCCTGGGCCAAGGTTGGGCTCCGTTCCAGGTCAGCTGTTGGGTGCGGTTGGCCGGAAACAGCAGCGACGGCAGCTTGTTCGAGGTCGGCAATGCCGATGACCCCTACAACCAACTGTTGCTCAGCTACGATGTGGGCAACCAGTTGTTGCGGCTCTCGCTCTGGGATGGCTGCCTCGACGTCGCAGGCGGCGGCCGCTCGGTCAACCTGACGGCCAACGTCGAGCTGCGGCCTCTCAACTGGTACCACATTCTGTTCCAGGTCTGGGGAACACGGGCCGGCGAGCAAACCCTGTTCGTCGACGGCAAAGCCGTGGGCGAGTATGAAACCCGGACCTACCTCACGGCAGCCACCGACCCCATGGCCCTGACCTTCCTGGTCGATGACGCCTCATCCCTGTTCCCCAGTGGAGTCGACCAGGGGCCGGTGCTGGTCGGCCGCGAGATCGTCGAGGTGACGCGCAACGGCAACACGCTCGACGCGAACCGGGTGGTCGCCAATCCAGCCTACGATCCGACCACGCCTCAGGGCTCGGTGCAGCCTCCCTTCATCCGCGGGGGAAGCCGAGGCTCCAACCCGATGGCCCACGACGAGCGCACCGTGGTGCAACCCTTCGGCTACACGGCCGCGCTGACCGACCGCTTGCCGATCGGAGAGGCGGAGCTGGCCGCGCCCCTCGATCCGGTCATGCCGTGGACACTGGGCGCGTTGGCCGACTCGGTGCTGACCCCCATCCTCGACTCGATGGCAGTCAGCCTGCCGGTGTTGCCTGAGCTGGGGACGGCGAACTTCCCCGGGCAGGGCTTTCTGGCCGTCATCAGCGTCGACTTCCAGGAGCTCTTGTTGGGCAACATCCCGACCCAGCCCAACATCGAGATCGTCTATTACGGCAGCAAGACGGCCAGCACCTTCGAGGGCTTGCAGCGCGGTCTGTTCCCGAACCAGGGCGTCAGCAACGTCAACCATTACTCCTTGTCGGTGGTCGTGCTGCTGTCGCTCGAGGTCAGTGATAGCAGCCAGTATCCCGACGCCGACGCCGCCCTGCGCTATCCCTGGGTGCAGCTGACCAACGCGCCCGCCCACGAGTGGCTGCACTATTTCAAGGGCACGCCCGCAGGCTACGACAACTACTTGATTCTGCCGGTGGAGGGCGGCAACCACATCAATGTCACGCAACGCAACTTCGCCCCGATCGTGCGCGGTGCGTTGCAGTACTTCCTCAGGTTGATCCTCAGCCAGATCCCTCCAGGCAACGCAGCGCTGCCGACCAACCCCAACGAGATCTATCCCCTGCCCGGGGTGGCGGACAGCCTGATTCCCTATGTGCAGAGCATCCAACCGACGACCGAGATCACCTGCCGGCGCAACCACAAGAAGGGCACCAGCCGCCAGGGCTGGGGAGCAGGCACGGACGTGCTGCCTGTCTTCAGCACAGACTCAGACCTGGTGCGCGCGCCCGACGACGTGACCATCGCAGACCTGAGCAATATCGACCCCCAGCGCGAAGAGTTCCGCATTCTGAACAGCCCGGGTGCCAACCCCGCACCCGGCGGAGACCTGTGCGCGGCCAACGCGCTCCGCCTGGTCGCCGTCGACCGCTTCGTCGGCCGCGACTACGAGGTCAGCGCGGCCGCCCGCATGCTCAAGTGGCCGAGCGGAGATCTGGCCGACACGCCCCCGAGCGCGGCCAACTTCCTGCAGTCTCGCCCGGGGAGCGGTGTGGGAGGTCCTCTGCCAGGCGACCTGGACGAGCTTGCCATCTACGGCCTGAATGTGGCGCAGGCCGGGCGCACCCCCGGCGAAGGCAGAGTCGTGCAGGGCACCGGGGTCGATATCTACCACGGCCCTCTGTTGACGGCATTCGGCGAGCGCACACTGGGCGAGCTGCCCATCGACAGCGCCTGGCGAGGCTTCGTCAACCAGGGGGGCTTGATCCTGATCGGCACCGAGGTGCTGGGACCCGACCAGGGCCCCAGCAGCGGCGGAGGTGCAGGTACGCCGGTGGTCCGAGGCCTGCTGGGAACCAGCCCACGCGCGCACTCTTCGGAGACCCGGGCCGTGCGGCTGAGCTTTCCCGGCGCGGCCCAGGCCGGCAGCTTCGATGTGTTCGCCCGTGACTGGAGCCTCTACAGCGAACGCGGCCTGCGCCGCCAGGATGGCTACGTAGCGGTCGACCTCGAACGGGGGGGTGGCTTCGGCGAGGTCTTCCCCTACCAGAGCCTCACCGCCAACCAGAACTCCACGCTGCTGCGGCGGCCGCTGGACGAGCTGAACAATGCCGTCTTCCGCGGCGCCTTCGGCAGCCCCGAGCTGGGCTTCGAGGATGGCGCCTACCTGGTGAACATCCCCAGCCGCTTCCACAGCCGCTACCGCGAGGACATCTCCAGCTACGACGGCGTCTTCTACCAGTTCACTGTGCCCACCTGGGGGGCCTGGGTCGACCGCATCAGCTGGGATGAGCGCCGCCCCGACCCCCTGTGCGGGGCGGACATCATGATCGTGGTCAGGGTAGACAACCAGCCCCACTGGGACAGCGAGCTCTCGAGCGCGCCGCGCCCCAACGAGCTGTACGCTTTCCGCGAGCCCAACCGCGACAACCGCATCGGCCGCTACGCCGATCAGTTGGAGGTGCGGGTCTACTTCCCCTACCGGCCCGGTTCTTTCGAGGATGATGCCTGGAAGACGACCCCGATCCTGGACGGCATCCGCATCTACACGCGCCAGCCCACTCGGGTGCTCGAGCACGAGGAGGGGATGGAATGGCGCTGAGGCGGCGAGGCTTCACCCTGATTGAATTGCTGGTCAGCATCGGCGTGATGTCGGTGCTGGGCCTCGCATTGGCCGTGGTGCTGCGCCAGTCGATGCGGCTGTGGCACTCCGGCGAAGCGCGGCGCGAGGCTTACGAAGAGGCCGAGCGCGTGTTCCGCTCGCTGCGCACGGACATCGCCTCGATGTACACCGGCCGCAGCGAGCATGGCCAGACCCGTGCCATCCTGCTCTGCCACCGCCAGAGCCAGCAGCAGCGGCTCGTGTTCGTGCGCACGATCGCGGCTGAGCCTGCCAATCCCCTCGCGCAGCTGACCGGACTGGCACTGTCTGACCGGTATCTCGACCAGCGCGGCGATCCGCTCGAGGCCCGGCAGCTGCGGCTGATGGCCAGCGGGGGGCTCGAAGAGGTGCAGTGGTTGCTCGATCCGCGCGGCAGTGGGCGGCTGTACCGCGCCCGCCGCAGCCCCGTGGGCGGCGCCGGCAACCTGTTCTACACGCCCATCCCGCTCGACAGCCTGGGCGCCCGCTGCCAGCTGATGAGCGATCGGGTGCTGCACTTCGGCCTACAGTTCTGGCACGAGACCGCCACCAGCTGGAACAACGCGCTGACGGTCTGGGACTCGACCCGCTCGGTGGCGGCCTTCGAGAACCAGCCTGAGCGCGGGAGCTGGAAGATGTTCCGCTCGGCCGGTTCGATCGTCGAGAGCCGCGATGACGTCTTCCCTACCCAGCTGCGGCTCACCCTGATCCTCGAAGATGCCATCGAAGGGGCGGACACCCAGCTGGCCGGCGAGATCAGCGCGCGCGAGGACCGCATCACGCTGGCAGAAGAAGACCGCTTCCCGCCAGACGGCGGCTACGCCTTGATCGGGCAGGAGTGGGTGAAGTACCGCTCGGCGCGCGGGACCGTGCTCACCCTCGACAGTCAGGGCCGCGGCCAACGCGGCACCCAGGCCCAGGAGCATCCTGCCGGCACCCGCGTGCGCACCGGGCGCACCTTCGTCAAGACCCTGGCTCTGCCCGGCTTCCGGGAAGACTGGGGAGGACGCTGATGCGGCGCGGTCTGACGCTGATCGAGATCCTGGTCGCGCTGTCGATCTTCGCCGTCGGGGTGACGGCCGTGATCGGTCTGTTGACCGTGGCCTCAACCACCCACAAGCGCGCGATCAACCGGGTGTCGGCCGCCTGGCTGGCCGAGTCCCTCTTCGATGAGATGGACGCCCGCCTGACCACCGCTTTCGACCTGGCGGACTTTCCGACGGTGAGCGGAGAGACGCGGCTGATCGAGCGGGACTACGAGCTGGTGGGCTATGATGGCTACCGAGCTGATATCTACCTGACGCCGCTCAGTGATCCCGACGGGCAGGCGCTGGGTCTGCCGCCGCATCAGTTCCTGTGTGAGATCGAGATCCACTGGCAGCTGCGCGGGGGAGCCAACTCGGAGCGGTTCCGCACGATCCTTGTGCGCCGCCTCGACGTGGCGACCGGGACGCAGCCGGGACCGCCGAGGTAGGCCCGGCTGCCCCCTCGCCTTCGACAACCGCGCTGGCTATCATCATTGGGATAGCGAACCAGTTGAGCGATCGGCCCCGCACTTCCGGCATGGGCAGTGGTCGTTTTTGGGAGGACCGCCCATGCCCCGAGACCCCGACCGCGAACTCCTCGGCAACCTGCTCGCAAGCTACGGCGCCAAGAAGTCGATCTACGACCTGTTGTACCAACGCCATGCCGCCCAGGTACGCTGGAACAACGCCCAAAACGACTGGGCGATCAACCTGGGCCGGCAGCGGAAGTACGACGCGCTGTGCAAATTCTACGAGACCATCCTGGCCGGCTGTATTGGCCTGGCAGCCACCGTCCTCTCGATGGGCTTTGCCGGCTTTCTGATCGCCGAGGCGGGCGGGGCCGCGTTTCTCAGCGCGGAGTGGATCGTGCTCACCCTGACCGCCAATCTGCCGGCGACGGTCTCGTTGCGAGTGTTCGGAGTGGCCTTCGCTGTCAGCAACCACAATCGGCGCCAGGGCGCCAACTCTCTGCGCGAGGCCGGGCTGACGGTCAAACTGAACGCCGCGCTCGAGGCCGAGGGCCGGCGATTGAGTCAGGGCTCGCGCTGGCTCTTGCAGACGGAGTTCGAGCGCGCCCGCACGCGCCTGCTTGGGAAAGCACTCGACAGCATTCATGCAGAGTTGCGCCGCAAGGGAGAAAACCCCAGCGAGCACAACAGCACGCAGCTGCACGGTCTGGCCAGCTCACTGGTCAGCAGCTGGCTGTCTGCGCAGGTGTTGCGTCCGTCCACGAGCGACATGATCCGCCTCAACCGCGAGCTGAAGGGCCTGCTCAGGGAAGTGCAAGCACAGACCCGCGCCACGACCCTGCGTATACGGCGCGCTGAGGAGAGCGCCCGCGGAGGCCATTCGGTGCGCGAGTCCAACGGCAGCCGCAGCTGGCACCCCACCGGCGCTCACGGCCGGATCCCCGAGTAGCACGTCGTTGTTCGGGGCCGAAGCCGACCCTTCCGGCCTTGAGGTCCAGCGGTTGCCGAGCGCAACCGCCGGAGGGGCCTACCAGAGCAGCAGCTGCGCCGCCCCCGCCAGCAGTCCCAGGACCGCCCCCACGATGATCAGGGTCCACTCGTCCTCCTGGAAGATCGGGCGCAGAACGCGCTCGAACTCCGGACTCGACAGGCGCTCGAGGTTGTTCTGCACCTCACCCTGCAGGTCCAATGCCTCCTCGGCGTAGTCGTAAAGCCCGGAGAGCGCATAGGGCAGCCGGTCCAGCAGCTCGTCGCACACTTCCTGCTTCATCTTCTCGTAGCGCTCTGTGCCAGCGAGCAGCGCGATGAAAGGCCTGCCGTAGCCCGAGGCGCTATCGATGGCCAGCTTGAGCTGGGCGTGCACCAGCGCGATCAAGGGATCGGACGATGGCCCCCGCAGCAGCGCGGCCACGATGTTCTTGGGCTTGAAGACCTCGCGCGCGAAGAAGGTTGCGTACTCCTCCGCCACCTCCTGCTGCCGTTTGAGGAACAGGCCCTGCCAGCGGAAGGGTCCGAAGCGCTTGGGCTCCCGCGGCTCGAAGATCATCTTCAGAGCCAGCCAGTTGGTGGCATAGCCGACCAGCAACCCCGCCAGGGGCAGCAGCCACCAGGGCTTGAAGAAGATCCAGAAGACCATCTGCACCAGGCCGAACGCGCCGCCGAAGACAAAGCCCGAGCGCCCGATGAAGGCGAACTCCTTGCCGCCACAACGCTGGAAGAGCTGTACAAGCAGGGCTTTGTTGCGCACGAAGGCCTCGATGATCATCCGCCGCGGGTCCACGATGCCCTTGATGTTGCCTTGCAGGTCGCGCACCGTCCGCTCGACGATCGGGGGAATCTCCGCGTGCAACGACTGGAACGTGCGTTCCTTGACCCGCGCGGGCGTGTACTCCCAGAGCCTCGGGTAGTGCAGCGTGACCACGCGCTCGGTGACATCGCGGGTCATCTGCTCCAGGACAGGCTGTAGCTCGCTGGCGATGCGCGACGGGTCGAGGCGGGAGAAGACCGCCTCGATGTCCAGCAGCCTCGAGGTCAGCAGGTCGGCGCAGATCGTCGCCATTTTCCGGGCCTTGGACGGGATGATGCCTTGCCAGCCGAAGGAGGGCCGCAGGCCCCGGAATTCAAGGGGAGCGAACATCATGCGGATGGCCAGGACGTTGGTCGCCCAGCCGATGACGGCGCTGGCGATCGGAATCAGTGCGTACAGCAACAGGCTGGCGAGCACGCCCACCTCCCCTAATGCAGATGTCCCCCATGGTAGCGAGCCGCGGGCCTTTGGGGGAGCGGACGGAAGCAAGATCTGTCGCGAGTTTGGCGCCGATGGGGCAGCGAGCGGCGTGGTACACCACTCGGCAGGCGCGGAGGAGTTCCTGCTGGACGTAGACCGCTTCCGGGCTCAGCTGTTTGTTGCTTTGTCCCGCGAAGCTCTCGAAGACGGAGGCCCGGGAGAGGACTGAGATGCGTGGGGCCGTTGTACAGTCGGCGATTGTGTGCTTCCTGGGGAGGCTAAAGGAAGTCGTCGGGACTCAGGCGTCGACGGGGTATGCGGGTCACGAGGTGTTGGGGTTGTTCGTAGTTGAGCGGAGCACGCGGCACACAAAGACTCATTTGAAAACTCAAGTTTCAGCTCTTAGACTCAGAGAATAACGCGATTTGCGGAGATCCCACCCTGCCAAAGGAGCTGCAAGTGACAAAAACAGGAATATTGACCACGATTCTCATGTTTAGCGCCAGCCTGGCCTGGGCTCAAACCGTGACCGTGCCGCATACCTTTTCAAGTGGGACGGTCGCGGAAGCGGCGCAGCTCAATGCGAATTTCACCGCGGTCGCGGACGGAATTGTGCTCAAGGGAGGCTCGGTCTCGTTGCCTCACAGTTTCTCCAGCGGAACAATTGCCGAAGCAGATCAGGTCAACCAAAATTTCGCTGCGTCCGCGGCCGCGATCGTCTCCTTGGGTGGCTCAGTCGTATTGCCGCATACGTTTGTCAACGGGACGATTGCCGAAGCAGATCAGGTCAACCAAAATTTCGCTGCGTTGCTGACGGGGCTGAATGCGGTCGCCGTCTCCCTGACTGTGACCATCGACCAAGCCGCGACGCAACCCGACCCTGCGACCAGCAAACCCATCAACTTCACAGTCGTCTTCAGCGCACCGGTGACCGGCTTCGACGCAAGCGACATTGTGCTCACCCGCGGATCAGTGCAGGCTGTCACGGACTTGGGGAGCGGTGATACCTACAACGTCGCGGTTGGTGGCACCTGGATAGCAGGCTGGGTCTTTACGGCAACCGTGAACGCTGGCGCGGCTCAGGATGCGCAAGGCACTCTGAGCGACGCGTCGACGAGTACCGACAACACAGTGACGTACACGGGAGCGACCTCCTGTCCTTTCCTCTACGTCTGGGATGGCACGAGCTTTGAGTACGAGTCTGACGTGTTCGGGACGGGCCGGCTGGGAACAGTAACGCCCTTCGGCTACAAGAGACCTTCGCCCCCCGACTACTACGTCCTGGAGACGACACCCGCGCTTGTCGAGGGTGGCTATGACATGCGGCTTGTGAACGAGCTGGAGGAAGTCGACTTTGTCGATCGTCTCATCCTCTATGCCATACAGTTCCCCGAGAACCGACAGGTCTTCTCCGAGAAACCGGTCCTGGGCGTGCCTTTCACAAAGGGCCTCGGCGCGCTGCACACCGTCGCTAATCCTCTGCGGGCGCCAGTCTCTGTGACCCATGTAAATACGGGCGAGGATGTTACCGAATTGGTCGCCAGCATGGACCGCGACTATGCGGTGCTCAGCAACGATGCGAATCTAGACTACGAGTATCACACGCTAGAGATCGATTTCGGGGATCAGTCTTCGGCGCCGCAGGTCAAGCTGATCCTTGACGGGCGATCTGTTTTTCCCACCACACCACAAGGCATCGCGCGTAAGAGCCTCTTCGGGGCGCCGACAAAGATGGAAGTTCCAGACGGGGCGGGAGGCTGGGTCGAAGTGCCACGCACTGTAATGGCTATGGAGCCACCCAACGGTTTCCGCCGCCCGATCCTTCTCGATGTGACAGACATTCTCGTAGCCGAAGACCATCGCCTCCGGCTGACATGGTTGTTCAAGACGTACGTGGACGCCGTGTTGATGGACACGACGGCCGACGAGCCGATTGATGCGGTAGCGCTGACATTGGAGTCCGCCGACCTCCACTACTACGGTCTCAGTGGACGCACCGAAGGCGAGATCTACGACTTCATCTACGGCGCAGTGCCCGCCGTGCAGCCCACCCACTTCTCAGGCTCGTATACAAAGTATGGCGACGTCCTCGAGCTCCTGGGCGCGATCGACGACCGGTTCATGATTACTTTCGGCGGAGACGAAGTGTCCCTCCACTTTTCGGCCGCGGCCCCCCCGGAGGCCGGCAAGAAACTCGGATTCGTATTCCACTCCTACGGTTACTACAAGGATACTGCGACCGACCTGCCTCAGACTGTCGGGCCGCTTCCGTTCGACGCTATGAGCGAGTATCCGTACGACCCGACGGTCGAGAATTACCCGGATGACGCCTTCCATAACAACTACCTGCAAGAGTGGAATACACGCGTCCACCCCTGAACCGTGGCGAAAGCCGAGATACCTACGTGAGCGACAGATTTCCTTGGCGCAGGTTTTCCTCGCCAACTACGAGCGCCAACAGAGACGAGCCGCCCAACATGGCCGGCCGCATCCATCGCTGCCCCTGGCACACTCTCGTAACCTTCGCCGAGCTGGCTGTTGCAGCCACGTAGCATGCGTGGCCCCAGTTCCCTGTCGCTGCGTTGAAAACCTTCGGGGAACGGGGGTTGCAGCTTGCCTGGTGTCCCAACCGGCAGGAGGGCAGGCTGTGGGCTACGCGCATCATCCGTACTACCGACGCACTTGCCAGACCCCCGAGCAGCTCCGTGCCGCGTTTGGCCCCCCTCTGGCGCGCGAGATTCCGCTGGAAGAGCGGGTCTCCGCCTGGGGCAACCCCTTGCTTGGGGGAACCACCCAGCCGGTGCCGGCCGTCATCTGTCCGGGCACGCCAGCGATACGCGTACATCGGCTGCTGACGGACAAGGTGCTGGCCCTGTTCGCGAAGATCCAGCAGCTCAACCATGACTACGCCATCTACGAGCTGGGGAGCCTGTGCCTGCGTTACAGGCGGGATGCGGGCACGCGCCAGGCGATCCGCGACAGCGCGGACTATACAGCACTGCGCGACCAGCATGCCGACTGGATGCGGCGCTGGCCCAGTCTGGCGGTCGACTTCGACAATCGGCGCCAGGCGGTCCGTTGGCAGAGTCTGTCGGACCACAGCTTCGGGACGGCCCTCGACGTCAACGCGCCTACCAACCCGCATAAGGCGGGCAAACCCTTCGACATGCCTCCCTGGCTGGTGGCGGTCTTCCGCGACCACGGCTTTTCCTGGGAGGGCTATGCGCACAACGCCATGCACTTCGTCTTCGCGCAGCGTCTGCCGGGTTCCATGGTTGCCACGCGCTCCCCTGCGCCGGTCAAGAGCGGAACGCGGGCGCTGCCCGAGCCAGGGCTGCCGGCATTGCGCACCGCCAACCCTCCGCCCGCAGCCGGAGCGCAGACCGGGTTTTGCACACGTTGCGGCAAGCCGCTCGCAGCCCATGCACCGGCTGCCACGACGCAGCCGCCCGCCGGGCAGGCCGCCCCGGCTGCCGCTGCCGCCTGCGGCACCAGCTCCTCGCCGGCCAGCGCGCCGGCGCCCACGACTCAGGCAGCGGGTGTCAAGGCCGCCCAGATCGCCAGGAAGCTGATGGCGGATTACCAGAGCAACACCGCGAACCCACCGCAGCACGTGCAGACCTACATGCGCGGCAAGCGGGTCAAGATGGCCTGGATCCCCCACCCCCATCCCTCGGTCCCGCCCGCGGTGGGCGGGAAGCAGGCAACCTGTTGCAACATCTTCGCCTACAACGTCTCCCACCTGGCAGGCCTGTCCGTCCCCACACGCCACCGCCGGCTCAGCAGACCGCGTCCTCGTCAGGGCCCGGATGGCCAGACCCATATGATCAACGAGACGCATGGACCGCTGGCGCCGCCGACGCTGGGGCTGTTCTTCGTGCGCAATGTCAAAGACCGCCTCGGCGTGCGGGACAGGCTGCAGAAGCTCGCCCAGGCCACCCAAGCCCGGCCCGGCGACTGGGTCCTGTACCACCACACCCGGCTGGACAAGTGGCGCCACGTCGATCTGGTCGTCGCCATCCAGGGCACAACGGCCCAGGGAGAGATCAGGCTGGAGACCATCGGCGCGGGAGGTTCCGAAGGGCGGGAGGTCCACGCGATCCTGAACGTGTTCGCCGCCGATGGCACCCTTCGCGAGCGAAAGAGCCACAGCGGCCGGCCCAGTCGCTGCTTCGACCGCGTGATGGTGTTGCGGCCCACCCGGCTGTTGCCCCGCGACCCTGCAACCGGCCGACCCGCAGTGGCGCCGAATGCGATGTAGGGACCTTGCCGCTACGGGTGATGCGCCTCGGTCTCGACCTGGCAGCTGCGTTTCTGCACGCACTGCTCGCACAGCTGCTGTACGGTCTGCTCCAGGAAGTCTCCGGGCGCCAACGCATCCTTGCCACGGTAGTGGCCGAAGCAGTGCGAGAGAGCAGCGCCGGTCTTGCGGGTCCAGATGCACTCGGTCTCGCAACCGGGGAAGCTGTTGGGTTCTGGATGCGTGCGGCAGTACCAAGCCAGGATGCAGCCGCGCTCTGGAGAGCTCGCGAGACAGGTGTCTGGCTGCGCGTCGCTGAGGCCATCCTCCCACTCGACGGCACCGGGCAGCTGATCTTCCTCCAGGTCTTCAAAGTAGTCGTCCGGCACGGGCAGCCCCTCGGGGATGCCCGGCTCGTCCTCGCTGAAACTGTCCAGATCGACGAAGGGCTCGTCCTCGTCCCAGGGCCCCTCAGCAGAGGTGGCTTCAACCTGCGGATCGCTCATCGATCAACCCGCCTTCCCAACTTCCAACTCCTCTCAGATATCCATGCAAATCTTTGACCGTTGCTGCCGACCGCGCTCTAGAAGAGGTACTCCCAAGCCCACCAGCTCACCACCAACAACGCCCAGGGCAGCAAGAACCGCAGGCCATTCCCCAGGGCACTCGAGAGCACCCGCCGCACGCGACGGCGCTGATGGCCGGCAAACGCGCGGGGCAGCTGGTCGAGCACATGGTCCACGCTGGGCCTGCGCTGCGGATCGGGGTCGAGCATAGCCAAGCAGAGTCGGTCCAAAGATTCAGGCAGGTCGGGCCGCAACGCACGCAGGCGCTGCGGTCCGCGCGGCAGCGTACCGCTCAGCAGCTCGAACAAACACACACCCAGGGCGTAGACGTCCGAAGCCGAGCCCGGCTCACCGTCTGCCAGCTCGGGCGCCATGTAGTCGAGCGTGCCTCCGGCTGCACCGGCCGAGACCAGGCTGGCGTCCAGACCTTCGACGCGCAGCTGGCGGGCCATGCCGAAGTCGATCAGGCTGGCCGCGCTGCTCTGTGCCTCGAACAGAAAGTGTTCGGGTTTGAGATCGCCGTGGATGACCCCCGCCCGATGGCACGCCTGCACGAGCTCGAGCATAGCCCGGAAGCACGCCTCGACCTGCGCACCGGCAAGCTCCCCCTCGTTCAGCAACCAACGCAGGCTGCGGCCGGGACTCAGCTCCAAGGCCAAGAACGGCGGCTCTTCGGCCGAGCCATCCTCGAGCAGACGCGGGATACCCGCGTGCTCGACACGCAGCATCGCCGCCGCCTCGTGGGCCAACGCCACCCCCCCATCGCGATGCAGCGCGAGCTTGAGCGCGACCAGCTGTTCGCCGCGACGGGCCCGCCAGACCTCTCCAAAACCGCCACGCCCCAGCAACTGCTCAAGCTCGTAGCCCGCGAGCAACTGCCCCGGAGCGAACGGCGACGCCTGGGCCAGAGCTTGCAGGTCCAAGCTCGCCAGCTCGAGCGGGACGCGTCCTCCCTCAGCGACCGGGCGGCACTCTTTGTCGACTTCACTGAACGCAACCAACTGACGCGCAGCCCGGGCGGTTGGCGGTCGGCGGTCTGGGTCGGGATGGGTCAAGCTGGCGATGGCGACGTCCCAACGAGGAGTCAGATCGTCGCGCAAGCGTGACACCCGCAAGGTGGGATGTGGTGGTTGCCCCGACAACAGCTCGTGCAGCAGCACGCCGAAGGCGTACAGGTCGCTGCGTCCATCCACCGTCCTTCCGCGCCGCAGCTCGGGTGCCATGTAGGCCAGGGTGCCGGCCGCCGGCACCACGCGCGAGGCGAGCGACAGCGACAGGTAGACCTCCTCCAGCAGCTTGCTCGCCGCCCGCCCCAGACCTAGATCGACGATCTTGGCGCGGCCGTCGGAGGTCACGATCACGTTCTCCGGCTTCAAGTCGAGATGCACGATGCCGGCCGCGTGGATGGCCCCCAGCCCGGCCAGGATCTGGTCGGCCAACAGCAGGGCCTGACTGGGCTTGATGGTTCCGGTGCACAGCGCCCGCAAGGGTTGGCCCTCGATCAGCTCCATCGCCAGAAACGGGTGCGGCCCCTCCAATTGGGCGCGGTAGCAACGCGCCACCGCCGGATGCTGCACACTCGCCAACAGCAGGCCTTCGCGGCGCAGGTGACGCAAAAACCCCTCCCGCATCGGCAGTTTCAGGGCACGGGCCGTGCCTTCGGGATCGGCGGCTTGCCAGACCTCCCCCATCGCCCCGCGCCCCAGCCGTCGGACCAATTGGTAGGGACCGAGCAGGTCTCCTGGCTGCAGCTTGCCCGATCCGGAGCTGTTCCACAGACCCCGCTGCTGCGACGAGCCCAGGCGTTCTGCCCAGCGCTGCGCGTGCTCCTCGACCTGACCGCGCGCTACCACGGCATCCAGCAGACCAGCCTCCAGCGCCTGGGCGGCGGAGAAACGCGGCCCCGGCAGGCGAGCCAGCCGCCGGTTGAGCCGTCGCAGCCGTTCGGGCAGAGGTTTGCCTTCAGGCCAACCGCCGAGCTGCCAGGTGTGGGCCAGGCCTGCGAATTCGACGGGCTCTTCGGCCAGCCGGTAATCGGCAAACTGCGTCCAATCCAGCGCGGTTCCCTGCACGCTGCCTTGGATCGCGACGAGCATCGGCTTGCGCAGCTCAGCCCAGGCACCGACCAGGGTTCCGCTGAGCTCGCTGCCCATGCCCGCGCCGAATACGTCGGCGCCACCGGTCAAGATGACCACCTTGACGGCGGGATCCGCCTCGAGGCGTGAGAGCTCGTCGGTCAGCTCAGCATGGCTCAGGCAGGAGAGCGCAGCCGGAAAGCGCAGGTCGATGCGGGCGATGCCATTGCGGCAACGGGTAGTCACTTCAGTCTGCATGGCTTCACCCCAAGGCTGGCAACGCACACCTTCGGAGCAAACCGCGTTCCTCTTGCAGAGAGCGCAAAGAGCCGGCAATATTTTGGGTTTTCTCTCATCCACCGGGGCGCCGCCCGCGTCTGCATGATGAACCCGTGTGAAAAGGAAATCGACTATGCGATGGGTACTTCCCCTGTCTCTGCTGCTGCTCGGGAGTGGGCTGCTGGCACAAGAACAGGACGACAAGGACCAAGAGAAGACGCCGCGCCGCGTGCGCGTGCTTATACAACCCGGGGGGGATCTCGACAAGGAGGCGCTCCTCGAGCTGATTCCCGAGTTGGACGAAGATGGGCTGCTCGAGCTGGTGCCGCACCTGGATTTGCTCGATGAAGATGTCACCCTTCATTACGAGCGCGATGGCGGCGTGCAGCTGAGACTGCGCGCTGACGGCCAGGGCTTCGAGGCCCGTCCCGACGGCCCGGGCTGCGATGGCTGCTGCTTGCACCAGGAAGAAGGCGCCGGGCACAGGTTCCGTTTCGGCATGACAGGCGACGGGCATCCGCAGATGGGTACGATCGTCGAGGATGATGTCGAGCTCCTCCTCGAGGGGCACGGCCCCCATACCCGCAGCCTCGCGGTACCCCACGGCGAGCACGGCCTGCCCCGGCGGAATGTCGAGCGGCGCGTGATCATCGAAGGCCACCCGGGTGCGCACGACTTCGGCTCCGGCGGCCAGGACTACGGCTTCTGGACGACCGATGGCAACGACCCGCATCACGGCTTCGCCCTGGAGCAGGACTTCACCCATGCTCCGATGCGCCACAACCCGCATCAGGATGTGCTGAAGTTCCACAACGGCGATGTGCTGTCAGGCACCCTGGTGGGCGCGAGTGAAACCCACCTCAGCTTCAAGACCCCCCACGGCACCCTCGAGGTCTCCCGCGACGAGGTGCTCTCGCTCGATTTCGCCCAAGCGCAGATGGAGCACCCGCCATTGCATGGCATGCAGATCGTGCCCGGGCAAGAGGGCGGCCTTACGTGGACCGTGCCCATGCAAGAACAAGCACTGGAGTGGGCGGTGCCGGTCGATCCCGCGCTGCCCGCGGCCCCCAAGGGCTGGCTGGGCATCGGCGTGGCGGTCGAAGATGAAAACGGCGCCGTGACCGTCAGCATCTCGGGTCTGGTCGAAGACGGTCCTGCTGCCTCTGCCGGCTTGCAGGATGGCGATCAGCTGCTGAGCATCGCCGGCAAGGCGATCACCAGCTACCCGGACATCATCAGCGCGCTGTCCGAACGCGCACCCGGCGACACGGTCGCCGTCGACGTCCAGCGCGGCGAAGAGCAGCTGAGCATCCAGGTGACCCTGGGTGAGCGGCCCCAGGACTGATCGCGAGCGGAGCTCGCTGGTCCCTGGCCGGCGCGTCCCAGCTCCGACTGCAGCGATGCAGTCAGGGCTGGACGCGCCGCCTCGCATCCGCCACAGTGGGGCGGTTCTTGCCGCCCATGGAGCGTGCCATGCCTCTGCCGCGTCCTCTGCTCGCCGCCCTGCTCTGCGCATCGTTGCTCGCTCAGGAGCTGGAGAATGTCATCACTCTCGACGGCCGTGTGTTGCACGGCGAGGTCGAGGTGGCCGACGAGCTGCTGCGGGTACGCACCGAGCGCAAAGACACCTTCCTCAGCCGGGTGATCGTCAGCGAGCGCACACCCGCCACGGCCACCGACGGACCTCCGGTCTACCTCTTCAACCAGGAGCGCCTCGAAGCCAAGAAACGGGGGGAGGTCGCCCTGGTCGTGCAGGATCAGCAGTGGGGCAGCTGGCAGCCAGACGGCAGCATCGAGATCTCGATGCGCGACCCCGAGCTCGGCCGGATCCGCTTCACGATGCTGATCGGCCGCGTCGCACCGGACGTGTTTACCCTGTACGGCGTCGAATACGACCACCGCGTCAGCCTCCCGCTGCGCAGCGGCGGCCATATCCCGATCAGCCTGGTCGAAGCGTCGGTCGACCAGACCGACCTGGCGGCGCTGTTCAAGGCGGCCCGCTTCTTCGCGACCCTGGGCGACGCCAGCCGGGCGGACGTCTGGCTGCAGCGTGCAGCGCAGCTGGGCGGTCCCGAGGCTGAGCTGGAAGCCGGACGCCAGGCCGTGCGCCAGATCCTGGCCCGCACGGCCCTGGCCGAGCTCGAGCGGCTGCTGCTGACCGGCGCCGAAGACCGCGCGGGCTATCTGGCCGACGATCTGCGCAAGGCCGACGTCAAACACGCGCTGCTCGATGAGCTCGACGCCCGCCTGGCGCGCCGCGATGCTGCCCGCAAGGCGCTGTCTGAGCTCGGGCTCGCGCAACAGACGCTCAGTGTGGCCCAGGCCGACCGGGTGCTGAAGCTGCTCGATGTGCTGGGCGAGACCAACATCGCACTCGACCAGCTTCCCCTGTTGCTCGAGCCCTGGGCGGAGGCGTTCGCCGGAGGCGGCCTGGACGCAGACAACCTGGGCGAGGCGGCAGAGCTGGCTGCTGCGATTGCCGACTTCTACACCCAGCCCAAAGACCGCGGGGCACGGGGCCTGGCGCGCACGCTCGAACGCTCGGCCCTGCCCTTCGCGGTGAAGGTCGCCCTGGTGCAGCATGCCTACGAGTACCAGGCGCCCGAGGAGCCGATCGCCTGGGAGCGCTTCGAGCACGACAAGTTCCACTACTTCGTGCAGTTGCCCAGCGCCTACCAGCCCGACCGCCCCTGGCCGGTGCTGGTCGCCCTGCACGGGCAGATGTCGACGGCCGAAGATGTCGTGCACACCTGGGGCGCGGTGGCCGAGCGCTGGGGCATGATCCTGATCAGCCCCGAGTACGTCTACAACCGCAAGTGGGGCTACAAGAACAGTGAAGAAGAGCACCTGTCTGTGTTGAACGCGGTGCACGACGCCGCGGCCCGTTTCCAACTCGACATGGACCGTGTCTACCTGACAGGCCACTCGCAAGGTGGCCATGCCAGCTGGGACATCGGCGGCTCACACGCGGGCCGATATGCTGGCGTCGTGCCCTTCATCGGCTGTTCGCGCGCGACCAACTCCCACGACAACTTCGAGAACACGGGTCTGTACATCGTCGACGGCAGCGAGGATGCCCTGGCTCCCAAGTTCAATCGCGAGAGCATCATGGAGCTCGGCGAGCTCGAGTGCGACGCCACCTACGTCGAATACCGCGGCGGCAAGCACGAGTCCTTCGCCGAAGAGTTCGAGGCCTGCGCCCGCTGGATGCTGCAGCACACCCGCCCAGCAGCCAAACCCGAGCTCGCCTTGTTCGCGATCCGCAGCTGCGACATCGAGCGCAACTGGTTGCGCATCAGCAAGCCCGAAAAGAAGCTGCCCGAGACCAACCCAGACAACGTGCATCGATGTTGGGTGCGGGCAGAGTTTGCGGACAACCTGTTCAAGCTGCGCGGCGATGGTGTCAAAGAAGTCGAGGTCTTGCTATCCGCCGCGCTGGTGGATTTCAGCCAGAAGCTGCGCATCAAGGCACACGGGGACACCAAGTTCAACAAGCTCTTCGAGCCCGACTGGCAGGTCGCCCTCGAGGAGGCCTGGGCCAGCCGCGACCGCTCGGAGATCTTTCTGGGACGGGTGAAAGTGCGGCTCGACTGACAGCGCGGAGTGCTTGGCCCGAAAGTGGGGCGGCAGGTACACTGGAGGAAATCCTCTGGCAGGCCGCGGAGCCCAATGTCCCAGGAAACCGAAACCGGGCTGGAGCAGCTGTGCGAACGCTGGCGCATGACGGTCGGCTTCAGCGAGCCGCTCAACAGCCTGCCCGCCGACAGAAGCTACCGGCCGCCCGAACAGAATGTCGGCACCGATCCGCCTGTCAGTGAGGGAGGTGTCGGCTTCCAGAAGCTCGAGCTGGTCGGCCAGGGAGGCGCCGGGGAAGTCTTCAGCGCCATCCAGACCGATCTGCAGCGCCGGGTGGCGGTCAAACAGCTGCGCTGGGGCGACGGCCAGCGGGGCAACTTCGTGATCGAGGCGGTCACCACCGGTCAGCTCGAGCATCCGAACATCCTGCCCGTGCACGCCCTGGTCCATGACCGCGAGGGGCGGCCCTCGCTGCTGATGAAGCTGGTGGAAGGGGAGAGCTGGCAGACCCGCCTGGAGCGAGCCCGCGGTGATCTCGAGGCACAGCTCGAGATCCTCATCCAGGTCTGCAACGCCGTCGCCTACGCCCACAACTGCGGGATCGTGCACAACGACCTGAAGCCAGCCAACGTGATGCTCGGCCCTTTCGGCGAGGTGCAGCTGCTCGATTGGGGCCTGGCGGTCGATGTCCGGGGGACCGCGGAGGGCGCGGCGCGCTTGCGGCGGCCGGAGTCGATCACGGTGCCCTGTGGGACTCCGTGCTATTCTCCTCCCGAGCTGGCGCGTGGCGAGGGCCACAAGATCGGGCCCTGGACGGATGTGTACCTGCTCGGGGGCATCCTGTACCACATCTTGACCGGCGCGCCGCCCCACGGCGGAGCTTCTTTGCAGGAAGCGCTGCTGCGGCGCTGCGATGGAAGAGGCCTGTCCTTCGAGGACATGCCTGCCGAGCTCGGACGGCTCTGCAAGCAGGCGCTGGCTGTTGCCTGCGATGCGCGTCCCGACACAGCGGCGTTCCAGCAGGATGTGCGCGCCTACTTGCGCCACCGCCAGAGTCTGCAGATCAGCGCGGCGGCGCACACCCTTTTGGACGAAACAGCCCAAGCCCGCGAACGCCACCAGCTCTATGGCCTGTGCGGTGAGGCCGTCGCGGGCTTCCGCCAGGCTCTCGAGCTCTGGCAGGACAACCAGGCTGCCAAGCAGGGAGAACGCGCCGCGCGTTTGCGCTACGCGCAGGCGGCGCAGGCTTTCGGCGACCTGGGCCTGGCGGAGAGTCAAGCGCGCGCGCTGCCAGCGCTGGACGCAGAGCCGATCCTCACAGCGGTCGCCGCAGCGCGGCGCGTCGAGGCACGCGAACGGCGGACCCGCCTGCGGCTGCGCAGGGGCCTGGTCGGAGCCGTGGCCCTGCTGGTGGTCGGCCTGATCGCGGGCCTGTTGGTCGTCCAGAGCCACAACCGCGAGCTCAGGTTGCGGGCCTCGCTGGAACGCAGCGCGCAGCGCCTGCGTGAGCTGGAGGACGCCCTCTGTCTGTTCCGCGACGACGCGGGCCTGGCGGCGTTGCGGGACGACGTGGACACGGCGATCGCCCAGATCGACAGCCTCATCACCGACAACCCCGCCGAGAACGCGCTCTGGATGTTGAAGGGCAAGGCGCTGAGTCTGGTACATCGGCGTCAACAGGCCGATGCGGCCTTGACCCGAGGCCTGCAGGCCGAAGACTCCGGCTGGACGCAGCAGGTTGCGCTCAGGCCTCGCGCGCAGTTCTGGCGCGCCTCGTTGGGGCTCGATCAGCTGTTGGCCGCGGCGCTGAATTTCTCGCGCGGCGACCGCAAGCAGGCTCTCGAGGACCAGCGCGCTGCTGTCCTGCCGCGCATCGAAGCAGACCTCGAGGGCGCGGCGCTCGCGGAGGATCTGCGCGAGCTGGTGGCGTGCTGGCAGCTTTGGCTGCGCGACGGCCCGGCCGCTGCCCTGCCGCGGGCCGATGCGCTGACCGCACGCGGCGGCCCCTCGGCTGAGCCCTTTGCCCTGGCCCTGCTGTGCGCTCTGCTCTCAAACACCGATACGGGCGAGCGCGTGGCCCAGACCCTGGACCGCAACGCCAATCTTCCGGTGGTCTGGTTGGCACGCTGCATGATCGCGCGCACCAGCGGCGAGCTCGCGATCTCTGACGAGTCGCTGCGGCGGGCTCGGCAGCTCGACCCAGACTCACGCCCCCTGCGCCAGATCGAGATTCTGCTGCTGATCGATGACGGCAAGCTCGAGCAAGCCAGCCAGATGCTCGAGGAAGAGAAGGATGACCCGGCTTTCTACTTGGCCAACCTGAGCGATATCGTCTTCCGCCGGGGTGATCCTGGCCTGGCCCTGCAGCACGCCCAGAAGGCCTTGGAGCTCGACCCGGAGTATGAAGGGGTCTGGTACGCCTGTGGCCTGTACTCCTGGACCCTGGGGGACACGGCCGCGGCCTTCACGGCCCTCGATCGTGCCCTTGAGCTCAAACCCAACCTGCTCAACGCCTTGCAACTACGCGGGCAGCTGTACCATCGCACGGGAAGGCCGGATGCCTGCTACGCCGACGCGGCCACGCTGCTCGAGATCGCGCCGAAGACGCCATTTGGCTGGGAGCTCATGGGACAGCTGCAGTACGACGCGGGTGCTTACAGCGAGTCCCTGGAGAGCTTCGAAAAGGCCCTGAGCTACAATGCGCTGCGCGTCTCGGCGTTGTTCGGGCGCGCCCGCAGCCATCTCGAGCTGGGGAATCACGGTGCTGCCGAGCAAGATTTGAACCAGCTGCTGGATCTCGACCCCGACCGGCTGGAGGCCCGCGAGATACGCGCCTGGCTGCGCATGCAGCGGAAGGACACGCTGGGCACATTGGAGGATCTGACGCTGTTGCTCGAGGTCACTCCGCGTTTCGACCTGCTGCAGGAACGCATGGAGCTGTACGAAGAGCTGAAGGAGTGGCAGGCGGCGCTGGCAGATGTCGAGCGCATGCTCGATCTGCCCAAGGGTCAGGAGCTGCGTTTCTACCTGCTGTTCAACCGCGGGAAGTACCTGCACAAGCTCGGCGAGATCGGCCTGGCCCTGGCCAGCATGCGTGAGGCGCTGCCGCTCGCGCCCAATCAGGACAACCGCGCGACGGTGGAGCGGGCGATCGGCATCCTGGAGAGCCTCGAGTAGCCGTTATCCCTCCTCCGGTGCCTGCACGGCGCGCCGGATGCCCGCGGGCAGCCGGCCCCAGAGCTCCCGCCCGAATTCCTCCTCCGCCAGCCGTCGCGCGAGCTCGTCGCGCAGCGCCTGGTTGCCCTCAAAGCTGCACAGGCGCGTGCAACTCTGGGTGGGATGCGCGCTGTCGAGATACTCGGCCAGACTGGCCAGCTCGGGGTCGTGCTGTTTCCACGCGCGCGCGCTCTCGCGCAGCCCGCGGGCGAAGGGATGCGGCCTCTGCAGAGCCCGGACGATCAGCGCGCTC
>JAJDCP010000164.1 GCA_029260765.1 Planctomycetota bacterium
CAACACCTTCGCGACACCCTACATCCAGAAACCACTCGAGCTCGGCGCCGATCTGGTGCTGCACAGCATGACCAAGTATTTCGGTGGCCACTCCGATGTCGTCGCCGGCTGCCTGGTGGGACGCAGCAGCGGCCTACGCGAGCAGTGCCATTTCCTGCAGAACTCGGCCGGCGGCATCCTTGGCCCGTTTGACAGCTTTCTCGTGCACCGCGGTCTGAAAACACTGGCAGTCCGCATGGAGCGTCATTGCCAGAACGCCGAGCGGGTGGCCGCTTTCCTTTCGAGCCACGACTTTGTCGAGCGTGTCTACTATCCAGGCATGCCAAGCAATCCGCAGCACGCGGTGGCCGCCAAGCAGATGAAGGCTTTCGGGGGCATGGTGAGCTTTGAGCTGCGCGGCAGCGTACAAGACGCCAACAAGGTCGCTAGCGGGACGCGCCTGTTCAAACTCGCCGAGAGCCTCGGCGGGGTCGAGTCGTTGATCGAGGTGCCCGCGGCGATGACGCACGCCTCAGTCGCCCCCGAAACACGCCGCGCGATCGGCCTTGCCGACGGGCTGATCCGGCTTTCGGTCGGCATCGAGAACATACAGGACCTGCTCGATGACCTCGCCCAGGCGATGCCTGGGGGCCCCACCAGCACTGCGGAGCCGATTCCGGTGACAGGACGGTTGGGCAATCCACAGGGACCCCTGCAACCAGAGACCCTGGCTGCGCCTTTCCCGGTCCCGGCCCCCAAACTGGTGCCGGAGCCACCTGCCGAGAGCTGAGCGGGCGCTTGCACGCGCGCGGCCCGGGCAGCATACTCGCACCTGCCATGCGAGCACACCGACCACCTCCCCGCAAACGAGCCGCACAGGCCTCCCTACGCCGTCAGATCCGGGCACGGTTGGGCTGGTTGCGTGGCTATCCGCGCGCCGACCGCGCCGCTTCCCCGATCCCCTGGACCAGCGTCAGTGGCGGGCTTGAGGTCTCGGAGTTGGAAGTCGACCGCTCGCAGCTGCAACGCGCTGTGCAGCAGCTCACCGGTCTACCGCTGAAGTTCCCTCGTGCACTGCCGGCACTGGTCGGCGATGTCGCCCGCTGGAAGGCAGGTTTCGAGGCCAAGCTCACCTTGCTGAAGCAGGCCATCCATCACGGCAGACCTTTCCCTTGCAGCGCAGAGCTGCTCGATCCGGCCGCGTTGCTACGGCGGGGCTGCAGGCTGCGCGCCCCTGAGCGGGCCGAGTTGCTGCGCAACCTGCGCACTCCGATGCTCCCTCTGCTGCGGGCCTTGATCTGGCTGCACTGGCAAGACGGTCCGCGACTGCTCGCGGCAGTCCGCTTCGTGACCCTGCATCGGCAGGCCCTGGAAGCCGTGTTGACCCACGCCTCCGACGGACTGCAGCTGTGTCTCTGCCTGTGCGAGCAGGCGGCTATCGACGCGGGCTGCCTGGAGCCTTTGTTGGCGCTCTGGGCCCGCCCCCTGTGCTGGCAGGTCGTATGGGCGGCGCCGGAACCGCAGCCCAAGTGGCTGGCCGAGCTGAGCAAGCGGCTACGCGCTCGCCAGCTCCCTGCAGGCCCGGTTCCTGCCCGGCCTGTTCCCGAGCTGGGATCGCAATTGCTCGACGCCTGCCGTGCGTTCTTCGAGCTCAAACCGGCAACGCGAACCCGCGCATTCTGTCTGCACGGAGCGGTCTTGCCGGGTCCGGAGTTGAACGCGGCCGAACGCTGGTGGGAGCGCTTCGAGCACGTGGTCCAGGAGACTGCAAGGCTCCACGTCATCCGTCCGGCTGCCGACAAGCGCTGGGATGCCCTGCGGGTCGAGGTGGCCAGCTTGCGCCAACCCACGCAAGAGCCGCCGGCCTGCCTCTGGAGGTTGTGCCGCAAGCTGGCGAAGAGCGCGGGCAACAAGTTGTTCAGCAAGATGCTGGGTCTCCTCTCTCGGGCGGGGGAGGCCGGGGAATTGCGGCGCGGACTCGTGCAGGATTGGGGTTGGGAGTTCTGTGGGGGACAGGTCGAAGCGGGCCGCTGTCTGCAGACCTGCGCGACGCTCGCAGAGCTTCTGCCGCTGTGGGTTCCGTCCGGGTTGCAGCCCGCGGAAAGACGGCGAGCGGTTCGCCGGGCCTTGTATTTCGCACAACAGCTCTCCAGTCTTTTTGTCGGCGGTGGGCTGCCGGCGCGCAGCCTTGCTGACACAAGACGCGTTCTCCTGGCGATCGCCCAACAGATTCCGGCGGCTGAGCTCCCCCAGGTCTGGCGCGGATATCGAGGGTTGTCCTGCCTGAGCTGCCTGGCACGCGAGCTGGAACCGGCGGCGATCGTCGAGCTGGTGCGGGTCTTTCCAGCAGAGAGCGCCTTCTTTGCCTGCAGGCAGGGCTGGCTACGTGGCCTGGTGCGGTTGTTCGTGCCGGGGGCCAGGCCGATCGAGGCTGTGCAGTTGCTGCATCGTAGTGCCGATCAGTGGGGAGAGCTGGGCTGGCGAGACAGCCCAGGGGACGCTCTGCGGGAACTGGCCGGCGACAAGGCAGCAGCGCCGCTATTGCGCGCGCTGATGGCCCAGGGAGTCTCACGCCCCCTGCGCAGGCTGCTGTTGTTGGCGGGAATGGTCAGGGACGCGCACCTCCCGGGGCGGTTTCCCCGCCCGCCTCGCGCCGAGCCCGCCGTGCTTGATCCTGCCCGGACGGCCGCCTGCCCTCCCACACTCCTGCCATCGTTGCGGATCCTGGCAGGAGTCGCTTCTAAGCGGGCCGAACGACTTGCCCGCAGGCTCTTCCCCAGCTCCCGCGAGCTGCAGCAGCAGATCACAGCGATCGAAGCCAGGATCGACCAGCTGGAGGAGCCCTCCCGCACGCATCTCCGGCTGCGCCTGGCGAATCTGCGCACACGTCAGGCAGAGGGAAGCCGCTTCGGTCCCTCCCAGCTGCGCAAGGCCGCCCAACGCCTGGAGACTGCGCGCTGCGCCGAGCAACTGGCGATCTGGCTACGCGACGCTGAGGCCTGGACCCGAGCCCAGCTGCAGGCGCGGCTCGGCGCCCCTCTGCCCAGCGATCTCACCCGAGACTCCTCGTCGGTCCATGTGCTCGGCTGCCTGTTTCAACTCGAGCCGCACTTCTGCATGCTCGGCCTGAGGCTCCTGCGCACCCGGCAGGGGCCGCGCCCGTGGGACCTACGCACGGCACCGGCCAACGCCGCGTTCCTCGAAAGGATGCAGGCTCGAGGCCTGAAGACCTCGCCCTGGCTTGACGGTTGGGGGCGGCGCGCGGTCGAGCGGAACGGGCGCAAGCTCTGGTTGGAGCTCGAAGACGATCCGCTGGAAGTGATGCGCATGGGAGCCCCGTTCAAGACCTGTCTCGCCCCGGGCAGTTTCAACTTCTTCGCATCAGTCGCCAACGCGGCCGACATCAACAAGCGGGTGCTCTACGCCCGCGCAACGGACGGCGTCGTGGTCGGCCGCTGCCTGTTGGCGCTGACGACCGACGGCGGCATCGTCACCTACCATCCCTACGCCCACGACCGGGCACTGGACTTCCCGGAGCTGGTCAAGCAGCAGGTCATTCAGCTGGCGCACGAGATGGGAGCCACGGCGGTGCCGGACGGCACGGTAGAGCTGTTGCTTGCGCGGGATTGGTACGACGATGGCGGGGTCGATCTGCTCGAGCGTTTTGCCTTTCTGCGCGCGGACTCCGATTTCCGCAAGAGTCTGGGCCAGATGCCCTCCGCCAGGCTGCTTCCCCGGCTGGAAAAGGAACTGCACGAGAAGCCCCTCAGCGCTTTGAGCTTGCACCGCGTGCTCAAGTTGCCCGAATTCGAGAAGCGCCCCGAGCTGTGCCGCACATTGCTGCCACTCTGCCAGCGAGCGGCGCTTCCCGAGCGTGCCCGCGTGCGGGCAGCTGAGTTGGCACGCCTGTCGGGCAAGAAGAAGATCGCCGGGGTGTTGCTACAGGCTGCTGACTGCGAAAAGCTCGACTCCGACGGACAGGCGGCTCTCGCTCGTGAGCTGTGTCTGAGCGGCGCGCCGCATCGGGCTCTGGCCGTGCTTCGCCGCACCCGCAGCAGGGGGGTTCGGAGCTGGGAGGACGAACCGTTGCTGCGGCTCGAGGTGGCCGCGCAGGCCATGGCCGGACTCCACCGCCGGCAGCGCGCGATCGCTCTGTTCGAGGCAGCACTTGCCAAGACCGACGGGCACAAGTCCGCACGCGCGCGTTTGCAGGCCTCTCTGAAGGCTCTGCGCGCGGAGCTGGGGGGATGACGCTGCCACGCGGACCGCAGGGGCAGCTTTGAACCTCTCGGAACACGCGTTCTGCACAGCGGGCTGGCGCTTGGGGGGGGGCTGGACCTGCAGCTCAACTGGAATGCCGAGACCGCCCGCCAGGCTTTCACGGCGGCGGGCAGCCGCTTGATCTACGCGCTACCTCTAAAGACGCTGGCGCGCACCACACGCCACCGTCTGGAGTGCTGGTGGGGCTGGCCCGCCTGCTGCGAAGAGAGTCTGACGTCGGGATTTGTGACCGGCCGAGCGCATGGTGGAACCGTCCGGGGTTGCGCGCCTGACGAAGGAACCACGTCATCGTTTCGACAACCGCGCCCTTCAAGAAAGGCCGCCGGGTGAGACCTTGGTGCTGAACGCCAACGGGCGCGGCGTCTCCGGGACATGGCAGACCTCTTCCCAGCGACCTGACAATACTCGATTGTACGTGACAGCAGGGACCCGCTCAGGTCGCCCAGAAGCCGCGCTCAAGTGTTGTTTGGCATACCGCGTGACGGCGCACTTCGAGCAGCGCTTGCTGACGGAATCGCGGCAACAAGTTATGCTGACATACACCCTTTGGTCCATGAGGAATTGGTGGCCAGGACCCGACAGCCCACACATCGTGACCGCGTGCTCGCACGCCTGCTCCGCTCCCGGCTCCGTTTAGCGGAAGACGGCGCGCTGGCGATCGAGCATGCGCTGCACAGCGAATTGCCGGTCGAGTTGGCGTTGCAGCGTGAGGGACTGGCCGGCGATGACGACGTGCAGTGGGCCCAGGAAAGGGACAACCGCCTGCTCGAAGACTCCCTGCTGGCCGCGGTTCTGGTGCAATGGAAAGCGATCGAGCCGGCCACCGTTGGCAAGGCGTTTGCCAAGCAGGCGCAATTGGCCGCCCGAAACAACCTGGTCGCTCTGGAGCGCATTTTCTTCCACGAGAAACTGGTCCCGGGCAAGTTCTTGCGCCAGGCCAAAGACAAGGCGCGACCGCTAGCGCTCCAATGCTCCAAGTGCAAGGCCAGCTACCAGCTGTTGGTTCCGCCTTTCGAGGGAAACTACCCGCGTTGCCCTCGCTGCCCCTATCCTGCACCGCCGCTGCAAGGCTCACAGGCCGAAAGATTGCGTGGCCAGGCCGTGCCTCTCGGCCGCTCCAACACGCAGCGCCTCAAGCCCATCGATGTCCCCGTTGTCAGGGCGGGCGGCGCCTTTCCGATGCACGCCACGGTCGAAACCCTGCCGCGCAAACGCGCTACCCAGCGCGCTCAGCCGCAACGACCCAAGTCGCCGCAACCGGCTACCAGCAAGCCCGTGGCGCTGGCCGCTGCAGGGGTGGCGCTGGAGAGCCGCCAGGAAGGCGCAGATGCACAGCTGACAGTTGAAGTCGAGCAGCTGCGCGCGCAACTCGAAGCGCTGCATGAAGAGCGGGAGACCCAAGAGCAGCGCCTGCAGGCTGCCGAAGCACAACTCGCCGAGCAGGCGGCCACCGATCCCGACAACACGGGCGTCGCAGAGCTGCAGAATCAGGTGCAGGAGCTCGCAGAGCAGCGGCAACAGGCCTTTGAGGCATGCGCCGAGGCGGAGGACGCCTGCCAGCAGGCGCAAGCCTCTGCGGAAGAGACGCAGGCGGCCCTCGAGCAAGCCTGCGTTGCACGCGATCAGGCACAGGCAGAGCTCGACGCCCTGCGCCAGAAGCTCGAATCCTCGAGCCAGGAGACAGACCGTGCTACCGACACTCTAGAGGCACGCCTGCTTGAGCTTGAAGAGCAGTTGCAAGCATCACAGAGCCGGATCGCTGAGGCAGAAGCGAGCCATGAAGAACAAGTAAGCGCGCTCCAGCAACGCTTGATGGAGGCAGAGGAACAGGCGACGGACTTGAGCCTGGCGAGCGACCATGCCCAACGGGAGCTGCAGGCCCTCGAGAAACGCATCCAGGAGTCCAACGCTGAGGCTGAGCAGGCTGCCGGCGAGCGCGACGACGCACGGACGCGTCTGGAGGCGCTCGAATCTCGCCTGGGCGAGGCCACGCAACAGCACGATGCAGAGCTCGACGCCTTGCGCGAGCGCGACGCTCGCATCCGCGCGCTCGAGAAGGCGCAGCGTAAGACCAGCAAGGAGCTGGAAGGCGCACAGTCTGCGCGCAGCGAGGCAGAGACCCAGCTCAGCGAGCTGATAACACAGCACAACAACCTGCAAGAAGAGCTCGAAGCCCAGCAGCAGAGCGAGTCCCTGTCCAGGCAGGCCCTGGAAAAGGAGCTGGAGAACGCTCGCCAACAAGGCACGACGCTACAGGCTGAGCTCGACTCCATGCGCACGGGCGAGCAGCGTCTGCGTGCGTCCCTCGAAACCAGCCAGACGCAAGCTGCCGATCTGACGGAACAACTCGACCGTCAACGCGAGTTGCTCGGAGCTGAGGCTGCAAAAGGCCGCGCGCTCGACGAGGATCTGGCCACCACGGCCGAGAAACTCGCCCGCGAAGAGCAGCGGGTCAGCGAGCTACGCGAACAGCTGCGGGAGGCTCGCCAGCCGCGCGAGACCCCGCAGCAAAAGGCCGCTCGTGAGGCTCAGGCGGCACGCATCGAAGCGCTCGAGGGTGAGCTGCAGGGGTGGAAACAGCGCCACGAAAAGCTCGAAGAGCGGACCCGGGAGCGCGAGCAGGAATCGGCCACAGCCTCCGAGCGCACACGCGAAGCCGGCCAGGCCCTCGAAGAGGCCCAGGCCCAGCTTGCGGCCAGCGAGGGGCAGCAGCAACAACTCGCTGAGGCGCGTGCCGCGCTAGACGCACAGCTGCAAGCCGCACTTGAAGCGCGCCGCCAAGACGCCGAGCTGCTGGCAGATTCTGAAGCTGCGTTGCAGCTGCTGAAAGACAACGCGAATGCCGCGGACGAGAAGATCCAAGATCTCGAGGAACAATTCCAGCGGGCCCAGCAGAAATCTAGCGAAGATAGCCAGCGCATCGGCGAGCAGAAGGCTGAGCTCCGCCAACTGCGCAGGCAACTCCAAGAACTCCAGGACGAAGCGGGATCGGTCCGCGAACAATTGCAGGCCAGCGAAGAAGCACGGAGCAGCCAGGAAGAGACCCTGCAGAGCCGCGACGCCTCTTTGGTAGAGCTTCGCGCCGAGCTGACTGCGCTGCACGAAAAACTCGCGAGTAGCCAATCGAGCCAGAGCAAGGCGCTCGAGAAAGAGCGCCGCAAGCTCGCGGCAGCGGACAAAAAGCAGACCCAGCTCGAGAAACAGCTCAGCGCCTCGCACGAAGAGCTCAGCGATGCCAGAGAAGAGCTGACCCGGCGCGATCAGTCGCTCGAGCTGGCGCGTGAACGGTTGACCGCCAGTCAGGGGCGCAGTGATGAGCTCAACTCCGAGCTGGGCACCCTGCGGCGACGCTATGAGACAACCCTGAACGAGCTCGAAGCTGCCCAGCAGCTGGGTCAGAGCCTGAGAGACCAGCTAGCGACCTCCGAGCAAGCCAACAAACAGCTGCAGGGGCAGCACCAGACTTCGCAGCAGCGGAGCACAGAGCTGACGGAACAGCTCGAGGAACAGCGCGCCGTGCTCGAAACGACGCAGGCTGAACGCGATCAACTGCAGCGCGATGCAGCCGAGCTCGGAAAACGGCTCGAACGCTCTGAGACCGCCTACGAACAGGCAGAGACCGATCTCGCCCAGGCCCAGCAGGGCCTGAGCGACGCGCAGTCGCAGTTGCTGCAGCTGCGTGCGGCCATCGAAGGATCTTCGAAGCGCAACTCCGCGCTCGAAGAGCTGCTCGAAGAAGCCCGTCAGGCGCATGACGCTGCGAACAAGCAGAGCGCCGAGCTCGAGCAGCGCTTGCACGAGTCTGTCCAGGCCCTCGAGCGTTCTGAGGCGGGCATGGAAGAGGCCCGGGACCTTGGTGCGGCACGCGAGGCCGAGCTCTCTGAGGCACGCGAGAGTCTTGAAACCGCCTCCAGCGAGCTGCAAGAGAGACGCGCAGAGCTGAAACAGAGCCAGACGCAGCTCCAAGAGCTTGAGCAGCAGCTCGCGGACAACGCAACGCAGCTCGAAGGCGAACGCTCCGCGTTGCGTGAGAAATCCGCGCAAGTCGAGGCGGCGCTCTCGCGAAACGCTCAACTTGAGCAAGAAAAGGCGGAGGCACAGGCCGCCGCAACTTCGCAGCTCGAAGAGATCAGCGCCGAGCTTGACGGGCTGCGGAGCAACCTGCAAGAGGCAGAAGAGCGCAGCGAGGACCTGCATCTCCAGCTTGCCGAGACGCTGGAGACGGCCGAAGACTCGCAGGAACGTCTCGCCGAACGAGAGCAGCAGCTGCAGGCAGCCGAGGCTGCCATCGAGAAGCTCGAGCCGCAACTGGCAGAGGCACACGCGCAGCAAACGGCCGTCCGTTCCGCGCTCGGCAAGCTTCGCAGGGCCCACCGGACACTCGAGGCCCGGCTGCAGAGGACCCACGAAGAGAAGCAGAATCTCGGCATCGAGCTTGAGGAGCGTTCCGCCGCGGTCAAGCTGCTGCGCTCCGATCTCGAGAGTGCTCGGGTGGAGATGCGGGGGCTGAAGGAAGCTTTTGACGCCCAGCAGAAAAGCCTCAGCGAACAACAGTCTCTCGTGGTGCAAAGCCGTCAGAGCTTGGAGGCGGCGGAGGCGAGAGGGAACGATCTCGATGCGAAGCTCGCCGCCGCTCTCGAGTCCGACCAAGAAGCCCGCGGCCTCCTACAGGAGCGGATCGAGGCACTGGACGAGGCGCGCACTGCCCTGGCGACCGCCGAGGAACGCGCCGATCGTCAAGAAGCCCGCCTGGTCGACGCGATGCGGGGGCGCGAACAGGACGCCAGAAAGCTCGCGACCCGTGAATCAGCCGTGCGTCAGCTGCGCGGCAAACTACAAGAGGAGAGAGAGCTGTCGGGCACGCTGCGCCAGTCCCTGAAGGGCGCGGAAGCCGAACGCACAAACCTCGACAAGCGTCGGCTGCAGCTCGAGAAGCAGGTCAGTGAAGGGCGCTCCTCGCTGAAGCAGGCCCGTGAGCACCAGAGCCGAGCGGAAGAGCGGGCACGGGGCCTGAAGATCCACCTCGACAAGCTGGCCAGCGCGCGCAAAGAACATGAAGCGCAGCAGCAGCAACTCACCGAGCAGTCGCAACTTCAAGCCGAGCAGATCCAGTCCCTGCAAGCAGCGCTCGGCACGGAGCGTGAGAAACTCGAGGCGGTCGAGGAGACCCGTGCGTTCTTGTTGCAGGATCTCGAAGCCAGCCGTGAAAATTGCAGTCAACTCGAGAACCAGGTAACCCAGAGCGACGCACGCGCGCAGGAGCTCGAGGCCGCCACGGCGCAGGCTACGGCCGAGGTCGCACGCCTGCGCAGTCAGCTTGAGCATCAGCAGACGCAGCTGGCCGAAGAACGCAGCGAGCTCGAGCAAAGCCTGTTGGCGGCGGAAACCGCCCGTCACGGCCTTGAAGAGCTGGCCAGCTCGCGGGAAAAGACCGTCAAGAAGCTGCGCGACCGCGTGCGCCAGCAGGAAGACCACACCAGTGAGCTCAGGACACTGCTCGAGACTGAGAAGAAGAAGGGCGCGCAGGTCGAGAAAGACCTGCGCGAGGAAGAAGAGAACAAGACCCTGCGCATCGAGAAGGAATGGCGCGAGCGCCTGCAGGCCGAGACCAAACAGCGGGATGCCGAGCTCGCAGAGTTGCGTGACAAGCAACGGAGCGCGGGGGGCGAGAATGAACAAGCTGAGCTTCAACGCTCCCTCGACGAGGCACGTGCCGAGCTTGCGAAGCTGAACACCCAACTGCAAGCTCACGACCAGCAGCTTCGCGCAGCCCAGGACGTCCGCAAGCAACTCGAGAAAGAATGCCAGACGCTGCGAACAGATCTGCAACAGGCGAAGCAGCAGGCCCCGCAGGAAGCTGGCAAAGCCGCGAAGGGGGTGGCGGCACTGCAGGGCAAGTTGACCAAGCTGCATACCGAGTGCGAACGGCTGAGGGGGCGCGAACGTAAGCTCGAGCGTGCCAAGAGCGCCGCCCAGGCTATGTTCCGGGAAGAGGTGCAGAAGCGTCAGGCCTTGGACTCCGCCCTCAAAGAGATGTGGAAGAACCTGCAGCTCGAAGAAGAACGCTCCCGAGCACTCGAGACCGTGCTGCGAGAGATCCGCAACGACGCGGACTGATCCGCTCTCGCGGACTCGGACGCTCCGCTCTCGCGGGCAGGGAGAGCCCCCGCCCCTCCATGACAGACCCAAACGAAGCGGTCGAACGGCAATCGCGTGCCGCCCGACCGGAATCTGTGCGCGAAGGCGCTAGGCGGGCGCAGATTGCTGCTTGAGCAGGTCGTCCGCGGCGCCCCCTGGGATCGCCTTGGAGAAGTGCCAGCCTTGCGCAGACTCGCAATGCAGTTGGCACAACTGCTGCAGCTCTGCGTCGCGCTCGACGCCTTCGGCCGTGACGCTCATGCCCAGATTGTGGGCCAGCCCGACCAACGCGCGCACGATCTTGCTCTTGTGATTGTTGGCGTCCATGCCGGTGACAAAGCTGCGGTCGATCTTCAGGATGTCGACGGGAAAGCGCGTCAAGTAGCCCAACGCGGAATAGCCGGTGCCGAAGTCGTCGATGGCGATCGTCAACCCCAGGTTGTGCAGCGCCTCAAGCACCTCCACATGCCAGTGGGTGTCTTCAAGGAAAGCGCTCTCGGTGATCTCCAAAATCAGGCGGCTCGGGTCGACCGGCACCTCGGCGAGCAGGGCCGACACCTCCTCGACAAAATTGGGCTGACGCACCTGCACCGCCGCAAGATTGACACTGACCGTAAGGACCTCTTCGACACTGCGCTGCCAGTGCAGAGCCTGTTCAGCTGCCCGACGCAGAATCTGAGCCCCCAACGGGACGATCAGTCCATTCTCTTCAGCCATCGCCAGGAACTCGGCCGGATAGACCAGACCCCGCTCGGGGTGATTCCATCGCACCAGCGCCTCAAAACCCCCGATCCGCATGTCGCTGAGCCGGACGATGGGCTGGTAATACAGCTCGAACTCGCCTCGGTCGAGCGCGTGGCGGAGCGCATTCTCCAAACCCAGGCGTGCCACAGCCCGCGTGTGCATCTCGTTGTCGAACACGACGTGGCAAGCGCGCCCGGCAGACTTTGCCCGATACATCGCCGTGTCCGCATCACGGAGCAGATCCTCAGGGCGCCGGTACTGGGATGCGCTGAGGGCCACACCGATGCTCACGCTCGTGAAGACCTCGTGGCTTCCCAACCGGAAGGGCGTCACGGTCTTTCGTTGGATGCGTTCAGCCAAGCCCGCGGCATCGTCGTGCGTGTGGATTCCATCTGCGATGATGGCAAACTCGTCTCCGCCGAGCCGGGCGGTCATATCGATGGTGCGCAAACAAGTCCTGAGGCGTTTGGCAAACGCGATCAGAAGCTCATCGCCGACCTCATGTCCCAGGCTGTCATTGATCAACTTGAAACGGTCGAGATCGAGAAACAGCACGGCAAAGTGGTAGTCGTCGTAACGGAGATTCCGTGACAACGCATACTGCAAGCGGTTGAGGAACAGAGCACGGTTCGGCAGATCGGTCAAGCCGTCGTGCAGCGCGGCGTGCAACAGCCGTTCTTCGAGCTGCTTGCGCTCACTCACATCTGCCAAGCAACCCGAACAGCCAGTCTCCGCGCTGCTGCGGCAGGAGAGCTCGAGCCACACGGTCTTGCCCGCTTGGGTCGAAAAGCGAAGGTTGCGTCGTGCGCAACGCTCGGTCATGTGCAGCATGCTGGTGAGGCGCCCGACCGGTTCTTCCGGGTGCAGGAAATCGGTCAAGGGGCGCCCAAGACTCTCGTCCTGGCTGTAACCGAGCACCTCGGTCCACGCCCCATTGAGAAACGTCAGCCTTCCTCGCTCATCGACCCGGAAGACGGCTTCCCGAAGGCTGTCCAGCAGATACCGGTTGTGGACTGCTTCACGCTCGAGCTGCTCGTAGACGCGCGCGTGGTCGATGGCGATCGCGACGCGGCGTGCCAGCTTCGGCACGATGCCGTCCAGCGCATCCTGAATCGAGTCGCCAGACGCGCTGCCGAGCAAGAGGATGCCGACGGCCCGCTGGCCCGTATGCAGGCGGAATGCTTCGAGCGCAACCAGGCTCTCCCCCAGCTCGGGGAAAGACCTCTGACGATCCTCGAACCGGGCGCAGCCCTGTTGGTTGTCATCGAATGCAAGCGCCACGGCCGCAGGGAGCTGATCGCGCTCACGAGGGGAAGGAGACTGGCTCACTGCCGCGCGCAACCGCGCCGAGGCCAGCCCTTGACCGCGCTCGACAACGTAGAGCTCAGCCATTTCCAGCTGGAGTGTCCGGATCAACTTGTCGAGGAATACCTTGAGGCTCGACTCGATGGAGAGCGAGTTGCCCAACGCGGCCGTGAGGTCGTAGAGGTGGCTGAGGTTCTCAAACCTCCGCTCCAGATTGGCGACGGAGGTCTCCTGGGAATTCACATCAGCCACCCCGTGGCGACAGGAATAGGCCAAACCCCACCGCCGGCTCGGAAATCAAGCAACTCGTACTTAGTGGTTTAGATGAGAGCGCGGGGTCTGTCAAACCCGTGGATCCGCGTCAGGACCGCTTGCCTCACGGACCGCCTCTCCCGCATGCCCGGCCACGACTGGCAGGTTCCGGGGCGGGGACGGCCCTCTGCTCAGGCAAAGAAAAAGGGTCTGAGTGGGCCGAAACGCATCACAACGCAGGACAACCTCTGGGGCCTTGCTGTGCCGGCTCGGGCGCGAGACTTGTGCCACGGTCTAAATCTCTCTGAAGTCAGGAGATGAGCGCAACCGGCAACACGTGTGCAAGCTGCGCTATAGTGCAAAGAGTCCACAAGTAGCTGCCTGGCAGCAAGCTCCGGGAGGCCTGCAGTCGATGAGACATCAACGGGCTGCAGCGGACTCCCTATCCAGCCGAAATAGCGAAATAGCGGGCAGATTCTCCCCCGGGACCATGCCGTGCACAGACAGTTGCAAGGGAGCGCAATGAAAACCCAGACCACAGAAACTCCCGGGGCCATCCACGCTGATCTGATGGGAGCCGCTTCTACTTTCCGCTTCCGCCCTCAGCGTCTGGCGAGCCAGGACCTCACTAAAGGGCTGTCGTGCACCTTCCGCCATGAAAACCGCGAAGTGCGACCTCTGAGCATCCTCGATGTGTCTCCGACTGGATTGGGAGTGCGGCCCGAGGCGGATGCGATGCTTCCCCCGGGCAGCCAGCTCGACGACCTGCACATCATCTACCGGGATTCGACTCTCTGGCGTGGCAAGGGCGTCACGGTGTACCAGGTGGGGGGAGACTCTCCGCGCCTGGGCATCCGTTTCACGACGGGCTATTTCGATCCCTACAAGCTGCGTCTGCGGGACTCGCTGGTTGAGCAGCAACTCGAGGACGAGTTGCAGCACCATCAGCGCAAGAAGGATCTGCTGCCGGTAGAGTGGCGTGCGGAAGTCGGGGATCTGCTGCACCTGTTGTACCAGGCCCGGAATCTCTTCGAAGAGCTCGAGCAACATCTGCGCCAACGCGCCCCGATCCGCCGCCGACGCGATGACAAGAGCTTCATCGAGGCGGCGTTCGCAAAATGGGGCCCGCTGTTCTTCGCCCAGGTCGCGAGGTTGTTTGAGCTCTCCAGGGCCTTCGATCCCGACACACGGGAATTGGCTGCACGCTACGCGACCCAGATCCTGTTTCCTCTGCTATCGGTCTGCCCGATGCACCGGCGCTCGCACGACAAGCCTCTGGGCTATGCGGGCGACTACCTGCTGATGACGATGTACTTCGACGTCGAGCTGGTCAGCGGTACCAGCATGTTCTCGAAGTTCTTGCAGTACTTGTCGCAGCGCTACTCCCTGGGGAAAACCGTACGGAGCCGACTGGAGATGGTGGGCACAGTGTTGCGCGAGGCGCTGCACGGCCGCGGGGCCCGCCGCATCCTGTCGCTCGCATCCGGCCCGGCGCTCGAGTTGCAGGATCTGGTGCGCACGACCGAGAGTCTCGGCCAGCGCGTCGAGATGTTCCTCATCGACCAGGACAATCAGGCGCTGGCATTCTGCCACGAGGCCCTGATCGAAGAGCTCAGCGAGAAATCGCCCCACCTCCCCCTTGAGCTGCACTGCCTGCATTATTCGGTCCGCCAGATCCTTAAGCCCAAGGACGAAGCCGAGCTGCACATGTCCCGCGAAGTGCTGCGAAATATGGACCTCCTGTACTCGGTCGGCCTATTCGACTATCTGCCCGAGCCGATCGCCCAACGCCTGCTCAGGCAGCTCTATGCGATGATGGGCTCGGGCGGCGAGATGTTCATCGGCAACTTGCAGGAAGCGCCCGACACGACCTGGGTGATGGAGTACGTCCTGGCCTGGCATCTACAGTACCGCACGCCCGAGACCATGTTGGAGTTGGCGTCCGGGATGCAGCCGCCTCCTGCCCAACTCGAGGTGGTGACGGACAGCACGGGGTACTGTCTGTTCCTGCGCATTGTCAAACCCTGAGACTGCTGATGGCCCACGACCTCCAGACCGACCCAACCTCCCAGCCAGCTCACCAGGAGAGCGCGCGCAGCCGGCCTTCGCGCGCAGAGCTGCTAGCCAAGCTGGACGGCGAGATCCGTGTGCGCAACGTCCAGCTGTTGAAGATCTCGATCCTGATCTTCAATCCGATCTATGTGCTCTGGACAACCTTCGACTACCTGCTCGCTCCCGAGCAGTGGGGCTACTTCCTGCTCCTGCGTATCGCCGCCTCCGGTGCCAACTCTCTGCTCTTGATTCCGCTGATGCGGCGGCACAAGGAGCGGCCGCGCACGCTGGAATGGTTCTGGCTGTGGTTCCTGGTCTGGGGTGGTTTTGTCGCCCCGATGCTGCCGTTTACCGGCGATGCCTTCCTGCCCTACATCCTCGGCCTCGGCATCGTGCTGTTCGGAGTGGGCGCTGTCCCGTACTGGCCCCCGCGTTGGGCGCTGACCAACATGCTGTGCATCGTGACGATGGTGTACCTGGCCTTCTTTATCTGGCCCGCCAAGTTTTCTTCGCCCGAGGGGCCCGCGGTTGTCGGTGGGATCTTCTTCATCGGCACGATCTTCGTGATCAGCATGGTGACGGTGTGGTTCAAGTACTCGTTGTTGCAGGCGGAGTTCTTCACGCGCCAGGAGCTCGAAGAGGAGAAGCGGGTGACCGAGGTGCTGCGCCAGCGCGACCAGCGCAAGAGCGAGGACCTTGCAGCCGCCCTCGACCGCCTCAAGGAGCTCGACCGCCTCAAGAGCCAGTTCTTTGCCAACATCTCGCACGAGCTGCGCACGCCTCTGACATTGATTCTGGGGCCGTTGGAGGACCTGCTCTCCAAGGATCTAAATGCCGAGATGGCCGATCAGTTGCGGGTGATCCGAAACAATGCGGGCCGGCTCTTGCGGCTGATCGACGAGCTGCTCGACCTCGCGCGTCTGGACGCTGGTGGGCTGAGACTGAACATCGCCGAGGTCGACATGCGCGCCCTGGCCGCGTCTGTCTTCGAGAATGCCCAGCCGATGGCCCGGACGCGTTCGATCCGATTCGAGCTCGACGCACCTGAGGCGACGAGCGAAGTGTTCGGCGATACACCCCGGCTCGAGATCATCGTCACCAACCTGGTGGGCAACGCCCTCAAGTACGTCCAGGAGCAGGGGCATATCATCCTGCGGGTGCGCGAAAGCGCGGACAGCGCCTCGATCGAAGTGAGCGACGATGGCCCGGGAATCCCCAGCGTCGACGTCCCCCACGTCTTTGAGCGCTTCTACCAGGTCGGCGAGCAGGACCGCCGCAAGCGCCGCCGTCGCACCGGAGGCGTGGGCATCGGCCTTGCCCTGGCCAAAGAGCTGGCGGAGCTGCACGACGGGAAACTCAGCGTCGCCAGCACCCTCGGCGAGGGGTCGTGTTTCACGCTCTGGCTGCCCAAGGGACGCGAGCATTTCCGCCCTGAGGTGATCGAGCGCCGCAAGCGCTTCGACCCGGTGATCAGCGCCGGCCGACGCCTGGGCGACCCCAAGCCGGCCAAGAAACCGTTGCACAAGATCGTACCCAAGAGCGACTCGAGCCGCCGGCGCGGTCAGCGCTCGCGGATCCTGGTGGTCGAGGACCAGGACGAGCTGCGGGCGTTTCTGGTGCAACTGCTCCAGCCCAGTTTCGAAGTCATCGAGGCACTCGACGGCGAGGAAGGACTCAAGCTGGTGCGGAAGCTCCGCCCCGACCTGGTGATCTCTGACGTGATGATGCCACGCCTGAGCGGAACCGAGCTGTGCCGCTCGCTCAAGAATGATCCAGCCCTGCGCTCGATTCCTACCATCCTTCTGACCGCCCGGGTCGGCTCGGAGGCCACCTTGGAAGCCTACGCGCAGGGTGCCGACGACTTCATACCGAAACCGTTCCACCCCGGCGTGCTGGTCGCGCGGGTGCGCGCCCAGCTCAAAATGCGCTCGCTCAGCCTGCAATTGATCGGACAGGAGAAGCTGGCCGCCGTCGGTACCCTGGCGGCCGGTGTCGCCCACGAGGTGCAAAATCCCTTGAATGCAGTCCTCAATGCGGGGCGCGCGCTTGCAGGGGGGCGCTTTGACGAGCAGGTCTCCAGTAGACTGCTCAAGGTGATCATCGACGGCTCAGAGCGCATCGACGCCATCGTCCGAGCCCTGAGCAACCACGTGCGCCCGGCTGAAGGGCGCGGTGCTGTGATGCCCTTTGACCTGCGCAAGGGCATAGACGCCACGGTCGTGCTGCTCGAGCACCGTATGCAAGACATCGAGGTGCATCGCGACTACGGCACGGATGCCTGTGCCCTGGTCCCAGTGGGTCCGGTCAATCAAGTCTTGCTGAATCTGGTCGACAACGCTGTGCGGGCCGAGGTCCGCAACATCTGGCTCTCCACAGAGCAGGTAGACGAGACGTTGCGCATCCACGTGCGCGATGACGGGCCTGGGGTCCACGAGGCCATCGCAGACCGCATCTTCGACCCTTTCTTCACCACCCGCGAGCCAGGCGAAGGCACCGGGTTGGGCTTGTTCCTGTCCCGCAAGATCGTGACCGAGCTGGGCGGCGAGCTGAGCCTCGAGCGTTCTGACCCAGCCGCGACGGGCGCACACTTCGTGCTCGACCTGCCCCTGCAGCCCTTGGCTGTTGCCGACAGCCGCGTGGACTGAGAGCGGGTCCCGCTGGACCTGCTGGCTGCCGAGCGCGGGGACATCAAGCAGAGATTTGTCCTTCCGGATCCCGGCGGGTACTTTGGGCGGACACTTGCGCATTAGGAGTCCTCCATGTCTCGCGGGTCCATTGTCTTCCTACTGCTCAGCAGCTTTCTGGCGGCTCAGGCGCCCCAAGGTTACTACCGCAGCCCTGCAATTCACGGCGAGCGTATCGTGTTTCTGGCCGAGGGTGACCTCTGGACCGTGGCCGCAGACGGCGGTCCGGCCCAGCGCCTGACCTCGCACGCGGGCAACGAGAGCCATCCAGCCATCTCCCCGGACGGCAGCCTGCTCGCCTTCACCGCTTCCTACGAGGGCCCGACCGAGGTCTACACCATGCCCCTGGACGGGGGACTGCCGACCCGGCGCAGCTATGAAGGCGAGCGAGCCTACGTGGTCGGCTGGACGCCCGCAGGCGAGCTGCTCTACCGCACGCGGTTCTTCTCGACCCTGCCCGACTACCAGCTTGTCGCCCTGGACCTGTCGACCGGCCGCAAGCGACGCCTCCCCCTGGCGCAGGCGGCCGACGGCTGTTTTGACGAGCAGGGCCAGCTCTACTTCACCCGGCAGTCCTTCCAAGGGAGCCACACCAAGCGCTATCGGGGTGGCACGGTCCAGAACCTGTGGCGTTTCGGCGCAGACGAGCGCGAGGCTGCGCAGCTGTGGCCCGACTTCGCCGGCACCAGCAAGGATCCGATGTGGTGGCAGGGCCGCCTGTACTGCGCCAGCGACCGTGACGGTACGATGAACATCTGGTCGATGCGGCCCGACGGCACAGATCCACGCCAGCACACCCACCACTCGGGCTGGGATGTGCAGGACCCGCAGCTGCAGGACGGCCGCATCGTCTATCAGCTCGGCGCGGACATCCACAGGTTGGACCTCGACGATGGCAGCGAACGCACACTCAACATCACCTTGACCAGCGACTTCGACCAGATGCGCGAGCGTTGGCTGGACGACCCCTTTCCCTATCTGAGCGCCGGCCACATCTCCTACGACGGCTCGTGGGTCGCGCTGACAGCTCGGGGAGAGGTCTGTGTCGTGCCACGCGAGGCGGGCCGTCTGCGCCAATTGACCCGCGCCTCGGAGGTGCGCTACCGGGACGCCCGCTTCCTGCCCGATGGCGACCTGTACGTGCGCTCGGATGCCTCGGGGGAGGTGGAATTCTGGCGCCTCGATGCCGACCCCGAGACCGCGTCGGTGCAGCTGACCCAGAACGCACAGGTGCTGCGCTGGGAGGGCGTGCCCTCGCCTGATGGCCGTTGGCTCGCCCACCACGACAAGAACTATCAGCTCTGGCTGACCGATCTGCTGTCGGGAGAGGAGCAGCTGCTCGAGACCTCCGACTACGGCTGGCGTGAGGCCTACTGGGGGCTGCGCTGGTCTCCGGACAGTCGCTGGCTGGCCTATTCGACGCCGGCGCCCAACACCTACGACCAGGTTGTGATCCGCAACATCGAAGACGGCCGTCGGATCGCGCTGACCAGCGAGCGCATGCAGAGCGCGAGTCCCGCCTGGAGCCCCGATGGCCAGTGGATCTATTTCCTGTCCGACCGGCATCTGCGCAGCTCCGTTGCCAGCCCCTGGGGTTTCCTGCAACCCGAACCCCACTATCAAGACAAGACCGGCATCTACTGTCTGCCTCTCGCCGCCGACCTGCTCTCGCCCTTCGAACCCGACGACGAGCTCAGCGCCGAGCCGGTCGAGTCCGGAGCGCCGGCCGACAGCAGCGAAGCGGAGCTGCGCGTCGAGGTGCTGCTCGAGGGGCTCGATTGGAGGGTGCAGAGCGTCCCTGTCGGACCGGGAAGTTACAGCAACCTGATGGCAAATGCCGAGCGTCTGTTCTGGGAAGCCGAGACCGACCAGGGGCGCACACTGATGGCGTTGGACATCGCGGCAGGAGCAGAACCGCTGGCCCTGGTGGAGGGTATCGACGCCGCACAGCTCAGCGGTGATGGCGCGTGGTTGCTGGTCAAGCAGGGCAACGCCCTGGCCATCCTGCCTGCGGGCTCAGGCGCCGGGGCGGCCTTCGCCGACCACCAGCTGGAGCTGCAAGACTGGAGCTTCAGCGTGCAGCCTGCCGAAGAGTGGCGCCAGATGTTCGTCGATGCCTGGCGGCTGGAGCGCGATTACTTCTACGATCCGGGCATGCACGGCGTCGACTGGCCCGCGATGCGGCGTAAGTATGAGCCCCTGGTCGAGAGGGTGCGCAACCGCGACGAGCTGGCCAACCTGCTGGCCCAGATGGTTGGGGAGCTCTCGGCGCTGCACACCTTCGTCTACGGCGGTGACCATCGCACGGGTCCCGACGATGTCGGCGTCGCGGCTCTGGGAGCCCGGCTGGAGCGCGATGCGGCCGCCGGCGGCTACCGGATAGCCAAGATCTACCGGGCAGATCCCGATCAGCTCGACCTGCGCTCGCCTCTGCTCAAGCCTGGGCTGGGTATCGAGATGGGCGATGTCATCGTGCGCATCAACGGCCGCGACACCTTGGAGGAAGCCGACGTCGGTGCATTGCTGCGCCGCCAGGCGGGCCGCCAGCTGCGCCTGCGGCTCGCCCGCGGCGACGCCCAACGGGATGTGATCGTGCGCGCGCTGAGCGCCCGCGCCGCCCGCGACCTGCGCTACCGTGACTGGGAATACAGCCGCCGCCTGCAGGTCGAAGAGCTCGGCGCCGGCCAGATCGGCTACCTGCATCTGCGGGCGATGGGCAGGGCCAACATCGACGAATGGGCCCAGGGCTTCTATCCGGTCTTCCACCGCGGAGGTTTGATCCTCGACGTGCGTCACAACAACGGCGGGAACATCGACAGCTGGATCCTCGGGAAGCTGATGCGGCGCGCCTGGTTCTACTGGCATGGTCGCCTGGGGGAGCCGACCTGGAACATGCAGTACGCGTTCCGCGGCCACCTGGTCGTATTGTGCGATGCCGATACGGCCTCCGACGGTGAAGCGGTCAGCGAGGGGGTGCGCCGTTTGGGGCTGGGCACAGTGATCGGCACCCGCACCTGGGGAGGCGAGATCTGGCTGTCGAGCAGCAACCGCCTGGTCGACCAGGGCATCGCCACCGCCGCGGAGTGGGGGGTGTACGGTCCCGAGGGCAGCTGGCTGATCGAAGGCCACGGCGTGGTGCCGGATATCGAAGTCGACAACCTGCCGCACGCGACCTTCGAAGGCAAGGACGCCCAGCTGGAGGCGGCTGTCGCCCACCTGTTGCGTAAGCTCGAAGAGGAGCCGGTAGAGGTTCCACGACCTCCGCCGTTCCCCGACAAGTCGGGGCCCGAGTAGTGCTGGCGGAGTCCTCGTGACATCGATGTTACAAGGCCTCGCCGACCCACCGGCTACCATGGCCGCATGCCCACGGGAGGAACATCGATGCGGCGAGAATTGTTGGGGCTCTGGCTGGGCCTTCTGGTCGTGGCACATGGCCAGGAGATCGACACCGAGAGATTGTGCAGGGACGACGGTTGGTACGACCTCAGCGCCTTTGCCGGCGCGCGCCATACCTTCTTCGAGGACGAAAACGGCTTGCGCGTGCGGTACGTGATCTTCGGCAGCGGCGAGCCGATCATCTCGGATCAGATCCTGCCTGTGACGGTATCTGGCGACACGCTCAGTTACGGTGCCGAGCGGGTGGTCTTCGACAGCCGAGCCGGTGTGCTGCGGACTCCCTGGTTCGAGGGCCATCGAATGGTTCCTGGAGGCCCTGTGGACTATGCGTTTGCTCCGCTGCTGGCAGGCAAATCCGAGCGCGCGCTCGAGGAGGCTCTCGAAGATGCCGACACGGTGATCCGGCGGGAGGCTCTGGCTGCGCTGGTCGATGAACGGAACCGCCGGGGTTTCGACGGTTTCGCTGCTGCGCTGCCTCTGCTCGGGGATCCGGAGCCCAGCGTCCGGGCACGAGCGGCCTGGGCGCTCAGTGCCTGCCGCGAGCGTGCAGGAGTCGAAGGCATCCTCGCCCTGTTGGGGGACGAAGACCCGGGCGTACGTTGCGCCGCGGCTCGCGCCCTCGGCTGGGGAAGCCTGGGAGGAAGCGCCGCGGTCGCGAGGCTGCACACCGTGCAAGGCGACCCGGTGCCGGAGGTACGCGCGGCAGCCGACTGGGCCCTCGGAGTGCTGCTGCGGAAGTAGCCCGCTTGCACATCCTCAGCCAGCGCGCAGCGGGTAGGGAAGACCCCTCAGTCTTCGTCGAACAACGCTCCGAATCCCGCCAGCCCACGCAGGTTCTGCAGCTCCGGCAGCTCGCGGACCTGCTGCCGCGCCCCAAGCACCAGCTGCAGCTCTTCGCCGTCGGGCTCTTCACGCTGCAGCCGGGCGACCTCAGCGCGCCAGAGCTCGAGATAACCCGCCAGCATCTCGAGCGCCAGATCCTGCAACGCAGGATCATCCTCGGCCAGCGGTGCGATCTCGCGCGCAGCGCTCAACCAGGCCTGGGGCTGACTCTGCAGCTCGGGCGCTTCGAAGGCCTGCCGCACCGAGACCCGAGCGGCTTCAGTTTCCCCGCGACTCAGCTGCATGAAGCCCAGACTGAGCCGCTCTTCGGCGGTCTGCGGACTCCGCACGCCCAGGAACAGCTCGTGTTTGGTCAGCTCCCAGAGCTGCGTATGCAGAGTCTGGTCCAGCTCGTCAGCGCCAGGAAACGCCGCCCGAGAAAGCAACGCGCGCCCCTGCTCAAAAGCCTGCCGCGCTCCCTCGAAGTCTCCGAGCTCACGACAGACCGCTCCGAGACCCGACGCGAGCGCGGCACGTTCGTGCTGGGCTTGCGGGGAGCGCAGGTGCAGCCCCAGGCTGTCGCTGAGTATGGCAGCCTGTTGGTAGCTTGTCCGCTCTGCCTCGCGCTCGCCCAGATCACTGTGCAACACCGCCAGCTGAAACCAGGCCTCGGCCCGACGCGGATGCGCGGCCGCCTCGAGCAACTCCGTGTGCAGGCGAGCGACAGCCCGGACACGCGCCTGACGAGCGGGACCGGAGTTGCCCGCCTGGTCTTCAGCTGCCGCCAGCTTCTCTGCCCACCAGGCTCCATCGAGGGCGCCGTCCAGGCCGGGGCTGAGCTCTGCCAGATCTCGGGCGGGGCGCAACAGCTCGAGGGCAGCCGCGACGTTTCCCGCTTCCAGCCGCAGCTGAGCGGCGCGTTCGACCGCCAGCAACCAGTGGCGCCGCGCCGCGCTGCTCTCGGGGGCGCCCTGCAACAGCACTTCCAGCTCTGCCAGAGCTGCCTCGTACAGCTCAGCGGCCACCGAGTTGGCGCCACTGGCGTAGTCCAGATCCGCAAGCTCAATCAGCAAGAGGCCATAGGCGCGCCGGCTGCGCAGGTCGTCAGGAGCCGCAGCGACCAGCCCCAGGTAGAGCTGCAGGGCCTCTTCGAGATCGCGCCGCGCCCCGCTTGTCTGGCCCAACCGTGCCAGCAGCTCGCCGCGCTGGCCCAGCGCAAAGGCCAGGCCCCGAGTGGCCGCGTGGTGCTGGCCGGGTTCGGCGATGCGGCGCAGCAGCTGCACGCTCTCGTTGGCAGCTCGAACGGCTCCCCCGGACTCCCCCGACTTCGCCAACAGCGCGCTGCGCGCTCCCAGGCAGACCGCCAGGTCGCTCAGCGGCCCCTGGCCTGGAGGACGCAGACGCGCGTCGTCGCCACGGCTCGCCAATTCACGGAAGATCTCCTCGGCCTCGGCCGAGTCGCGCAGCGCTGGCTGCAGCGCTCCCTCCTCGAGGTCGACCCGTGCCCGATCGCTCAGCCCTTGCGCCCGTGCACGCAGCGCCTGGCCATGGTCCGCTTCGCGCTCCAGCAGAGTCTCGAGCAGCGCCAGGCTGGCGTCGAAGTCCCCGCGGGACGCGCCCAGGGCACCGATCTCGCGCCGCAACACACCACGGCTGCGCAAGGCCTCGGCCCGCTGCAGCAGCTCGGTGCCCTCGGAGGGTTCGTCCGGTCCCAACGCCAGGGTGTGGTTCCAGGCCTCTAGCGCCGCCGCCGGGTCTCCGCGCAGCTCGGCGACCCGTGCGCGTGTCTCCCAGGTCTCGGCCATCTGGCTTGCCAGCTCTGCTCCCTGCAGGCCGCGCTCAGCCAGCCCTGCCTGGAGTGCATCCGCCTCGAGACAGAGCTGCTGCGCGGCTTCCAGCTCTCCCTGAAAGAGTTGGGCTTCGGCGAGCGCGGTCAGGCAACGCGCCAACAACTTCGCGTGCTGCGCATTCGCAGGGTCACGGTCGGCAAGCCCACGGCGCCGCTGCAGCGCCTCCTGCAACGAGCTTACGCTCTCGGTCAGTTCGAGGTGCGCCTGCTGGATGCCTGCCAGGCTCTCGAGCACATGGCAGAGCTGCTGCTCGAGCAAGGTGTCGTCGGGGCTGAGCGCGTAGTGCCTGCGCATCGTCGCCAGACACTGCTGGTAGACCGCGCGGGCCGCGAAGATGTCCCCGGACTTGTGCTGCACGTCGGCCAGCTCGAGCATCACCGACACCTGGCCAGGACGCTGCTCGAGACTCTGCTCAAGCAGCCGCCGGGCTTCCTGCAGAGAGCCCCGATCGCTGAGTATGCGCCCGAGCAGCCACAGTCCCTCGGCCAGCAATCGGCGCCGCTTTTCTTCCTGACTTGCCACCCCCCCGTCAGCCAGACGGGGCCCCTGCAGGCGTATCACCGCCCGGGTGCCTGCTTCGAGCGCATCGTCCAGCGAAGCCTGGCTGTGATGCAGCCGCGCCAACTCAATCTCGACACCCGCTAGCTGGAAAGCAGCCTGTACGCCTCCTTCCCCGTCCAACAGACCGAGCAGCGCCTGTTCAGCAGTCTGCAACAGCTGCCGGGCCTGAGCAGCATCGCCGTCGAGGAACATCACCAGGCGCGCGATCAGGGTCTGGGCACGCGCGCTCCCCAGATCACCCCGAGGAGTCTCGGGCTCGGCGCTGCGCAGCTCTTGATAGCCGTCCAGAGCGCTGCGCAGGATGGCACGCGCCAGGCGATGGCTGGACGGGCTGCCCTCCCGGACCAGCCGCTCTTCGACCTGGTACAAGAGATCGTTGAGAGCCCGCTCGGCGACACGGCCACGTGCTTCGGCCATGAGGCGCTGCGCTTCGGTCGCGCGCTGCTCGGCTTCGATGGCGCGGTTCTTCTCTGCGATCTCGAGGTTCTGGGCGGTGATGTGCGAGTTTTGAGCGAGGATCTCCCGGTTGGCCTGCAAGGTCAGCACGATGCCGACCAGCAGCCCCGCGAACGCGACCAGCAACACGCCAGCGAGGGTGCTCCGTAGCCTGCGAGCTGTCTTGCGTGCCTCTTTGCGGCGCCGCTGCGCCGCAACGATCGCGGCGCGCACCGCCGTGGCCTCGGAATCGTCGCCCAGCTCTTCGGCCTGTGTCTCGGCCAGACCCAGGTCCCCCTGGGCCAGGGCAGCCTGCGCATAGGCGAGGCGTGCGCTTTCGGCCCCTTCCCGGGCACCAGGGTTCTCTTGCCAGAGCTCGAGGGCCTGCTCAAACCCCGCCACGGTCGCCGCGAAGCCCTGGTACAAGGCGCTGCGTTGCTTGCGCACCAGCTCGGTCTCCGCTTGTGGCTGAAGTCCCGCAAGACGATCCGCTGCCAAGCGCGCGATGCGCAGCGACTCTTTGTGCTGCCGGTAGGCGCTGAGCTCGCGCTGAAAAACCCGCACAGACGCGGGGCGCGAAGCGCTATCGGGGTGCAGGGCCCAGGCACAGAGTGCGCGCAGCTCGGCCGGGTGTTCCTCGGCGACCGGTGCGACGACTCCTACGGCAGCCGCCGCGATGCTCTCGAGGAAGTTGCCTCGAGAATGCGGCGGGCGGCCCGTCAGGATCTCGTACAAGATCGCACCCAACAGGTAGATGTCGGTCCAGGGACCGATCTGCCCTCCCTGGCCTTGCGCGAGCTCCGGAGGCATGTAGGCGGGCGTGCCACAGGGCGCCTTGATGCTCGACTTGTGGCGCAGGGTCGCCAGGGCCTCCGGGGTGTCGCGGAAATGGACGGCCAGGCCCCAGTCCATCACCAACACCTCCCCGAAAGCGCCGAGCATCACATTCTCGGGTTTCAGATCGTTGTGGGCGATGCCCCGGCTGTGGGCGAACGCGACCGCATTGCACACCTGGCTCAGGGTCTCGAGATGCAGGCTGAGGGCATCGGGCTGCTCGCGCAGCAGCTCTTTCCAGGCGCGCCCCTCTACCAGCTTCATCGCCAGGAAGGCGCCCTCGCCATCGTGGCCCAGCTCGTAGACAGGCACGATGTTCGGATGGTCGAGGCCGCCGTTGACACGCGCCTCGGTCACAAAGGCGCGACGAGCCAGCCTCGAAACAGGCAGGCCCCCACGCACCTCGAGCTGCTGCTTGAGGGCGACATCCCTGCCCAGACTGTGCTGGCGGGCGCGGTAGACCACCCCCATCCCGCCCCGGCCGATCTCTTCGAGCTTCTCGAAGCTGCCCTGGGAAGGATCCGGACCTTCGGCCGGAAGGGCCAGGGTGTAAGGGGTCTTGTAGGTCGCGTCTGCATCGAGCGCACCGGTAGCCTCGAACAGGCTGCTCTCTGAAGCAGCACCGCTCAGGGGAGGGCGGTAGCTCTGGTCGCTGGACAGGGTGTCCCAGTCGCAATCTGCCGGCAGGGTCCGCTGCCAGCAGCTGCGCAACTGTTGTTTGTCGCTGGCATGGTTCAACGCAGATGCAAGTCCCAACCGGACGGCTCAAAAAAGGTATCGGTTTGCGGGAGTGTGCCCCGTGGAACCTGCACGTGGTACTCGACCACCAAGACATGGCCCCGTTCGTAGTAGCGAGCCGAGCTGATACTCTCGGCAGGATAGCTGCTGCACAGCTCTTCGTCACCCCGCTGGTGGTAGACCAGCAGATCGTAGCCGTCGACAAGCTCGACCGTCAGCGCGTCGCCATCCTCGGCATGCAGCGCAACCGGTTGCAGCAGTAAGGCTCCCAGGGCAACCCCCAGAGCCAGAAGACATACTTCGAACATCAGGCGGCTTCTGTCCTTACTCATGACGACTCCTCAATAACCATAGGGGTTGGGGGGCGGTGGCACATACGCCCACCAGATCAGTCCACCGGCTCCGACCAGCAGGATCATCAGCACCAGACCGGTGCGCATCCACCAAGATAGCCGCGCGTACAGCGGAGGCACACGCAAGATCCCCAGCGCCAGCGCGGGAAGTGCGGCGACTCCCAACACGGCCCAGGCCGGCTCCCAGGCATAGACTGCGCTGTTGAGCAGCAAACCAGCTTGTGCCACGGCCACCACGGGTACCACTCCGAAGACCAGCGCGCGGCGTGACGTCCACAAACTGAGCAAGCAGACGACCACCAAACAGCACGCCAGCGCGCCGCTCAACTGCGCGAGCAGGGCGCTGGAGCCAAGCCGGACGATGGCCAGAGCCGCCGTGCCCACCCAGGCCGCCAGCACCAGCACGGCTTGGGCACCACCGGGTATGCCGGGTTTGCTGCGAGCGCGCAGCGACAGGGCCAGCCCCTCGAGGCAGCCCCACAGCACCATCCAGCCCACAGCAACCCCGGCGATCCAGGTGAACGAGGCGGCCGGCCCCGACTTCCAGAGCTCGAGTTTGCGCGCCATCAGCGCCCATGCCGACAGCCCGCAAACCAGCAGCCGCAGGCCCAGCTCGAGCCAGCTGCCGCGCGGATGTACGGTCTCGCGTGCGCGCCAGGCGGTGACCAGTGCGGGCACGACGCTGAGCAGCGCCAACCAGGGCAACCACAGCGTGATCTGGTTCGGGGGCAGTCCAGGCCAGCCCTTGAGAGCCACACAGCCGGCGGCGAACCCCAGCGAGACGCCGAGAGCGCCTGCCAGCACATCGCGGCGGGCGGCCAGTAGCCGAGAAAGGAGCCCGGCCAGACCTGCCAAGAGCAGGCACAGGCCGGCGGGGAGGAGAGTGGTTTTGAGAAGGTCGACCAAGTGGGTGTTCTCGTCAGCTCATGTCTTCAACGAGCTCAGAGCCCATCGGGTTCAGTGCCCGTTACTCCCGCACGCCTTCGAGGCTGATGGTAAGGCGGACCTCATCGGACAGACCATCGAGCATGAAGTCCATGCCAAAATCCGAACGAGAGATGCTGAAGACCGTCTCGAATCCGGTCCGGAAGCCCCCCCAGGGGTCCTTGCCGGAACCGCTGTGGCTGGCCTGCACGGTGATCTCGCGCGACACGCCATGCAGACTGAGCTGGCCCGTCACTGCGTAACCCTCGTCGCTGGCCTGCACCGAGCTGCTCTTGAAGCTCATCTCGGGAAACTCGCCGACGTTGAAGAAGTCCGGACCCTTGATGTGGCGGTCGCGCATCTCGTTGTTTGTGTCCGCACTCGCGGCATGGACCGTGATCTCGAAAGAACAGGCGCTCGGGTCGTCGTCGATCACAAAACTGCCTGAGACCTCGTTGAAGCGTCCATAGAACCAGGACACATTGAGGTGTTTGATGCGGAACATCACCGAGGTGTGGGTGCCATCAACAGTGTAGGTGTCGGCCGCGGCGGGCGTCAGCAACAGTACGCCGGCCAACAATGCGAGCAGGGTCTTCATGCACGGTCTCCTTGAGGGGACATCCAGGTCCCGGGTTGTGGATCCTTAGCTACAACGACAGAACCCGCGATTGCGTGCCCCGATCTCGGCCATGATAGCGAAGCATCAGCATCACAGAAAGAACGACAGCATCCGGGTGGACAAGGCTCCGCTGGCGTCCTCCATCGGAAAATGGCCAGCGCCTGGCAAGCGTTCGACCCGCAACCTCGGGCAGCACGCTGCCAGATACTGGATATCCTGCTCGCCGAAGTAGGGTTCGGGCTCTCCCCAGACGACGCACACCTCGAGCTCTGCCAGGGGCAGGCGCGCACGCAGAGGCTTCACCAGCTCTCGGTAGCCGTGGAGCTGCTCGAGCAGAGCAGCGCTGCGGCGTGTCCCGAGCTGTTGCAGCGGCCCCGCGTAGACCTGGCGAAGCGCGGCAGAGCGCCACGCCGCGGCCATCAATACGGGCAGGCCCCACGAGACCATGTTGAGCCGTTCAAAGCAGAAGCTGCCGAGCCAGCGGTATTGAAACGGCCAGCTCCAAGAGGGCCGGAAATCTGGCCGGATGCCCGTGTTGATCAGCATCAGCCGCCCCAGCTCGAACCGCCGTCCCGCCTCGGCTGCCAGACTGAGGGCGCCCAGCCCGATCGGTCCTCCCCAGTCGTGCAGCGCCAGCGCCAGCGGCCCGCGTAGCTGCAGATCGGGATGCAGCAGGAAATCTCGCAGCCGGCGGGCATGCTCGCCGAAGCAGGCACCCTGCGCGGGCCCGGCCGAACGGCCGAACCCCGGTAGATCTGGGGCCACAACACGATAGCGGGGGGCCAGGGCGGCGATCTGGTCGCGGAAGCCGAACGAAGAGATCGGGCTGCCGTGGACCAGTACCAGAACAGGCAGGTCTCCCCCGGTGTCGACGCAATGCAGCGCGTCCCCGTGCACCTCAAGGCTGCGCTGCGGCAGGCGGGCGTAGCGTTGCAGGCTGGACATGGCGGCTCCGGAAGGCACGGCAAGATTCTAACTCTGCAGGATAGCGAGGACAAACACGGCCTGGGTCTGCAGGCTGCCTCCGGCGGCGGGGAATGGTAGACCAGTGCCTCCGCGCACAAATTCCGGTCCAGTTCTTGCGGCGGCACGGCATTGCCTTCATCCTCCTCCTCCCCGCTACTCGTAGGGACTCGTCGTCGATTTTCGCCCCTGCCGCACCGGCGCTGCGCCCTGAACCGAAATTATAGCGCTGCGGCACTGGCCCCCATCCGCAGCGAGAGACACGATGGAAGCTCCACCCGCCCGCAGATTCGTGCACCCCCGCCGGCTCGGCCTGGTGCTCCTCGCGGGGTTCAGTTTTGCCGCCGCATTTCCGCCCTGGAATCTCTGGCCTCTGATGGTCCTTCACATCCTGGCGGTCTTTCAGCTCACCGAGCTGAGGCCCAGAGACGCCCTGGGGTACGGCTGGCTGTGTGGAGGCCTGTCCCTTGGGCTCAGTCAGACCGCTCTGGGCCTGGGGGTGATCAGTTTCTTCGAGCTGCCCGTGGTCGTGGCGGCCATCGGTTTCACCCTGGCGATCATGATCGCGGGCGCCACTATGGCCGCAGCCTGCTGGCTGTCGGCCTTGGCACGCGAACGCTTCGGCGTGTACTGGCTGCTGCCTGTCTGCTTTGCGGCCGCAGAGGTCGTGTTGACCGTCTCTCCGGGCCCGCTGCCGGTTGGCGTCGCCAGCGCACATTCCTTTCCCTGGCTGCTCGCGCCGGCCGATCTTGGCAGCACCTTTGTGCTGTCCTTGCTGTGGTTCGGGGTGGTGTTCCTCGGCTGGCGCAGCTGGAAGACGCGCAGCCTCCGGCTGGCGCTGGCTGGGCTGGCGGTGCTCGGCGCGTGGTGCGGGTACTGTGGACTGCGCCAGAGCGGGGCGTCGGCGCCAGAAGTGGGGCGGCTCAAGCTGCTGTTGGTGCAGGGAGCGTATCCTTTCCGGACCTATACGACGGGGTTCGATCCCGACAAGCAGGCGGCCTACCAGACCCGGCTCAGCCAGGCACCCGGCGATGTGGACGTCGTGGTCTGGGGAGAATCGAGTCTGCCGTATTTCGTAGACAGCAACATCATCGGCTTCCAGCCGCGGTTCTTGCCCTTCGGGCCCGCCTGGCGAGCGGACACCAGTCTGCTGGCCTGCGGCTTCGAAGTGCTGCCCGAGGGCGGCTTCAGCCCGACGGCCTGGCTGATCGATCCCCAGGGCATGATCGAGGGACGCAGCTCCAAGCGCTTCTTTGTGCGGGGCGGCGAAGTCTTCCCTGGGCAGAGGTTGTTTCCTGGCCTGTACCAGAGCGAAGACACACGCTTTCCCGTCGCTCGCTCGCAGACGGCCAGCATGTTCATCGACAGCCTCGCGGTGGCGGTGAACATCTGTTGCGAAGACGGCTATCCGCAGACCAGCGACCGTGTCTTTGAAGAAGGACCGGGGCTGCTGATCAATATGACCAACGCCAACTGGTTCGGGCATTGGAACGGCCAGAGCATCCACCGCACAGCCGCCGTGTTGCGGGCCGTAGAGACCCGACTCTGGCTGGTGCGGGCGACCAACACGGGCTGGACCTGCGTCGTCTCTCCGACGGGCGAGGTGGTGGCCGAGCTACCCCAGTACCGCCGCAGAGTGCTGCCTGTCGAGGTGCCGGTGTTGGCGGGTCCTCGGGGCTTGTTCGGTTGGATCGGCTTTCGGGCGATCCGGGCCGTCTGCGGGCTCTGGTTGCTGGCGGTGCTGGTGGCTGCGGGCTGGCCGCGGATCCGACGCAGCGGCTGGCCGGTGATTCCCATGCTGCTCGTGTTGCTGGTGTTTCCTTTGCTGGGGTGGCTGGAGGAACCTCCAAGCACCAGCCCCGAAGCCTTACAGCAGCTGGAATTGCAGAAGGAGCGCTTCGGCTGGCCAGACTAGCGCGTCGTCCACTCGAAAGGCTTGCCGCCGACACGCAGCTTCGACCCCCAGACGGTCTCTTCACCGCGCGGCGTGCGCTCGAACGGCCCGCGACCGCAGGGGTCCAGCACCCGGTCGGCGGCTTCGGCTCCTCCCTGGCGCAGGGCGAGGGCCGCACGCAACATCGACCGCTGCACACTCTGGCGGAAGGCCCGCTCGGCCACGCGCTCAAAGGTAGGGAACACGGCGCCCACCAACTGGTTGTCGCTGGCCTCGATCGCGCCTTCCAACTCCGTGAACATGCCAGGAATCTGCTCGTACGGCGCCTCGAAGATCGTCTGCACACGGGCGTAGAAACGTCGCAGCTCCGGCGCTTCGGCCACGATCACGGCCGGTTCGAGGCCGAGCTCGAGATCGTCCACAGGCCGACCGCCCTCAAGCTCAGCGAGCAACCAATCGAGCATGGTCTGCTCCTCACCCGCGATACTCTCTTGGGCCGCGGCCCGATCGTCGAAGGCCGATCCCTCGACCACCGCCTCGAGAGCTTCAAACGGGAAGCGCCGGAAGTTCTGCGCGAGAAAGTCGAAGACCCTGCCTTCGATGCTGTACTGCACCAGCAGGCAGATCAGCAGGGGATCTCCGCCGACCTGCCGGGCCAGCCGCAGGCATTGGGAAGCCCGGGTCAGGGCTGCGTCTGGAGCGCCTGCCTCGAGCTGCAGGCGCGCATCGACCAGGGCCAGGGAAGCCAGCTCGCGGGCCTGGCTGAGGTGGGGCAGCAGCATGCGCGGCCCCTGGTCGGGCTCCAGACCCCAGTCGCAGTGCTGCCGCGCCGCAGCCCGGGCCATCACCTCGAGGCTCAGGGCCGAGGCCGCCACCAGCTCGCGCAGGGCCTCCGGGGCGCCCGCGTCGACCCTCTGCTGCAAGTCCTCCGATGGTTCTTCGAGTAGTGAAAACGCCTGCCACCACAGCAGGGCGGCATTGCCGGGTGTTTCCTGGCCGACGGCCAGCGAAGCGAGCAACAACAGGAACAAAGCGGAACGGTGCATGCGAGTCTCCTCAATCGTCTTGCAGGTTCGGAAGGCTGGCCAGGCGAGGCAACAGCTGCGCGCCGTGCTGGTCGAGGAGGGCGAACAGAGCGGCGTCCGACTCCTGCCAGGCTTGCTGGTAGCTACGCAGGCTGGGAGGCGTCCGAGGATCCTCAGCCACGGGGGCTGGAGGAACGTCGGGCTCCGCACCTGCCCAGGCCAGCCAGAGCAGCAACGTCGCGGCGGCCACGAGCAGGCATGCAAGCACGCCACGTCGGCGCCGCCTCCGCCGCGCAAGGCCCGCGCCGATGCGCGCCCGACAGGCATCGGCCAAGGGCAGCGGCCGGAGGCTGCGCAGACGCTCCTCGAGCTCGGAATAGTCTTCCATCAACGTCTCCCTACCAGCACCTGGGCCAGGTTTTTCAGGGCATAACGGTAGCGCGACGCGACCGTGTTGGGGGAGAGCGTGAGCAGCGCGCCGATCTCGGCGAAACTCAGCTCAGCGAAGATCTTGAGCGCCACGACCTCGGCTTGCGCAGCCGGCAGCTTGCGTAACGCGGCCGCCAGCTCAGCTCTCTGCTCATCGCGTTCGAGCTCGTCGCGGAACCAGACCTCCTGGCGACCCCCCGCGGCGACCCGCGCCTCCCGCCGACGGCGGCGTGCCTGCGAGCGCTGTTGGTCGAGGGCGGCGGCCCGGACGCAACGGAACAGGTAGGCTCGAGGGTTGTGCGCGGCCGCGCGTTGCTTCCAGAAGCGCAGGAAACCACTCTGCACGGCGTCTTCTGCATCGGCGAGATTGCGGCACAGCGTACGCGCGACCAACAGCAGGGCCGCGCCCGTGGCGTCGAGCCATGCGTTCCAGCTGTCCGGCGTCGTGTTCATGCCCTCTCCTCGACTGCAAGACGTCACCGCTGCCCGGAGTTGTCTATGCAATCAGGAATGTCGTGAAAAAACCGCGCACCTTCAACGTGTTCCAGGCGAAACGACGTCGAGGTGTGCGGGCGGTACCAGGCATGCCCGCAACGAAGTAGTTGCGGAAAGACCCGGCAAACGCGGAGAGTTCCTCGACAATCCATCCAGATTAGGGCTTCCACCCGTTTGACCTTTCGGTTAATATTCTCATTAACCCATTGGTTAATTCAGTTCGGAGTGGACCCATGCAACGCATCCTTGCGGCCCTGCTCGCCGTAGCCCTATGTGGCTGTAACGGCGGGAGCAGTGGCGGAGCATCCAGCAGTCTCGGCAGCCCTGGCAGCCAACCTGGCTCTCAACCGCCGGGTCCAGCTCCCACACAGCCGGGCCCTGCGCAGCCAGGTCCGGCGACCCACCCGGGCAGCCCCAGCAATGCAGGGCACTGGCAGACGGCCCTGGCAGCCCTGGCGAGCGCACCGACCGCCGAGCCCGTCAGCTTCGATCCAGCTTCGGCCGCGGCCTTCAATGATCTGATCGCCACCGGCTGGACAGAGCTTCTTCCGCGTGTCGACACCGAGCTCAGCCAGGCGCTGCATGGGGCGATCGGGCAGGGCCAGGGCGGCCTCTCCATCTTGTCGATCGGAAACATCCAGCTCGCCGCTTTGAGCCCGCCGGCCATCGCCAGCTCCGCGAGTGACCGGGCCGAGCTACAAGTTCCCCGGGCTCCCGACAGCTGGGGCCTGACGGTCGACTTTGTGCTCTCGGGGAGCATCCCGATCAACGTCGGCGGCTCGACCCTGCAGATTCCCGTGCAGGCAACCGTGACAGCCGAGGTGAGCGACCTCAGCATCCGCTTGCCGGTCGAATTCGACCTGAGCGACCCGCTCTGGCCCGAAGTCAGCGCGCTGGGAATGCCGCAGATCACGCTGCAGCTCAGCCTCTCTTCCGGCAACGCGCTGTTGCAACCGCTGACCGGCCTGCTGACCCAGATCCTCGATCCGGTCATCCGGGGAGCTCTCAGTGTCGTCACGCTGCTGTCACCGGCGTTGCTGCCCACGGCTTTGCAGTACCTGCCGGACTCGGCCGACTGGGGCCACGGCGGCGCGCCCATCACCAGCATGGGGATGCCCAACCTCGAGTCGCTGGCCGTCGAGACCTCGCACAGCATCCAGACCGAGCATTGCCCCTTCGGACACGTGTACCCGGCGCGCATGGCCCAAGCGGTGGGCGGTCCGGTCAGTGGCTGGGAACATCACGGCGACTCGGCGCTCTGGACGGGCGCCTACCTGGGTGCTGAGGCCTACCGCTACGATCTGCTCGGGGGCAGTCAGGCGCTCGCCTACGCCACCCGCATCGTCGAGGGCATCGACATCATCAGCCAGGTGGTGCCGGCCCCTTACGAGGGACTGCTGGCCCGCGCCGCGATCCCCGTCAGCTCGGCCCATGTTGCGCCGATGCAAGGGGCGAGCACGTACTTTACGGGGAGCTGGGGCGGGCAGACCTGGGGCGCCCTCGGAGATACCTCGCGGGACTCGTACGCGGGCGTGCAGTTCGGTCTCGGACAGGCCTGGCATCGCATTCCCAGCCTGCGCTCCGAGGTCGCCGCGATCATCCGGCGGCTGCTCGACCATCTCGTGCAGCATGGCTGGACTGTGCACCAGGCCCCGGGACAGGCGAACAACCCGACAGGAGACGGCGTCTCGGTCAGTTTCGCGCAGACCCCTTCGGCTGTATTGTCCCTGGCGACCATCGGCGCGGTCTCTGATGCGCCGCGCTACGGGGCCTTGCGCGACCAGCTCGGCGGCGTCGCGCCTCTGCTCTGGTTCTCGACCTGGGCCAGCAGCCGCGAAGTACATGAGGTGTATTTCGGCTTCAACCTCTTCCAACTCACCTACTCGACGCTGTTCGAGCTCGACACGAACCCCGACCGCTACCGCGAGTACCTCAAAGCGTTGCGGATCATGCGCGCTGTCACGGGCCACCACCAGAACCCCTGGTTCGACACGGTCTGGGCGATGGCGGTGCCGACGGAGGCGCCCCTGGTCCGGCCACAGATCGAACAGGGTCTGGCACATTGGAGCCTGCGGGGGCGGCGCTCCTACCCAGTCAGCAACAGCACAGATCCGAGCATCGCCAAGACCCTGTACGTGACGCAGACACCCAACGTCGGCCATTCGCCGGGTTCGACGGTCCATTCCGGCACGCGCAGTTGGGAGGTCGCGCTCCACCCGGTCCCGATCGAGAAGCGCCCCTGCGCCGGGTTCCTCTGGGACCAGAGCCCTTTCAAGCTCGACAAGTACGGCCACGCCACCGAACAACAGCCCGGCATCGACCTGGTGCTGCCCTGGTGGATGGCGCGCAACCACGGCATCGTTCCCTGAAGTCGCGGGCTGGGGAGAGGACCGGAACGACGCACAAGGACAAGGCGCGGCCGTTCTTGGACTACATGACACTATTCCAAGGCTGCGTGCTGAACAGTGTGTCTGTTCCGGTCTTCCCCCCAGCCCGC
>JAJDCP010000165.1 GCA_029260765.1 Planctomycetota bacterium
GTTCGTAGCGTGGACCCGTATGGCCGTGATAATTTGGACTTGTGCAGCGAAGACGCTAGGTGTTTATCTTCGAGCAGCGAGAGGTCTAATTCGCCGGTCAGGCGGGGCCGCAGCATAAACTGGTGGCGGATTCGGGTTAACGACCCTGGCTCGGATCGCGTACCTGGTCGGTCTCCCCGGCCAGATGGGTCGGCAACCTTGTCCCGGAGGAAACATGCGGAAAACGATGATGTGGGGTCTGGCCTTGTTGCTGACCCTCAGCCTGCCTGTGTGGGCGCAGTACCCCGAAGCCAGCGAAGTGCTGGCCGAGATGGAATTCGGCCAGGGCCTGTTCCAGACCTACACGAGTGAGCAAGAGCTGTACCTGGGCGTAGGCGACGACATGCTCGACGTCCCCTTCTTGATCGCCACCACCGTCACCAGCGGTGGTGAGGTGACGGGCTACCAGTGGAACGACTACCTGGTCTGTTTTGAGAAGATCGGCGACCAGATCGTGCTGGTCGAGAAGAACACCAGCTACCTGAGCGACGGTGTGCTCGAAGACGCCGTCTCGCGCACCCACACCGACCGCGTGTTGTTCGCGTTTCCCATCGAGGCGATGAACTCCGACTGGGGCACCTACGTAATCGACGCCGGCATGTTGTTCGCGAACAACTGCGATGTGTTGTTCGGCGGGGGTTTTGTCTTCGATGCCAGTTTGGCTCGCCTCTCGCTCAAGCCTTTTGCGGACAACCTCGAGATCTCCTTCACGATGCCGAACGCCTATGACGGTCAGCTGATGACCGTGCATTACAGTGTCTCTCGGCTGTCCGACAACGACTACACGCCCCGGCATGCGGACCCGCGGGTCGGCTATTTCTTGACTGCCCAGAAAGACCTGAGCAACGGCAGCTACGAAGAAGGCCAGTTCGTCCGGCTGATCAACCGCTGGAACGTGCAGAAGCTCGATCCTTCCCTCGATGTTTCGCCGCCGGCCGAGCCGATCATCTTCTACATCGAGAAGACGGTTCCCGTCCGATTCCGGCAGGCAGTTGCCGAGGGCATCCTCGAGTGGAACAAGGCCTTCGAAGCCATCGGCATCGTCGGCGCGATCGTGGTGCGTCAGCAGACCGACTACAACGAGTTCGCCGATCTCGATCCGGCCGACGTCAACTACAACTTCTTCCGTTGGATCACCAGCGGTTCCGCCTTCGCGATGGGTCCCTCGCGCGTCAACCCACTGACGGGTGAGATCCTCGACGCCGACATCATCTTCGACGACTCGATGGCCAACTCCTACGAGAGCGAAGGCGCCTTCTACTTTGGTGACGAGGCCATGGGCCCGCAGTGGAGCGCGTTCCTCGACAGCTTTGGCGAGAATCACGTGCTGCAGTTGTTCCGCAATCCCGAAACCGAGTTGACTGTCGCGGGCCAGCCGGTCGACCGCCACAGCGACCAGCTCTGTTCCCTGGGCAAGGGCCGTACCCACCAGTTGGGGATGGCGCGTCTGGCTCTGGGCGATGGCGTGCGCGCGTCGCAGTTCATCAACGCGGTCGTCAAAGACACGGTGATGCATGAAGTCGGTCACACTCTGGGACTGCGCCACAACTTCAAGGCGAGCACCTGGCGCTCCCTGGCTGAGATCAACAGCGAAGATGCTCCGCAGGCCATCGCCGGTTCGGTGATGGACTACATTCCGGTCAATATCGCAGGTGAAGGTGCGCAAGGCGCCTACGCGATGGGGACTCTGGGCCCCTATGATTTCTGGGCGATCGAGTACGGCTACAAGGCTGTCGATGATCCCTCGGAGCTCGAAACCGTGTTGCAGCGGGTCGCCGAAGAAGGCCTGGCGTACGGGACCGACGAAGACACCATGACTCCCGATCCAGAGGCCGTACGTTGGGATCTGGGCGACGACATGGTCGCCTATGCTGAGTCGCGCATGAACCTGGCGACATCGATGTGGAACGACGTCCTCGACCGGGTGGTTGAAGACGGCGAGAGCTACACCAAAGCCACGCCCGCGTTCCGTCGTCTGTTCTTCGAGTACTGGTACGCGGTTCAACTGGCCGGGCGCTACGTCGGCGGCACCTATCTGCACCGCGACTTCAAGGGCGACCCCAATGGCCGTGCCCCGGTGGTTCCGGTCGAGGCAGAACGCCAACGCCGCGCCCTCGATCTGGCCGTGCGCGTCCTCGAAGGCAGGGACTTCAACTTCCCGCCCGAGCTGCTGCGGCACCTGGCCGCCGGCCGCTGGAGCCACTGGGGCTCGATGGACTGGTTGGCCGATACCACCTTCCCGATCCGTGATACCGTGCTGGCCGCGCAGCTTCGTTGCTACGGCGCGGTGCTGAATCCCAGCACCCTCGACGAGCTGCTGGGCCAGAGCTACCTGAGCGATGAAGAGAACCCTGTCACCGCCGAGGAGGTGGTCGATACGCTCTTCGATGCCGTGTTCGGCGAGTTCCTGCTCGACGCCCAGGTGAGCAAGCTCAGCGACATGCGCCGCAACCTGCAGCGCTCCGTCAGCGAGCACTTGATCGGCATGTTGCTCGACGGCTCGTCGGGCTGGTACCCGCCCGAGGTGCGCGCGACCGTGCGCATGAAGCTCAAGACCCTGGTCAAGAGCCTGAATGTCACCAGCGACGATCTGCCGACGCAGGTGCATGTTGCGGATCTCGAAGACCGCATCCAGCGTGCCCTGAGCGCGGAGTTCTCTCAGAACTGAGCGGACACTGCGCGGTTTCAGGGAACGGCGGGCGCCAGGCCCGCCGTTTCCTATGGGAAGTGTGCGGCTGGTCTGATAGCCTCCGTGCAACCAAAATCAAGGAGAGCAGCATGCCTTGCGATATCCGGCAATTCGCACGCTCCGGCGGGTGAGCGGGCAAACTCAGTCCGTCGGACTTGAGCGATATTCTACAGGGGGTCCCGCTGCCCGGCTCTGCGCAGCTGCTGGTCGGACACGGAACCTCGGATGATGCAGCCGTCTTGCAGCGCTCCGAAACTGAGGCGCTGGTCTTCACCACCGACTTCATCACGCCGCTGGTCGCTGATCCTTTCGTGTTTGGCCAGATCGCGGCCGCCAACGCGATCTCGGACATCTTCGCGATGGGGGGCCGGCCGCTGCTGGCATTGAACATCTGCTGCTTCCCGTCCAAGGGCGTGCCGCACGAGGTGCTGAACGCCGTCTTGCGAGGAGGCGCGGACATGGCGGCCCAGTGTGGCTGCCTGATCGCCGGTGGCCACACCGTCAAAGATGACGAGCTGAAGTACGGCATGGCGGTCGTCGGCACTGTGCATCCTGCCAGGCTGCGGCGGAACTCCACCGCGCGCGTGGGGGATAAGCTGGTCCTCAGCAAGCCGATCGGCTCCGGTGTGCTGGTGCACTCGGCGAAGAAGAAGCTCTGCCCGGAAGAGCTGCTCAGCGCCGCGTGCGTCTGGATGCTGCGGCCGAACAAGGACGCGATGGAGGTCGCCCGCGACGCCGACGTCTCGGCGATGACCGACATCACCGGATTCGGCCTGGCCGGTCACGGCTTGGAGATGGCGAAGGGCGCAGGCGTAGGACTGCGGCTGCGGGTGCGGGATCTGCCGGCGTTCGAGGGCTCCCTGGGGCTGTTTCGAGAGGGCATCCGTTCGGGCATGACCGGCTCGAACCGTGAGACGGTGGACAGCGCGCTGCGCATGCCGGCAGAGATCCCGCGGGAGTATCTCGAGCTGATCTGCGATCCGCAGACTTCCGGGGGTTTGTTGATGGCCGTTGCGCCTGCGCAGGCCTCCGAGGTGGTCGCATCACTGCGGGCGCGGGGGGATACCCAGGCCGCCGAGATCGGAGAGGTCTTCGACACGCAGGGGGAGCCGCGGCTCGAGCTGGTGTAGGGGGGAGCCGGAGCCGGATCCGATCGCGAATCCGAATCCGGAGCCGGATCCGATCGCGAATACGAATCCGAGTCCGAACCCGAATCCGAACCCGAGTCCGAACCCGAGTCCGAACCCGAATCCGAATCCGACTCCGAATCCGAATCCGACTCCAACTCCGATCAGCGATTCTCTCCCTATTGGACGAACAGCTGGGTCCAGCCTTGCGAGCGACTCTCCTGCCTCTGCCTGATTCGCTGAGCCAACGCGGGAGCGGGCCTGTCCCCGGCACCATCCCTGGTCCAGCGCTCGCCTGCGCAGAGGGAAGACGTAAGGAGGTGGCGAGGAACGCCCTGTCGACTATCGTTCGACCTGGGGGTTCCATCGATCCCCGGGAGGACCGTGGTCGCCCTTTTTTTTCTGCCATAATCAGCACGATCCCATCAATGTCCGGCCCGCGATCAGGGGGAGAAGATTCCCAACCGTGGCACGATCCTGTTTTGTCTCATGCTGACCCTTTGTCCGGCAGACGGGGAAGCGCTGATCAACGACTTGGATCACAAGGATCCCCGCGAACGCACGGCGCCTATAGACAACTTCTCGAGCGCGGAGTCGAGCTGCTGGAGTTCCTTGCCGAGGCGTGTCAGAACAGCCGGCCCGAAGTCGCAGAGCAGCTCGAGAGGCTGGAATTCAGGGTAGGTGCGGGACTCGACACCACGGTTGACGTCCGCGAGCGGGCAATCGAGGTCAGTGGTGCACGTCTGCTCTCCGCTCTCGAGCGAAGCACGCTGATAGAGATGCAGGCGGAGGCCGACTGTGGCTGGTGCCGCTGCGTCATGCAGCAGGCCCTTCTGGTCGTACGGCAAGGGTTGCTGTTGTGATGCAGCCTCTCAGTCGCGGGTAGCTGCCGGCTCAATCCAACCTGCTCAAAAGCTCGCATTCGGCCGGGTCGTAGGTGTCGTAGAGCTCGATATGGCGTTGTGCAGCCCCGAGAAACCGACGCCGTAGCCGCGCCAGGTGCCAGCCGCAGCGTCGATGACCCAGACCCTACCCTGGGCGTAGCTCAGGCTGAAGTGCGAGGCGATCGTGGTGCCTGCCCCGTTCAGCGTGGTGGTGCCGACGCGCCTGCCGGAGTCGTCCCTAGCGGATAGCAAGCCGTGCGAGTACGTCAGGTAGTAGCCGTTGGAGGTCGCAACGCCACGGGTCTGAGGATAGGCGCTCTGGTTGCCGAGGCTGCCATAGGTGCTGAGAGCCAGCGCGTCGAGAAAGGTCCCGCTGGCGTCCCAGCGCAGCAGATTTCCCTCGACCATGGCGACCAGGTGGTCTCGCGCGTCGTCGCGACGTGGTTGGGAAGCTTCTCAAGGGTGATGAAGGTCGAGTTGTTTCCGCTGCCGCCGCACACCGCTCCGAACGGCTGCAGGTTTGTAGCCTCGATCTCGAGCATGGGTGCTACGGCCTGGAAGACGAAATTCGGCGACGCTCCATGGTTTTCGCCGCCCGCAGGGTCGTTCCCGAATGCCGTCACGCCGACCCTGTCGCCGCTGTTCCAGAAATTGAATCCCCAATTGGGTATCGACTTGTTGCCGGTCAGGACCTGTCCCGAAATACGGTAGCAGCAGCCGACTTCAAGTCCGTGGAAAGTCAGGCCGTCGAGGATCAGGTTCGGTACGTCGCTGACGTCCGAGCCAAGGTACTTCGTCTGCTCAGGAATGGGCGTTGCCGTGGCGCTGGCGGCCCGGGCATCGTTGTCGTTGACCGCTGCGCGCAAGCCTCGAGCTGGTCGACGAGGTCCAGAAAGGTCTGGTTCACCCCGTCGGCCTCGGCAGGGGTGCCGCTCACAAAGCTGTGCGACACGGCGGCAGGTGTGGCGAGGGTGCCGGCCACAAGCTCGAGGCGGGTTGCCAGAAGCGCCCCCAGACACAGACTCGCGACCGCCACGGCCAGGATCGTCTTATGGTTGGTAGACATGACACACTCCTCGCCAGCAGGCCGCGTCGCGCAGGCTGTGCTGTTGCTGTGAACGTTGATAGAGGATCTCTTTTCCCAATTGCGTCGGTTGACAAAGAACGTTGATCACAAGTGGATGTCGCAAAGCAAGCAAGCCGAAACCGTGCCTTTGGGAGCGACAGTCGAATGCTCTACGATTGTCTCTAAATGTCAGCAATTTGAGGCTCGCTCACCCTACTGCTACGCTGATCGTAAACTTACGATCCCAAAGGAGCGCTCCGGATGAAGATCACCGTACACCTGGGTTTCAAGAGCACGTTGCTGGGCCTGGTGGCTGCTGCCTGCGTCTTGCTGCCCGCCTGGCTCGTCGCCTCGCAGGTGGGGACGCTACACAGCTTCGCGGGCGGTACCACCGCCAGCGCCTCGCAGGTCAACGACAACTTTGACGCCGTCAAAGACGCCGTCGACGACAACTTCGGCCGCATCACGGAGTGGGTCGAGTTCCCCATGATCATCTCGGCCACGGGTACCGCGCCGGCCAAGGCGACCCAAGTCGTCCATGACCAGGCGTTCTGGCGGCGGGTCGGTGACTCTATGGAGATCCACTACGCCTACCGCCACGACAACAACGCCGGAGCTGCGATAGGCGCCGGTGTCTATCTATTCGGTCTGCCGGCCGGCTACCAGATCGATGCCAGCAAGATCCGCTTCACGAGCTCTGATGTCGTCGATGGCATCGTTGGTCCGGCGGCGGTGCTCGTCGCCAGCTCGAGCGCTCACGGCTACGTCAAGGTGCATGACACCACCCACCTGAAGATGATCGCCGATCGCGACGACGCACAGTTTCTCGATCAATCGGTGCAGGGAACCGCGACGGACTTCGGGCTGCATCAACCCAGCGTGCGCTACTCCTTCCGCGCGGTGGTGCCCATCGTTGGTTGGCACTAGGTTCTGTTTCATAACCTCGAGAACCCTCCATTTTTCGTAGGGGAGGGGTTCACCCCCTCCCGCGTCGGGCGGGGATTAACCCCGCACCCTACGAGCAGAGTCCCTTAGCTCGCCGGCCTCCCGGTAGGTTTTCAAACAGACCCTGGCCTGGAGTTTGGTTATTCTTTGTCGGGGAGGGATGTGTGCCCTCCGATGAACCAGAAGTGGCGGTCTCTCAGCGAAAAACGGGCGGGCGTGAAGCCTGCCACTGCAAGACGTCTGAGGTTACGCCACAGACCCCAGTTTTGATTGGCCAACCGGTCTTCTTTCCACAACAGCTTTTGGAACCGAGGTGTCTGCAGAGCCTTGAACCTGCAATACCGGGTGACAACCGTAGCGCGTCTCTCAGAAACAGGAGCAGAGCTGTGCCGACACCCAAAGGACGCTTCTGAGCGCTCGTGGCGAAGTACTGGACGGTTTCGCGGCTACGGGTGGTCGCGGGAGCGTAGGTATTCTAGTGCCCATCTGTCGGTCTCAGAATCCAACGCTGCGCGTATGCGCCAGCCATGGAGGACGCAAGTGGCTTCTTCGACGCGACCCAAGCAGCGTCTGTCGGCTCTGCTTCACCCTACGTTGCTGTTGTTTGCCGTCGCCACGGTCGCGTTCTTCTTCGCCCACGTGGAGATCGAGATCGAGGGGCCCGTCGGTTGGGCAGCGTCGCTTCCTAGCTGGCGGATCGAGTCGCACTGGTTGCTCGACATCTTCTGGGGGGGGCGGCCGCTGACCGGCTACCACGCCTGGGTCTTCTCCTTCATGGCGCTCGTCTTCCATCTGCCGTTGGCGCTCGTCGGCAGTTGGTCCCTGCGCCTCGAGGCACGCATCATCGGTTGTCTGTGTTTGTTCTGGATCTGCGAGGACCTTCTCTGGTTCATCCTGAATCCGGCCTTCGGCTGGGCGCGGTTCGTTCCGGCACACGTTCCCTGGCACAAGAGTTGGTTTGCGGGCCTGCCGACCGACTACTGGACGTTCACCCTGGTCGGTGGTTGCCTCTTGGCGTTTTCCTTCTGGAATCGCCCGGGGAAGGCCGTGAGCCCTCCCGGCGCATAACAGTGTCGGCGTGCAGCGGGCTGGCAGCAGGCCTGTCGGGTTTCTGCGCAACGACAAGCCGGTCTGGTTTGGTCCACAGGGCCCCTGATTGAGGGGCTGGACGGGTGGCACCCGCTGGGGGAAAATCAGTGAAGATCTATCTCCATTGGTGGCTGCGCACTGTAGCAAGAAACGCAACAGAACGGTGGTCGCCGCAGTGGGTGTCGTTGCGTGGCCAGGATTGCGCGTGCTGGCGCCCGGCGACGGTGGCCGCACGGCGACCATGGCGCTGCTTGCGGGCGGAGTGTTCGGATCACCCGGTTTGTCCATCATCGTGTTGGGACTGCTGATCCCACGCATCGATCCTGTGGCACGTGTCTTGAGAAACAGCCCTGGCAGCGTTCGTGCGCTCTGTGCCCGGCGCACTCTGGTGCGTATCGAGGGGGGCCGTACAGATGATCCACAGCATCGAGATCATACTCGGCGATGGACGAACACTCGGACTACGCGTGGAGAACGATGGAGCGGATCGAGCGTTGGCAGTGCTGCACCAGGCGCTACCCGATGCGATCGAGCGCTGACGCCAGACCTGCCTGGTACCCAGCGACGGCCTGACGGGCTGCATCAACCCAGTGTGCGTCTTCCTTCCGCAAGGTGATGCCTATCGTTGCTGGGCATCAGGCTGCGAAGTGCACGCAGCCCGGGAGTTGGAGCGCCACCTGCTCGAGCAAGTGCTCGACGCGGCTGTCAGCTTCTTCCTGAAACCACCGGGCAAGATCCGGACGGTGGACGCGAGCGGCGGCCCCGCAGGGCACTTCATACATACACGCGGCTGAAGTTGCTCATACGAATCGGCTCCAGCTTGCGCTCCGGAACCCCAGAAGAATGCGGGCTGGTCATGGTTGCCGTGTTTGGCATGTCAATTGCCCACACCTGCCACCAACCAGACCAGTCAGAACGGCGCTGAGAGCTCAGGGTCGTTTAGAAAGGATGCACGATGAAGCCCTATGCCTACCGCCCTGGACCGACCAGAGCACTGCTCATCACTCTCAAGATACTCGTGCTCTTCTCTCTCACTGACGTCGTGTTCGCGATCGCGAGCGTCTTTGCTGGAGAATGGGTGTTGCGTGAGCGTCTCTTCGCTTTCATGCAGGCCGGCAACGGTCTGTTGATGTTGCTCGTGGGTCTCGTCCACGTCGTCTTCTATTGCATCTGGACGCATCGCGCTCACTGCAATGCCCGGGCCCTCGGGGCCCGAAAGCTGGTGTTCGGCCCTGTCACGAGTTTTATCTGGATCTTTGTACCCTTTGCCAACTGGGTGCTGCCCTTTCTGGCCATGCGCGAGATCGTGCAGGCCAGCGATCGCGACTCTCAGGATACATCGCAGCTATCTACTTGGTGGGTGATGTCGATCATTGGCGGCCTGCTGGCGGGCTTTGGAGTGTCTCTGAGTCTGGGTAGCGTCTACAACCGACCTTTCACCATCATCGCTGTGATCGATGGCCTGAGTGCGGTAACGGGCATCGTAGGCTCCCTGGCGTTGATGTCTGTGGTCGAGCGTGTGGCCCGGGCGCAGCAAGATCGGTCAAGGGGTTTGGAGAGTCGTGCGCTTCCCCTGCCGAGCTCAAGAAGCCGGAGCAGGCGCGCCAGCCGCGAAGCCAAGGTGCTCATTCCCTGTCCGTGCGGCGCAGGCCTGAAAGTGCGGCGCTCCGACCTGGGCAAGAAGGCGCGCTGCCGGTGTTGCGGCGAGGTGGTGCGGCTCTTGATTCCGGCAGGGGTGTCTGGTTGATCTTCGCTGTTGTCGTCGGCGACAGCGGGCCCACGGCAACCAAGGTCTGGCTCGAGAGGAGGCGTCAGCTGGATGCGTTGGAATCCTGCTCGGGTCTCAGCGGTGATGGAGGCACAGGGTTGCACGAGCGACCCATCGGGAAGATGATTCTCCACAAGAGAGCGACGAGCGAGACCCCATCGACGGGTCGGGCTCGGGTCGCAGCACTGGAGGCCGCGGATGGCGGGCAGCGGGACGCAGGAACCCGAGGGCTGGACGATCAAGCCCTGCGACGGCTGTGGCAACTCCAGGCTGACGGTGTCGATGCGAGAGATCCTCCTGCGTTCCCGGAAGCTTCCGATGCAGGACATGCCGGTAGCAAAAGGCGCACAGTGCATGGAAGTGCTCATCTGCTCTTGTGGTGGGAGCATTGTGGCCCTGCGCGCCATTCAAGCGCCTGGGACAGGCTGCGATGTGGAGAGCAAGAAGAGTCTGCTGACACGGGATCTCTCGCAGGATCTCGCTGAGACTTCTGTCTCGACCAAGACGGGCACCCTCATCTTGCTATGCGTGGTGGCGGCCTTCGCGCTGCTGATGCTTTGGAAGTTCTTGACTGGGGACTGAGCCGGCACGCTGGGATGGTCCGGCATCGGATATCGCATCCTGGCAGACGCCGGCCCGGGACTTCGAGGTGGGGAGATTGTCGCCCGATGAGGTCCATTTGCTATGATGGGGCAAAGGTCTCGCAACCCCAAGCGCACGGCCCACGGACGCGACCATGCAGCCAGCGATCGCCAGTGCCTCCCAAGGCCAGTACATCAACCTCAACGCGGACGATCGCTTCGTCCCGACCGAGCGGCTCCACGCTGCCTACATCCACTACCCACAGTCCCACAACCCTTCGGCGCCCAGCTTCGTGCGCTTCGAAGACGAAGGCCTCGAGCTGGGCATCGTCGCCAGCGAGGTTCCTGAGATCGCCCGGGCTGTGTCTTCGATGCTGAGCCGTTCGTTGGAAGATGCGAAGAACAGCAACGGCGGCCATCTCCCAAGCGAGGTCGTCGAGCGGGTGCAGCTGGAGATCATCTCCCCCTACGGGGTCGCCAACCTCTGGGGGACGTACGGGCATCGTTTTGTCCTGTCCCGCGAAGTCGACGCGCAGCGCAGTGAGATCGTCGCCACCATTCTGGTCGCGCGGCGCAAGGGCACCATCTTCTTCTTCACGGGCCGTTACAACAACTTGCGGCACTCGACCATCGATCAAGATGTCGATTTCCTGCAACCAGCAAGCAACGATCCTGAGCAGAGGTGGTTTGCGCAGTTCGCGTTCCCTGGTCCACCTGACTTCAAGCCCGGGGCGTACCACCACATCGCCAACTTCGTGGTGGGCAAAGAGCAGCGCGGCCAGGGACTGTCGCGCTTTCTGCTGAGGGCTCTGGTGGACAAGTATGCCAGGGACCACATCGTGTCCCAAGGAGCTGGCATCGAGCACTCCCAGTTCCTGCTTTGTGGGCGCGGCTTTTGGCAGATCGGTGACCCGCCCTGGTTGGCGCGTATGCAGAAGCTGGGTTTCTACCTGCGCTGGGGGGCGGAGAGCTTCTTCCTCGAGCAGGACTGGGCGCCCTTGCCGCGGATTTTCGAAGCTGGACAGCAGGTCACGAATCTCGCCTACAATCGCTCCTTCGGACTACCTGCCAGGTACTCCGACGCGCAGCCGCCCGACCTGTCGCGGCCCCACCTGCTGGCTAGAATCCCCGAGGTCATCCGCCTGTCCCAGGACCCGCGGGCCAAACTGCAATATTTCCAGACCATGTTCGAGTTTGTATGAAAACCTTCCTGCGACAGCCGCGTTCGATCGAAACCCAGAAGGTGGTTCCCTTCACGGGAGAGGGCGCCTACCACGGCTCGACCAAACCACGCCCACGCCGTGCCGAGCCTCCTGCGCCGCTCGTCGACGAGATGCGTCCAAGTTCTTTAGAGCGTTTCGCTGGGCGAGGCGCAGCGAAGATCGCTGAGTTCGACGCGAGGTTTCCCAACCTCTTTGAGACGATCCGTACACTGTCTGTTCCCAGCCAGGACGAGATCGCCCAGGACGGGGTCAGCTTCTGTTGGTGCCCCCTGGATACGGCGCTGCGGGAGGCAGGCCCGCTCACGCGGAAGGTGCTGGAAGCGATGCGGGAGCAGCTCGAAGGCAGCAAGCGCGCTGTCTACGTCGATGCGAAGATCCAGTACTTCGAGGCCGGGGACGTGCCGGTCGACAGCCAGCTCTGGCATGTGGATGGCTCCATTACGGCCCGCGGCCCCACGGTCGAGAGCCTGGGCCACAGCGTGCTTCACGACATGAGAGCGCGGCTCGAGAGCCCGGCTACGTCTCCGAAGTACCTCGTGTATCAATCGTCCGAACATTGCGCCACCCAGTACGTCGCCCAGCCACTGACGGTGAGGCTACCCGAGCTGATCCCGAACTTCGACGGGCTCGACCAGAAGGTCCGCGCCCTCGATCCGAAGTACCAGCGTCAACCCGCTGCGGCGATTGTGCGCTTCGATGGGCTGTCGCTGCACCGGGCGGTGGCAGCGAAGAGCGCCGGTTGGCGGCTGTGGGTGCGGTGCGTGGAGACCGACCGGCACGTGCAGCTCAACGCGTCGATCATCGAGTGCTACGGGACCGTGTTCAGGACGGTGGGCTGAGCGGCCTGGTCGTGCTGAACCCAGCGGAGCCGGGGCTCCACTTGGCTCACGCCGCTCCCATTACGGCTTGCACGCCAGGCACCGCGGCGAAGTCGCGCCAATCGTGGCCTGTGCGCGTCAGGCTGCAATAGCTGTTGAAGACCAGGTTGAGCATACTGGTCATACCCGCATCGTGCATCGGCAGCAAGAAGCCCGCCCGCGCCGCGAGCTTCAGGATCCGCTTGACGACCGAGCCCCCAAAGTCGAAGACATCCACTCCCAGCTCGGCGAAGTCCTGTTCGAAGTACATCATCAGGGGCACGACGGGCAGAATCAGGTAGAAGCGCCGCAAGCGTGAGACCGGACTGTTCTTCTGCCACCAGCTCATCGGGAACTCTTTGAAGTAGTTGACCGGCAGGGCGGTGTGGCGGGACTCGTCGAGGTGGAAGAGGTGGAGAATCTCCAACCCGGGGAAGTCGTTCATCACGCCGAAGATGCCCAGGGCGATAGCCTCCACGAGCACATTCATGCCGAAGAACTTCTCGAGACCCTCGGCCTTGAACACGTTCTCCATGAACATGTATTCCCAGGCAGACTGACGACGGGTCTCCACGCCAAAGGCCTGGATGAGCTCTCTGAGCACGACGAAGTGTTTCGCCTCCTCGAAGACTTGCATCGTCAGCGCGGCCCGCGCGCCGGTGCTCTTGATCTCATTCAGCAGCTCTGCAGAGACGAGCCAGGCGTAGGCCTCGCCATGGCCGACGCCGAGCAACAGGTTGACGATCGCCTGTTTCTGCCTGAGCGTGTAACTGCGGTCGAGCAGTTCTTTGAACTCGCGGCTCTCGAGGCGTTTGAGGTGCTTGCGTTCCACGTCGCTCAGGGTCTTTTCGCTCATCTCCATCAGGAGTTTTTCGGACTTCGAGCAGTCGCGGAAGCTGGACCAGCTGGCGTGTTTCTCGGCTTTCCACAACAGGCGTAGGCTCTTGTCGTAGTGCTTCTTGCGGATGCCGTCGCGGGCCCCCCCCTCAAACTCGTAGCCCTCGTCGTTGTAGGGTGCTTTGCGCCCGCCGAGATGCAGGCCCTTGAGGACCGCGTCGCGCCAACGGAAGAAGCGATTGGCTGCGCTTTCAATGTGACGATGGACGCTGGCGACTCTCGAGCTGACCTGACGGGCAACAATGTCCATTCTCGCGACTCTCCATGGGGGGTTCTTCCTTATCAGTTGTACGCACCCGACCAGTTTTCCTCAATGGCGGGGTCCGCGAACCCCCTTGCGGGGCGGCTCGAGCAGTCGCATGGGGAACGACGCCCGATCGAAGGCCGTTCGATCGCTGGATTTTCTTTTCTTGACGACTTGTCAAGAAACGACACTTCGCATATCCTCGAATCGTGCCCACGGGGAAGGACCCGATGAAAACTCTGAGCCGGAAGCAACGTGAGATCCAGCAACGCGAAGGACTGATCCTCGACGCGGCGCGAGAGATGCTGCTCCGCGAAGGCTTCGGAAAGCTGTCGATGGACAAGGTTGCCCGGGCCGTCGAGTATTCCAAGGGCACGATCTACCAGCACTTCGGCAGCAAAGAAGATCTCCTGGTCGCGTTGGCTCTCGACACCATCCACATGCGCAACCGCATGTTCGAGCGTGCGGCCGTTTTCGCGGGCCGCCCCCGCGAGCGCATGACAGCGATCGGCGTTGCCTATGAGCTGTTCTTCCGACTCAACCCCAGCCATTTCAACTGCTGCCTGTTGGTGCACTCGGATGCGGTGTTGCACAAGACCCTGGCCGAACGGGCGAGCTCGTTGCAGGCCTGTGAGATGCGCACGATGGACATCTGTGTGGGCATCGTCCGCGATGCGATCGCCAGCGGCGACTTGAGTCTGCCGAGCCAGGGCAGCAGCGCGCAGGAGTTGAGCTTTGGCCTCTGGGCGCTCCATTTCGGTGCCTACCGGCTGATGGCCACCGATGTTCCGCTCGAGGACCTCGGGGTGCGCGACGGCTTTGAGACGGTGCGGCGTATGTCGCAGTCGATTCTCGACGGGCTCGACTGGCAACCCCTGTCGAAGGACTGGGACTATATGCAGACCGCGCAGCGGGTGTTGGCTGAGGTGTTTCCTGAAGAGGCGGCCAGCCTGGGCGGATAGCCTGGCCGGATAGCTCTTTTTTTGGGGCAGGATTGACAATGCGTCATTTTTCGACAAAACGTACAGCTTTGTGGGGCGGAGCGGCCCTGGCGTGCGCGGCCGCACTGACTCTGGCGTTCCGGAGCCCCGAAGCCCGCGCTTCCTCAGACGCTCAGCCGTTGCCGGTGGCGGCTATCGCACTCGAGCGGGCCTCGCAGATCTCGGTAGAGCGCCACTATACAGGTCAGGTGGAAGCCCGTCAGAGCAGCGAGCTGAGCTTTGAGCGAAGCGGACGCCTGCTCGGCGTCGAGGTCGAAGAGGGCGACGCGGTTGAGGCGGGCCAGCTGCTGGCCGTGGTCGACACGCGCCTGTTGCGGGCGCAGCAACGCTCCCTGAAGGCCGAGATCGCCAGCGCCCGGGCGGGGCTCGATGAGATGCTGGCCGGACCCCGTCCTGAAGTGATCGAAGCTGCCCGCGCCCAGGTCCGCGAGCTGAAGGCACAGCTCGAGTTGGCCGAAGCGCAACGCCGCCGCCAACAACTGCTGCTGAGCGAAGAGCGCCTGGGACAGCAAGCGTTCGATGAAGCCTCTGCGGGCGTCGACGCTAGCCGCGCACGCCTCGAGGCTGGCCAACACCGGCTGGCCGAACTTGAAAATGGTGAACGGGCCGAGCGGATCGCAGCCCAGCGAGCGCTGCTCGCGCGGCTGGACGCACAGCTGTCTTCCCTGGCGATCCAGCTCGACCAGTCCCGTCTGCGCGCACCCTTCGCGGGTACGGTCGCGGCACGCCATCTCGATGCGGGCACCGTGGTCGCGCCGGGCCAGGCCGTGCTCCGCTTGGTCGAGGCCGGGCAGCTGCAGGTGCGCATCGGCCTGCCCGCCGCGGCGGTCGCAAATCTGGGCTCCCATGCTGCGCTGGAAGTCCGCGTAGCGGGCCAGCGTTACCCGGCCCAGCTGCTCAGCCTGCTTCCCGAGCTGGATCACCAGACCCGCACGCGCACCATTCTGCTGCAGCTCGAGACGCTCGGCAGCACACCTGCCATCGGCGAGCTCGCGGAGCTGACCCTGGTCGAGGAGCGCGCCGCCGACGGGTTCTGGCTCCCGTTGTCTGCCCTGATTCGTGGGCGGCGCGGGCTCTGGGCCTGCTACGCGTTGCTGCCCCAGGGAGGCGCCCCAGCCAGCGATGGCGCCGTGCCGAGCTTGTTCCGGCTCGAGCGACGCGCCCTCGATGTCCTCCACACCGATGGCGAAAGAGCGTTCGTCTCGGGAGCCCTCGAGCCGGGCGAGCTGGTCGCTTCGGAAGGTCTGCAGCGCCTGTCCGCCGGCATGAACGTACAACTCTCTCGTTGACCCGACCGCCAGGATGAGCTGATTGCGTGGCTCGCCACGCCGGAGACGCGCTATGTCTACACTCTACTACCGCAATCCGCGCCTGCTGGTCTTGACCCTGGCGGTCATCCTGGTGGCAGGGCTGTCCGCGTTCGTGTTGCTGCCCCGCAAAGAGGATCCGTCCTTGAAGCAGCGCTTCGCGCTGGTCACCACCCGCTTTCCTGGCGCCGATGCGGAGCAGGTCGAGCTGCTGGTGACCCGCAAGCTCGAGGACGCCCTGCGGGAGTTCGACGAGATCGAGCGCGTGCAGTCGACCTCCCGGTCGGGCATCTCGCTGTTCGATCTGCGCCTGTACGACGCGATCAGCGACGTCGCGGAGGTCTGGTCCAAGGTGCGCGACAAGCTCGATGACGTCGCGCCCGATCTGCCGCCGGGCTGCGAAGACCCCCAGTTCCGCGAGCGGGAGAGCCAGGTCGATGCCTACACCCTCATCGTTGGGCTGAGCTGGCAGCTCGAGACGCCGATGCCCCACGGACATCTGCGCCGCCTGGCAGAGGACCTGGAAGACGTCTTTCAGGCCCAACCCGGAACGCGCGACACCAAGATCTTTGGGGATCTGCGGGAAGAGATCCTGGTGGAGGTCGAGGCCAACCGGCTGGCGGACCTGGGGATGTCGGCGGCGCAGCTCTCTCACGAGATCGCCCGAGCGGACGCCAAGGTTCCCGCGGGTCAGCTACGGGGCGCAAGGCAGGACCTGCTCATAGAGGTTGCCGGTGAGCTCGATTCCCTGCAGCGGATCGCAGAGCTTCCTGTGAAAGTCGGAAGCCGCGGACAAATGCTGCGGCTGGGCGACCTCGCCGAAGTCCGCAAGACGGTGGCCGCTCCGACCACAGAGCTGGCCTTGATTTCAGGGCAGAAGGGCTTCGCCATCGCCGCGCGCATGGGCGACGGTGTGCAGATTGAGGACTGGGCGGCGGGCAGCCATGCGGCGCTCGAACAGTTCCAGCGCGAGCTTCCGCGCGGCGTAGAGCTCACGCTGTTGTTCGACCAGAGCCGCTACGTCGAAGAACGGCTCGGAAACCTGGCAGGAAACCTGGTTCTCGGGGCTGTCCTGGTCGTGGCGGTGATCTTCTTCATGATGGGCTGGAAGTCGGCCCTGCTCGTCAGCTCAGCGCTACCCCTGGCAAGCCTGCTGGTGCTCGAAGGGCTGCAGCTGCTCGAGATCCCCATCCACCAGATGTCGATCACGGGCTTGATCATCGCCCTCGGTCTACTGATCGACAATGCCATCATCATGGTCGACGAGGTCAGCAGCCGGCTGCGTCAGGGAATGTCCCCCGAGGAGGCGGTGGGCGCCACCACCAGAGCGCTCGGCGTACCCTTGCTCGGCTCGACGCTGACCACGGTGTTCGCCTTCATGCCGCTGGTGTTGATGCCGGGCGGCGCGGGGGAATTCGTGAGCGCTCTGGGGATCAGCGTGATTCTTGCCCTGTTCAGCTCGCTGTTCGTATCGCTGAGCATCGTGCCCGCCGTGACGGCGCTGTTCAAAAGCTCGGACCTGAAGACGCAGCGCAGCTTTCTGCGCGACGGTTTCTCCTCCGCTCCGCTCACGCGGCTCTACACCTGGAGCCTGCGCCAGCTGACGAGGCGTCCGCTGTTGTTCGTAATTCTGGCCTGCCTGCTGCCCGTGCTGGGCTTTTGGGGAGGCTCGACGCTGCGCGAGCAGTTTTTCCCTCCGAGCGACCGCGACACCTTCCAGATCCAGATGTTCCTGCCGCCCCAGGCATCCTTCGAGGAGACCTGGCGCGCTGCGGAGACCGCACGTGCGGAGATCCTGGCCGATCCGGCCATCGCCGACGTGCACTGGTTCGTGGGCGGCAACGCTCCGAAGTTCTACTACAACGTGCGTGGTGGCAAAGACGGCGCGACCTACTATGCGCAGGCGCTTGTGCAGCTGAAGCCCGGCTTCGACGCGACGCCGGTGGTCCAGCGTTTGCAGCCCGCGCTCGACGCAAAGTTGCCACACGCACAGAGCATCGTGCAGCTGCTCGAGCAGGGGCCCCCGTTTGATGCTCCGATCGAGCTGCATGTCTACGGCCCCGACCTCGACCAGCTCGACGCACTCGGGGAGCACCTTCGCACGCTGCTGGCGGGCCTGCCTGAGGTCAACCATACCCGTCTGACGCTGAGCTCGGATCTTCCCAAGCTCGTCCTTGAGGTGTCCGAAACAGATCTGCGCATGGTGGGGCTGAGCAATCTCGACCTCGCCGAACAGCTGCAGAGCACGCTGGAGGGCAGTGTGGGCGGCTCGTTGTTGGAAGACACCGAAGAGCTCCCGGTGCGCGTGCGGGTCTCCGAGCAGGCGCGCGGCGCCCTGGCGCGTATCGAAGCGCTAGACATCGCCACCCGCCAACCGTCTGGCGCGGGGCCGCAGACGCTACCGATCTCGGTGCTCGGACGGCTCGCGGTCGAGCCTGAGCGGGCTTCGATCTCGCGCCGCAACGGCGAGCGGCTCAACACCCTGCAGGGCTTCCTGCAGGCAGGTGTGCTGGCTGCGCCCGTGCTCGAGGCGTTCAAACAGCGGCTGGCGGCCGAGTCCCTCGCACTCCCTGCCGGATACCGCATCGAGTTTGGGGGGGAGTCGCAAGAGCGCAACCGGGCCGTCGGCAATCTGATGGCATACGTCGGGCTGCTGTTGGTGTTGATGGTGGCGACCCTGGTGCTGTCCTTCAATTCCTTCCGCATGGCGGGCATCATAGGCATGGTCGGTGTCTTCTCCACGGGCTTGGCGCTCGGCGCGCTTTGGCTGTTCGGCTATCCCTTCGGCTTCATGGCGATCGTTGGAGCGATGGGTCTGGTCGGTGTGGCGGTCAACGATTCGATCGTGGTGTTGTCGGCGCTGCGTGCACATCCGGCGGCGCGCCTGGGAGATCCGCAGGCGGTGGTCGAAGTTGTGTTGCATTCGACCCGTCACGTGATCTCGACTTCGGTGACGACCATGGCGGGCTTCCTCCCCTTGCTGCTCGACGGCGGCCAGTTCTGGCCGCCGCTGGCGACCGCCATCGCTTGCGGCGTGGCGGGAGCCACGGTGTTGGGGCTCTACTTCGTGCCCGCTTCGTACCTGTTGCTGCTACGTTGGGGAAAATGTCCGCAGAAAGTCTGAGGGATGTGCGAGGGAGCCGCGTATGGCAGGGTGTATTCCAACGAGGAGCCTTGCATGCGTGTCCGATCCCTTTCCTGCCTGTTACTGCTGAGCGGCTTTCTGTTCGCCCAGGCGGAGACCGTTCCGTCTTCACATCTGATCTTCGACCTCGATTTCGCCGGCGGAACCCTGGCCGAGTTGGCCGCCGCCGTCGAGACGGCTATGGGTCAATCCGCCAACATCGTGTTCGCCGATGACATCAGTCCACACTTCTTTGTTCCAGCCCTGAAGTTGGCTCGCGTCGGTACCAGCGATCTGTGTGACTGTCTGCTCCAGATGGGCTTGCGCGGCGAGGAAGGTCATCAACTGAACCCGCGCTTCAGTCGGGGAATCCTGGTGTTGCGGGCCATGGGCCCGGATTCCGATCAGATGGCGCGCATGTTTTCGATCCAGCGCCTGCTCGAGGATTTCGAAGTCGAGGATATCGTAACCGTCATCGAGACCGCGTGGGAGATGCGCGATCCCCACACCCCGGCCCGGCTGAAATTCCACCCGAACACCAAGCTCTTGATCGCGGTGGGTCGCTACAACGAGTTGGATGTCATCACTGATGTGTTGTCGGAGTTGCGAAAATCGGTTCCCGTCCCGCCTCCTGCGCCTCCTGCGCCTCCTGCAGCTCCTCCGGCTCCTCCGGCTCCTCCGGCTCCTCCCCAGTAGCAGAGACAACCCTGGCAGCGCCCTGGTCGTCATCGTTGCAACCCGTCAAGGTGTGAGATTCGGTGCAAGACATCCCGCGTTGGACGGCCGCCGTAGCCCGCGGTGAGGAAGCAGCCTTCAATCGGCTGTATGACGCCTACTATGAGCGTCTCCTGCGTTACACGCGCGCCTTGGTGCGCGGCGACGCCGAACGCGGCCGCGATGTCTTGCAAGAGACCTTCCTGCGCATCGTGCGCTACCTGACCCCCAAGCGGGACGAAGCCGAATTGTGGGGCTGGATGCGTTGCCTGGCCCGCAGCGCCTGGCTCGACCAGGCACGTCGCCTGGGACGGCACGCCCGCTGCACGCAGCCTCTGCCCTATGGCCTGCAGGCTGCCGCTGCAAAGCCCAACCTCGAAGTGCGCGAAGACCTCGAGAAGATGCTCGGAGGGCTGCCCGAGGCCGACCGCGCCCTGCTCGTTGAAAAGTACTCCCATGGGCGCTCGACACGCGAATTGTCCGAAGAGCTGGGCTGTAGCGCAAAGGCTGTCGAGTCGCGGCTCGCCCGTGTCCGTCGGAGGGCGCGCGGATTGTTGGGAATGGAGGACAGCTGATGGATGCTCCCGATGCCCTGGCTTTCAAGGAGGCGCTGCGCCAACGATGCCTCTCGGCGCTTGCCCGACGAAGGCGAGCCCGCTGGCTGCGTCCGGTGTCGCTGGCGGCGGCGCTGCTGCTGGCGTTGGGCGCAGGCTTGTGGGCGGGCCGCACGGACGACAAGCCTCCACGGGGCGAGGCGCCGAGCGTGGCCGTACCACCAGCCTGGCTGCTCCAGACGCGCCCGCTGCAAGGGCAACAGCTGTTGCAGTCTGCGCGTGTCGTCGAGCAGGTGCAGGAGCGCTCGGTGAGTTGGGTGGTGCAACATCGTACTGTGTCGATGGTCGATCAGCGCTCTACGCCTACGATCGCGGCCGACAACGAGTTGCTGGCTCTGTTCCCTGAGCAGCCCCTGGCCCTGGTCGGCGGGGCCGGCGCGCAGCGGGTGTTGCTCCTCGTCCAGGTGCCCTGAGCCGGTGGGTCGGTTTCCGCGCGCGTTTTGACGAATCCTCTGGCACAATGCTTGCAACAGGCCGCAGAGCGGTACTGCACAGGAGGGAACGCGCGCCATGCTGTTGAGCAACATAGAGACTCTGCCGGGGTACCAGATCCTCGAGTTCAAGGGGCTGGTCCAGGGCAACACCATCCGCGCCAAGCACATTGGCCGTGATTTCATGGCTGGGCTGAAGAACATCGTCGGGGGCGAGATCAAGGGCTACACCGAGCTGCTCAGCGAGGCGCGCGAAGAGGCCAAGGGCCGTATGGTCGCGCAGGCCAAGCGTAAGGGCGCCAACGCCATCGTCAACGTGCGCTTTGCGACCTCCTCGGTGATGCAGGGGGCCGCGGAGCTGTTCGCCTACGGCACCGCCGTGGTCGTCGAAGAGGACCGCTGATGGGGGGGTTGTACCTGGCGCTCGATGGCGAGGGCCTGTTCCAGCTGGTGTGTTCCGTATGCGCTGTCGGCTTTCCCCTGCTGATGACGGTGGTCGCCTTCTTTGTGGGGCGCAGCAAAGAGCGGCGCCACTATGCGTATCTCGAGCAACGGGAGCGGGAATACGCCAACTTCATGGTCACCAACACCAAGCGGCTGCCCCCCGATATGCAGCCCCGCCACAGCTTCCTGTGCGTCGGCGCGGTGGTGATGGGCAGCGACAACTTCAAGCGCTTCGTGGCAGGCTTCCGCCAGCTGATCGGGGGGCGCATGACTACCCTCGAGACCGTTCTCGAGCGGGCGCGGCGTGAGGCGGTGATCCGCATGCTCGATGAGGCCCGCGGCATGGGGGCGGACGCCGTCTTCAACGTACGCATCGAGACCGCCTGCATCGGCGGCTCTGGCAACCAGAACCAGCCTACCATGGCGATGGCCGAGGTGGTCGCCTACGGCACGGGCGTGCGAGTCCGCCGGCAGCCGGCGCAATAGAACCATGGGACGCCGCGGGCCAAACCTGTTCGAAACCGTCTTCCGGATGCTCTTGATGCAGGTGGTGGTACTGCTCGCGACCACCTCCGTAGGCGTCGGCCTGGGCTGGCTGTTCAGCGGCGGCCTGGTGCGGGTGCTCGCCATTCTGCTCGGTGCCGTGGCGCTGGTGGCGTCCGTCGTGTTGCCGATCAGCCTGGGCCTGCGTTGGGCCTCCTGGAATCGAGCTTGGCGGGTGGCAGCTTGGGTCGAGCGTCGTCTGGGCGCGTGTAGCTTCATCTGGGACGTCGTCGATGCCGAGGCGCAGGATCGGGGACTGTTGGTCGTCTGCGAGGGTGAGCTGCTGTTCGTGCCCTATCTCGATGGAGAGCTGACCGACTGGACTGAGCGCGAGGCCGATATCGACCGGCTTCCCTTCTCACAGCTGCTCGCTGTCGAGACGCTGCCCGCGCGGGGCTTCCGCGAATGGTTGCAGTACGGCCATGGGCCCCTGCGGGTGATCTTGCGGCGGGGCACGCCGCTCCTGTTCGAGGCCTATGGGGCCGCGCGTGCCGTCGAAGCCTTGCGGGGCGCACTGCAACTGACCGCCGGGACACCGACCGATGAAGCGGGTGAGCTCCGGACGCCGCTGGGCCTGGCCAACTCCGAGCAGCTGCTCGCAGCCCTGGAGCAGAAGCTCGCGCAGCTGCTGCGGCATCCTGCGCGCAATCAGGCCGCCCTGGAGGATCTGTCTCAGCGCCTCGCCGCGCTGCAGCGACGGGTCGGCAGCCCGGTCGACGACTGACAAAAGCGTGGCCGCTCGCCCGGGGATGTGGTCCAATCGCGGCATTCACCAGCCCCAGGAGGACAGAACATGCTCCGCTGCGCAACCGGGCTCCTGCTCGCGACCTGCCTGACCGCGGTGCTCGCGGAGGGCGAGACCTTGCAGTACCCAAAGACCCGCCGCGTCGACCAGACAGACGAATACCACGGCACGAAGGTCGCCGATCCCTACCGATGGCTCGAAGACGATGTGCGCAGCAACGAAGAGGTGCGTGCCTGGGTCGAGGCCGAGAACAAAGTCACCTTTGGCTATCTCGAGCAGATCCCCGAGCGCAAGGCCATCGTCGAGCGTTTGACGGAGCTCTGGAATTACGAGCGCTACTCGGCGCCGTTCAAGGCCGGGGACCATTACTACTTCTACAAGAACAATGGCTTGCAGAACCAATCGGTGCTCTACGGTCTCGCATCGCTGGACGGTGAGCCACAAGTGATCATCGATCCGAACAGCTGGAATGATGAAGGGACCAGCGCGCTCAAGTCGATCGCGTTCAGTGACGACGGCCGCTACCTGGCGTATGCCCGCGCCGAGGCCGGCTCCGACTGGGTCAGCTGGCTCGTGCGCGACCTGAAGACCGGCAAGGATCTGGCGGACAAGCTCGAGTGGATCAAGTTCTCCGACGTCAGTTGGACACCGGACAACCGGGGTTTCTTCTACGCGCGCTACGACGCGCCCGAGGAGGGGGCCTTCGTCGGCCGCAACGAGTACAACAAGCTGTACTACCACCGGCTGGGCTCACAGCAGTCAGACGATGTGTTGGTCTACGAGCGCAGCGACGAGCCGGACTGGGGCTTCGATCCGACTGTCAGTGAAGACGGCCGTTACCTGATCATCACGACCTGGGAAGGCACCGACAACAACCTGGTCAGCTACAAAGACCTCAGTGAGCCCTACGGGATGGTGACGCCTCTGGTCAGCGAGTTCGACGCGGACTATTGGTTCGTGGGCAATGATGGGCCCGTCTTCTGGTTCCAGACCGACAACGGTGCACCTCTGGGCCAGGTGATCGCGATCGATGTGCGCAACCCCGGGCGCGAGCATTGGAAGACTGTGATCGCCGAGGCTGAGGACAAGCTCGAAGGAGTCAGCCTGGTCAACAACCTGTTCATCGCCACCTACCTCAAAGATGCCTGCACCCGGGCGCGCGTGTTCGATACCAGTGGCCGCCTCGTGCGTGAGCTCGAGCTGCCTGGGATTGGGTCCGCCAGCGGTTTTGGCGGCAAGCGCAGCGAGACCGAGACGTTCTATTCTTTTGCCAGCTTCGACGCACCTCCCAGCATCTACCACGTCGACCTGATCACTGGTGAGAGTCGCCTGATGCGGCGCGCGGAAGTGCCTGTCGACCTGGACCAGATCGAAGTCAAACAGGTCTTCTATACCAGCAAGGATGGCACGCGGGTGCCGATGTTCCTCGTCCACAAGCAGGGCATCGAGCTGGACGGCAGCAACCCGACTCTGCTCTATGGCTATGGCGGTTTCAACATCTCCCTGACGCCCTACTTCAGCGTGGCGCGCCTGACCTGGGTCGACATGGGAGGCGTGTATGCCGTCGCCAACCTGCGCGGCGGTGGCGAATACGGCGAAGAGTGGCACCAGGCGGGCACCAAGCTGCAGAAACAGAACGTCTTCGACGACTTCATCGCTGCCGCCGAGACCTTGATCGCCGATGGCTACACACGCCCTGACAAACTGGCGATCGCAGGGGGCAGCAATGGCGGCCTGCTGGTCGGCGCCTGCATGGTGCAACGTCCGGACTTGTTCGGCGTCTGCCTGCCTGCGGTTGGTGTGCTGGACATGCTGCGCTTCCACGAGTTCACCATCGGTCGCGCCTGGACGTCCGACTACGGGTGCTCCGAGAATGCCGATGAGTTCGAGGCACTCGCAGCCTACTCTCCGTACCACAACCTCCAGTCCGGCACCTCCTACCCGGCGACGATGGTCACCACGGCGGACACGGACGACCGTGTGGTCCCGGGCCACAGCTTCAAATTCGCCGCCCAGCTGCAACACTGCCAGGCGGGCGATGCTCCGGTGCTGATCCGTATCGAGACATCGGCGGGCCACGGCGCGGGCACGCCGACCTCGAAGCGCATCGAGGAGATCGCCGACAGCTACGCCTTCATGGTGAAGAACCTGGGCATGAAGCTGGAACCTCAGCCGTGAGGTTGCTTGCCGGCCGGGCTGTGTGCTTCCCGTGGTCCCGAAGATGCTGGCGCATTTCGGACTCCCGAGCGACATGCCTCGCTCAGCCCCTCCACGTGCCCCGCCGCCTCCGGCTTGCGGGGAACCGGAGGTCGTCGACGACGATCCCTTCCCCGATGACGACGGATGCGATCCAGCTGTCCACCAGCCCCTGCATACAGGGTGCGGGGACTGCACGGCCTGATCCCTCGTTGGCAGCGCAGCTGTCGCCGTGCGCACCGGGACAACGACGACTCCACCGGGATGAGCAGCTTGCGGGCCGAGGGCCGCCCCCGGAACTCTGCCTGGCAGGCGTGCAGGGGGTGGAAATCCCTATCGCTGCGCGCCCCCTGGAAAGGCATGGCCGCGGGTAGCCAACGCGCGCGGCTCGAGAAGATCCTGCTGCATCATACCCGCCGCCGCAGCTACGGGCCGGGTGAGCTGGTTCTGCGCCAGGGGGACTTCGGCAACTCGACCTGGTTCGTGCTGCAGGGCACAGTCCGGCTCTTGCTCGACACCCCGGGCCACGAGGGGCTGACTACTGAGCAGCTGCACAAGACCGTCGATCAGCGTATCGGCTGGTGGGGGGCCCTGAAGAAGTGGCTGCGCAGCCCCGGACGAGAGGTCCGCGATCCCTCGGCGTTGCGCAGGGAGTACCTGAGCCAGGAACGCTCGGAAGAGTACGTGCCGATCTTCTTGCAGCACAACTGGCTGAACCGACGCCAGCCGGACCCGCGGATGATGCTGCAGCGCTCGCTGCCGGCGCTGGGCTATGTCGATGTCCTCTTCATCCCTGCGCCGGTGATCGAGCGCTTCGTCTTGCCCTCGTACAGCACCGATCAACTGCGGGATGCTGCAGCGGGAGTGCGCCTGCTCGTAGCGGCCGCACAACCGGGCAGCGGCGGAGCTCCGGGCGGTCCTTCCCAGGGGCTGCTCGAGTTCGTCAGCGAGCATCGCTTCATCAACGGCAGCGCAGCCATGGTGATCGACCTCGTCCGCTGTACGCGCTGCGATGATTGCGTGCGCGCCTGCTCCTCAGCGCACGAGGGCAACCCGCGCTTCGTCCGCCATGGCCCCAGCTATGGCAACCTGCAGATCGCCAACGCCTGCATGCACTGCGCCGACCCGGTCTGCATGATCGGTTGCCCGACCGGGGCGATCCACAGGAGCCTGAGCGTTGAGGTGCTGATCAACGATGCCACCTGCATCGGCTGCTCGACCCATGCCAAAAACTGTCCCTACGACAACACCCGCATGGTCGATATCCGCGATCCGCAGGGGGAGCTGCTGCGCGATGGCCCGCGATCCATCAACGGGCGACCAAGTGCGACCTGTGCCACAACCAACCCGCCGGACCCGCCTGTGTGCGCGCCTGTCCGCACGATGCGTTGCAGCGCGTCGACCTGACGCGCGCAACCAACCTGCCGGGTTGAAGTGGGGCCTGGGACCTGCGAGGACGAGGAGCGCTGCGCGGCCGTCGACTTCGATGCGCGCGCGACGCGCACGACGTTGACCATGCTGCAGGGAAAACCTACGTTGCGTCGGGTATGAGCTCGATCCAGCGGTCGGGTGCCAACTGGAAAGAGACCGAGCAGGCGCCCTCGCGTGTCTTGGTTTCGACCCGGACCACGCCCGTGGCATCGCTGGTACCCTCGGCCTGGCTTCCATCGGGCAGCGTGACTGTGCATCGGATGTCTGGCTGTGGCTGGCCAGCTGTGTCGATAAGCACCAGCTCGATCCAACCCGACTTGCGCTTCATGACCAGGCGGTACTCCTTGCCGCTCGCGAAGACCTTGGCGCCCTTGCTCCTGCTATCGTAGGCGTGACGGATCGTCATGCCCGTCACCTCGTCGGCGGGGGAGAGCTCGTCAGACATTGGCGTACCTTGCATTGAGGGCGTCGTACAGTATCGTACATCCATTCCCGTACTGCAGTTTTCCACCCAGTTTCACCAAAAAAGAGCAACGTGATCGGTATCGGTATGCACGGACGAGGGCCCCTGTACAATCCTGCGATCGGCGCTTCTGGAGGCGGCGCGCTGGGCGCTGCAGGGGGCGCAACAGGCGGTGGCGCCGGCGCGCAGGGCGCTGCAGCGAGCGCAAAGAGCGGTGACTCCGGTGCGCCGGGTGATGGGCAGGCCCACCCCGGGGACATTGTTACCATGACGTGCACCCTGGAGGGCTACGAGGACTGCCCAGGCTTCGTCAAGAAGAACTACTCCCACATCCACATGATTGAGTGGGGTGTCGCTAGCTGCTCAGGGCAGCACGTCGATCCCGTAGTTGGCATCGACGAATTGCAGGATCGCCGCGGCCAGATCCGAGCGGAAGTCGTTCAGGTAGTTGGCGTTCATGCCGAATCGGTACGGCTGGGGCAGCTCGAGTTGGATGCCGTCGACTTCCTCGACAAGGCCGTCATGCAGGCCACTATTGGAGTCATTGGGAGTCTGGTAGCGGTCGGGCGAGCTGAGCGTGGACGAATGCCGGCGCTAGATGTAGCCGCCCTTACGCAGGTTGAACGTAGAGTCTGTCCCCTGCACGTCTTCGATATCCTCGACCACATGCATCCGGTAGGGCTGGTTGTTGAAATCGAGCTCTGCGCCGAGCAAGCGGTAGAGGGAGTCGTCCCCGAATATCACCTGCCACAGCTGCTGCGGCGCGTTGTCGTTCAGGTCGGCGTCGGCCAGATCGCGGGCGAGGTTGATCACCGAGGAGACCTTGGTGGTGTTGGTCAGACCGGGGTCCTGGGCGACGTTGTTGAGCAGGTTCTTGAAAACCGGGTGGTCGAAGTCGGCGGCCGTGGGAGCGTTGGGAGCCGTCGCGTCGGCGAGCAGGCCGTCGACGTCGACCACGCGGTCGAGCTCGAAGCGCAGCGTCGACGGGCGACGCGCCCCCTGAGGCTGCGCCCGCATAGCCAGGTCCAGGCCCGCCATGGCTTCGCTCACGTCGGTGTCGTGGTTGTAGCGGACATCTCCACACCAACGGCAACGACCCAGGTCGCGATCACGGTCGACCTGCAGAATGCGGACGCCACGTCGAACCTGCTCCGGTAAAGGTGGGCTGAAAGTAGCCTTCGAGACCGGACTCTCTACATGATTCGACCGAGGCGTGCTACAATCATGTCGCCATGCTTTGGATGGATGCCACCATTATGGTAAGAACCCAGATCCAACTCACAGAAGAGCAGATGGCGCAGCTTCGGAAGCTGGCAGCCGAAGAGCGGGTCTCCTTGGCTGCGCTGATACGAAGATCCGTCGACCTCCTCCTCGAGGCTCGGCGAGACCCGGCCGACGACCGCGCCCGGCGGGCCCTCGAGGTCGTAGGGAGGTTCCGTTCAGGAAAGCAGGACATCGCCGTGGAACATGACGCTTACCTGGGGGAAGCGTTTCGATGACTGTCTTCGTCGATACCTCGGCGTTGTTTGCGGTCCTCGATGCGGGTGACGCGTGCCATATGAAGGCAGCTCAAGCATGGCGGAAGCTCGTCACGGACGCGATCCCTTTGCTGACGTCGTGTTACGTGTTGGTCGAAACACATGCCCTTGTGCAGCACCGGCTCGGGATGGCTGCAGTCCGTGCGCTGAGTGCGAACCTCCTCCCGCTGATCGAGGTCCACTGGATCGCGGAAGATCTGCATGCTCGTGCGGTCTCCAGCCTCTTGCTGCTCGACAGAAAACGGGTCAGTCTGGTTGATGTTTCGAGCTTCGAGATCATGCGCCAACGCGGGATCTCGCGCTGTTTCAGCTACGACCGACACTTTGATCAGCAGGGTTTCGTACGGTTCGTTGCGTGATGGTTCCCGACACTGCGGGTGCGCTGCAGTGCCTCGCCACTGTTGTCCGAAGCTCGGCCCGCGAGGCGAGGATCTGTATCAGGCCTTCGAGGCGTCCCCTCAGCCGTACGTTCAATGGCGAATTGACTATGAGGAAACCCGACAGCCTGGTCCCAGCGAGCTGTGAACCTGAATGGCTGCCCCGAGATCTGGAGCGTGAGGCCTTCATGGACCAGCAAAGGGCGACTCCTGGGTTCCTGGGTTCCTCATAGCTATTTCTTCTCCGCCGAGAGCTAAGGGGAATTCGACAGGATTGTTCCCGCCGATCCCCCCATGAAATCGAACAAATGTTCGGTTCTTGTTGGGTCGGGTGGCCCGAGCCCTACGTGGAGCCCTGCCCAATCCCCTCGTCGGAACCGTCCGACAACTTTGCGCGGCGCGAGAAGACGGCTACCGAGACGCTTGGTTGGTCTGCCTCCCACCTACACACACCACGCAAAGGCTTCGATTCGGCGTCGTCGAAGGGCCCTACGGCGCTCAGCGAACGCCGGAAGCCGCCTGCAGCAGCGCCGCTACAGCTCCTCAAGAGCATGCCGCGCAGCTTCAGCGAAGCCATCGACCTCAAGCAGCTCGTGTAGCAGGCTGCGTGCATGCGCACTCTCACCCAGCCGGCCGAGCTCTTGAGCCAGCCGCCAGAGGCTGGGCCCACGGTGGTGCTGGGGCAAGGCAGCGCGCCGCCGGGCCGCGCACAACCAATGATGGCGCGCAGTCTCCACTGCACCACGGCTGAGCGCCAGCCGTCCCGCCCCAAAACACTCCGCGGCTGTCTCTGGCTGCTCGCGGCGCTGCAGAAACACCGCGCTGAGGAAGGCCAGGGAGAGGATGTCGAGCGCGTTGTGGGCCAGCACACGGCGCAAATCGTGGCATACTCCCCGGGTGAGGAAATCTACCCAGGCCTGCGGGCACTCGGCCCCTTCGATGTCGTCGCGCCGCTGATAGCCCAACACATGGCGCTCGTAGTCTTTCAGGCGATGCCGCTCAAAGCTCGCCTTCCACAAGCCCCGACTCAACAGGGCCAGGTCACAATGCGGCAGCTGTTCAGGCCACACCTGGCGTTGGGCTTGAAAGCGTGCCCGAAGCTGAGGCAGATCGAAGCCCCGGCCATGAAAGCTGACCAGCCCCGAGGCCTGTTGCAGCGCCTCGGCGATCTCGCTCAGGTAGCTGCTCTCCTTTGCGGGGGAGGGCAGCAGAAACTGTTCGAGCACAAAGCCCTGACCCGTGAGCCGACCCAGGCCCGTCAAGTAGACGTAGGTTCCCATCCCGACATGCAGGCCGGTGGTCTCAGTGTCAAGAAAGACCAGGCCGTCCGCGGGCTCGACCGACTCGTCGTCGGCGAACAAGCTGGAGCCCTGGCTCTGCAGTCGCTGCCAGACCTCGCCCAAACGGCGGCCGCCGAGCTCGAAATCGAGCCCCAGCTCGAGGCGCAGACAGGGCGTGGGGCGCCGCAGCCAATGGCCCTGCAGGAACGTCTCGGTGCCCGCCTCTGGACAGCTCGGCATGACTCCCGCCAACCGCAGGTTCTCGACGCCATCTATGGGAGGGTAGGCGGTGGGCCGCAGCTCTCCCGATTCCAGGACGCGGGATTCGCAGGCTTGCAGGCGTTCCAGGCGGCGCTGCAACGCGCGTGCAGCAGTCAGCTCGGGTCGGGGAGGGCTCACAGACACCGGATGTGTTCTCCTTCCGTCAGCTGCGGCTGGGACTTTCCCAGCCTGAGTTCCTCGATCAGCTGACGCAGCTGCTTCTTGAGCTTGGGGTTGTGGGACGCACCGGAGCCGACACAGGCGGAGCAACCTCGAGCACCGCACGCGCAACCGGCCAGATAGCGCGTCACGACTTCGAGCACCTCAGCGAGCCGAGTCGCCAGCCTGCCACACAAGCCACTGCCATCGGGGACGCAATCAAACAGAATCAAAACCCGTCGACCAGAGAGCGTCTGGATGGTGTGGCCCAGGCTGGAGAGCGAGCTGGCGGGTCGGTTCGAGACAGAACCCGAGGCTGGCTCACAACGGACCAGGCTGAACAGGGCCAGACGAAGCAACTCGGCCAGGGCGTCGAGTACGCCCTCGGTTGGCAGATCGCCGTGCTCGGGGAGGACGTCGTGCTCGGGGGGGCCGTCCAACTCTGGGGATACCGCCAGTGCCAGACAGCGCGTGATCAGAAGCTCGGCCGGACGATGGAATTCTCGGCTGTCGAGTACCCGCCCTGTCTGGTGGCAGCGCGTGACCGCTCGCTCGGCCCGCAGGCTGACCTCTGCTTCGCCAGTGTAGCGGCCTTGCTCGTCCAGGGTCGCAGCGGGCGGGAAACGCACGTCGATAGCGAGAGGGCACTCGGATCGGCTCGACACCACGGCCGGGCGCAGGAAGGCTCTACGTTGCTCGGTATCCACCTCTTCGACCAACCAGCCCTGACCGTTGTGGAAATAGACAGCACCTGGAAAGATCTGCTCGAGTGCGTGCAGGCGGTCTATCCGTGCCAGCGGTTTGCGCGACTGCGCATCGAACAGCTGTATTCCGGACACGCCGACCTCTCGAAGCCGCACTGCGGAAGCAGGAGCTTCGACCCCGATCCAATACAGGCGCCCGGTCTCTCGCTTCAAAGTCCGTGAGGCCTCAAAATACGCGCTCAAGCCATCGTGACCCAACGGCTCATCGGGATCGAGCGGCAACTCGTAGGCAGCGCATTTGAGATGTGAAGCGCGGATGACGAGATGGCCCGGATTGAGGCACGCCTCAGGCAGTGCACCGTCGAGGCTGCGGAAGAGACCCTGCGCGGCCTGCTCAAGCTGCCGCGGCGTCGCGCCGGCTGGCAGGTCGAGGCGCCAACCATCACGAGGGCGTTCCGCCAACAGCAGACGCACCGCCACCGGCAAGAGCCCTTGAAACAACGTCCGCGGATCGGCCAGGGGCTCGTAGTCTGCGAGCCACGTCGGCGAGGATTCGTAGTGGCGGGCGATGCGCTCCAGCCGATGCAACACGTTACAGACATGGCTGCCCCGGACGCCGCTGTATGCGCTGGCTTCGTCGACGACCACCAGCGCGAGCGCCTCCCACCAGCTGGACCAGCTCAGGTGTTTGGGGAGCAGGGACCTGTGCAGAGACGCCGCGTCGATCACCAGCACATGTGGATGCGGGGGGCCTGCTTCGCGCTGGAACAGCTCAATCTGTTGGGCGGGCAGCCCGGCAGCGCGTGCCAGCCTTCGGAGCGACAGCCGGCGCCGGTGCGCGCTGGCAAGGTCTGGGCAAACCCAGAGGAAGCGCCCCGGCCGCCTCTCGCTCCACGCCTGCAGCAAGGCGAGTTGCAGCGAGAGCCCTGGGCCGACCCGGGCGAGCGCGCAGTGCGTGCCCTCCGCTGCAAGCTGGCAGAACTCCAACTGCTGGCGCTCGAGACCGGGCAGACCGCAGACGGCCAGGGCTCGTTGTAGAGGTAGTGGAAGCTCAGTGAGCGGTCGCGTGGCGCCCGGCTGGATGCTCTGGGCATGAAGCCCCAGATGTTCGACCAGGTTGCGGAGCTGGGTCAGTTGCGAAGTCATGCTGCACTCCCGACGTTTCCAGCATGCTATCTTTGACCCCCGTCAAAATTCCGCAGAACTGCCACTCCTGGTCAGGATTTCGCACCCTCAACCGAGGTGGATTTCGATCACAGGCTTGAATTTCATGGGCAAATACCAGGCGAAGCGGCCCTTGTTGGACCAGACCGTGAACTTACCGTTGTCCGAGAAGCGGTAATCTTCGATGGTCTTCTTCTTGATCTTGAAGGAGCCAGGAAACTTGGTGCCCAGCTCTTTGGGCTGCAGCCCCGGGGGCCGGTTCTCGACTCCCTCCGGAGGCACACGGCCTTCGCCGAGCTGCACGTAGTACAGGGAATTCTTGCTGAACACCAGATCGCCGTGGGTGCGGGTGGTCAGGTCTTTGACGAACAACACGTCCTGGATGGCCGACTGTTTCACATCCTGACGCGTCATGCGCTGTGAGTCGAAGCTACCCAGCTTCTTGCTGACGTTGGTCGCAAGGTCTGCAGCCATCTCCGTACGCCTGGAGCTCCTGGTGCGCTTGGTTGCCTTGACCCGCTTCGACCGCCCACTCTTGGAAGACTTCTCACCCGGTACGCGCAACACTGCGCCACAGCCGGGGCATTTGATCTTGCGGCCCGCAACATCGTCGGGGACCTTGGCTTTCTTCCCGCAATCGCACTCGATCTTGATGGACATTCCGACCCTCTCGTCGCCATCCGCTGGTCCCGTCGATTCTAACCGCGTCGCCGGCTCGCGCAAACTTTTGCTGCGATGCAGGCCGCTGCGCGCTCGCCAGATGGCAGCATCAGCTGCCCGGGGCGCGGCCGTTCACGGGGGCCGAATCCGCCACGAAGCTGGGGCGCCGCCAACGCACGTAGAGCACAAAACCCCACCAGCTCAGCAGAACCAGCAGGATGGCTCCGACCTGCACACGCTCGAACAGCGTGGGGTCGAGCAGCTCGGTGTCGATGAAACCACCCACCGAACGCAACGCTTCGTCGAGTTGCGCGTCGCGTGCTGCCCGGTCGAGCACCAGGACAAACCTGTCGGCCGTGTACAACAGCGAGCCGACCATGAATGTCCGGTAGCCCCACAGCTTCGTCGCGAGCAAGCCGCTGCCCATGGCCGCAAACAAACCGACGAACAGAAGATGGTACCCCACGACGAGCGCACCCGAGCGCATCGCGCCGAAGAGAGGAGCCGGATCCATGACGCTGAGCAACTCGAACAGAGCAGAGATCAGGAACAGCACGCCCGTGCTACGGATGGTGAACAGTCCCGGCCGCGGGAGGCTAGGGGCTGGTGTTGGGAGCGGATGGGCGGGAGGCAACCAGGTCTCTTGTCGGCGGGTAGCGCCGCAGAAGCGGCACAAGACGGCAGCGGCCTGGATTTCCTCAGCGCAAAAGGGACACTTCATCTCTCAATACTGACTGAACAGCAAGGCAGGGGAGCTCGGCAACGGCAGTGGCTGGAACCAGTGGCAATAATGGGTCACACCATGCCCGAGTGCCCAGTGTTTCAATGCGTTGGCAATCGCGTTGGTGACCTGCTTCGAAAGCGGTTGGCCCTCAGCGACCGCGAGCTTGTATTGACGGTAGATGTCGGGGTCGACGGTGGTCTTGAGCTTGTCGCTATTGAAGACCAACTCACCAAAGTGGGCTTTCTTTTCCAACACGGTCAACCGGGCCTCCAGGAAGATACAATTTGACGCGCCGCGCCACAATGCGCGGAAGAGTGGAGGCTAGCCGCTCGGACAGCGAAAGACAAGCACTACCCGGGCACGACCTGTTGGGGATTGCACAAGTTCTTGGCGCAGCGCGTTCTGTGATCACAGCAGCGCGCGCTCAGACGGCCACCTCGCGCAGTTGCACACCGAGGTACAGCAACAGCTCGCGCAAACGACTGGTTTTGATCACTTCCGGGTTGTGGGCGATGAAGATCTGCCGGTTGTCCCACGAGCGGACGGCACCGTTCACACCGACCAGCCCCTCGACTTCCTGCAGAACTGTCTTCCAGCCCATGCTCGGCTCGATCGGCTCGATCTCAAACGAGACATAGTGCCCCGGAGCCAGTGAAGCGGGGGCTTTGCGATGGACCTTGATGACCCGCGGCTGGAACTCGTCGTCGGTCTTCAGCCGACGGTTGGTGCTGCGCACCAGTGCGAAAGAGATGGCCGCTCCCACTACCGTCAGGATCAGTGGAGCGAGGTAGTCCGGTCCCGGCACCCACGAGCTCAGGGCCATGCCGAGTGCGAGCCCGCCCAGCGTCAGCGCGAGGGGAAGGAACAGAAGAATCAGCGCGGAGAAACTCTGGGACGGACGCCGTGCCTCCAGCGTAACCTTGTCCCCGGAGGCCAGGACTTCCTTACTGGCGACCTTGAGCACCGGGCCCTGGTCGCTGCGTTGTTGTTTGCCCGCCTCTGCGTACATATTAAAAGGGTAGGGATTCTCAGAGACCTGGGGATCCAATTGCACCCAGATGTGTCCGTCTCTGCTCGCGAGAACCTCACCTTCAACCTGGACTGCCATGATCATTTCCGCCTTATGCTCTGGCAGGCTGCAGGCTTATGCTCTGTCAGGCTGCAGGCTTGTGCTCTGTCAGGCTGCAGGCTTGCGCACTGTCAGGCTGCAGGCTTGTACCTTGTCGGGCTGCAAGAGAGGCAGAGACTCTCCAACTCCCGCCTGACAAGCCGATCCTACCCGTTTTTGGGCGGCTTGACAAGTTTCCGGACCAAGTTAGTATGATTTCCCTCCGTGTGGGTCTCACGAGGGAGTAAGGGGGGAGAATGTCCCTGGAAGCGCGCCTGTCGGGCATCCGCAGCCGTGTCGCTGCGGCTGCGACCCGTGTAGGCCGCGACCCCTGCAGCGTCGAGTTGCTGGCGGTCTCCAAACACGCCCCCATCGCGGCGATCCGTGCGGCACAAGCCCTCGGTCAGCGCGATTTCGGCGAGAGCCGCATCCAGGATCTCTCCACCAAAGCTGCCTCCATCACAGGCGTACGCTGGCACGGCATCGGACGTCTGCAGACCAACAAGGTGCGAAGAGCTGTCGGCCTGCTCGATGTCTTTCACGCGCTCGACCGGTTGAAACTGGCGCGTGTCCTGTCCAGAGAGTTGGCCAGGATCGGGCGCAGCCTGCCTGTCTACGTCGAAGTCAACCTCTCGGGCGAGTTGCAAAAGGCCGGCTTCGCGCCCGAGGCCTGCGCTGAGGCCGTGGCCGAGATCCGCGGGCTGCCAGGGCTCGAGGTGGTGGGTTTGATGGGAATGGCGCCCTGGCATCGAGACGCTGAGCGCGCCCGTCCGCATTTCCGCCGCCTACGACAGCTCGCGGAGCAGCTCAGCATCCCTGGTCTGTCCATGGGAATGAGCGCCGACTTCGAGGTTGCCATCGAAGAGGGCGCCAGCATAATCAGAGTCGGATCGGCGCTGTTCCAGGGAGAAGGGTAGTTGCCTGTTCTGCAGGTGGAAAAGGGCAAGAGCCGCGGCAAGCGTTGCAGCTTCAGCGATACCGTCACAGCTACGGTCGGTCGCGAGCAGAGCAATACGCTGAGCCTCGCCGATGCGATGGTTTCCCGCCGCCACCTCAAGATCGAGCTCGAGGGAGGCAACTGGGTACTGACCGATATGGGCAGCGCCAACGGCACCCTCCACAATGGCACCCGAGTGCAATCCGCCATTCTCGAATTCGGCGACGGCATCGTCATCGGCGAGACCATGCTCTCGTTCATCGAAGAGAGCCACGAATTCGACGTGGGCGAGTGTACCGGCCGGGTTCTGGCCGGCTATGAGATCGCAGAGCGCATCGGCCGCGGTGGCATGGGAACCGTGTACCGCGCGCGTCAGCTACGGCTCGAGCGGGAGGTCGCCTTCAAGGTGCTCGCCAAAGAGCTCGCCCGAGACCAGGCGTTCATCCGCAAGTTCGTGACCGAGGCGCGGGCGGCAGGGCAGCTCAACCACCCCAACATCATCCAGGTCTACGATGTGGGCAGCGAGGATGGCGTCTACTTCTTTTCGATGGAATACGTATCGGTCGGCTCGGTGACGGACCTGCTTGCGAAACACGGCAAGCTGACGGTTGCACAGTCGCTCAAGATCGTCACAGACACTGCTGAAGGCCTGCGTTACGCCGAAGAGCGGCGGTTCATTCATCGAGACATCAAGCCGAGCAACTTGATGGTCGGCGAAGGGGAGGTCACCAAGATCGGTGACCTCGGTATCGCCCAGCGGGCTGTCGATGGGAAGCAGGTCTCGCAGCAGGATGGCATCAGTGGCTCTCCTCACTACATGGCTCCAGAGCAAGCCCTCGGACGTATGATCGACCATCGGGTAGACCTCTATTCGCTGGGCTGCTCCTGGTATGAGATGTTGACGGGCGATACGCCTTTCCGCGGGCACTCTCCGCAAGATATCTTGATGAAACATGTCGAAGAAGAACCGACGCGGCTCACTGAGAAGCGACCCGAGATCGGAGCCGACGTGGCCGCGGTGGTCGAGCGTCTGATGCGCAAGGACCCGAACGAGCGCTTCCAACATGCCTCTGAGCTGCTCAAGGTGCTGTACGGCCTCAGAGAGAAATATCCGACCGAGAGTGCCTCGGGAGGCTTCCTGGCTGAGGGCTCCGCCGATCGCCGGCCCCTCGGCAAGAAGCTGGCAGCCCTGGCGGCCCTGGTCGCAGCGGTGGGTCTGCTGAGTTTTCTGATCGCCTCTCAGGTGCTCGACTGGATGCACCAGAGCAAGCTGCACGCACAGGAAGCCCATAGGCTCGAGAACGCCCTGGCTATGGCCATCAGCGTCCGGGACGAAGAGAAGATCCTCGACGTGATTGCGCAGGTTCGGGCAGAGTTCGCCGAAGATCCCCTCTCCGCGCAGGCAGACGCCGCCGAGCAGCAGGTCGAGGCCTGGCGGGAGGAGCGGCGCCTGAAGCAGGCCGCCGAGGCGCAGCGCCAAGCCGATCTCGAACAGCTACGAGGGGTTTTGGCTGCCAACGAGCCCGATCTCGAGGCTGCTCTGGAGAAACTCGAGCTCCTCGAGCAGGAGTATCCTGCCGATGCCGTGGTGGCCGAATTGCGCGCCGCTTACGAGCAGCTCTACAGCCAGCTGCAAGCACGCCTGAGCCAGGAGCGCCTGCTGCGTGAGGCCGAGAATGCGCTCGCCATCATGCTCGACCAGGTAGCCATCGACCGGGACGGAGGCTTCCGCTCGCGGGCCATCGAGCGGTTGCGCAACTACCCAGAGAAGTACCAGGGCACCGAATTCCACGATCTGGCGTTGCAGGAGATCGAGGCGATCGAAGCCGACGCAGTCGCGGCCTTCGGCAGCATCGAGCGGGAGATCCGGGGGCTGATCGCTGATGGGGAATTCGACAAAGCCGCCCGCCGGCTCGAGCGGATCACCGTTGACGCCCACCTCGAATTGCCAGCGCTGGTCGATCGCAAGGCGTCGCTCGAGACTGCGCTACGCGTCGCTGCCGACGCCCACCGGCTCGCTGAGGAAGAGCAGCTGCGCAACGAAGAGGAGGCTCAGCTCGAAGCCGCCGTCGATGCGGCCATGGTCCGCACCTGGGATTTCGAGCAAGTCGTGAGGGATCTGCAGCGTCTCAAAGAGCCCAGCCTCGCCGACATCCGCGCGCGACGAGACTTCGAGGTCAGGTATTACCAGGCGCTTGGTGAGATCAAAGACGTGCTCATCGAGGCGTTCAGCGCGGACGAGTCGTTGCAGCGAAGCCGTTTCCGCATCCAGGGAGCAGACTACCGTCCCATCGAGGCAGACCGCGAAGGCGTGATGTTCAGCTCCGACGAGGTCGAAGGGCTGCGGATCAAGAAGCGTTATGCGGAGTTCGAGCCTGAAGAGCTGGCGTCATTGCTCGAGCCCTTCTTGCGGGTCGACACCAACCTGAGTCCTGAGCAACGCGGCCATTGGGCCTTGTTCCAGGTCTGGTCGGGAGGAGATATCGGGCGCATCCGTGACGAGGTGCGCGCCCTCGAGCTCGATGAGCTGCCCGCTTCCCTGGCTGAGCGCCTGCAAGACCTGTTCCGGTGAGCAACGCAGACCTCGATGTTCTCGAGCAGGAACCCAAGGCCCGCCGCGAAAGGTTGCCGGGCTTGCCCAACGTGTGTTGAAGATCGCGGTGCAGCCCCCGAAAAGGGCAAGGCCCATCAACCCTCTGTCGGGTGCTCGCGCGTGCATTGGGGCTGGGACGTCGTTCGGTGCAGGTGGTGCGAGGCCACCGCCAGCGCGACAAGCGGCTGCGTTTCGATGGCTTGAGTCGAGAAGAGTTTTGTGGCCGGCTGGAACGGCTGCTTTCACTGCAGAATGGACAGGAGAACCCTGGGTATGGAGCAGGCGGAGATCGGAGTGATCGGAGGCAGCGGGTTGTACGATCTGCTGCAGAATGCGGAGAGTCAGGAACTCGAGACGCCTTTCGGTACGCCATCGGGGCCGTTCAGTGTCGGCGAGATCGGGGGCGTGCGGGTCGCGTTTGTGGCACGCCATGGGCCGGGACACCGGATTCCTCCGCACCGTATCAACTACCGCGCCAATGTTCACGGCTTCAAACAGCTTGGCGTGCGTCAGCTGATCTCTGTCAGCGCTGTGGGCAGCCTGAAAGAAGAGATCGTCCCAGGCCACCTGGTGCTGGCCGACCAGTTCTTCGACCGCACCAAGGCACGCGAGGCGACCTTCTACGATGAGCTGGCCGTTCATATCGGCTTTGCCCAGCCGGTCTGCGAGCCGTTGCGTCAGCATCTGAAGGTGGAAGCAGGCGCGCTGGGATTCCCCCATCACGACGGGGGAACCTATGTCTGCATGGAAGGGCCCGCTTTCTCGACCCGCGCAGAGTCGTTCTTCCACCGCTCCCTGGGCGCCTCGGTGATCGGTATGACCAACCTGCCCGAAGCCAAGCTGGCCCGCGAGGCCGAGATCTGCTACGCGACCATCGCCCTGGCAACCGACTATGACTGCTGGAAAGTCGAAGAAGACGCGGTCGAGGTCGGGGCCGTGCTTGAGATCCTGCGTTCGAACGTTGCCAAGGCGTCCGAGCTGCTCGCTCAAGTTGTACCCCAGCTGGGCGGACGCAGTTGCGCGTGCCATACAGCCCTGCAGGGGGCGGTGATGACCGACATGTCGTTGCTGACGGCAAGCGAGCGCCAGCGTTTCCACGAGCTGCTCGGAAGGTTCATGCCCGCCGGCGGATAGGCCGGTTGCGGGCTGTTGTTTATTGCCTTTCCACGCCGCGGTGCGTAAGATAGGCCGGTTTTGGCGCCAGAAGTGCCAGCTGTGAGGAGATGGAGTGGCCTCGGAAGAACCCGATAAAGCGGCACGTTTGTCCGAGCTGCGCCCTTTCCGCATCCTGTTTCTGGTGATGCTCGCGCTCGGGCTGGCGCTGGTCGGGCTCAGCCAGTGGCGAGTACTTCGGCGGCCCCTGGTGTTCTCCGGACCGCGAGGTCTCGAGCTGGCCTACCAAAAGGTCGTCTATTTCGACGAGGTCCAGTACTTCGAGGCCGAGCCGCACTTCTTCCACGCACGGGCGGAGGGTGACTCCTTCTCTGTTCCGCAGCGGATCGGAGGCGACCTTTGGAGCGGCGCGGCGCGTGGTGACTCGCTGATGCTGGTGTTCAAGAGCTCATTCGCGCTCTTCAGGCCGACCGAAGACCAGAATGAGCTCGCGCTGTATTTTGCCGGGAAGCTGCCCGTCAGCTGGCCGGTATTGCTGATGATTCCGCACAGCCAGGGATTCCGAGGGCTGGGCATCAAGAAAGCCACCGACGCCAAACAGGCGCGCGGCGAGCTGCGCATGCTGGAATTCCGCGACCTCGAGTTTACCGAGACCGCGCACCACCTGGCTCTCGAAGGGACGATCAGCAGCCTGACAGCCGAGAACCGGGCGGACACGAGCATCATCTGCCTGACCGTGCGCAAAGGCGAGACCTCCAAGACCTACACGAGTTTCTACACCGAGGCTGACGGCTTTGGCCCCCTGCAACCGCTTGAGTTGGTCGCGCGGGCGCAAACCATGGTTACCAGCGGTGCCGGAGGCGCTGAAAGTGGCGAGCTCTACTGGCTGGTGGTCGAAGAGGGGGCGGAGCCGGGAGAGATCCTCCGCCTGCGCTATCAGGACGGCGCATTCGTGCGCGAGGCGCCGATTTCGCAGGGAGCCAATGATTGGTTGGCTGAGAATCGGCTGCTCGACATGGCTGCGACTCCTCTGGAGGAGGGCTTTGGGCTGTTGTTGATGGCTGACGAGCTTCGCTACGGCGAGGTCGATGCCGAGGGAAGATTGGGAGCCCTCAAGCAGGTCGTCGACGAGACCACGGTCTCGGGGGGAGGCCAGAGTCTCTGGAATTTCCTGGTTCCCGTTCTGATCGTGCTGATGTTGATCGGGCTCTTCTCGCGTGCCCGGCAGCGGTTGAGCGGCCCGCCCAGCGAGAAAGGTCCAGGCAAGCCGGCTCAGCCTGACAGCCCTGAGAAACCGGCAGACCAGCCTGACAAGGCGGAGGTCGAGGCCAAGGCGCTTCCCACGATGGCTCCCACTGGGGCGCACAGCCCCGAAGCCGAAGAGGTCGCCCCGGCGGTCAGTGAACAGGTCGAAGCTTCAGGCGAGGAAACGCAGGAGAAGGTCTGATGCTGCGGACGGCACGCTTTGCGGGCAGTTGGTATCCCGGTTCCGAGCAGTTGTTGCGCGGCGAGCTCGAAGAGCTGTGTCCGCTACACGATCCACGGCCCGTTCTCGGTGTGGTGGCTCCTCATGCTGGCTACCAATACTCCGGAGCGGTGGCGGGCGAGGTCTACGGGCGCATCGAGGTTCCCGAGCTGTGCGTCGTGCTCTCCCCCAGCCACACGGGCTTCGGGCCGCGGTTCTCGCTCTATCCAGAAGGTGCCTGGCAGACTCCGCTGGGGCAGGTTCCGATCAGCGCAGACCTGAATCAAGAGCTACAGGTGGCGTTTCCCGAGCTTAGAGAAGACTACTCTGCCCATGAGGGCGAGCACGCAGCCGAGTTGCAGCTGCCCTTCCTGCAGTTCCGCAATCCCGGCCTGAAGGTCGCTGTGATTGTGGTCCGCAGCCAACACCTCGAGAAGTTGCTCGAGTTGGGCGCGGCGCTTGCCGAGGTTGCAGAGATTTTTGACCAGGGTCTGCTCGTCGTCGCCAGCTCCGACATGAACCATTTCGAGGATCAGAAGACCACGCTGGCCAAAGACCAGAAGGCCCTCGATCAGGTACTCGCCCGCGATCCTGCCAAACTGTTCCGCGTCGTGCAAAGCGAGCACATTTCGATGTGCGGCGTCTCTCCTGCCGTCACGATGCTGCATTGCAGCAACCTGCGGGGGGCCGAACGGGCTGAGCTCTTCAGCCACGAGACTTCGGCGCGGGTCAGCGGAGACACGAGGCGTGTTGTCGGGTACGCGGCGCTCGCGGTTTCCTGAACGCCCACATGCACCTTCTCACTTTCCAACGAGGTTCGCCATGTCACTTGTCGTCGTAGGCTCGGTCGCCATCGACTCCATCGACACCATCCACGGCTCGCACCACAATGTTCTGGGGGGGTCGGCAACACACTTCGCCCTGGCTGCGGGTTTCTTCACCCAGCCGAAGCTGGTCGGGGTGGTCGGCGACGATTTTCCCGACGACTTCATGGAGACCTTGAAGGGGCGGGATATCGATCTGGCAGGACTGTCCGTCGAGAAGGGCCAGACCTTCCGTTGGCATGGCCGCTACCACGCCGATATGAACAACCGTGACACCCTCGATGTGCAGCTCGGTCTATTCGGCGACTTCAAGCCCGTGCTGCCGGCCAGTTATCGCAAGGCTGAGTGCTTGTTCCTGGCCAACGGCAGCCCCGCAACCCAGAGTGCGGTGCTCGACCAGATGGAGAAACCCAAGCTGGTCTTCCTCGACACGATGGATCTCTGGATCAACACGGCCCTCAATGACTTGAAGGCGGTCCTGGCCCGCGTCGATGGAGTGGTGCTCAACGATTCTGAAGCACAGGCTCTGACCGGTCTGCACAACACGGTGGCCGCGGCGCGCAAGATCCATGATCTCGGTCCGCGTTTCGTGGTCGTCAAGAAGGGCGAGCACGGTGCTCTCGCGGTCGCTGGCGATGACGTCTTCGTGTTGCCGGCCTTCCCGACCGAGAACGTTGTCGACCCCACCGGCGCGGGCGACACCTTTGCCGGCGGCATGCTCGGTTCGCTGTGCCGCGACGGCCTCGACAGCCTCGACTTCAACAAGCTGCGGCGCGCTGTCAGCTACGGCGTGGTGATGGGTTCGTTCAACGTCGAAGGCGTGGCGCACACTCGCCTGATGTCTCTCACCCGTTCAGCCATCGACCAGCGGCTGCGCGCATTTGCCAACCACATCGAGATCCCGTTTTGAGGCCTTTCATGAAATCCTCGGACATCCGTCAGCGCTTCCTCGACTTCTTCGCAGAGAAGGGGCACGAGCAGGTTCATAGTTCCCCCGTCATCCCGCAAGGCGACCCGACGCTGCTGTTTACCAACGCGGGCATGAACCAGTTCAAGGACGTTTTTCTGGGGTTGGAGAAGCGCGCGATTCCGCGTGCGACCACTTCGCAGAAGTGCATCCGGGCTGGGGGAAAGCACAACGACCTCGAGAACGTGGGGCGTACTGAACGGCACCAGACGTTCTTCGAGATGCTCGGCAACTTCTCCTTTGGGGACTACTTCAAGCGCGAGGCGATCAGCTACGCCTGGGAGTTTCTCACCGAGGTCTGCAAGATCCCGCGCGACTTGCTGGTCGTCACGGTTTTCCGTGAAGACGAGGAGAGCGCGGCGCTCTGGCGCGAGATCGCCGGGCTGCCTGACGGATTGGTGGTCCGCCTGGGTGAAAAAGACAACTTCTGGAGCATGGGCGACACGGGCCCCTGCGGTCCGTGCACCGAGATCCACTTCGACTACCAGCCCGGCTCTGGGCTGCCCACTGAAGACGACTTCGAGAACGGCCGCTACGTCGAGGTCTGGAACCTGGTGTTCATGCAGTTCGACCAGAAGGCCGATGGCACGCGGGTGCCTCTGCCTGCGCCCAGCGTCGACACCGGCATGGGGCTTGAGCGGTTGAGCTGCGTGTTGCAGAACGTCAACAGCAACTACAAGACCGACTTGTTCGCGAGTTTGCTCGCCGAGATCGCCGAAACCGTGGGGGTTCCCTACGACCACGGCAAGGCAGGCGTGCCCCATCGAGTGATCGCAGACCATGTGCGCGCGCTGTCCTTCTCCTTCGCAGACGGTGCGCTGCCGAGCAATACCGGGCGCGGCTATGTGCTGCGGCGTATTCTGCGTCGGGCCGCCCGCTTTGCCTACGAGCTCGGCGTGCGTGAACCGGTGATCTACCGTTTCGTACCGACATTGGTCGCGATGATGGGCGACGCGTTCCCCGAGCTGCGCGCCAGCGAGCAGCACATCATCACCCAGATCCGCACCGAAGAAGAGAGCTTCCAACGCAACCTCGAGCGCGGCATGATCGAGTTCGAGAAGCTCAACGCAGACTTGTCTTCGGGCGAGACGATCCCCGGCGAGCAGGCTTTCACGCTGTACGATACCCATGGTTTCCCGCTCGATATGACCTGCCAGATGGCGGAGGAGCGTGGACTGCTGGTCGATCATGAAGGATTCGAGGCCGCGCGAGCCCAGGCGCGTGAGCGCTCCGCTGGTGTCAAGGCCTTCCAGGCCGAAGACCTCTCCGAGTTCCAGAGCGAGGTTCCGACCGAGTTCCTCGGCTATACCTCGCTGGAGGCGGACGCTACCGTCCTCCACTGCACCGCTACGCACCTGTTGCTCAATCGGACTCCCTTCTATCCGGAAGGGGGAGGCCAGGTCGCCGACCACGGCAGAGTCGAGATCGGCGACGCCGGCTTCGTGGTCGAGGACACACAGAAACACGGCCATCTGATCCTGCATGTCGGGCACTGGCAGGGCGAGGTCGCGTCCAGCGGCGCCGCAGCCCGCGCGAAGGTCGATCGGACCCGGCGTGAAGATACGATGCGCAACCACACGGCCACACACCTGCTGCATTGGGCCTTGCGCGGAGTGCTGGGTGAACATGTGCGGCAACAGGGGTCGAAGGTGCACCCCGACTACCTGCGTTTCGACCTGGCGCACAATGCGGCGCTGCGTCCTGAGGAACTGGCAGAGGTCGAAGCGCGCATCAACGCGAAGATCCTGCTGAACGAAGACGTGCAGACCTACGAGACGCAGCTCGAGGCGGCCAAAGCCGATGGTGTCATCGCCTTCTTCGATGAGAAATACGGCGAAGATGTGCGGGTCGTGCGCTGTGGCGAAGACGGCTACTCAAGCGAGCTCTGCGGTGGCACGCACTGCCAACGCACCGGCGATATCGGCATGTTCGCCATCGTCGAGGAAAAACCCCTGCAGACCGGAGTGCGGCGCATCGTCGCCTACACGGGCCGCGGCGCGCTCCAACTCTTGCAGTCGAAGCGCGCGGTCGTGCAGTCTTTGACGCGCTTGTTGTCTTCTGCGGAGGACAAGTTGCTCGAGCGTACCGAGAAGCTGATCAAAGATCTGAAACAGGCCCGCAAGCAGGGCCCGACCGCGCGTCCCCAGCTGAAACTGGACGCCGCGGGCATTTTGGCCGGGGCAGAGCAGCGCGAGTTGGGAGCTGCCGGCTCGGTGTACTTGGTTGCGCGTGAGATTGAAGGCGCGGACATGAACGGGCTGCGCGAGCTTGCCGACCGCCTCAAGGGCGATCCTCGCAAGCCCGCCGCAGGTTTGCTTGCCGCACGCCAGGGGAGCAAAGTCTTCCTGGTTGCCTTTGCCTCCAAGGCCATCGCCAAGACCTTTCACGCCGGCAATCTGGTCAAGGGCGTGGCTCCTCTGGTCGGTGGAGGGGGCGGCGGGCGACCCGACATGGCGCAGGCGGGAGGCAAGAACCCGGCCGGACTGCCGGACGCCTTGAAGAAGGCACAGGAGGTGCTCGCCTCCGCTGCAGCGTCTTGAGATGCTTCGCGCTGCCTGGGTCATTCCATTGAACACAAGGCTTTGCGAGAAACTTCAACACCTCCGCCAGTCTTCGCGGTAGTTTGACAAAGACGCCGGATCTGCGATCTCAATCGGATGAAGCTGTTCTCCAAGTTGTTGCTGTTGACGCTCTTGCCCGGTGCGCTGGGCTTGGGCGTGGTCTCGACCATCAGCCTGCTGGGCGCCCCAACTGTGGGCCAGCGGGTGCTGCTGCTGGTCGTAGTCGGGTTGCCGCTGTTTCTGTGCGCGGCCATCGCCACGCGCGCAGTGTTGAAGCCCGTCCGGCAGCTGAGCAAGGCATGGGCCCGGCTGGCCGGTGGTGACCGCGAGGTGAGGTTTCCCGAATCGCCGGGGCAGGATGCGCTGGCTGGGCTGGGGCGCTCCTTCAACGAGCTCGCAGACAAGCTGCAGAATGCGCGGACGGACGGTGCGCTGTCCCAGAGCGATGCCACCTTCCGACAGCTGGCAGAGACCATCGACGCGGTGTTCTGGCTGGCCAACCTCAAGAAGGACAAGCTCTTCTATGTCAGCCCGGCGGGGGAGACCATCTTTGGCCTTCCTTGCGAGCGGTTGTACGAGGAGCCGGAGCGCTTGCTGCAGATCTGCCATCCCGAAGATCGCGAGAAACTGTCTCACAGTTTGATCGACCAGGGCGGCCTCGCCGAGCACGAATACCGCATCACGCGTCCCGATGGCACTGAGCTCTGGGTCCGCACCCGTACCTTTCCGGTCTGTGATGCGCAGGGCGCGCCGTACCACCTGGCTGGGATCACCGAGGACATCACCAAGGAGAAACAGGTCGCCGGAGAGCTGCGGGCGAGTGAGAAACGCTACCGGGACCTGGTCGAGCTGAGCCATGACCTGATCTGGTCGGTCGATGCCCGGGGCTTTTGGACCTTCGTCAACCGCACTGGGGCCCTCCAGATCTACGGCTACGAGCCGGCGGAGATGCTCGGCAAGCCGTTCGTTGATTTCCTCTGGCCCAGCGTGGTCGAGCGGGACATGCAGACGCTCCGCAAGATCAAGTCGGGCCAGAAGCTGCTCAACTTCCCGACGGTCCATCGCCGCAAAGACGGGCGCAAGGTGCACTTGAGCTTCAATGCCAGCGTGGTGCGCGACGACACCGGCAAAGTCCTGGGGGTGGCGGGCACGGCCAGGGATATGTCCAGCGAGATCGAGAGCAAAGAACGCTACCGGGTGCTGACCGAGAACGCTCCGGAGGCCATCGTGCTGCTCGATGTGGTGTCTGATCGGTTCATCGAGGTCAATGAGAATGCGGTCAAGCTCTTCCGCATGCCTCGAGAGCAGTTGCTTCGCAGTGGCCCGAAGGACGTGAGCCCAGCCCTGCAGCCAGACGGCCGACCTTCGAGCCAGCTCGCTGCCGAAGCCGTCGCGGCTGTCATGCGCGGGACGACACAGGTTTTCGAGTGGATGCACCGCGATGCAGAGGGACGCGAGGTGCTCTGCGAGGTGCGCTTGAACCTGATGCCCTATGAGGGGCGGCAACTGGTACGCGGCAGTGTGACCGACATCACAGAGCGCAAGCTTGCCGAAGAGGCTGTGCGTGCGAGTGAGCAGAACCTCAGCATCACCCTGGACAGCATCGGGGATGCCGTGATTGCCAGCGACGCAGCGGGCGTCGTGACCCGCATCAACCCAGTAGCCGAGCGCCTGGTCGGTTGGAGTAAGGCAGATGTGCTCGGCCAACCCCTCGAACACGTTTTCCGTCTGCGCGCGACGGAGACCGCCCTGGATCTTGAGAATCCAGTCCGCCAGGTGATGCGCTCCGGGCAGCTGGTGGCACCGCACGAGCATGCCGTTCTGGTCTCCCGCGATGGCAGCGAGTCGCTGGTCTCCTACCGCGGTTCTCCGATTTCGCGTGGGCGGGACGTGCTCGGGGTGGTGTTGGTCTTCCGCGATGTGACCGAAGAGCAGGCGATCCAGCGGCATCTGCGCCAGGTGCAGAAACTCGAAGCCATCGGGCGCCTGGCGGGAGGCATCGCCCATGACTTCAACAACCTGCTGTGCGGCATCATGGGCTACGCTGAGCTGCTGTACCGTTCGTTGGAAGCCAGCGATCCGGAGCAGGCCGGTTTCGCGCACACGATCATCAAGACCTCACAGCGCGCGTCGGAGTTGACCCGACAGCTGCTGGCATTCTCGCGCAAAGGCCCGTTGCAGTCGCGTCCGGTGGACATGCATGAGGTCGTGCAGGAAGTGATCACGTTAGCCGAGCGCATCATCGATCGGCGCATCGAGATCGAAACGCTGCTGCAAGCGGACTCGGCGCAGGTCACCGGCGATCCCTCCCAGCTGCAGAATGCAGTCTTGAACCTGGTGGTCAATGCCCGCGACGCGATGCCCGAGGGCGGGAAGTTGCGGATCGCCACCCGTAGTCTCGCATTGTCTGAGGCCGACTGCCGTGACAAGCTGTCCGGGCTCGAGCCAGGGCCTCACGTGGAGCTCTCGGTCAGCGACACGGGGGTCGGGATCAGTGCGCCCATCATCGACCACATCTTCGAGCCCTTCTACACGACCAAAGGGGTGGGAAAGGGCACCGGCCTGGGCCTGTCTGTGGTGTACGGCACCCTGCAGGCGCATCGCGGCAAGATTCTGGTCGAGAGTCAGCCCGGTGAAGGCAGCTGTTTCCGCATGGTCCTGCCTGTCTCTGACGCCGAAGCCGTCGAGCGGCGGCCCAGCGACGAGCGGGCCCTCAGCGGGCATGGTTGCATACTGCTGGTCGACGATGAAGAGGTGGTGCGGACGATGGCGGGTCGATTGTTGCGCGAGCTGGGCTACACCGTGCGGATCGCGTGCGACGGACCCGAGGCGTTGGAGATCTATCGCGAGCAGGGGGCCGAGATCGACCTGGTGCTGCTCGACATGGTGATGCCGAAGCTCAATGGTCGCGAAACTCTACGGGCGCTGCGTGAGCTCGACCCGGAGGTGCGGGTGTTGATCGCAACGGGTTATGATGTCGAGGCGGAGGGAGATCCGATCTTTGAGCACGGAGTGATCGACAAGCCCTTTGAAATGAATGAGCTCGCGCGGAGGATCACCGAGTTGTTGGGAGGCGGGCGGAGCGACACGTTCCCTACTCCGCTGCAGGCCTGAACTCGCGCTCCCGCGGCGCTCAACGCTGGGGGGCTGGAGCCGTCTGCACGGGTCCAAAGGGGCCGGAGCGCAGCGCACCCGGGCGCGCGGCCTGGGGGGTCTGCATCAAGCGCTGCGTCTCGCGACGTGCACCGCTCAGGCTCTCGTTGGCAACGCGCAGCCGCTGGCTCAGCTCGCGGCACATCCCCCAAAGCAACTTCACCGCCACCGCCTGCTCACGGTTGATCAATCCGAACAGCGCTTGCCGCTCGAGCGCGAGCACCATGCAGTCGATGTCAGCGACCACACTCGCCGAGCGTGGCGACTCGTCGACCAGGCACATCTCCCCGAAATGCACGCCGTCCTTCAAGGTCGCGACCACATCCTGCCCTTTGAGGATCTTGACCTGGCCATGCAGCAACACGTAGAAGATGAAGTCGAGGTCGCCTTCACGGATGATGAAGGACCCCGCGGCAAAGCGTTGCAGACTGGCCACATTGAGCACCCGCTGCAGCTCGGTGAAGGTCATGTGCTGGAACAGGGGAATCTGCTTGAGGGCCTGGAGCTTGCGTTCTGCATCCACCCCGAGGTCGACGCCCGTGTTTTCGGCCTCGGTGCGCAGGACCACTGCGGTGATGTTGTCCTTCCCGACCAGATTGGCGATCTCGATCAGCTCTCGTGCGGCCGCTTCGGGCTCGAGAGTGCTCAGGCAACGGCCGAGATCGTCCTGTTTGACGAAGTTGCTCAGTCCGTCAGAGCACAACAGGTAGGTGTCGCCCGGAGTCAGCTCGATGTGCAGGGTCTCGACCTCGATCGACGCGTGATGCCCCACAGCCTGGGTGATCACGTTGGCGAGGGGCGAGCGGTCTGCTTCTTCGCGGTTGATGATGCCTTGCTTGAACAGTTCCATCGCCTGGGTCTGGTCTTCAGTCAGCTGGTGTACCTCGCCATTGCGAACGAGGTAGATGCGCGAGTCTCCGACGTGCGCGAGCACCGCATGCCGGCCCATGACCAACATCATCACCAGCGTGGTGCCCATGCCCTTTTTGCTCTTGTCCGCGTGGGCGACCGCGTGGATCTCGGCCGAGGTCTTCTCGACGGCCTGAGAGACCGCTCGTACGACCAACTCTCGGGTCTCGGGGTCGGGCTCGTTGGCGTACTGCTCGAACAACTCGCCCATCTGCTGGAAGCGTCGCTGCACGTTCTCGACACAGTAGGCGCTGGCGACCTCGCCGGCCGCCTCGCCTCCCATTCCGTCGCACACGAGGAACAGACCGAGCTCGTTGTCGACCAGGAACGCGTCTTCGTTGTGGTCGCGTTGCTGGCCGACATCGGTCAGCCCGACGCCGAGCGTTTGCATGCCCTGCCCTTTCTTGCGTCCAGGATGTCGGTTCCATCTCGCAGGCTAGTCGATTTAGGCGATATTTCAAGACTCCTTATCGAGGTGCTGCACGAGGAAGGCTCTCCAGTCACCTGCGCTGCGCGTCTGGTCGATGCCGAGCCCAGCGGCCGCGATGCTGTCACGCATGCCCGCTTCAGCTTCCTGCAGGATGCCTGCGAGCACCATGCGGCCTGAGGGCGCCATCAGCGCTTGCAAGCCCTGTTCGAGCAAGCTCGCGATCACCACCGGCACTATGTTGACGAATACGAAGTCGAAAACCCCATCCCCGGCGAGCTCTGCCAGCGAGCCGAGCTTGACCTGCAAGCCCGCATCGACCCCGTGCTCGCGCGCGCATTCGAGGCTGGCGGGAAGAGCCGCGGGATCGACGTCGCAGGCCAGTGCCCGGTTGGCGGGTGGGGGCGCGCGGTCACTGAAGCCCTGGAGCAGCAAGCCGGTAACGGCGAGGATCCCCGATCCGCAGCCGACATCGAGCAGGCGCGCCTCGCGGGGCAGGAATTCTTCGGCCATCCTCAAGCAGAGTCTGGTGCTCGGGTGGACGCCACTACCGAAGGCTGCCCCCGGGCGGAGGCGCAGGCCGATGATCTCTGCCGGCCCACACGGTTGGCCTCGGGGCTGCAGCCAGATGCGCGGTGTCAGGCGGATCGGTTTGGGGTCGAAGGGATAGGGCCGGTCCCATGTGGGGCGCGCCGGGTTCAATCCGCAAGCGCGCGCGATCATCGCCAAGGGCCAGAGCCGTTCGTCGAGCTCTGCAGGCTCGACAGAGGCGGGCAGCTGACAATAGAGGGACAGCTGATGGTCCACCGCGGGCTGCAAACGCAAGTCCAGGGCTCCCACCCCCACAAGCAGCTCAGCGCAGGGCTCGACCAGCTCAGCGTCGAGCTGCAGACACACGTGCCGCAAGCCCGCTTCCTTCTCTCCTTCAGCGGCGCGCAACGGTCTCGGCGCTGAGGATGGCGTGGACGGCAGCCGGCAAGTTGTCGCACACGAATGTGGCGGGGCCCTTCAAGCGCTGCTCCTCCGCGCGTCCTTTGCCTGTCCGCACCAGCACGCCTCGGGCGCCCGCGGCGATGCCTGCCTGCACGTCGCTCCACTTGTCGCCAATCATCCACGACTGGCCCAGGTCGATGCTGTGGACGCTGGCGGCATGGGTCAGCAGGCGGGGTGCGGGCTTGCGGCAGTTGCACGCCGTCTTGAACTGGCTGATCACCCCCTCGGGATGGTGGGGGCAGAAGTACCAACCTGCAATCCGGACGCCCCGCTGGGCGAGCGTGCGTGCCATGAAGCGGTGGATGCCTTCAACGTCCTGGGGACTGAAGTATCCGCGTGCGATGCCCGACTGGTTCGAGACGACCACCAGTTGGTAGCGCCGCGCCTGCAGCTGGAGCAGTGCATCAATCACGCCCGGAAGGAAGTGGACATCTTCGCTGCGCCTTAGAAAGTGGACATCCTCGATGATCGTCCCGTCACGGTCGAGGAAGATCGCGGGGCGCACCTCAGCTTGCGGACCCGCGATGGCGGGCTGCCTCTGTGTGGCTGTGCGCCCGGCCATCGGGCGAGCCAGAGGAGCCTCATCAGCTTTTCGGCGGGTCGTGGTGCGAGGTCTGGCGGGTCCTGCCTTCGCGGGCGCCGCCGCAGGAGGGAAGCGGGACGATGGCGGTTTCGCCACCGGCGCGCGTCCAGAAGCAGAGGGTTGCGCAGCAGGCAGGGGGGGCGGCACGGCAGGCGGAAGCACGGGCAGCGGTGGGGGCGGCGTGCCGGTGGATGCGTGGGGGGGCGGCTCCGGCCGAACCTCTGGGCCAGGGCTGCGTATCGCCGGGGAAGGTTGCTGCGCGTGCGAGGGGCTGGAAACCCGCTGCGAGTCGGGTCTGCGGGGCTTGCGCGGAGCCTCGACCGGCCGGAGGGCAGCAGCCAGGGGGTCTTCGCCCTCGCCAAAGCTCGCAAAACAGCTGCGCAGCGGGCTCTCCCCATGTTTGTCGACGAGCCGTCGTGCGCTCTGTTGCAGTTGCGCTTCTTCTTGACCGAGCTCGCTGATCTTCTCCTGCAGCCTCTGGATCTTGTGGCGAGCGCCTTTGCGCTCATTGTCCACCGCCGCACGCCGCTTCTGCAACTCTTCGAGCTTGAGCAGGGCCTGCACCTGTGTGCGCGTCTGCTCGAGTTTCTCGAGCCGGTCCTGCAGGTCGCGTGCGCGGGCTTCCATCGACGGCAGCTTGTCGTTCTGGAACTGCCCGACCAATCCCTGCTGAAACACCAGGCTTCCGATATCGAGCCAGAGAGCCATACGGCGATCCTGGCCACCCAGCTCGGCTGCTTGCTCGCGCGCGGACTTCATGCTGGTCCGCACTTCAGACAGGCGCTGCTCGAGTTGGGGGATCTCGACCTCGAGGGGCTCCATGGCGATCAAGAGCTGCTCAGGGACGGAGACAGCCTTGCGGAAGGCCGCGTCGCGGCTGGCGATGGCGAGGAAGTCTGGCGCGACAAACACCCGCTTGCCCACCTCGCTCAGAGCGTGCACGCGCTCTTCCTCTTCGGCGGCCAGATTGCGCTGTTTGACCAACTTCTTGAAGAAGCCTTTCTTCTTCTCTTCTTCCTCTTTGGCCTGCTGCGCGTCTGTGAACTTCACCAGCGGCTGGTAGTACTCTTCGAAATCGGCCTTCTGCGCAGGGCTGAGCTGGGTGTACAGTGCCGCTGCAGCCTCGCCGATGCTCAGGTAGCTGCCCTCGATCTTCTTGCGCAAGCTGACCAGCTCGGTCTGTTTCCCGGGCAACTCCGCCTCGAGGTCCTTGCACTCCTGATGCAGGTTGTCGATCTGGCGTCGGCCGTCCTGGACCCGCTGGCAGTCGCCCCTGATCGCGGCGAGCTCGGCCAACAACCGGTCGACTTCGGCGTCGCCGCACTGCTCGGCAGCGGCCAGGTCGAGCGCCTGCCCCAGCGAGGAGAGCGCTTCTTCCTTTTTGGCTTGGAGCTTGCTAAGCTCGCTTTCCAGCCGACTCAGCTCTTCTGTGGCGGAGGCCATCGCGTCTCCGGTTCGGCACAGGACGACAACGGATGAGGATTATCCCTTTCCGTTCTACACTACCAAAGTCCCGCGCTCAGGCCAAACGCTAGCAGGCCAGCAGGGGGCGGAGGAGCGAGCGAAGCAAGTGGTTATCTTGATTGGGATTGGTGTGGTTTTTCTTGCCCTCCTGTGGTGCTACGCCAAAAACTTCAAACCGGGCCTGGCGCTGGGCTATCTTCTGTGTCTGGGGCTTTCGCTAGCCGTGCTCTGGCAGGATGCCTGGCCGCACTGCCCCAAGTCGAGCCTGGTCCTGGCCGTTGGCCTGGTGGCCTTTCCGTTCGTCTGCTTTCTGGTCGCCCTGGTCGACATGCGCTGGGGTTTGTTTGCCACGCAGACCTTCTATCTGCTGGCGATCCCGATCCTGAGCTGCCCGATGCTGGTGGCGGTCGCGCTCGGTTGGAGAATCTACAGCCTGGTGAGCCGATGAGGCTGATGGTCTCGGCGCTCGAACCGTCAGGGTGCGCCCTGGGGGCCGGCCTGGTTCGTGAGCTGGCCTCCCTTCGGCCCGAGATCGCTTGTTTTGGGCTCGGTGATGAGGCGATGGCTGCCGCGGGCATGGAGTTGCTCGAGGTGCGCCGGCCGGAGGCTTCGATCTGGCTCTTCTCCGTGCTCGGTAAGGTGCCGCAATATCTCGCTCTGTTGCGGGGTTGCTATCAGGCGATGGACCGTGAGAAGCCCGATGCCCTGGTGGTCATCGACAGCTCGGGGTTCCACTTCTATCTCGCCAAAGCCGCCGCCGCCCGTGGGATTCCCGTGATCTACTACGTGAGCCCACAGATCTGGGCCTACAACAGCGAGCGCATCGCCAAGATCCGGCGTTGGGTGGACAAGCTGTTGGTGTTGTACCCCTTCGAAGAGACCTACTACCGCGAGCGCGGTGTGGAAGCAGCCTATGTCGGGCATCCGCTGTTCTCTGCCCCCGTGCTCGAGGCTGCACTCGAGGTCGACCTCAGCGGTCCTGGCCGGCTGGTCGGTATCCTGCCAGGCAGCCGCCAGGGTGAGATCCGCAAGCTGCTGCCGATGTTCGTCGAGGTCGCCGTCGCATTGCGCGCACAATGTGACGACCTGCGCTTTGCGGTGTCGGTGGCGCGCCCGGCGTACCGGCCATTGATCGCCAGCCTGGTGCCCGACGAAGGCTTCCAGCTGGTTGAAGGAGGGACGGCGAGCATCTTCAAGCAGAGCGTGCTTGTCCTGCAGAAGTCCGGGACCACGACCTTGGAAGCCCTGATCCATACGACTCCCTCGGTGGTCGCCTACCGGATCTCGGCTTTCGAGTCGCTGCTCGCGCGGCCTTGGATCGAGGCGCCGTTCATCGCGCTGCCGAATCTGTTTGCCGGCGAGGAGGTTCTGCCCGAATTCCTGCTGCACGGCCCAGAGACCGGGAAGATCCTCGAGGCGGCCCTGGGCTTGTTGCAGTCGGAGGAGGCTTTGGCCAGAATACATGCAAAGCTTCGTGAGCTGCGTCGTCCGTTCGAAGCGCGCCCTGATGCTTCGCGGGCAGCCGCACAGGAGGTCGTGGCTCTGCTGGAGCGCAGGACTCCGCGCGTGGGCTGAAGACCGGGGGGAGAGATGCGCAAGACTGTCGTCGTCATCGTGCTGTGCGCGGTGGTTCTGGGGGGATGCCAGACCACTGAGGATATGTCCGGAGGTAAGATCGAGGAGAAGTTTGCCCAGGCCAACCAGGCTGAGGGCAACTCCCGCTCGCTCGGGCTGTTCTTCGCGCTCTATCTGCCGAACCGCATCATGGACGTGTTCGAGATCTTCCGTATCGGGATCGGCTTGGGATTCACAGCCGGTTGGGATCTGCGCATCACCCGCTTCGCGCAGTTGGCCGCGGGCGTGCGCACCGACGTGGGGCTGGCCTGGGTCGGCCGGCGGCGCACGCCTTTGCGGGCGGAGAACAACGCCTACACGGCCTTTGGGCCCTGGCGTGCGGCGGCCGAGGAGCCACAGTGGCCTCTGACCGCCTGGGCTTTCGAGTTTGAGGTCGGGGCCGGTGGGGCCTCAATCATGACGGCCATCGACTTCGCCGAGATCGTCGACATGCTGACGGGCTGGTTCGGTCTGGACCTGCTGAAGGACGATTGGGGCTACGATTGAGGCGCTAGCGCCTGCGCGGCCACAGCGGCGATCGCATCGATCAGCGTGGGCCAGACGCGCGGCGGCATCTCATGTCCCATCTTCTTGATGATCTTGAGCCGGGCGCCGCGGATCAAGCGCGCCGTGGCCCGGCCGGCGGCAGACGGAATCAGGGGGTCCGCCGCGCCGTGCACAACCAGGGTGGGAACCCGGAGCCGCCGCAGTCGCTTCCGGCGGCTACCCGAGGCGAGCACGGCGAGCAGTTGACGCAAGTACCCTCGGGGGTTGTGGCCCCGTTCATAGCAGCGTGTGACGAGAGCGCGCACACGGGCCTCCTCGAATCCCCACTCGCCAGCCAGTGTGCCCAGCGTCGCGACCTTCTGGTCGATGATGGCCTGCCGCCCCCGCGGGCGCTTGTTCCACAGGGTCTGGAGTGCGCTGGGGCGTGCGAGCATGAAGCGGCGGTCTCCGGGCGTCGACATCAGCGAGCTCAGGCTGCGGACGCGCTCGGGGTATTCGATGGCCAGGGTCTGCGCGATCATGCCTCCCATCGAGGCGCCGACGACATGGGCCCGCGCAATCCCGAGCGCATCGAGCAGGCCGGCTGCGTCGGCGGCCATGTCTGACAGGTTGTAGGGCGCGGGCACGGGCAGTCCGAGCAGGCGGCGCAGCATGGCCCTTGTCAGCGGTACTTGCGGGCGGATGTCGATGCGGCTCGACTTGCCGATGTCGCGGTTGTCGAAGCGGATCACCCGAAAACCTCGCTCCGCGAGGCCGGCGCAGAAGGACTCGCACCAATACAGCATCTGGGCGCCCAGTCCCATGATCAGCAGGACGGGAGGAGCTTTCGAGTCGCCGAAGGCTTCCCAGGCCAGCTCGATCTCGCCGACCCGGGCGAGGCCTCCGTGCGTGGCGTGAAGCGGGGTTGTGGGGCTTCCCATCGATGTCCTCCCTGCGGTGCGTTCCCATGATAGCCGCAGCCGGCGGCCTCCGTGCATCATTCTCCGAGCGCAGCGACCCGTCTGCCGAGCTCGGAGTGGGCGAGCTGCTCGGCGATGCGGCGATGGTCTGCGGGGTTCGGGTGGTTGTCGTGCGGGAACCATGCCAGCTCGAGCGCGCTCAGGTCGACCAGCTGCAGCCCCAGCGCTCGGCACTCTGCTCGGAAACCTTCCGGGTAGGAGAAGCTGGCATCCGGCAGCAACACCAGCGTAAACAGGCTGCCCTGCGCAGAGCAGGCCGACTGCATCACTGCCAGAAACGTCAGGGTCCATGTCCGCTCCTGCGCCTCGAGGTCGGGACCATCGGGCTCGGCTCGGAACATCACTCCGGCCTGCACGGGCAGCCCGTCCTGCCATCTGAAGCGTGGGTAGGCGCGCCGTGCGTCAGGGCCGGCGTCCGATGCTCCCGGAGTTGCATTCCGGGTCACGAAGTCTATCCACGAGGCCCGGCCTCCGTTGCGCTGGATGTGATGCGGGATCATGACGTAGACGACCACGTCGGGCGCAGCCGCTTGGGAGAGGGCGTCCTGCAATGCCAGCCAGGCCTGGCCGGTCCCCCAACCCGCCACGGCACGGTTGCGCACGGCGGTATGAGGCCAATGCTCCTGGGCGAGCAGGGCAGGAAAGGGCTCATCGTCTGCCACCCCCCAGCCGAAAGCAAACGAGCCGCCCAGAAACAGCACCCGGCCGCTCGGATCGAGAGGCCCCTTCAGCGCACGGCAGCCGTCCGCCTCGATGCGGTAGCGCACATCGAAGTCCCCCTGAGGGTGGATGTGGCGGCCGCTGCCCGGCGCGATGTGGTCGTAGCCGAAACGCGGGTCGAAGCGCCAGAGGCCCACGGGAATCTGTGACGGGATGGGGAGCGGAAGAAAGCCCACGAGCAACCCCGGCAGCCCCGCTCCCAGCAACAGTCCTGCCAGGCTGGGGCCCGGGGCGCGCTGCTTGCGCCAGAGTGCGTGCAGGCCTACAAACAAGGCTCCTGCGAGCAACACGACGGCTTGCGGCCAGCGCCACGGTTGCCAGCCGACGAGCCCGACTCCCGCGGCGAGCAGCAAAGCGGCGACGCCCAGGCCAAGACGCAGGAGCAAGGATTGGAGGGGAGGCGGTCGCAAGAGCTTGCCAAGAATTGCACGGCGAAGACGGGCTAAACCTGGATCGTATCGCAACAGCAAGCATAATGCATGCCGATGTGTGTCCAGGCAGTGGATTTGCTCGCTACCGCCCCCCAGTCTGGGCAAGGTCCGGAGGATTGTCGATGATGATGCGTGAGCCTGAAATCATCTGTGGCTCCCCATCCCCGAACGGCACCATGGAGGCCTTTGTCGAGCAGGACAGCCAGGTCGCGTGGTTCTACCTTATCGACCGCACCGACGATGCTCGGTCGCAGGTGAATTCCTGCTGGGTGCGCAACCTCAGCAAAGCGCCTGCGGGCATCGACCGACGCCGGCTGCAACGGGGCGACGCTCCTCTGCTGCCCGTCTCCCATTGCCGCCATGCCTGTGGCGCTCCGCCTCTGGCCGAGAAGGACCTCGAGATTGTCTGGTTCGAAGAAGGCAATGCTGCCGCGCTCCTTTGCCAGGATGAGGTGTTGGCGATCATTCCCGAGTGGAGTGGTCGTGAGGGATTCAGCGGCTACGCCCGGGATTGCACCGAAGAGTCTGAGTTGGCCTGGCCCTTGTCCAAGGGCAACGCGCTGTTGCGGCGCGTGCCCGTGGCCCGCCGTTTCTGGCAGGCCTGGGATTCCCATCCCTCCCCGTGGGAGCGGCTGGAGAAGAAGCTGCTCTGCGCCTACGAGCGTCAATGGGGTCGCCGGGTCAACTACTACCAGCTCGCCCGCGATGGATGGCCGCCGAGCAGCATCGTTCGGGTGTCGCATGAGGGCGGTAGTGTGCTGGCGACGCTAGGCACTTCCCTGCGCCCTCAGCCGCAGACCCAGGCGGACACGCCCGAGATCCGCCGCTTCCGGCGGATCGAGATCGCGATCGCTGTGTCGCAGGATGTCGACGCGGCCGCGCAGCGGGCGTTGCTCGGAATTCTCGGCGGGCTCAATGGCTATGCCTGGCGGTACAACACCCGACTCGGCGACGGCCATACGCTGGCTGCCGAAGAACTTCCCCTGTGCACCGACGGGTTGCCGCTGAGCTCAGTGCTGTTGCTGGAGGACCCGCTGGGTCGGCCTGCGTTGGATCTTCCCCAGGTCTTCGATGAGCCCGTCCGGTTGTTGTGGCTGGTGCCGATCACAGCTGCCGAGCGGAACTTGGCGGTGCGCGAAGGCAGCGAGGTGTTGCGGTCGCGTCTGCAGCAGGCGGGCGTCGGCTGGATCTTCACGCCTCGGAGCTCGCTGCAAGATTGAGGGCCTGCGCGCTCAGACTTTGCGCCATTTGCGCATCAGCGAGGCGATGCGGCGGGTGTTCGGGTTGATCAAGACGTGGATGAAGTCTCCTTCGACCCACAGATCATCGTGGAAGTGATGCCAGCGCAGGTGGAACAGACCCCGAGTCTCTGAGCTGCTGTCCAGGCGGGCTTCGACCAACTTCGCCCCCTCGGGCACGACGACTTTGGTCTTGGCAATCTCGAGCGCATCCTCAACCGACAGCTCGACCGGCAGGCTGTCGCGGAAGTGGCGGTCGTCGATCCAACCCGCCAGCTTGTTCTTGTCGACATTCCATTCGAGGGTGGCGAGCGTCACCTGCTCCCAGGCGGCCACGCGCACCTTGCGTCGGCCTCGGCCCAGGTCTTGCGCCTCCATCGCGCGCAGCCAGAGGCGCTTGTCGAAGTCGTCCGCCGGATCTGGATCGCCGTGCTTGCGCTCGGCGACCAGGAGCTCGCGCAGAAGCCGTTCGGCTTGATAGACCCGCAGGTTCCGCCGCACTAGCGCGACCTCAACACGCGGACAACATCGCCGCTCTCGGAGTCGAGGCTGATCTCGATCCAGCTCGAAGCCTCGCCAAACTGCACGCACCAGGCCCGTGTCTCTTGGACGGGGCCCTTTTCGAGGATGTCTTCGGTGTACTCGATGAAGCGCTCGTCGGCCGATTGCAGCTTGAAGCTGCCGGGAACCTCGAGCTCGCCACGGAGACCTTCGCACTTCTTGACAGCTTCTTCCTCAGTCACGGCGTGTCCTCTCCAGCGAAACCACCTGGCGGTGTGCCAGGTTCACGCGTACAACGATCTGATCCTTACCTTCGGCGTACACCAGGTCGAGCAGGTGCGCCGGTCCGGTCTTCAGGTTCTCGGCCCTGACGTAGCGCGCCCCTTCGGGGAGGACCCGGCGAGCGATCGCCAGCCCATCACCCCAGAGGCCGTCGTCGTTCTCAGGGACCTTCTCACGTTCAGGGCAACTCCAGGCTTGCAGGCCCCCTGCGGCGTCATGCACGACATCGAACAGGCCCAGGAGGCGCCAGACTTTGAACACCTGGGTGCGGACGCTCGCCAGATGCGGAGTCGACCACTCTTCGCGTTCGTTGAAGAGCTGCAGGTCGAGCTGGTCGAAGGGTTGATCCGAGAGGACCTCACGCAATACGGCCAGTGAGCGCTGTCTCCAGCTGTCGGAGTCGGCGAAGTCAGCCACTTTGCCCCCAAGTGTCTCCGGTGTGGCCGGATTCTACCCCGCCGAGGCGCGGCAGTGCAAGCGGCGGCGAACCCTCAGCCCACGCCGACTCGGGTGAAGTAGATCTCCGTCCAGCTCGATTTCTTCAAGGTCTGGAAGCCCACACCGTTGGTCGACTTCTGGGTCGACCAGTACTTGATGCCGTCGATGTTGCCCGAAGAATCCTTGGTGTGCTCGATGAAGACCGTCGAGTGTCCCGAGGTGGCCCCGCACCAATACTGGCAAAGGTCTCCGGGCTGTGCGTTCTCGAGCGTGACGGCGGTTCCGAGGTTGCGCGGAACGAGAGCGTCCTGTTGGCCTTTGCGCTTGCCGGTTGCGACGAACCAGTCTTTCTGCAGTTTGCCCAGCTCTGTCCGGTCAAGCCCCGCTATGGTGAAGTCGTCGCCGCCGCCGGACCAGGACTTCCATGCCTTGAAGAAGGCTTCGAAGGACTGCCCACAGCAGTAGCTCTGGCGCTGGCCGTTGCCGGCGAGCAGCGTACCGCCCTGATAGCGGAGGTCTTCTGTGCAGCCGCCGTAGCTACCCCAGTTGTAGGTGTGGGTGCCATCGGTGGGGAAGGCTTCGAGAACCTGGATGATCTTCGGGTTCAACTCGCCATTCTTCGGCACCTTGTCATTCTTGGGCTCGCTGCTGTCGGTCGGAGCATCTTGTCCGGAACTGCTGCGGTCTGAAGCGCCTGTGGTTCCTCCGGCGGTGGTACCTGTGGTTCCTCCGGCGGTGTTGCCCGTGGTTCCTCCGGCGGTGGTGCCTCCGGGGGTGGTGCCGGTCGTCGAAGGCGCGCCCCCCGTGAGGTTCTTGCCTTCAACCAGGGTGTACTTGATCTTCTGGTCGGCGTCCTTCTGCATCAGGCCGATGAATTCCTTGAACTCTGGGCCATCCTTACCCCCTTTGATCACCTGGCAGCCCGCGGACCAGTTCCCCACACTGCTGCCTGTACCCGCCGCATGGATGTTGATGCCGAACCAGCCGTCTTCCTCGATCTCGCCGCCCTCGCGCGTGCCCGACTTGTCCTTGTCGCGCCAGACCTTGACCTGGTTCCCCTGGTTCATCGCCGTGTAGTCGTTGTGGGTGCCGACCTTGTAGTCGTATTGGCCTTCGCACAGGTGGGCGTCGCCCTTGTCGGAGTAGAACTTCGAGAAGGCGCCCGGGTCGGTCGAGCCGACATATTCGCGCACGCTCTTCTTGCCCGCGCTGTCTTTCCAGATCACCGCGATGGTGTCGTTGTAGGAGTCTTTGGTGTTCGGCACGACCGCGCCGTTCAGCCAGCCCCGCAAGCCGATGACATTCATGTCCATCGGGGTCTCGGTGAAGAGGCCCTTGCCGGAGATGATGCCCTTGTACCAGTCGTACTTGGCCTCTTCTCCCTCCGGCGGGGCCGAGGTCTGGGTGTTGGCAGCGCTCGGCTCGGGAATCGGGGGAGGGTTGTTGTTCGAGATCAGCTGCGGTTTGAGATCTTGATATTTCGGTGCGACGCTGTTGTAGGCGTCGGGAATCTTGGCCGGATCGGCCGCGTAGTCGTTCAGCCACTTGGTGTAGAACTCTTTGCACATCGACACGGCCTTGGCGTCGCTGATCGGGACGTTGAAGCCGATGTAGTGGTGCGAGCCCTTGCCCACGAACGCCTTGCCGAGCAGCTCTTCACTGCCTTTGAGGGTGTCGCAGCAGTCGGCGTAGACCAGGGCCTGGGGCGCCTTCTGCACGTCGTCGGGGCCGTACCAGGCGTTCTGATCCTGCTTGAGAACCAACTTGCCCTTGTTGCCGTCCAACACGCCGTGTGAGGCGATATGGAAGACGAAGCAGCCTTCCATCGACGTGTTCACCGATGTCTTGTCGACGTTGACGAAGCCGTTCTGTTGCGGCGAGCGCTTCAGGTCGACCTGGAACTCGGGTTTGGTTTTCAAGATCTCAGAAAGCTCGCCGCCCTCCCGATAGGCTCCCGCCAGACCATTCTCGACCGGACCGGGGTTGGCGATCACCACGATCTTGCGTTTGGACGGATCTGTGGGTGGATTGGGGGAGGAGTCCGCGCTCGAGGGGCTGGGGACACTGCCTCCGGCGCCTCCAGCACCTCCTCCTCCGGCACCGCCACCGCCCGCGCCACCAGTGGCTCCGCCTCCGCCTCCACCGCCACCAGCGGCTCCGCCCCCACCGCCTCCACCGCCACCACCACCGGAGCTTCCTCCAGCAGCCGGCCGGCGCCGGAAGCGACGCCTCGGTTCATCGGCGCCCTTGCCCTTGCCATCGCCATCGGTTTCCGATGTGGCGCCCTTTTTGCCGGCCTCGGCGGCCTTCTTCTTTTCCGCCTCACTCATGCCGAGTTTGTCGGCAGCACTCGCGGCTCCGTCCGCACCTGCCCCGGCACCGCCGCCGCCTCCACCGCCACCGCCTCCGCCCCCACCACCTGCGGCGGGCAGGGCGAGGGTGTTGGGGCTGCCGGTGATGATCAGGCCTGGCGTGAGACCACAATGGAGCGTCATGTCGAAGATCGTTGCGACCGGCAGGCCCGTAGAGAGCGGACTGGCCTTCGTCATGATGACCATGAACATGTTCGGCCCGGTGCACGGCATGGCCACACCCCAGTCGAACTGGCGTGCGGCCGGCATGCCATTGACCAGAACCTGCGAGTCTCCGCCCAGCACGAAGCCGACCACGGGCAATGGCGGCACGACAGGCAGGTTGTGGCTATGCGGGAATCCGATCACCAGATCGAACATGCGGGCGACTTGCGACATGGTGGACCTCCTACAGAGGAATTGTACCGTGCGCGCGTCTAAGAGTGTGACGGAGAAGTCGTGAAACGGAGTGCTGCGCCGGTGAGTCGATGCCAAGGCGGACGACGCAGGTGGCCCGGATGGCCGTCGAGGAGGACAACGAAGGCAGCGGCTCGCCGCCGTAGTGCTCTGTGAAGCGAGTGCTCCGACAGGCTCGCAGAGATCGCCTGGTTTGAGGGAGTTCTGCCTCTGCTTGTCCCAGCGGGGTTGGCAGGCTGCCGGGAGGGGGTCAGGTCATGAAGATCAGCAAGTGCTTCCGGGCGACTTGGAGATCGGCCAGGTAGCTCTTGTAGAACTCGAGGACCAACTCATCCGCATTTTCATCTCGTAAGGTGCGGTTGAGCACGCGTTTCACATGTGTGATCTGTTTCGGTAGGCTGCCGATCGTGATCTCACCGACAGATTCCAGACACAACTGGCGCGGTCCCCGGTAACCTGTGACCAGAATGTTGGCGTTCGGCTCCAGGGCATCGAAGAAGGAAAACGGGGCGGAGCCTCGAGCTTTGCGGGCCTCTTTGACAATGCCTACCGCTTCCCAGGGGTCGAGCCAGAAGTTGCGCGTCTTGCCACGGCGCGTCTCGACCTGCAGCACGCGCTGGCCGACGACCTCGCGGAAGCAGCCCAATCGCGCCCGTTGACCGAACTCGATGAGAAAGCGGATCTTGGCTTCCTCGTCGAGCTCTTCAGCGAGGATGCCACACAATCCCTGACCAAACGTCTGTCCCAAGGTCGTCCTCCCGGACACCTAGTTTCGGCCTCCAGAATAGCACAAAAGGTGCGGGTGGTTCCGCTCGAGCGTGATCCAGCCTGGATCGGCTTGAAGGATGGACGGGGACGGGCGGGAAATAAGGTCTGATTCCCCACTCGCGGCCCGAAAAACGCTTGCACTTCGTCGGGGCAGGAGTACCCTTGGATTTGAGACGGTCAGCGGGCGGGCGGGCCTGAAGACTGGTTGCGCACCTCGATCACACCGGTACTGCCGGTTTTCTTTGGCTTTACTTTGTGAAAAAAATCACAAAGTCCAGGTTCAAACTGTGGAAGCTCTCGGACTGAAACTCGGCTCGGCTTTCCTCCTTTCCCTGCTGGGCTCGCCCCATTGCCTGGGAATGTGCGGCGGCTTCGCTTTGGGTTTCGGTGCCAAAAGTCGCGGAGTAGGCCAGCGGCTGCTGCGCCAGCTGATGTGGTCGTCGGGACGCACCTTCACCTATGTGTTCATGGGGATGGTCGCGGGTGCCAGCGGGGCGGCTTTGGCCGCGAGCGGCTGGCTGGGCTCGATGCAGGCAGCAGCCGGTTACGTGGCAGGAGCTGTGATGGTCGTCCTCGGTCTGTTCCACCTCGGTGTTCTCCGTCTGCCGGCGGCCCGCCCTGGCGCTCCTCTCAGCGGTTTCTCGCGCCTGGTCGGGGGGCTGCGTATGTCCAGGCGTCCCTGGGCACCCTTTGGAGTGGGCGTGCTGACGGGGTTCATTCCTTGCGGTATGGTCTACGCGGCTGCCGTCATGGCTTCGACGACCGGCAGCGTTCCTGAGGCGGCCCTGGTGATGCTGGCATTCGGCCTCGGCACTTTCCCTGCCCTGGCTGCGCTGGGAATGGCGGGTGTGGCTGTGCGGGCACGGACGCGCTTCAATTTTCAGCGCCTTGCGGGCGCTTTGACCGTAGTTCTGGGCATCCTGTTCTTGTTGCGGGCGCCTGTCGGACTCTCAGAGGAAGCGGAGCCGGATTGTCCCATGTGCGATGTGATGCCCACTGAAGCTCCGACGATGGCAGGAGGCGCGCCATGAGCGAGGCCGACGTCCGCACACCACAACACGATCTGCCCAGCGGCCCCGAGCCGGTCAAGGCCGAGCCTTTCTGGCGGCAGCTGCCCCAGCTGTTCTTCGTTCCGCTCTTGATCGTGCTGGTGTGCGTCGCGATCTACGCCGTGTTCGGAGTTCTGGGCGGCGAGACCCTCAGCGCTCCGGATCTGCTGACGGAGATCCAGACCACCCATGACGAGCGCCGCCGCGACCAATGTGCGTTTGAGCTCGCGATGTCTCTGTCGCGTCCCAACCGGGCGGCCACGCCAGGTTTGGCGGCACAGCTCGGGCAGCTGCTCGAGAATGAAGAGCTGCCCGTTGCGACGCGCGCCTACCTGGCTCTGGCGCTGGGACAGCTCGGGGACGAGGCGCGTCCGGTGTTGGCGACAGCTGTCAGCTCGCCTCATGGCGAAGTGCAGGCGCATGCCGGGCTGGCGTTGGGCATGATCGGAACCCCGAACGAGGTCGACTCGCTGCTCGAGCTTGCGCAGAGTGACAAGCCCATCCTGCAGAAGGTTGCGCTGCTCGCTGTCGCACGGATTGCCGAGCGCGAGAAGAAGAAGCCCGAGGCCGAACGTCAGGATGTACGGAGCGTGGCGCTCAAGCTGGGCCAGCGTCAGCTGTCCAGCCAGGACTTCCAGGTCGGCTGGAATGCGGCCTTGATCCTGAGCCAGCTCGACGACGCCTCCGGTCTGCATATCTTGCGCAGGCTGACCGATCGTGACTTTGTCGAGAAGCAGATCCGGCGGGCCTACGCAGAGAATCTCGACGCGGAGGTGGCCTTCCTGCCGATGGAAGTCCAGGACAGCGTTCCTGCAGGCGATGTCCCCCGCGAGTCGGTGCAGAAATTGTTGGTGGATACCTGCAAAGCCCTGGGACGCGTGGGCGGGGCTGAAGAGGTCCCCCTACTGCGGCAGTTGGCAGCGGATAGTGCTGACGCGCCAGAGAAACAAGCTGGTTTCGGCGTGCTTGAGCTGTCGGTCTTTGGCTTGCTGGGCTTGACCGGGCTTTTGTTTCTGCTCGCGTTGGTGCTGAAGAAGAGCCAGCTGAGCATGGCCGGTATCGCGCTGGGTCTGCTGACTCTGTGTCTGGCTCCGTTGGGTGATTACACGAGGCCCGAAGATCGGGTCGCGCAGGAAGCTGGACGTGCTGTCCAAACGATCGAAGCGCGTCTGGCGGCAGAAGATAACGAACACTGATGGAGTACGCGGGCGTTTCGCGAAAAAGATGCAAAGAGACACGCAGAAAAGCCGCAACAGGGTTTGGGGATTGCCGGGGGAATGGTGTAGAATCCCCGCTTCCCAGATTCCGTGCGTACCCGCCCTGGCGAAAGGAGCTCGCTGATGACTGCCCGATTGCCTGATTTTCCTGAGGCCGCCACGACGCGGCGCGGATTTGCCAAGCTGCTCACCTGGGCGGCCGCAGGCTGGACGCTGTTTGCCCTCGGGATGGCAGGCTTCCTGAACATCTGTGTGCGCTTCTTGTTCCCGAATTTCCCCTTCGACATCGAAGAGACGAAGTTCAAGATCGGCTATCCGACCGCACTGGCTGATGGAGTCAACGAAGCGTTCAAGCCCAACGGTTTCTGGGTGATCCGAACACCATCGGACCCGATGTCTGACAGGCCCGGCGTTCCGGGCGTCTACATTCTCTCGACGATCTGCACGCACCTGGGCTGCACGCCGAACTACCTCGCTTCGGAGGCCAAGTTCAAGTGCCCCTGCCACGGCAGCGGCTTCCGCGAGACGGGCATCAACTTCGAGGGACCCGCGCCGCGCCCGCTCGAGCGCTTCGCAATCGCACTGGCCGATGACGGCCAGGTTCTGGTCGACAAGGGACGCAAGTTTCAACACGAGAAGGGGCAGTGGATCAGCCCCGACGCCTATCTCCCGCTCTGAGCGCAGATGAATCATTTCCGGAGACTTGAAGCATGGCTTTGGATCTAAAGAAAACGATCGTCGAGTCCGCGATCTGGAAGTCGGTCTTCCGGCATGGCTCGCCTTCGAACAAGCCTCGGAACCAGGCGCTGGCGGTGGTGACAAACGTCGTCCTGCACCTGCATCCGATCAAACTGCGCAAATCGGGCGTGCGGCTGAGCTACACCTGGTGCATGGGCGGGATCTCGTTCTTCCTGTTCCTGCTGCTGACGGTCACCGGTGTGTTGCTGATGTTCTACTACCGGCCAACGACGCAGTTCGCCTATGACGACATCCAGTCGCTGCGCGATCACGTGCCCCTCGGGGTGATGCGTGAGATGCACCGTTGGGGTGCCCACGCGATGGTGATCACCGTCTGGCTCCACATGCTGCGCGTGTTCCTTACCGGTTCCTACAAGCCGCCGCGTGAGTTCAACTGGGTTGTCGGTGTGATCCTGCTGACTCTGACCCTGCTGCTCAGCTTCACCGGCTACCTTCTGCCCTGGGACCAGTTGGCCATCTGGGCCATCACCGTCGGATCGAATATGGCACGTGCGACACCTGTGGCAGGCTACGAGGGGCCGGGTGCCGCTTTCATCAAGATCAACGACATCAACTTGATCCATGTTGGCTCAGACGCCCGCTACGGACTGATCGGCGGGCGCATTCTGGGCGAGGGGACCTTGATCCGTTTCTATGTGTACCACTGCGTGCTGTTCCCGCTGATTGCGGCGGGCTTCATGGCAGTGCACTTCTGGCGGGTGCGTAAGGACGGGGGAATCTCCGGGCCCTTGTAGGGGCCGCATCTGTCGACTGCAAGACATTCTAGAATTGAGATCGAAGCCTGAGCACCCGGGCAATGCTGCATGTGGGGAGATGCCATGGAAGGGCTCCTGGAAATTATCAAGACAACCATCGACGCATTGGTGGGGCCGAAGTTCATCTTCTTCGGCTCGCATCTGGCGCTCTTCCTGCTGCTGTGGAAGATCCGCTGGCTGACCCGCCCCAAGGTCGCGATGGTTGGGGTCGTATTGTTCGTCGCGTTCTACGCGCTCGGACTGTCAGACCCCAACTTCTCGAAGGTCTTGATGAAGCCGGACAACGTGCCGATCACGATCATGATGGTCACGGTCGGGTTCTTTACCTGGCTGGGACTGCGTAAAGCTGCAGTCAACGACATGTTGCGCGAGAAGGGCCTGCCAGGCATCGAGCACCGCGAGGGCAAGCAGAAGGTCTGGGTCTGGCCGGACCTGGTCTATTCCGAGTTGATCGCGATGGTCGTGTTGATGGTGTTGATGATCGTGTGGTCCGTTGCTCTGGCGGCGCCTCTCGAGCAACCGGCACACCCGACCCGTTCGCCCAACCCCGCCAAGGCCCCCTGGTACTTCCTGGGACTGCAGGAGATGCTGGTCTACTTCGACCCCTGGTTGGCCGGTGTGGTGCTGCCTGGACTGATCATTGTAGGCTTGTGCGCTTTGCCGTACATCGATCCCAACCGCAAGGGTTCGGGCTACTATACGTTCAAAGAGCGTCCGTTTGCGGTCGGTACTTTCCTGTACGGCTTCTTGGTGCTCTGGGTGCCTTTGATCGTGCTGGGCACCTTCCTGCGCGGTCCGAACTGGAACTTCTTCGGGTTCTTCGAAGAGTGGGATGTCCACAAGCTCGAACCACTCGTCAACGTGAACCTGTCGGAGTACTTCTGGGCGCAATTCCTCAACGTGCCGCTGCCCTCAAACATCCTGGTTCGAGAGAGTCTTGGCATCCTGGCCTGCGTGGGATACCTGGTCTTACTACCACCCCTAATGGCCAAGACGATCTTCAAGAAGCTGTACGGACAGATGGGCTTCGTTCGCTACAACGTGATGGCCTTCCTGTTCCTGATGCTGGCTTCGCTACCGATCAAGATGTTGCTCCGGTGGAGCATGAATCTCAAGTATATCGTCGCGATCCCTGAGTACTTCTTCAACATTTGAGCCTGTCGACCGCGGGAGAACAGCACACATGAGCGAACAAGTCGACGCTGCCGCCATCGTTGCCAAGAAGCGCGCGCTGGCGGCCAAAGCTGCCGTCAAACGGCGCCAGAAAAAGGCCAGGCCTCCGGCGGCCATAGATCGTCCCTGGCACGTGGTTACTGGCGGTCCCCTGAATCTCGAAGGGGTACGCGACAAAGCCTACAACAAGAAGTTCATGCACATCCTGTTCACGTTTTCGTGTGGGCTGATGTTGTTGACCATCGCCTGGATGGTGATCGCTGACTGGGTCCGGGAATGGAAACCCATCCAGCAGAACTTCCGCGAAGCGAGCATCAACCGGCTGCGTGCGGACCTTGCCGCAACCAACGAGACTCTGGACACCGAAGCCCTGGCCGATCTCGATGGGAAGATCCAGAGGGCGAAGGACCTGCTCGGCGAGAACGCCGCCCGTCTCGATTCGCTGGAGGTTGCCATCGAGGCCGCCAGGGGGCGGGTCTTTATGGCCAACAACATGGTCTTCCAGATCGAGAAGGCGGTCCTCGACACCGACCGCCGAAGCACCGATGAGAAGGTGTACGTGCATCCGCAGGCCGCCTCGGCCCTGCAGGGTGGTTACGCACGTGACGCATACCGGGTCGCGAACTACTTCGAAGACTACGAGCTGCGGAAAGGCGAGCTCGATGCTTTGATCCTGCAACGTGACCAGATGCTCGCCGACTTGACGCGCCTCGAGCGTGAGCGCAGCGAGATGCTGTCCGAGCGCGATCGGATGGAAGACAAACTCGCGCACGAGACGCACTGGTTCAACCTTTTCGTCGACGCGCCGATGATGGACTTCCTCGCGCCCAATCTGGTGGTCGAAGGAGTCATCACTCCCAACCTGTTCAACGACTACAACTTCAACAACGTCCGCAAGGTCGAGAACTGCATGACCTGCCACCAGGCCATCGACAAAGCGGGCTTCGAGCAGGGACTCGACTTCAACGGCGATGGCGACTACGACGATCCTGAAGACATCGTGGCCCATCCGTACAAGACCCATCCCCATCAGAACCTGATGCTTGGGGGGACCCACCCGGTCAAGCAGTTCGGTTGCACCGTCTGCCACCAGGGAAATGGGCACCGGCTGGATTTCGTCCATGCGGCACATATCCCCAATGGTCGGGCGGACGCCGTCGAGCATGACGAGGCTGCTGGCAACGGAGATGGGTATGGAAGTGGGCACGGAGACCCGCGGCTCGCAGCGCTTGATGCGACCTATGCAGTCCTGCAGGCCGACGAGAACGCTGCTGCAGAAGCTGAGGGGAGAGAGCCCCGAGAGGTCGAGAAGAGCGAGCTGTACAACGAGCTGCTCAGCAAGCAACAGGTCGAGCACGCCTGGGATGAAGAGTACAACTACCACGCGGTCTGGATGGCGGACATGGACCACTACTGGGACTGGCCGCAGCTTCCGAACAAGTACCTGAGCGCTTCGTGCTCCAAATGCCATCAGCAGGAACAGGTCATCCCCGGCGCAGACCTGCTGAACCGAGGCCGTGAGCTGGTCGAGAAGAAGGGCTGCTACGCCTGCCATAAGATTGACCTGCCCGGTCTGCGCGTCGATGTCGACGTGCGCAAGACCGGTCCAGACTTGCGCCACGTAGGCCAGAAGGTCGAGCGTGGCGTCGATTTCCTCGAGCGCTGGATCTGGTACCCCAAGACCTTCCGCCCGAACAGCCACATGCCCCGTTTCTTTGGAAACCTCAACAGCGATGCGGGCGACGCGATCTTGCGTTCAGAGGCCATGGTGCGCGCTCTGTCCCACCTGATTCTGAAGCCTCGCGATCCGCAGACCGAGACAGGGCAGACTGTCGAACGTGAGCTGGTCAAGCCAGACTTTGCGTTGGGCTATGGTCCTGAACAAGTCTCCGAGCTGCGTGCGTGGCTCGAGGTCGAGGCGCGTGGCGACGACTACGAGGGGCCGGCTGAAGCCTGGCCGGCCGCACAGCAGCTGGTCCTCGAAGGCCGTAACGCCTTCAAGGGGCTCGGCTGCCTGGGTTGTCACCAGAACGAAGCCGACGGGCTCGGCAGCTCCGTGCACGGACCTTCCCTGGCCAAGGTCGGCAGCAAGCTCTCGCCGGCCTGGTTGTTCGATTGGTTGAAAAACCCGAAGAAACACTGGTCTGACACGGTGATGCCCGACCTGCGGCTGAGCGATGACGAGGCGACCGTGCTCGCCAACTACCTGATGCTTTTCCGCGAGGACAGCTACTTCCGCCAGGACATCTTGTCCGGCCAGGTCTACGGACAGACCGTCGAGAGCGGCCGCGGTGAGCTGGTCGACATGCTGGTCAAGGTTGAGGGGCAGAGTCGAGCCGATGCCGAGGCTGCCGTCGCCGCCATGAGCGACGAACAAGTGATGCAGGGCGTCGAAGATCAGGTGCTGGCCTACATGGTGCTGCAGCGTGCAGGCGACCTGCGCGATTACCTGATCGCGATGGAGCGTGGCTTGCAGCCGCCGGATGCCCCCGCAGAAGGGGAGGAGGTCTCGATCCAGGAGCGGCGTGAGATGCGCGATCAACGCATCGCCGCCGAGGTCGCCGCGCTCAGCGATGACGAGGTGGCGCGGCGCGTGCGGAAGCAAATGCTCCGCTACATGACCTACCAGAAGATGAGCGACAACATGGCGCATTTCGAGGCCCGCGAACAGGCGGCTTCGATGGATGATGATGCGTTGCTCGACTTCGTGGGCAACGACGCGATGAACCGCTACGGCTGCTTCGGTTGCCACAACATCAACGGCTACCTCGATGCCCAGCCGATCGGGACCGAGCTGACCTATGAAGGCAGCAAGGAGCTCGACAAGCTCGACTTCGGTTTCTGGCCTCACACGCTCGAGCACAACAAGCAGGACTGGTTCCTGACCAAGATCCTCAATCCGCGCATCTACGACGTGATTCCGCATCACGGGGCCGCGGCGCTCGCCAAGGAAGATGTCGAGCGCAACCCCTACCTCGGTATGGTCGGTCGGCTGCCAGGCGATGAGCGTCCGCGCAACATGATGACCAAGTTCGAGAAAGACCGGCTGCGCATGCCGCAATACGATCTGACGCGTGACGAAGCCGAGGCCCTGACCTGCTTCCTGCTCGGTCGGGTGAAAGAGCCGATCCCCGAAGAGATGCTCTACGATCTCGACGAGCATGAGCGCGCCATCGAAGACGGTCGCCGCATCGTGCGAGAATACAACTGCGCTGGTTGCCACTACATCGGCAACGAAGTCGAGACCTATCTGTTGCCCCCGGATGAGGGGGCGATCGCAGATGTGCTCGAGGTGATCGCCGGCGTAGCGAGCAGCGACGAGACGGGCACGCTCGACAACATGCGTGCGCAACTCGAGAGGCTGATCGAGACCATGGGGCAACCGCAAGAAGTTGCCTTTGACGCGGCGGTCTGGGATTTCGCGGTGCTCGGAGAGACCGAGATCTTCGAACGCGGTGTACGTGACTTCGCCAAGATCACGGCGAGCGAATACGCGCAGACACTGCGGAGTGTGATGGCCTATGTGGCCGCCGCGAAGGCCGCAGGCAAGTGGTCATCGGAGTTGCCGGAGACGCCCGATCCCGCCGGAGTCGCCGCGGTGAATGCTATGTTCAAGAGCAACCGCGAGCTGGCGAAGTCTTTCCAAACGGACGTCAATTTTGGCCAGAACCTCAGCATCCTGCTCGCGAAAGTAGGCGGTGACAAAGACTGGCGTTCGTCGGACGACAAGTACGCGACAGCAGCCGCGGGTGCGAATACTGCAGAGATCGGAGCCTTCTTCACGCGCTGGGCAGAGGCCGAGAGCCGGCAGTACGAAGGCGAAGAGGACAACCCCGCCAAGCAGGCCCTGCGGGCACAGGTCGAGGCACTTCTGGCGGCGCAGGCCTTCCTGCGCAATGGGCAAGAGACCGGTTACCTGCGGCCGTTGAACCACTATTGGCTCGAAGGGGATGTCTTCAAGACGACCGACGGCAAGATCCTGCAGGGCTTCGTGCTCGAGGCGAATGCGGACGGTATGAAGTTCGTGGGCAGCGACTACGGTCTGGCGTCCTATCTCTGGGACGACATCGCAGGTGAGGCCTTGCCCAACGGCATGAAAGAACCTCTGGCGAGCCACGCTGGGATTCTGACATCCAAGTACGTGGTCGAAGGCGCCTCCAAGAAGTTGATCGAGCTGTTGAGCGACGCCGGAGTGCGGAGCCTGCAGGTGCGTGGGCTGGGAGAGGGCGCCTACCGCGACATGGTCGACCACATGAATGGGCGGCCGATCTTCCCGGCCACCGAGAAGGCCAACGCGCCGCCGATCTTGCCCGATGAGGGTGAGAAAGTGCGCTCGCAGTGGCTGTTTGAATTCCTCAAAGAGCCTTACAAGCTGCGGCCCCTGGTGAACGTGCGCATGCCGACGTTCGGCTTCAGCGACCTCGAGGCCGAGAGGCTCGCCGCGTACTTCGCTGCCATGGCGGGCGTGCCCTATCCGTTCGAGTACAGCGCGGACCAGCCTCTGACGGCTGAAGAAACAGAGTGGGCCGAGCAGTTCATCACCGTGCAGTGCCAGAACTGCCACGTCGGGTCGGATCGTTCAGCACCGACGCTGGGCCTGACTGCTGAGAGGCTGCGGACTGATTGGGTGCGCACCTGGATCACAGTGCCGGAGCATCGCCAGCCAGGCACCAAGATGGTGCAGATCTTCTTTGCCTTCAGCGAGCGAGTAGGGCGGCTGTTCCCCTACCTGAACGGCGAAGAGGGCGAATACGAGGCGGGTCTGCGTGATCCCGAAGAGCTCGGTACCAAGCCGGACGACGAGGACGAGGACGAGGTCAGCCTCGAGCAGTTGCTGCAGGCCGAGCCGGAGCAGGCCGCCTGGCGTCAGCACGAGATCGATCTGTTGCGTCGCTACCTGCTCAAGCCCGACTTCGAGTTCATCGATCCATCTGGAGATCGCCACAATCGTTGAGACTGAATAGGACGGCTGCGGAGCCGTCCTATTTGGTAGGACCGAATGAGAACCACAACACCTGTGAGGAGAACGCTATGAGAGCGCTGAGCCTGGCACTGATTTCCGTGCTCGCTCTGGGCAGCCTGTGCGTCGCCCAGGAATACCAGGAAGCTGAGGATTTTGAAGGCACCACGATCAGTGGTCGGGTCGTCTGGCCCGGTGATGTGCCTGGACCTCTGATTCTCGAAGCCAACAAGAACGCCGAGACCTGTTGCGAAGGCGCCGAAATGACCGGGAGCGCCTGCCCGAAAGACTCGCGTCGCCTGGTCGTCAACCCCGAAAACATGGGCGTGCAGTACTCGGTGGTCTACCTCGCCGACTACGACATGTCGACCCCCGGCAAAGAGTGGGACAAAGAACTGCGCAAGGCCGTGATCGACCAGTCGGGCTGCCAGTACGATCCGCATGTGGTCTTGAGCCAGGTCGGCAAGAAGATCACGATCACCAACAGTGACCCCATCCTGCACAATATCCATGCCTATCTGGGCTCCGACACGGCCTTCAACATTCCGCAGCCGCTCGAAGGAGCCAAGAACAAAGAGAAGCTCGCTCAGGCGGGCAGCATCGAGCTGCGCTGCGACGCGGGCCACAGCTGGATGACTGCTTGGATCCACGTGATCGACCACCCCTACTACGCGGTCACTGATGCCGATGGCAATTTCGAGCTGAGCAACGTTCCCGACGGCGTGTACACGATGGTCGTCTGGCACGAGGGTTGGGAAGTCAGCGAGACTTTGCGCAATGAAGCCGGTGATGTGACCGGCTACACCTTCTCCGACGTTGTCGAGGTCGAGATCGTCGACGTGATCGTTGACGGTGGGGCCGTCGAAGGTCTGGAAGGCGATATCGAGTTGCGTCGCTGAGTCGCAGTCAACGGACCCAGTGACCTCTTGCGTCCCCGGCTCGTATGAGTGACGGGGGCGTTTCTTTGGGCGGGCGGGCCGATGGCCATTTCCACTCCCCACCGTGAGCGGCCCTTCCCGAGCTTCCGTTGGGAGCACGAGCCGGGCGCGGACGCGCTCGTCCACAGCCTTAGCGAAGACTTCGCGGAGCTCACCGAACAACCAGGCGTCGTGCTGGTCAAGCACAACCGTGTGCGCACGGTGCTGCGGGTAGAGCGCGGAGGGGCCATCTACTTCGTCAAGCACTTCCATCCCCGCGGTCTGGCAGAGCGCCTGAAGGCCTGGATTCGGGGAGGGCGCGCGCGCACCGAGGCGCGCAACCTGCGTCGGCTGGCGGGCCAGGGGCTCCCCGTCCCCGAGCTGCTGGCTGCGGCCGATGGACCGGGTGGCCACGGAGGACTGATCACCCGCGATGTGGGGCTCGGTCGTGAGCTGGCCGATGCTCTGGAGGAGGAGGTTGCCCGCGGGAGTCGTGCGTTGCTCGCGCTGCTGCGCGGGCTCGGACAGCTGGTCGGCCGTCTGCACCGAGGGGGGGCGGTCCACTGGGACCTGCATGCGGGCAACCTGCTGTTGCTGGAGAGCGGCAAGCTGGCGTTGCTGGACTTCCACAAGCTCAGCTGGCCGCTTTGCAAGACGCGTGGGCGTCTGGACGACCTCGCGCGCCTGGGGCGGAGCCTGCAGGCGTGCCTCAGCCGCAGCCGTTGCTTCGCGCTGTTGCAGGCCTACCTGCGAGAGCTCGACGGTCGGGTTGACAGGCGGCGCCTACGCGGCCTCGCCATCCGGGTCGGCCGAGCGATGCGCCGCCAGCACCGCGTGCGGCTGCGTAGCAGAACCCGCCGTTGTCTGCTCAACTCTTCCCGCTATGTCGTCGAGCAGGCCGACGGATACCGGATCTGGCGGCAGCGCCAGCACTCCAGGGAAGAGCTGCTGGCCGTGCTCGCTCGGCACCGGCGCAAGGAAGGACAGCTGCTGAAGCTGAGCCGGCGGACGACCGTGCGTCATCTGCCGGCGCCCTTTGCTGCGGCGGGCGTCGTAGTCAAGGGCTGCCGCACATTCTGGACCGAGAAGCTGCAGGCGTTGTTCTACCACGGCCGCGCGCGCCAGGCCTGGATCGCGGCGCTCGGCATGCAGGTGCGCGGCCTGGCGACTCCGGAGGCGCTGGCGCTGTTTGAAGAGCGTCGCTGGGGTTTGCTCCGCCAGGCCTGGTTGCTGACCCGCTTCGTCGAAGATGGGGAGCTGCTCGACGCCTTCCTGCAACGGCGGCTGGCAGAGATGCCTGCGCGCGCCCAGCACGATCTGGCCACCGAGCTGGGCCGGCAGTTGGGTCGTTTGCACCGGCAGGGCGTGTACCACCGCGACCTCAAGCCGCCGAATCTGATGCTGCGGGCGGGTCCTCAGGGGCGCGAGTGCCTGTTCCTCGACCTCGACGATACCTTCTTCTGGCGACGGCTCAGCTGGCGACGCCGGATCGGCAATCTTGCGCAGCTGTTGGAGGCGGTGGATTTTCAGGGATTGGGAGTGCGGCGGAGCCTGCAGCGCCGCTTCTTCACCGCCTACCTGCGGCTACAGCCGCGAGGCATGCAGACTCGCGAGCGTACCATGCTGGCTGCGATCCAGCGCGCGGCAGCGGAGCGCCGTCAGCGGCGCCAGTGGAAGCTGGCGCGCGCGGGTCGGGCACGAGCGCTGTAGCGGCCCTCTGTGAGCGCCGGAAGGCGCCTTGGCGCCGGTCAGCGCCCGACCATCCACTCTCCCGCCTCGGCGTCCCACTGCCATTGCGAGCGCTCGCGGGTGTAGTCATCCTCGTTCCCATACTTGACCTCGCAGCGTACCAACGCGCTGCGCAGGTCTTCGCTCATCGTGACCTCGATGGACGACTTCCGATCTCTCTTGGTCATGACCGCGACCCCGCCGTATTCCTCGACCAGGTCCTGGGCCTTTTCGATGTGCAAGCCTCCGTTGCAGTCGGTGCACGCGCGTCGTCCCGTCCCTTCGCAGCGGTTGCAGGGGGAACTCTGTTGCCCGCTGCCGCCGGTCAGGCTGATCACCGTCACGCGTCCCGTGCCACGGCATTTGCTGCATTTTTTCCACGCGTCGCCGCCGCAGTCGTTGCATTTGAGCCGTTTGCGTTCAGAGAGCCAGCGTTTGACCCGTGACAGGACTTCGTCGGCGAGCTCAGCGACGATCGCTTCGCGTGCCTCACGCACCCTGGCCAGGGCGGCGGCGACCCGTTCTTCGTAGGTGGCCAGCCCATAGTCAGCGAAGGCCTCCACCATCGCGGTGGCGCGCGCGAAATCGCGCTCCTCGATGAAACCGGCGGAGGCGCGCTCAGTGTCTTCCCAGATCGCGGCAAGCTGATCGAGCAGCGCATCGCGTCGATCATTGATCTCACGCTGGTAGGCTGCGAAGTCCGGGTCGGCGCTGAGCTCTTCCCAGAGCTCGAGCTCCCGCGCGATCGAGCTCTGGCGCAGCTGGGCGGCCTGCTTGTCGACCGCGGCCAGAGGATGCTCGCGGGTCTCCTGCAGCAAGGGCTCTGCCCAGGCCAGCGCCTGTCCGAGGTTGCCGTGGAAGGCCCCCAAGCGGCTGCGGGTCTGCGGTTCGAGCTCGTAGTCGAGCAGCGCTTCGAGTTGAGACTGCGCCGTGGCGAGGATGGCGATGGCCTCCTCAAGCTGCTCGATACGCTGTGCCGGCGAGCGGATCTCCGGTACATCCATCAGCCGTTTGAGCGCCGCATCCGCCTGAGGACGGTAGGCGTAGAAACCCTCCAGCTCGTCCTGATACGGGGGCGTCTCCGGCTGCGGAGCCTGCGGTTCGGGTGTGCGGACCTCGGGGGTCGGGTCTGCCGCAGGTGGGGTCGAGACCACGATCTCCGGCTGTGCCGGGAGCTCCGGCAGCGGAGGGAGCTCGGAAACGATCGCGGGAACAGTCGGGGGCGGCCTGCCGCTGACCTCAGGTTGCGCAGCCGTGTGCGCCTCGGTCGGAGGCTGGACGGGCAGCTCGCTCGGCGCCCCGATGAGATCGAAGAGCACGAAAAAGATCGCAAAGCTGGCCGCAAACAGGGACGCGCTGAAGATCGCGTAGTCCTGGGGCGTCATTGCCAGCTGCCCGCAGGTCGGGCAGAAGCGCAACAGCTGGAGGGGCTCAGCCGGCCAGCTGTGGCTGCAGGCCTTACAGGTATGCGTTTCTGCCATCATGGTCCTCCCCTGGCCTCATCGTAGTAGACGCCTCAGGCCTCCGCAATCGCACAGAAAAACTCGAGCCCGCGCGCGGCTCGCCGCCGCCGGGGTGAATCCCGGGCCAGCCCTTCTCGTCAGCCATGTCATGGGGGCCAATGGAGGCCCTCAGCGCCCTTGACCTGCCGGCTTGGCGGCTTATACTGGGCGGTCATAAGGATCATTGCAGGAGCACTTCTCGATGAGGGAAATCGTCTCGATGAGAACACCGCTGTACGTAGGCATCGTCGCGCTGCTGGCCGCGCTCAGTCTGAACGCCCAGGAGCCGCTTGAGTGGAACCCGTGGAACCCGGATGCGGGCAACGAGTACAACCCGGTCAAGGGGGGCAGCATCCGGGCGATCTTCAGCGCCGAGCCGGACTTGCTCAACAAGTACATCGATAACAGCGCGGTCACCGGCTACATCTCCGACTACATCTTCGACCGCCTGATCGTCTATGACCGGGAGCTGATCGAGTACACGCCGGGCATCGCCGAGCGCTGGACAGAAGAGGACATCTGCTACCTCAAAGACGGCGGCAAGGTCATCGGCATGTCCGAAGACCGCGGCGAGACGTGGGCGCTGGTCAAAACCGACGGCTCGGTCGAGGAATTCGCCAAAGATGCAGTCGAACGCGTCGACCGCAAAGCGGCGTTTACTTTCTACCTGGTCCAGAACGCCCGCTTCCATGATGGTAAACCCTTGACCTCAAAGGACGTCAAATTCACCTACGACCTGGTGCGCAACAAGCACGTGGACGCCGCCAGCCTGCGGTCCTACTTCGAGGATCTCGACGTATGCGAGGTCATAGACGACTACACGATCCGCTTTGAGCTGAACAAGCAGTATTGGGACGTCAAGACCGCGTTCCATGAGATGTTCATCATGCCGAAGCACATCTTCGATCCGAACGACGAGATGGTGACCGACCCCGAGGGATGGGGCCGCAAGTTCAACGAGCACGAGCTGCATTACAAGCCGATCGGCTCGGGGCGCTACAAGTTCAAGAGCTGGGATCGTGGTGTTTCCGTCAGCTTCACCCGCAATGACGATTGGTGGGGCGGCACTCCGGGCTACCTCGACCAGATCACGATCAAGTTCATCCCCGATCGCGTGGCGGCTCTGCAGTCGCTCAAGAACGGCGAGGCAGACTTCCTGCCGCGCATGGGCTCGGACCAGTACATGGAGCAGACCGACCATCCGGCATTTCTGGCCAACTACTGCAAAGGCACCTACTACTACGGCAACATGAGCTACATCGGTTGGAACACGCGCAAACCACCGTTCGACGACGTGCGCGTGCGCCAAGCGATGACGATGGCGTGCTTTGATCGCGGCCAGTTCCTTAAGGAGGTGCTGTTCGGGCTCGGAGAGCGGGTCACCGGTACACAGTACATCTTCGGCCCCGCCTACGACCATGACATCGAGCCCCTGCCCTACGACCCTGAGTGGGCTGAAGAGTTGTTGCTGGAGGCGGGTTGGTTCGATCGTGACGGGGATGGGATCCGCGACAAGGACGGACAGGCCTTCGAGTTCACACTGCTCAGCTACCAGGTGGCAGCCACCCATCCCAACCGCAAGATGTACGCGATGATGATCGAGAACTTCCAGCGTCTCGGCATCAAGATGGACGTCAAGGAGATGGAGTGGGCGACTTTCCTCGAGTTCCTGTACGACCGCAAGTTCGACGCCTGCGCCCTGGGCTGGGCCACCAGCCCCGAGAGCGACCCCTACCAGCTGTGGCACACCAGTGGTGCTGAGAACCGTGGTTCGAACCACTGTGGCTTCGGGGATGCAGAGACCGATGCGTTGATCGAGGAATCGCGTCGGGCTGTCGACCCCGAAAAGCGGCGAGCGCTGCTCAAAGAGCTGCAGCGTGTGATCATGGACCAGCAGCCCTACACGATGCTGTTCTGCATCAAAGACAAGGGCGCCTACCATCGCAAGTACCGCGGCGTTAAGCACTATTCCCTGCGTCCCGGCTACCAGCTGTGGGAATGGTACATTCCCAAAGAGCTGCAGTAGCGTCCGGCTGAAGGTCGTCGTGCGCGGCGGCGACGCACAGCGCCAGGGTTGTCACCCTGGCGCCGCGATTTGCGAGTAAAGGGGGATGTCCGCCCGTGAGAACGTACATTCTGAAGCGCTTGATGCTGATGCCGATCACGCTGGTCGGCGTGACTCTGATCATTTTCTGCATCACGCGTCTGGCGCCAGGAGATCCCGCCGCGGCCAAGCTGGGGGTCGGCTCGGGCAACATGGGCTCGCAGGACGCGGCCAAAGAGTTGATCGAGAAATTCCACAAGGATTGGAATCTCGACAAGCCGATTCCGGTCCAGTACTTCCTTTGGGTCAAGAACATGGCCAAGCTCGATTTCGGGCGGTCATACAAAGACAAGCGGCCGGTGGCAGACAAGATCATCGAACGGATGCCGGTCACGGTCACCCTCAACTTCATCAGCTTCTTCCTCATCTACTTGATCGCGATCCCCATCGGGATCTTCTCCGCCGTCTTCAAAGGGTCCTTTGTAGATAAGGTGATGTCGTTCTTCTTGTTTGTCCTCTACAGCCTGCCCAACTTCTTCGTGGCGACCCTGTGTATCCTGTATTTCTGCAATGCAGAGCAGTACTGGAACTGGTTTCCCGTCACCGGCTTGAAATCAGACAAGTACGACGCCGACGAGATCCTCCGCTTCGGGCCGTTTGCCGCCACCAACGGGGACCTCAAGAGCGGGTTCAAGATGCCGTACAACGGCGAGATCCTCGAAGTACGGGCGAGCCTTCTCGAGGGGGGCTCGGACGCTGGCAGTATTGAGGTGTTCGTCGAGTTAGACGGGGTCGACCTCGATGGCGGGCGGGTCTTCCTGGACAGCTCGATGGCCGGGCGGCAGGTCCTGGGCAATTCGATCAGTGCCCGCTCGAGCTTTCAAGAAGGGGACGTGCTCGACCTCGAAGCGGGGGCTGTGAGTGGCCTGGGTCCAGCGGACCAGGTCGAGGTCGAAGTCAAAGTCGTCCGCCGTCCATCGTTCCTCGAATGGCTGCTCGACCGCCTCTGGCATCTGGTTCTGCCCGTGTTGTGCATGACCTACGGCGGGCTGGCCTACATCTCGAGGCAGCAGCGCGGCGCGATGCTCGAAGTCATCCGTCAGGACTATGTCCGCACGGCGCGCGCCAAGGGCCTGTCGGAATGGACCGTGGTGCTCAAGCATGCCCTGCGCAATGCGCTGATTCCCATCATCACGCTGATCGCGACATTGCTGCCTGCCATGATCGCGGGCAGTGTGATCATCGAACAGGTGTTCACCATACGCGGGCTGGGCAAGCTCTCGTTCGATGCGATTACCGGGCGCGACTACAACGTGATCCTCGCGATCTTCACGATGTCCAGCTTCCTGACCATGCTGGGAATCCTGGTCGCCGACATTTTGTACGCCGTGGTCAATCCGACGATCAAACTGAGGTGATGGAATGAGCACTGGTGCGTCGGACACGAGCCCTTCTGCCTCTGGACAGAGTCCGGAGGAAGTGGCAGCAGCAGCCGCGGAGGCCGCGCAAAAGAAATATAGCGGGCGCAGCTATTGGGACATCGTCAAGAGCCAGTTCTTCAAGGACAAGCTGGCTGTGGCGGCTGCGTGGCTGGTGTTGTTGCTGTTCGGCCTGGCGATCTTTGCACCGTTCATCGCCAACAACAAGCCGCTCTATATCCGTGGTGTGTTCCGCAAGAACTACGGGACAGTCTACCGGGAGCTGGTGTTTGGGAGCCTCGGCAGCGACCTGCAGGGCATGGCGAAGCGCTATGAGCGCGAACGGCTCGCATGGGAAGAACGTTCGATCGAGGTTCGTGAGCTCTACGAACGGCTCGATCAAGACACCGCTCTCGAGCTGGTGAGGCTTATCGAACCGTGCGAGCGGAAGATCGACGACCAGGCCTGGGACAAGAACACCTTCCTGGTCAGCGAGGTCTTCACGGCCTTGGACAGCTTGACCGCCGAAGTCCCCCGTTTCACCGAGGTGGATCTCGACACGGTCTTGGTCAAAGAACTGGAGGATCTGACGCCGCCCGAGCGCTTTGCCAAGGCGATCAGCTTTGCCTACGACTTGCCCGGCAACCTCTTGACCACGCAGCGGCTCAGTGCGTTCTTGGAGCTCGCCAGGGAGCGTTGGGAGACAGAGGTCGGGCTAGCGCAGGGGACTTTGCGTGAGAAGTTCGAGACGCTGCTCAGTGAGCTGGACTTCACGGTGCACTTCAAGACCAACTTCTTGAAGAGCCAACGCAACGAGCAGGTCCAGGCCCAGGCCGATTCGCTGCTGGCGGAAGCCCGCACCTTGTTCGCGAGCGACTTCATGACCTCTGAGCCCGAGCGCCGCAAGCAGCTCGACGCCCAGGCGGTGCAGCTGGGCCAGGCATTCAAAGCCCTGTTTGCTGACAAGGGGCCGCGCCCCGAACGCAAGCCGGTGGAGCTCAATGCGATCGAGATGTATCCGATGCTCGACGACCTCGATGTGACGGATTCGTTCTTCATGCCCGCTTGGCTTCTTCTGGTGGTCCTGTTCCCGCTGCTCAGCTGGTTCGGCATGAAGAGCGTGGGCAAGCGGTTGCTGATCTGCGTTGCGCCCGCCATGGTTTGTGCTCTGCTGTGGTCGACTTTCGACAAGGTGTTGATGACGACAGACTTCAAGGATCAGATCCAGAATGGGGACATCGAGCTTGAAGATGTGGTCTGGGCACCGGTCGCGTTCGGCATCAATGAGAACGACTCGCTGAACCGCTTTACTGAGCCCTACGCGTGGGTGCTCATCAAAAGAGTCTTGGGCTGGGAAGACGAGGAAGACGCAGAGAGCTCGGGAGAAGCCGGCGAGGCTGGCGCAGATGCCGAGAGCTCAGGTACCGACTCAGGCGTCGCCCCCTTCGGATTCAAGCACTGGCTGGGCACCGACAACAACGGCAGAGACGTGATGACTCGTCTGCTTTGGGGAGGGCGGATCAGCCTCTCGGTGGGCTTCGTGTCCATGGGCTTCGCGGCCTTCATCGGCATCATCATGGGCAGCCTGGCCGGGTACTACCGAGGCTGGGTCGACTTCGCCATCATGCGCATGATCGAGATCGTGATGAGCGTGCCAGCGCTGTTGCTGATCCTGACCGTGATCGCCTTCGTGCCGCCAAGCATCTTCAACATCATGATCGTGATAGGTTTGACGCGCTGGACAAGTATCGCGCGGCTGATGCGCGGCGAGTTCATACGGCTGGGGGACCAGGAGTTCGTGCTGGCGGCCCGTGCTCTGGGCGTGTCCAACACCCGCATCATCTTCCGCCATATCCTGCCCAATGGCATGGCTCCGATCCTGGTCTCCGTCTCCTTCGGTATCGCTGCGGCGATCTTGATCGAGAGCGCCTTGTCGTTCCTGGGCTTTGGCATCATGATCCCCTTCCCGTCGTGGGGCGGCCTGCTTTCTGATGCGCGTGAGACGGTGTCGAGCGACGGCCGCTGGTGGATCATCTGGTGCCCCGGCTTCATGATTTTCTTGTCTATCGTGGTCTATAACCTCGTCGGTGAGGGGCTCCGTGACGCCCTCGATCCACGGCTGAAGGTCTGAGGGGAAACATGGGCAAGAAGGGACCGCAGAGCCGCAACAAGAAGGCCAAGTCCAAAAAGCTGAAGGCTGTGGAGCACAAGCACAAGGACAAAGTTGCCGCAGAGACAGCACCGCTTCTGGAGATCAAGAATCTGCAGACGCACTTCCACGTCGATGAAGGTGTGGCCAAGGCTGTCGATGGCGTCAGCTACACGGTGCATCGCGGGCGTACCCTGGGAGTTGTCGGCGAGAGCGGCTGCGGCAAGAGCGTGACCGCGATGTCGGTGATGGATCTGATCCCGCAACCACCAGGGAAGATCGTCGGAGGCGAGATCATCTTCGATGGCAAGAGCCTGTTGAAGATGAGCGCAGCTGAGCGTCGGGCGCTGCGTGGCGACGAAATGGGCATGATCTTCCAGGAGCCGATGACCAGCTTGAACCCAGTGTTTACCGTTGGTGAACAGATCGCTGAGGGTCTGCGGCTGCACCGGGGAATGTCGCGCCAGGAGGCGCTGGATCGGGCGGTTGAGCTGCTCGACCTGGTGCGCATTCCTGCCCCCGAAGAACGAATCAAACAGTATCCGCACGAAATGTCTGGCGGGATGAAACAGCGCGTGATGATCGCTTTGGCTTTGTCGTGCGATCCCAAATTGCTGATCGCAGATGAGCCGACCACGGCTCTCGACGTCACGATCCAGGCGCAGATCCTGAATCTGATGCGGAATCTGCAGCTGCGCATCGGCATGAGCATCATCCTGATCACCCACAATCTCGGTGTGGTTGCCGAGCTGGCCGACGACGTCGTGGTGATGTATGCCGGCCGCATCGTCGAACGGGCGCCTGTGAACGAGCTGTTTGAGCGCCCGCGGCATCCCTATACGAAGGGTCTGTTCAAAGCGCGTCCGCTGATGCACGCGGACGTGGATGAGCTGTACGTGATTCCGGGATCGGTTCCCAATCCGCTTGCTTGGCCTCCGGGCTGCCGCTTTGCGCCACGTTGCCCGTATGCGACCGCGGCGTGCCGTAAGGAGATCCCGGAGCTGGAGGATGTCGGCCACAACCACCAGGCTGCTTGCATACGTCTCGGGGAGATCGACTGATGAGCCTGTTGAGCGTTCAAGGCTTGAAGAAGTACTTCCCGATCCGCAAGGGCCTGTTTTCGCAGGTTGTGGCGCAGGTCAAGGCAGTGGACGGCGTGTCCTTCGACATCCAGCCTCGCGAGACTCTGGGCCTGGTCGGCGAGAGTGGCTGCGGCAAGACCACCGTCGGACGGACCATCTTGCGCCTGCTGAACCCGACCGCGGGGTCGGCGATCTTCAAAGGGAAGAACATCTTCCACATGGGAGCGGCGGAGCTGCGCGCCCTGCGCAAGGACGTGCAGATCATTTTCCAGGATCCCTACGCGAGCCTGAATCCAAGAATGACGGTGGGTGCGATCATCGGCGAGGGTCTGCTGGTACACCGGCTCTTTGTCCCCGCCGAGCGCAAGAAGCGCATCCAGGAGCTGCTGGACATCTGCGGGTTGAATCCCAACCACATCAACCGCTACCCGCACGAGTTCTCGGGCGGGCAGCGCCAACGCATCGGGATCGCCCGGGCGCTTGCCTTGAATCCCGATTTCATCGTCTGCGACGAGGCAGTCAGCGCGTTGGACGTGTCGAGCCAGGCACAGGTGATCAACCTGCTCGCCCATCTGCGCGAGACCTTCAACCTGTCGTACCTGTTCATCGCGCACGATCTCAGCGTGGTTCGCCACATCAGCGACCGGGTGGCGGTCATGTACCTCGGCAAGATCGTCGAGATTGCCGAGAAGCACGCTCTGTACGACAATCCCCGCCATCCGTACACCCGCGCGTTGATGGCGGCGATTCCCGTCGAGATGCCATCGCAACGGAAAGAACGTCAGGTGCTCGAGGGGGACGTACCGAGCCCGATCGATCCACCCAGTGGCTGTTCTTTCCATCCGCGCTGCCCGTACGCTACCGATCTATGTAAGGTTGAGACGCCACCTTTGGTCGAGCAGGGCAGCCAGCACTTCGCCGCGTGCCATCACATCGATAAGGTGCAGGAGGAAGAGGCCGCCGCGGCGGGAAGTGAGCGCGGGGATTGACAGTGCCGCGATCGCGGGGTTAAAGTCACAGCAAAACCGCAGACAAGAGGACGTTATGGCAATTCCGGTCACCTGCGAGGCATGTGGCAAGAGCCTGAAGGTTCCGGACAAGCTCGCCGGGAAGAAGGCCAAGTGCCCCAAGTGCCAGGAAGTGATCCGCATCCCTGGGGAACGCAAGAGTGGACGCATTCCGAGCGCCGCCGCCGGCAACGATTGCCCCAGCTGCGGGCGATCGCTCGGAGCCGGCGATGTCTTCTGCGTCGGCTGTGGCTATGATCTGCGCACGGGCAAGAAGGTCCCCGGGCTGTAAACCGCCCTCGTCGGGCCGGGCCGTGCTGTAGGAGCCTTCTCCGTGCTGATCGACATCGGCCTGAACCTCGGAAACAAGCGCTTCAAAAAAGACCAGGCTGCGGTGGTAGACGCTGCGCTGCAGGCCGGCGTCGGCGCCATGATCCTGACTGGAACCAGCGAGACCGAGAGCCAGAAGGCCCTGCAGCTCGCACGCCAACGGCCAGGTGTGCTGTACTCGACTGCCGGGGTCCATCCCCACGATGCCAAGAGCTGTCAGGGCGGCACCATCGAGCTGCTGCGTGACCTCTGCGCCGCGCCCGAGGTCGTGGCCGTCGGCGAGTGTGGACTCGACTACAACCGCGACTTCTCGCCCCGGCCCGAGCAGGATCGCTGGTTTGCCGCTCAGATCGAGCTGGCCTGCGAGCTGGGTCTGCCGTTGTTCATGCACGAGCGTGACGCCCACGAACGCTTCTGTGAGATTCTGGCACCGTACCGCTCTGGCTTGCGTGCGGCGGTGGTGCATTGTTTCACGGGCAGTGAAGCCGAGCTGACCCGCTACCTCGAGCTCGACCTGCACATCGGCATCACCGGCTGGATCTGTGACGAGCGCCGCGGCCAGGACCTGCAGCGGGCAGTGCGCCATGTTCCGCTCGAGCGGCTGATGCTCGAAACCGACGCTCCCTTCCTGACGCCCCGAGATCTGCGGCCCCGGCCGCGCCGGAACGAGCCACGCTTTCTGCCGCACATCTGTGCCCGGGTCGCCCGCTGCATGGAGCGCGATCCCGCCGAGGTGGCCGCAGCGACGACGCAGACGGCGCGCGCGTTTTTTGGCATGTAGGGAAGGCCCGACGCCCTGTAGCGGCGCTCTGTGAGAGGCTGTCTCAGGGAACGTCTGGAGGCGTGGGATTGCTTTGGATTGTCATGTAGGGGCGAGGTTTACCCTCGCCCGCGGGCGGGGATAAACCCCGCCCCTACAAGAAGAACGGTCGGTAGCCAGACGATTCCCAGTCTTGTCACAATTGTCATCGTACGACGACTCCAGATATCTCGAACCTTCCCTGAGACAGTCTCTGTGAGCGCCGGAAGGCGCGCTGGCGGAGGTCGCAACGTGGATTCTGGCTGGTAGCATCAAGAGCGGTGTTTTCGTCGGTCATAGACCGACGCTACAGCGGCCGGGCCATCCCGTAGCGGGCGAAGAAACTCCGGTTGCGCGCATCCGCGAGCAGCGGGCGATGCACTTGCCAGACCTTGGTGCCCGGCGGAGCATTGCCCTCCAATACCTGGTAGCCGGTCTCGGTGATGACGACATCCCAGCCGATGCAAGGAGCATAGGGCAGCTGGCGTGCCGCTTCCACCAGTCCCGCGAGGACCTCGCGTAGCCGTGGCACCCGCACACCGCTGATGCGTGCTCCGCTATCCGGATGCACCTGATACCAGTAGGGCTGCTGCCTCTCGAGGCGTACGGCCGGGCCCAGGCGGCAAGTCTTTGCATCGACCGAGGCGCTGAGCCCGCCGTCCCCCTGGTGCCAGTTGTCCAAGGGCGACGAGGCGGCCGTGCCGAAACGATGCGCGAGGGCTGCTACGTAGGGCCCAGCATCGGTCCACAGGGTCAGCACCCGCAGAGTGTTGGTCGTGCGCGGAAAGATCCTCTGCGCATAGGCAGCCTGCACGACCTGCTCGGTCACCATGAAGTCGGTCAAACCCGCCAGCAGCTGCTCCAACGCCCGTGGCTCGATCAGGTGTTCGTTGAGCCTCCAAGCCTCGTCGCAACGCCGCAAGAAGAAGATCCCCTGCCCCGCCCCGCTCCAAGTCGGCCGGAACACCAGGCCCTTCACCCCGTCCAGCCACGGTTCGAGCGTCTGCAGGTTGCCGCCGAGGCTGCGCCCTCGCAGATCGATCACGCGCCCGCGCTGCACCAGTCCGAACACCCGTGGTTGGGGAACCCCGTGGGCAGCGAGCTGCTTGCTGAAGATCAGCTTGTTGCTGATGGCTTGGCCGTAGATCCCGTTCGGCAGCATTCCATGGAGTGCGTTGAAGAGCTCGGACAGGTTGTCATTCCAGCTTCGTTCGTGGTCGAGGCGGTACAAGCGCAGGGCTCGCGGAGTGAACCCTCGAGACCAGGCCTGTAGTCGCTCGGACCATGAGGAGCGCATCGGATTGCCGAGCTGGCGCTTCACCAAACGGTACAGCTTGACCAGGCCGCGCAGCCGGAGCTCCAGGCCGCCCTCCAGCTTCACCATCGGCGTGATGTCCAAGGCGGCGCGTTTTTGATGACCCACGGGTCGGCCCTCTGTCAGGGAAGCCTGGGATGCACAAAGGCGGGGTCGTGCCCCGCCTCGTCGCCAGCCGTTCGAAGCGGCTCGCCGTGCTCAGTTCCAATTGTTGATGTCGTCTTCGTCGCCGATATTGTTGATCTGGTCCGGCCCGTCGGACCACAGCCCGAAGCTCTCCCGGACAGCGCGCCGCGCCTCGACATCGTTGCCCCAGTAGTCCTGGCCGTTTTTGTTCTGGGTGCGGGATTCCCACTCCATGTAATGGATGAAGTTTCCCCAGGAGTCGCGGAGGACCAGGTCGTCGTGCGGAGCATCTCCGGTGGCCGTGCCATCGCCGAAGTCTTGCTCGTTGGCGTCTTCGGTCGTGGTTTCCTCGTCGCTGGAGTTGTTCGTATCCACCAGCAGACCCGCCTGGTCATCTTTGGGAGTAAACAGCGGAGCACCGGTCAAGCTGCCCTCGAACTCGGGAAGGTTGCACAGGGCGCGGTAGAGGGCACGCGGGTTGTCGCGGCCGGGATCGGTGGGCAGTGCGATATCCGGATAGGAGCTGTTGGCCTCGTGGTAGGTGGCCAAAGCGCCCTCGAGGCTCTGGATCAGGGTACGGGTGACCGTGATCTGCGCACTCCTCTGTGCCGCATTGATGCCGACCATCAGCAGCCCGGCCAGGACGGAGATGATCGAAATGACGACCAGAAGCTCGATAAGAGTGAAGCCTGAGGATTTTCGCATGCGCGCACCTGCCAATGCATTGTTGAAAGCTTGCTGTATGGGCCTACGATATCCTCGCCGACCCTGAGGTCAAGTACCAGCTATGGGATGGACGTCGGCAGGGCCTCGAATCCTTGCATCCGGTACGGCGCGAAAAAAAACTGCCCGCGCCTGTCCGGATGACGTGGCTGGAGGCCACCATCAGGTGCGCAGGCTGTCTGCGCGGAGATTGATGGCGTGGCATGTCCCGACTGGTCTGAGCTGCTGCAAGCCGCCGAGGCGCAGAATCACCCCTTGCAGGTGCACCTTCGCGGCTGTGCGGCCTGCCGGCTACGTCTGCAGGGCCACTCCCGGGGAGACTCTGCGCTGCGGGGGCTGTTGCTGTGCCCCGAGCCCGAAGAGCTCGCCCGCCTGCTTGAAGGAGGTCGGGCGTCCGGGCAGCTTGAAGGACACCTCAAGCTCTGTGCGGCCTGCGCGGGACTTCTCGAGCTACGGGAAGGGGTAGAGACAGTCTCTGCGCGCCGTCAGCGCCAGCTGCTCGCGAAGTTGGACATCGCGCCCGCACCCAGGCGACGCCGGCCGCGGCGTGCGCTGCAGCGGCGGCCGGCCTGGGGCCTCTGGGCGGCAGCCGCCGCCATCATTCTGGCGCTGGGAACCTGGTGGGCCCTGCCGCCGGGAGAGCCCGACGACAGTTCGCGCGTCCAGGTGCCCCCTGCGCCGCCGCCCCAGCCCCAGCCCCCAGCCCCGCCCGGGAAAACCCCGGAGCCACAACCCGAGGGACAAACCCCACCCCAGCCAGAGCATCAACCGCAGCC
>JAJDCP010000166.1 GCA_029260765.1 Planctomycetota bacterium
TTTTCGCGGGGCATCCTGCGGCCGCGGTGTTACCGCCCGACTTAGACCCTCTCTCTTTGCGCGGGAAGCCGCGTCCGCTGCGGTTCCTCCGAAGATCTGGGGTGACTCTATACGGGTCGGTGTTCCCGTCGGTCATAGACCGACGCTACAGCCGCTGCAAGCCCCGTCCGCTGCGGTTCCTCCCCCTGTAGCGGCGCTCTGTGAGCGCCGGAAGCCGCGTCCCCAGCGGCTGCTCCGAAGATCTGGGGGGACTCTATCCGGGTCGGTGTTCCCGTCGGTCATAGACCGACGCTACAGCGGCTGCAAGCCGCGTCCCCAGCGGCTGCTCCGAAGATCTGAGGGGACTCTATCCGGGTCGGTGTTCCCGTCGGTCATAGACCGACGCTACAGCGGCTGCAAGCCGCGTCCGCAGCGGTTCCTCCGAAGATCTGGGGGGACTCTATCCGGGTCGGTGTTGCCGTCGGTCATAGCAGCCAGCGGCTGCAAGCCGCGTCCGCAGCGGTTCCTTCCCCCCTCCAGCGGGACTGCCTTACGGAACTCGGCCAGCTAAATCGCCAAACTCCAGGGCAGGGCTAGCGTCTCAGCCACGCCGCGGCCAGCGAATCACTCTGGCGGGCGAGCGCCGAATCGGCCGGTACCGCCATTCCCTCGGCCTTGGCTGCCCGACGCAACCACTGCTCGATCAAGAAGCGCAGTTGCGGTCTGCCCAGGACCAGGTCGGTGGAATCCGCGGCCTGCAACTCCCCGGCAAACTCCCTCGCCGCCCCGCCGAGGCGCTCGGCCCGCACCCGCGCTGCGAGGTCGATGCTGTCGGCGACGGGCAGCGAGCTGCCTTCCGATGCGGGCCCCCCCAGCTGACCCAACAACGGCTTGTAGACGTTCGCTATGTACACGAGCGCCAACAGCGCCGCCAAGCCAAGCAACCAGCGAAGCCGCTTCCCCAGCCTCCCCATCAGCTGCTCTCCTCCCCATCCAGATCGCGCTCCAGACGCACGCAGTTGCCGCGTCCCTCAAAGTGCAGACGGTCCGTCCCACGCAACATGATCAGCAGGCCCAGACCCCCATAGCCCTGGGGCTGTTCCCCTGTCCGTGCGACACCTGTCGCCCCCATCTGCCTCACGCGCTGCAGGTAGCTGTCAAAATCGAAACCCGGTCCCTGATCGCGCACCAGGCCGCTGACCAACTCGGGGGTACGCACGATCACCACCTCGATCCAGCGCTCGGGGTCGCTACTGTTTCCGTGCAGAGCCGCGTTGGTCAACGCCTCGCGCCAGGCGGCAAAAAAGGACTGCTCCCGCGTGCGTGACAGGCCCGCTCGAGAAAAGAAGACCTCACTGTGGGCGATCAAGCGGTCCAACTCGGCATCACAGGTGCGGGCACGGACGAGCTCACGGTGGAATTGTCCGGGCAGGTAGAGCCTGAGCTCAGCCCCGAGCTGCTCGAGCTCGGCCCGCAAGCTCTCGGCCTCCTCGGCGCCCAGACCACACGCCAGTGCCACAGGCAGGTAACGGAACAGGCGCGTATGGATGGCGTGATCGAGGAGCGTCAGCGGCATCAACTGCCGGCTCAGCCGCGACGTGTCCGCATCGTTGAGACTCCACAGGACAAGCTCGAGATCGTTGGCCGCCACGCTCCTCAGCCACCATCCAGCTCGGCCAGAGCCTGCTGCAGTGAAGTCAACTGCCCTTGGATGGAGACCTCGCGCTGTTGCTCGCGCTCACGCACCTCCGCCTTGGCGTTTTTCTGGAAGCCAGGATTTGAGAGCTTCTTGCGGAGACCTTCCAGGCGCTTTGTCGTGGTTTGCAGCTCCTTGTCGAGCCTCTTGCGTTCGGCCGCCACATCGACCACATCATGGACCAGCACCGTCAGGCCCGCGACCGCCAGCGTGGCGCTGCCAGAGCGGGCAGAAACAGCCACGCCCAACTCGAGCTCACCCAGCTGTGCCATGTCCCTCAGCACTCCACGGCCGGCTTCGAGCTGGGCGAAAAGCTCTTCTCCACCCGGAGCTGGAGCGATGCTGACATCCAACGGACGCTTCGGTGAGATGCCGCGCTGCGCCCGCATGTCCCGGACTGCGCGGATGATCAACTGCAGCTTCTCGAACAGCAGCTCCACATCGGGATCTTCGAGCTGGGCATAGGCCCCAGACTCAGGGAAGCGCGCGCGTGCCAACAATGCGCTGCCCTGCAGCGGCACGACCCCGGGCAGGCCGCGCTGGGGAGCCAGCTCGCCGAGGTATTCCCAGAGCTGCTCGGTCACGAAGGGCATGATCGGGTGCAGCAGGCGCAAGACCTGGTCGAGGCACATCGCCAGGATCTGGCGTGCCGCATCGCTCTCCACGTCGTCGCGGATGCGCGGCTTGATCTGCTCGAGGTACCAGTCACACAGTTGGTCCCAGAAGAACCCCCGCACAGCGTCGACAACCTTGCTGAGCTCGTACTGCTCCAGCTGCTCGTTCACCGTGCGCACACAACGGGCCAGCTTCGAGAGGATCCAGCGATCCTCGACCGGTAGACGGGCCACCTCGAGCTGCTGACAAGGCGCCAGCTGACCCTCTTCGCCACGCAGGTTCAACAGCCCGAAGCGCACGCCGTTCCAGAGCTTGGTCGTGAACTTGCGGCCGATCTCGAATTTGTCCGAGGTGGTCTTCGCCTCTCCCTGCCGGATCAGCGCCTTGCATTTCTCGCAGTCCAGCTGTTTGTCGTGTACCCATGCCACACGCCCGGTCAGGTCGTTGTGATGCTCACAGCTCGGACAGATCGCGCTGACCGGCAAGCGGATGTCCTGGGTGCCGGTGGTCATGTCACACAAGACGTAGCGCATCGCGTCGGTGCCGTACGCCTCGATGATGTCGACAGGATCGATGCCATTGCCGAGCGACTTCGACATCTTCTTGCCCGCGCCGTCTTGCAGCACCGCATGGATGAACACGTCACCGAAGGGAACCCGCCCCTGGGTGTACAAGCCATCGACCACCATGCGGGCCACCCACAATGTGATGATCTCGCGGGCGGTCACGAGTGTACCCGTCGGATAGTAGTAGTCGAGGTCCGCGGTCTTGTCCGGCCACCCCAGGGTGCTGAACGGCCAGAGCGCGCTGCTGAACCAGGTGTCGAGTACGTCGGGATCCTGTTCTACGGGACCACCGGTCAGCGGACAGCTCTCGAGGTCGGCACGCGCCACCATCGAGAAGCGCTCAGCCTCCGGATCCCAGCTCCAGGCAAGCTTTGCCAACCGTTCGGGCTCGATGCCGAGAGCCTCGCACAGGCGCGCAGCATCTTCAGGGCGCATGCAATGCAGCTCCGGTTGGCCCGCAAGCTGCGTGGCGGCCTGCGTCGAGGTCCAGACGGGGATCCGATGGCCCCACCACAGCTGCCGACTGATGCACCAGTCACGCTTCTCTCCCAACCAGGCCTGATAGGTCTGGGCATAGCGCTCAGGGAAGAACCGCAGCGCACCGCTCTCGACGGCGTCCATGGCGGCCTGGGCAAAGCCCGCGGCGCGGTGCTCGTAGGGAGTGCCGCGGCCGAGCAACACTCCTCCCTCCACGTCGCCCATGTGCACGAACCACTGGTCTGAGAGGTACGGCTCGATCGGCGTCTTGGATCGATCGCTCAGCGGCATCTCGATGGTCTTGTCGGTGACCGAGCCGAGCAGGCCCAGGCTCTCGAGATCCTCTACGACCCGCTCCCGGGCTTCCTCGAAAGACAGCCCCTGGTAGTCGAAGTCGCGGCCCGCGAAGCTGCCCCGGCCGTTCTCGTTGACGGTACCATCCGGCTGCATGATATTGATCATGGGCAACTGCTGACGCAGCCCCACCTCGTAGTCGTTCGGGTCGTGAGCGGGAGTGATCTTGACACAACCGGTGCCTAGCTCGGGCTTCGCCCAGACGTCGCAGATCAGCGGGATCTCGCGGCCGACCAGCGGCAGCGTGAGCTTCTGGCCTGCCCGAGCGAGGGCCGCAAGCTGCTCGAGATCCGCCAGCTTGTGCGCGCGGCGCTCTGCCAGCGCTCTCAGCTCGGCCTCAAGTACGCTGCGTTCGCCGTCGTTGGCCTTCTCGAGTGCCTCGCGCAACTTGGCCTCGGCCCGATCGTAGGCGGCCGCCGGATCGGGATGCACCGCCACCGCCGTGTCGCCCAACATCGTCTCCGGGCGCGTGGTCGCCACCACGACATGCTCGGGGACGCCGTCGCTGCCGCCGCCTTGCAGCGGATATTTCAGCTGATAGAACTTGCCTGGCTGCGACTCGTTGTAGACTTCATCATCCGCCACCGCGGTCTTCAGGAAGGTGTCCCAATTGACCAACCGCTTCCGGCGCACGATCAAACCGTCTTCGAACATGCGGAAGAAGACCTCCCGCACCGCCTTCGAGCACATCTCGTCGAGCGTGAAACGGGTCCGCTCCCAATCGGCAGAAGCACCCAACTTACGCAACTGGAAGAGGATGCGGTCGCCGTTGGACTTGCGCCACTCCCAGATCCGACGCACCAGCTCTTCGCGGCCCAGGTCGTAGCGCGTCTTGCCCTCCTTCTCGCGGATGCGCCGCTCGACGGTGGCCTGGGTGGCGATGCCGGCATGGTCCGTACCGGGCAACCAGAGCGTGTTGTCCCCCCGCATGCGGTGCCAGCGGATCAGGAGATCCTGCAGGCTGTAGAAGGAATGACCCATGTGCAGGGCGCCCGTCACGTTCGGTGGAGGCATCATGATCGTGTAACGCTGGTCGGCGGGGCGCTCGTCCGGCGTGGCATGGAACAGGCCTGAGTCCATCCAACGCTGGTAGATGTCGCTCTCGACGTCGGCCGCCTCGAAACGTTTGGGCAGTTCTGAGCTCATGGCACTCTCTGTAGTTGGGGGGAGGGAATGCGTAGTTAACAGAGCCTACTACGGTTTGTCAATGCACGCGGATTCGTTGGCAGACGGCCTGCGTGGCAGCCTGCGGGCCACGACCCCGGGCCCTGGGCGGCTACGCACGGCAAATCTTCACAATTCGTTGAGCACAAAGGCCTTGGGAATTCCACGACTTTTGATAGAATGACGGAAGTGCTTGTGGAGAAAGAGTATGCCCCAAGGAACCTGCACCGAGGCCGAGCTGCTGCGGGTCGTGGACGGCGACACGGTCGTTGTCCGCCTGGCAGGCGGCACTCGAGACGAGAAACTGCGGCTGCTGTGTCTCGATACCGAAGAATCGAACGCTGGCGGCGGCAAACCTGTCACTCCCTGGGGTGTACAGGCGAAACAACGCGCCGAAGCTTTTTTGACTCCCGGTGACCAGCTGCGGCTCGAATTTCCTGGCAACGAAACGCTCGAACAGTGCCTCCGTCGCTATCGGGGGAATTATGGGCGCTTGTTGGTCTATCTTTCCCGTGGCGAGGTTGACTTTCAGGAGAAGATGATCTCCGAAGGCTACAGCCCCTACTTCGTCAAGTATGGCTACGCCGCATCGGACGAGCTGCACGCGCGCTATACACATGCCGAGCGCCTGGCCCAGCAGCATGGGCTGGGTGTTTGGGATCAACAAAAGGTCAACGGCGTCGAGTTGCGCAATTACGCGGTGCTCGGGGTCTGGTGGCGGCTGCGGGCGCGAGCCATCGAGGCCTACCGGCGCGCCAAGCCGTCGCGGCCCGACATCTTTGAGAGCCGCCTCGACTATGAGCAGTTGCTGCAGATGGCCAGCGATGGCGACGAAGCGATCATCTTTACCGAGCTGCGCCAGGTCGAGTTGGCCCGGCAAAGCAACGCGGCATTGATCAAGATCGCGTCGCTCGCGCAGCCCTTTACGCTGTTCATCCCCGACGTGCGCAGGCCCGCCGGAGCCGAGATCCTCAGTCTGCTGCAACGCCGCTACCTCGGCAGTGAGACCCGCCCGAGCATGAGTTACGCGTATGTGCGCGGGGTCCTCAGCCTCGACAACGGGCGGCCTCAGATCGTGCTGAGCTCGGCCGAGCAGATCACGGACGAACCTCCGGGATAGCTGCTCGTGCCTCGCAGCTATCCCTCCGGCCGCTCGCCCATCGTGCTTCGTGCCTCAGCACGATGGGCTCGCTGATTTCCTGCTGTTTTCGAGCGCTCTTCTCAGGCTGTGGGGACCCTCCGTTGTGGGGGAACCTCCGCTGTCGCGGCGCTCTATGAGCGCCGGAAGCCTC
>JAJDCP010000167.1 GCA_029260765.1 Planctomycetota bacterium
GCTACAGCGGCGTGCCGCAGGTCCGGCAGACCTTGGCGGTCCTGCGCACGATGTTTGAACAATGGGGGCACTCTGTGTCGAGCTCGCTCATGCCGGGAACATTGCGCCGGTATGCCTCGAAATCGGTGCGCGGCGCCCCGGAATAGGACGGCGGCGGCTCGCCTGGCTTCCTGGCTGCATAGCCTCCAGCACCGGCGTCGTAGGGTTGCTGCACGCCATAGCCGCTCGGCGGCGCTCCGAAACCGCCGCCCTCCTGGGCTGGGAATCCGCCGCCTGCAGCTGGAAATCCGCCAGCCGGCGGGCCTCCGAAGCCTCCAGCGAATCCGCCTCCAGCGGGCGGCCCCCCAAAACCTGGCTCTTGCGGGCCACCGGGGGGCGCCCCAAAGCCACCGGGAGGCGCTCCAAACCCCCCGGCAGGCGGCGAGCCGAAGCCCGCAGAGTCGCCTCCAAAACCACCCGGGCCCGATGGATAACCTGTAGGGGTCGCCGGGTACCCGCCGCTGTCGCCGGCAAACCCGCGTCCACCCGCCGCACCACCGAAGCCGCCCCCCATGCCAGGTGCAGGAGTGCCCTGGCCATAGCCAGCGTGCGCAGGGGCCTCGGGCGCCCCGCCGTAGTCGCCTCCACCGTGGGCAGGTCCGCCATGGGCAGGTCCGCCATGGGCAACCCCGCCGTGGGCAGCTCCGCCGTGGGCAGCTCCGCCGTGGGCAAAACCGGGGGAGCCGCCCATGCCCGGGGGCATGCCCGCCCCCGAGTACTCGCTGCCGTGGCTACCATAGCCGCTGTCGCCTCCCGATCGCGCGTAGTCTTGCTCGGGGTAACCACTGCGAGCAGGCTCAGAGCTTGCACCTTCGTTGAAGTCGGGCGGCATGCCCGGCCTGCGGCCGTCGCTCGTCTCGCGGCTGCTCTCATAGTCGTAATCCGGCTCCGGGTCCTCGTCGTAGCGGGACTTGGTCACGCGCGGCGGCTCGACCTTGCGCAGCAGATGGGCATCAGGCTCGAAGCCTTCGGGGATGTCGAACAGCTCTTCACCATGTGTTTCCCAGGGAAACAGCGACCGCCAGCCGCCGAAGCCACCTTTTCTTTCGGCGCGCGAGCGACCAGGTTCGAGGGTGGGCGCCTGCGCGGAATAGTCTGGCTCAGGGGCCGCGCGCGCAGCTCTCGCGAACTCCTGCGGCTCCGGCTCTTGCGAGCGGCTCTGCGCGCGCATGCGGCCCGACTCTTCACGCTCACGCCAGTCGTCGACCGGACCCGCGTCTTGGCGGCCACGGGCGACCGGCTCGGGCTCGGGCCTGCGCGGCTCGGGCCTGCGCGGCTCGGGGACCGCTGCGTGGCGCCCCGACCTGGGTCGCGCCGGCGGAGCCGCAGAGAAACCTCCAGGCGTGGGATAGCTTTCAGCGCCGGGCTCTGCAGGGAATCCTCTCGCCGGGCTGACCGGCATTGCCGGGGCAGAACCAAAGCTGCCAGGTTGCGCGGAAAACTGCGCAGCTGGTGGGCCGGCTGGAGCGCCGAAGCCAGCATGGGAAGCCGGCTCCGCTGCAAACGGCGGCCGTCCAGCGGGTGGAGCCGGGCTGAAGCCCTGCTCTCTGCTGCCCAACCTGGGGAAGGCTTCGGTGGTCCCGAACCCCTCCTCCTCGGCTTCTTCTTGGGCTTCAGGCGTACCGCGAAAGAATGGACTCTGTCCCCCCGTCTGCGTCTGCGTGGCTCCCGAACGCACGGCATCAGCGTCGTAGCCCTGGGTCGGGCTGAAGGGGGGCGCCTGCACGGGACTGCCGGGCGCCCAGCCCGCCTTGCCACCGCCGGGAGGTGCTCCGGATGCGCCCGCAGCCCAGGGTGAGGATCCTGCCGCTGGAGGGGCCGCAGCTTTAGCCCAGGGAGATGCAGGGCTCGCAGCCGGTGCCGCCGTATCTGGCGTCGCGCTCCACGGCGAAGCTGCTGGGGCCGCTGGAGCGGCGCCCCAGGGAGAGCTCTCTTCAGTCGGCGCGGCAGCTTGCGCCCACGGCGAGCTGGGAGCCGTCTGTTCGGCAGGTGCCTTCGCTTCCCACGGGGAAGCCGGGGGAGCCGCTTCGGCCGGACTCGCAGCTGCCCAGGGCGAGGAGCCTGGCGGAGCAGCAGCAGGCGCCGCTGCTGCCTGCCACGGCGCCGAAGGCTGTGCCGGCGGAGCCGGACTCGCAGCGGGTTTCGCCCACGGGGAGGTCGGCGCTGCAGGCGTTGCCGGTGCTGCCGGCGCTGCCGGTGCCGCAGCCGCCTGCCATGCGGGCTGCGCGGGTGGGCTCGCCGCCGCGCCTGGCTGCGCGCTCGGCCACGGCGCCGCCGCTGTTGCCGGGGGCCCGCTCCCCCAGGGAGTGTTCGATTGGGGCACGACTTTGGGTTGGAATGCCATCGCTCCCGCCGGCGCCGCCGAGGCGGCCGGCGCAGCCGGGGCAGCCTGTGCGGGTGGGTGCGGACGGATCGGTGACTCGGGCTGCGTCGCGGGCGTGCCCGTACATTCTTTGCACTGGGCACCAGCGAAGTGCTCTGCGCAGACCGTGCGCTTGCACTTGGGACAACTTCGCCCCTGGGGACCCGGGTAGCCACGACAGATCAAGCACCGGCCGAGGAACTGCTCGGTGTACAGGGTGACGATGGGTCCATTCTTGCCGAATTGTACGCGGTCAGCTTCTTGCAGACTGACCGTGCCGATCCGCTCCGAGCCCCCATTTATGTAGGTCCCGTACGTGCTGCCCACATCTTCGATCTGGATCCCGGCCGGCGTGACCAGGATCTTGGCATGCGAGCCCGAGCAGCTGCGGTCGCGCTCGGGATCGAAAGCGATGTCATTGTCCGGACTGCGCCCGACAGTGATGACCGGCTTGTCCAGCGTCTGCATCTGTAGCGCCAGACCGCCCGAATTGTGGAAGGCAAACAGCTTCATCGTGCACCGACCGTAGGGGAAAAAAGAGTCTCCGAGCCCGTCCTCCATCTATAACAGCAAACGGAGCTTGCTGGCAATGCGGAGCGGCCAGAATGCGGGCGGATTCTGGGTATCCCAGGCGCCCCCCGCAAAGAAAAGAAGCGCGGCCAGGCCGCGCTTCTTCATCGTAGAGGAGCGTAAGGCTCACTACGGAACGGCGTAGATCGTGCCATCGCCGAACAGGACGCCAGAGGTCGATTCCAGCGTGTTCGAGATGTCGTAGTCGTCGAAGTCCGCAACGGAGGTCACGTGGGCATCGACTTCGACGTTGTAGCTCTGGCCCGAGACCAGGCCTTCGTCGGCGACAGAGGCGTGCACGGCGGGAACGGTGAAGCTGCCGGTGCCACCGGAGACATAGAAGGTCCAGTTGCGCTGGCGGTTCACCGAAACACCATTGCCAAAGAAGATCTCGTGGAAACCCGTGGTCGAAACCAGCGAGCTGGTAAAGCTGACAGTGGGAGTCACACCATTGGTGGTGATGCTCACGCTCAAAGCGCCCGAGTTCATCGAGATGGTGGGGAAAGTCGTCGACGAACCCACCGGGCTGAACGTTTCAGAGAACTGGCCAGTGCTGCTGTCAGAGGTGAAGACGCCGATTGTACCCGCCAGCAGCAGGGTGGTGTTCGAGCCCACAGTCGAGGCGGGCAGCTGGAAGTTGCTGACGGTCGCGGCGTTCGCAGCGATGCTGAGGCCAGCAAACTCAAAGTCGAGGAAGCCCCAACGAAGCTCGCCGCTGGCGAAGACGCCACCGTTATCATGGCCGGTGGGGATGTTGCTGATCGAGCCATTCGACAGCGTGACCGGGGTCGCGGCCGCGGGAACATCGAGGACCACGCCGGTCAGGGCGCTGCTCAGAGCCGAGATGCTGGCGACATCGACGGCGGTCAGGGTGCCGTCACCATCGCGAGTATGGGCCATCAAGAGCATGGCACGGCCCGTCGGCACGCTGATCGAGAAGGTGCCGCTGCCGGCGGTGTTGACGGCGACGTCTGCGGTGAATCCGACATCTTCATCCTGGTCGAGGACCGAGACCGTGGCGTTGCCCTGGCTACCGGCGAAGTTGACGGTGCCCGAGATCGTGGTCGTCTGGCCGACGCCCGACACATCGGTGACAATCAGGCCGAGGTTGACGCTGGTGGCGTCGGTCAGAACGCTCGCGAGCGACCAGCCGTCTTTGCCGGCGGTGATCATACGGTCATTGACTGAGCCAGCCACGTTGGTCAACGAGGCGCTGCCATTGACGTTGGTCTGCACCGCGTTGGCGATGTCGCTGTCGATCCACACCCAGGCGTCATCGATTGCGTCGCCGCTGCAGGCGTCGACCACGCGCACGGTGATCGTGCCGGTTCCGGTCGTCAGCGAGCCACCGTTGGTGCTGACGATGACCTCAGTCGTGCCGCTGCTGCTCGAGCTGCTGCAACCGACCATACCGGAGATCATGATGCTGGCCACGGCCAGAACGACCACCAGCTTGAAAAGTCTGCTTCCTAGCATCATCCAACCTTCTTCGAGAAATGCGGCGGGGTCACTGCCACAACGACAGCGCGTGGCCGCAAGTGGATCTTCCCCATGAGGGAGTCTTGAAAAATGTGCGCCCAGATGAAGGGTCGCACGTTTGATGGTGGCTCACAGAAGAGCACCACGTTCTGTTCCACTACAACAAGAGAAGTGGCCGACTGTACAGAGGGCAACGTTTATACTCGAAGCCTCTTTTGATTGCAAACCGATCAAGCAAAGCCAACCACCCATACCTCCAAGAAAAGCGAACGAGACCCATCGGAACGAGGTTCCTGAGAAAAAAATGCCGCTCCTCTCTGTGCTTCTGCCGATCCGCAACGCTGCCCACACTCTGCCGGCTGCGCTGTCCAGTCTGACCCGACAGACCCATCGTGAGTGGGAATGCCTGGCCGTCGACGACGGCTCGAGCGATGCCAGCCCCCAGATCCTGGCAGATTGGCAGCGGCGCGACCCGCGTATCCGGGTGATCAGACAAGCTGCCCTGGGTCTGGTCCCCGCTCTGCAACGCGCCGCTCAAGAGGCTCGGGGGGCCTGGCTGGCACGCATGGACGCCGATGATCTCTGCCACTCCGAACGCTTCGCTGCCCAGCTGCACCACATGCAAGCCGAACCCAGGTTGGGCGCTCTGGGTTGCCGCGTGCGGCATTTCCCGCGGCGCGGGCTGGGCCGGGGCCTGCAACGCTATGAGCGATGGCTCAACCTGCACTGCAGTACCCAGGCTATCGCACGCAACCTGTTCGTCGAAGCACCCCTGGCCCATCCCTCGGTGATGCTCCGCCGCGCAGCGTTCGAGCAGGTAGGTGGTTACCGCGACCTGCCCTGGCCGGAGGACTACGATCTCTGGCTGCGGCTCGCCGCCGCAGGCTGGCAGCTCGCGCGCTTGCCGCAGACTTTGCTTCTTTGGCGCCATGGCCCGGGCCGGACGAGCTTCGTCGACCCTCGCTACAGCCCGGACGCCTTCACCCGCGTCAAAGCACACTTCCTGGCCCCCCGGCTGCAGTCCCACGGCAGACCATTGGCCGTTTGGGGAGCAGGCCCGGTGGGCCGCCGCCTGGTCCGGGCGCTGCGCAGCGAAGATGTCGAAGTTGCGCACCTGATCGACATCCACCCCGGCAGGCTCGGACAGCGCATCGCCGGGTTGCCTGTTTCGGCGCCTGCGTTTCTACTCGAGCACCCCGAGCTGTTCGTATTGGCGGCGGTGCAACGGCCCGGAGCCCGCGCCAGTATCGCGGGCTTTCTCGAGCGGGCAGGCCGTCAGCACGGCGACTGGCTGCCGGTGGCCTGAGAATATTTTTCCGAGCCGTGCCAAGAAACACACCAGTCGCGCGTTGTCCAGGTGAACGCGTCCTCTTTGCTGGAGCAACCGCATGACGAGTCCGGTCCGTGCAGCCTGGATCCGCGAGGCAGTCGCGGCGCATCAGCGCCCGCTGACCCGCTACGCAGAGCGCATCACCGGCGACCTCGAGAGGGCACGCGATGTCGTTCAAGAGACCTTCTTGCGGCTCTGCCGCGAGGATCCCGCCGAACTCCAGGCTCGATTGCCCGCTTGGCTGTACACAGTCTGCCGGCGCCGCGCCCTGGATGTGCGGCGCAAGGAGAAACGCATGCAGCCTGCCAGTGACGGCCCCATCGAGGCGCTGTCGAGCCCCGATTCTGGCCCCGAGGCCACCGTCGAACAGCGCGAGGCCGTGAGCAAAGCCCTGCGCTTGTTATCGACCTTGCCCGAAAAGCAGCGCGAAGCCCTGCGGCTCAAGTTCCAGGGCGGCCTGAGCTACCGCGAGATCGGTGAGGTCGTCGGAACCAGCATCGGCAACGTCGGCAGCTTGATCCATATGGCCCTCCGTACTCTTCGGCGCGACCTCGCGCCGGAGCTGGCCGGCAACAAAAGGAGCACCTGATGCGCTGCCTCGCTGACGACCCGCGCTTGACCGCCTTCGCATTGGGAGAATCTCTAGACGATAGCCAGGATCTGGAGAGTCATCTCGAGACCTGCGCCACCTGCCAACGGGTGCTGCGCGAGACCCGCGCCCTTCATGGACTGCTGGACGCTGCCTTGAGCGCTGAGGCCGGCCCCGGCCTCGCCGACGCGCAGCTCGCACGCATCGAAACCGCTCTGTCCAAGCCAGCGCGCCCGCGCCGAGCACGGCCGGATAGCATGCGACGTGCTAGCTGGCGCGTGTTCGGACTGGCAGCCGTGTTGTTCCTGTCTCTGGGGCTGACCCTGTTTGTCGTCAATATCCAGAGCCAGAGATCAGCCAGCAGCGAGCAACGCAGTATTCCCATCGGCGACGCTGAGAGCTATTACTCCCACGACTCTCGGCCGGCGGCGACGCTCACAGGCCCCGTCCCCCCTCCCCCGCATGCGCAGCCCGCGCTGAACGCCGAGCCCCCGCTGGTGCTCGAGCCCATTGCGCGCGAAGGCTACGACCGCATCGATGACAACCCGTTCGTCAGCACGCGGCGCGAGACCCTGTCGACGTTCTCGATCGATGTGGACCGCGCCGCCTACGCCAACGTGCGCCGTTTTCTGCAATCTGGCCAGCGTCCGCCTCCGGACGCGGTCCGCATCGAAGAGCTACTGAACAACTTCGCCTGGAATGACCCCCAACCGGCCGCCGACAGCGAACATCCCGTCGAGATCTCGGTCGAGACAGCCCGATGCCCGTGGCAGACGGAACACCGCCTGGTACGCATTGCCCTCAAGGGCCGCGAGCCCAGTGAGCAAAGGCCCGCCAGCAACCTGGTGTTTCTGCTCGACGTGTCGGGCTCCATGAACCAGCCGCAGAAGCTTCCGCTGCTGAAGAAAGCCTTCCGCTTGTTGGTCAGCAAGCTCGACGCTCGCGACCAGGTCAGCATCGTGGTCTACGCCGGGGCCAGCGGCGTGGTGCTTCCTCCGACTTCCTGTGCCGAGCCCGAAACCATCATCGCCGCGCTCGAACAGCTGCAGGCCAGCGGATCAACCAATGGCGGTGCAGGCATCGAACAGGCCTACGCCCTGGCCAGCGACAACTTCATCGATGGCGGCATCAACCGCGTGATTCTGGCCACCGACGGCGACTTCAACGTCGGCATCAGTGACCGCGGCCAGCTGACCCGCCTGATAGAGGACAAGGCACGCAGTGGCGTCTTCCTCAGTGTGCTTGGTTTCGGTATGGGCAACTACCAGGACGCGACGCTCGAGGAGCTCTCCAACCGCGGCAATGGCAACTACGCCTACATCGACAGCCTGCGTGAGGCCTATAAGGTACTGGGACGTGAGCTGCTCGGCAGCCTGTGGACCATCGCCCGGGACGTCAAGCTGCAGGTCGAGTTCAACCCGTCCCAGGTCGCGGGCTTCCGCTTGATCGGCTACGAGAACCGCGTGCTCGCTCACCAGGATTTCGATGACGATAGCAAGGACGCCGGCGAGCTGGGTGCCGGGCATTCGGTGATCGCCTACTACCAGGTGGTGCCGGCAGGTCAAGAGGTTCCTGGCGCCGTCGAGCCTGACAGCCTGCGCTACGGGACTTCGTCCCCTGCAGTCGAGAATCCCAGCCCCGAGCTGTTGTTCGTGAAGTTGCGTTACCAGCAGCCTCAGGGAAGCTCCAGTATCAAGCTCGAGCTGCCCGTGCTCGACGCCGGCCAAACCCTCGAAGACGCCTCGGCGGATTTCAAATTCGGTTGCGCCATCACCGCCTTCGGCCTGATTCTGCGCGACTCTCCGTATCGTGGCGGGGCGAACTTCGGCACTGTGCTCGAGCTGGCCCGCGAAGGGCTGGCGTTTGATCCAGGGGGGGACCGGCGCGCTTTCATAGAGCTGGTAGAACAGGCACGCACACTCTACTGACGCGGCTGGCCGCTCTGCACCCCGAGCCTGGCCCCTGGCAGCAGCCAGGCCGGGCTTTTTCTGTGGGACTGTGGTAAAACTCCCGTGCTTGGACTCAGATGGACCAGCTGCTCGGTACCATGGAAGGTAGATGGGCGGCTCTCAAGCCCAGAAGCGGATACCTGCATGCACCTCAACGCCTTCGCCCACACCGACGTCGGCAACAAACGTGGGAACAACGAAGACTCCCATGTCTGCAACCCCGAGCTCGGCCTGTTCGCCGTCTGCGATGGGATGGGGGGGCACGCGGCCGGAGAAGTCGCCTCGGCGCTTGCCGTCCAGACCATCGAGAGCTGGATCGTGCAGCTGCGCAAGACCCTCGACGGCAAGACCGATTGGGACACGGTCCAGGCGATGGTGCTCGATGTCGTGCAGAAAGCAGTCGGCGCCGCCTCGCAAGCCGTCTATCGCCACGCGACCGGCACACACGGCCGGGCTGGGATGGGCACCACCTGCACGGTGTTGCTGATCGTTGGTCACAAGGGCGTGATGGCCCACGTGGGAGACAGCCGCCTGTATCTGTGCCGCCAGAACAACCTGTACCTGCTGACCGAAGACCACAACTACCTGACCGAGATGGAAAAGACCGGCGTCAAAATCACCGAGAAGATCAAGCGCACGCCGCATGCCCAGGCACTCACGCGGGCAGTAGGCATCCAAGAGACGGTGCAGGTCGACACTTTGGTGTTCGACGTCTTTCCCGATGACACCTACCTGCTCTGCTCCGACGGACTGTACAGCTACTTCAAGGAAAACCGTGAGCTCGCGCAGCTGCTTGGTGACCAGCGCGTGGCGAGCCGCGCCGAGCACCTGGTTTCGTTGGCCAAAACCCGTGGCGGACACGACAACATCACGGCCGTCGTGCTCAATATCCAGTCTTATGACGAAAACCACCGAGCGCGCAGCAGTGAGGTCGACCATCAACTCTCCACGCTGCGCTACGTCTCACTCTTCAAACATCTCGAGATGAAAGAGCTCGTCCAGGTCCTCAACATGTTCGATTACCGCAGCTGCGACCCCGGCGAGACGATCATCCAACAGGGCGCCATGGGCTCGAGCATGTACGTGAACCTCGAAGGACGCTGTGCGGTGGTGCGCGACGGCAAGACCCTGGCGACACTCGAGCCGGGCACACACTTCGGCGAGATGGCCCTGCTCAATTCTCGTCCGCGCTCGGCCAGCGTGGTTGCCATCGACGAGGTGCGGCTGCTGCGCCTGGCTCAGAAGGACTTCACCCAACTGGTGATGGGCACTCCCCAACTCGGCGTCAAGCTGCTGTGGACCATCGGCCGGGTGCTTTGTTCGCGGCTCGACGGCAAGGCCGGCTGAGGTTCCTGCGAAGATGGCCGCCTGGGAGCGAAAGCTGCGGCGCAGACTGAGGAACCTTGCGGGCTTCCTGCGCACCGCCAGGGCGACGCTGATCTTCCATCCCGACTACAAACCCAAACCCAACCGTTTCAGTGACCCTGAACGCGTCCCCCACATCATCGATTATCTGCTCGAGGAAGGCTGCCTGCGACGCCGGCAACTGCTGCGTCCCCCTCCATTGGCGATGGCGGCGCTTGCCCGTGTGCATCCCTGGCAGTATCTCGAATCGCTGGAAGAACCCGCCGTGGTACGACGCTGCTTCGGGCAGCAGGTCGCGCCCGAGTTCGTCGCGCACACCATCGCGGCGCAACGCCGGATGGCCGCCGGCACGCTACTGGCAGCGCGCCGGGCACTGCGGCGGGGCCGACCGCCCCAGGTGAACCTCGGCGGCGGGCTGCACCATGCAGGCGCCGACGGGGGTGAAGGTTTCTGTCTGTTCAACGACATCGCTGTCGCCATCGCTGGCCTCCGGGCTGAGGGGTTCGGAGGGAGGGTGCTGGTGATCGATCTCGACATGCACCATGGCAACGGGACCCGCAGCATCTTTGCACAGGATCCCGCAGTCTTCAGTTTCTCGATCCACGCCACCAGCTGGGACGACAGCCCAGCCCTTGCCAGCCGCGACGTTGCGCTCGGCAACGCGGTCGACGGAGCGACCTTTCTCGAGGCCTTGGACATACATCTTCCCGAAGTCTTGGCAGAGGCAGACCCCGCGCTGGTCTTCTACCTCGCGGGCGTCGACGGAGCCGCCGACGATCCCCTCGGTTCCTGGCGGCTCGACGCCGACAGCCTGCTCGCGCGCGATCGACGGGTGCTGGCCGCCACCCGCAGGCTGCCGTTGGTGGTGACGCTGGCCGGCGGCTATGGTGACGAGGCGTGGCGCTACACTGCGCGCTGGCTGGCCGACCTGCTGGCGGACCACGATACGCCGATTCCCGACGCCCTCGAGCGCCGACTCGACCACTTCAGGCGCTTGACCCTCGGCTGGGAACGCGAAGTCGCGCGCAAGGACGCCCTCGATTTTGAGCTCAGCCTCGACGACCTGATGGGCAACCTCGACCACGCTCCGCATCGGGGGCTGTTGCTGGGGATGTACTCGGAACACGGCCTCGAATGCATCTTCGAACGCACCGGTGTGCTCGGCAAGATCCGCGAGCAGGTAGGAGTCGATCATTGCCGCCTGGAGATCGACGTCTCTGACCTGCGTCACACCGCCCGTCTCTTGAGCGACGACCGCCAGGCAGACCTGCTGCTGGAGACGGTGCTGACTGAGGATCGGGTAAGCGTCCGCGGTCTCCGGCTGGTCTCGCTGGACTGGCTGTTGCTCCAGAACCCGCGTGCCCAGCCGCCCTACCCGCGGCCCTTACTGCCCGGCCAGAAGCATCCGGGCCTGGGCTGCGGTCAGGACATTCTGACTCTGTTGGTGCTGCTCTGCGAACGGCGCGGCTACGACGGGATCAGCTTCCAGACCATGCACTACCACCTGGCCTGGCTGGCCCGAAGCCGTCTGCTCCACGCCGACCCGGCGCAGGAAGCCCGCTTCCGGGCCCTCGAAGAGGCGCTGGCGGGGCACTCCCTGGCGGAGGCGGGCGCGCTCCTGGAGGCCGGCCGCGTGCGGGCGCAGCCCTCGGGAGAGAGCGCGCAATGGCAGGCCGCCCGCATCGTGTTGCCGGTCAGTGCCGAGGCTCGGGCTCATTTCGAGAGCCCGGACTACGTGGGGCGCGTCGCCGAGCTGGGGAAGACCCTGCGCTTTCGGGTGGAAGCTCAGACCTGACGGGGCCCGGGGGTTCGCCCCGTGCCCGTCTGGTGCGCCACCACCACAAGGTCGCGGCCGCCCCGTTTCGCGTCGTACAGTGCGCCGTCGGCTCTTTGGATCAAACCCTGGCCCGTCAATTTCGGCTGCAGGCTCGCGACACCGACAGAGATGGTCAGGTCGAGGGAGTGGCATCCATACTCGAACTTGGCTTCGGCCACAGCCACGCGGATGCGCTCTGCCAATGCCTCTGCGCCCTCGACGTCGGTCTCTGGGAGCATGACCAGGAACTCTTCGCCGCCGTAACGGTAGATGGAGTCACACTTGCGCAGACAGCTTTGCAGCAGCCGGCTGGCCTGCACCAAAACAGCATCGCCGGCCAGATGCCCGTAGGTATCGTTGACGCGCTTGAAATGGTCGAGGTCGAGCAGCAATACGCTGAGCGGATGCTCGTAACGCTGTGCGCGCCGGACCTCGGTTTCGAGCACGTGGTTCAAGTTGGTACGGTTCAAGAGGCCGGTCAGGTTGTCGCGCACGGCCTTGGCGTACATCGTGTCATGGTAGTGGCCCTCATAGCCGTCCCCGACCACCTTGAAAACCGTCTTGCCCACCTGCAGCAAGTCACTGGGCCCCAGCCCGTTGCGGCGACAGTGCAGCCGATTGACCAGCAGACCATTGGTGCTGCCGAGGTCTTCGACCATCATCTCCTCGCCCTCGAAGAACACGCGGGCGTGACGGCGGCTGGTGCCGTCTCGTGCCGACCCGATCACGACATCGCAACTCTCGTCCCGACCGATGACCAGTCCCTCACCCGTCTTCGGCACATCGAGCTTCTTGCCGAACTGGTGGCCGCGGATCACGATCAGAGAGTGGGCGTTGGGATCCTCTTCTGCGACAGTGTGCAGGAAGTTGGTGGTGTCCCCCGAGTCGGTGTCTTCGAGGCTCTCATCGCCGGGGTGCGCGGGCTGATCCCGCAACTGGTGCGTCTCGATGAACGGCTGCAGGACCGGCAAGCTGCCGTCGTGCTCGCCAGGATCGTTGCGATCCCGTCCGTTCTTCACACACCGACCTCCCGGGGATTCCCTGTGGAGTTTAGGCATCGCACCCTCAAACCGCAAGTGGGCACAGCTCCTGCGTCAAGCTCCGGCCCAGCGCGCGGCGATGCACGCGCTCATAGCCGGCAGATCCTGCGCATCCCGGGCGCCGCAGTCCCCATACGGACCCGTCTAACCAGCTAGCACCCGCGCCCCCGGGCATTCGGCGGCGGAGACCAACAGCGAAGCCTTCAGCCCCGCCTCGGCGAACGCAGCGCTCATCGCGTGTGAGACGCTGACCGCGCTGCGCTTCGAGCGACACAGCGCAAAGATCGAAGGACCCGAGCCGGAGATCGAGCTACCGAGCGCACCCGCCCCCAACGCACGAGCGATCACCTGCTTGCAACCGGGAATCAAAGGAGCCCGCGCAGCGGTGATCGCGTCTTCTGTGATGCAGCGGGCAAACAGCGCGAGATCCGAGGTGAAACAGGCACACGTCAAGGCGGCGATATTCGCTGTGGTGCGTACCAACTCGTCCAGCCCCACGCTCTCCGGCAACACCCGGCGCGCGTCCCGCGTATTCAGCTCGAAGTCGGGGGTCGCCACAACTGCGTACAACTCCGCAGGGATCGGCAGCCGTATCAAATCGAGAGGTTCGAGGCTGCGCACTAGAATCAGCCCGCCCAGCAACGCGGGAGCGACATTGTCGGCGTGGCGACCCGAGACTGCGGCCTCCGCGGCGATGCAGGGTTCGACCAGTTGCTGCCGCCGTAGCGGCGACCCCAGCAGCGTGTTGACCGCCAGGGCCGAGGCCGCGGCACTGGCTGCCGAGCTTCCCAGTCCCGAGCCAAGAGGCATACCCTTCTCGATCTGCAGCTCGACACCGATCTCTGTTCCCGCGCGGCGCATCGTCTCGATGGCGGCGACGCCGGCCGTGTTGGCCTCGGCCTCCAGTGGCAGCCTGCCGTCGTCTCCCGTTATGGATGTGATGCGCACCCCGGGTTGGCGGCTGCGTCTCGCGACCACCGTGTCTCCCAGGCCATCGAGAGCCAGTCCGAGGATGTCGAACCCCAGCCCCAGGTTGGCGGTGGTCGCTGGAGCGAAGACTCGCACAGTCTTGGCGCTCATAGCTTCCCCCTCTCGGCCGCGACCCGCAGGATGTCTCCCAGCACGCCCATCGCCGTCACCTCGACCCCCGCCCCCGGGCCTGTCACGACCAGCGGGATCGCATCGTAACGCTCGGAGCGGAAGGAGATCAGGTTCTCGCTGCCAGACAAGCGCCCTGCCGGCGCGTCTTTGGGCACTTCCAGCGGCCCGACCCGCACGCGGTCGGGCTCGACCCGCGCGACGTAGCGCAATACCCGGCCCTCGGCGGCGGCGCCCTCGATGCGTGCCGCCAGCGGTGCATCGAGCTCGCGCAGGCGCGTGCGCAAGGCGTCGGGAGCCATGCCCGCCCAGGAAGAGGGCACCAGCCCCTCGAGCTCGACCTCTGCCGAGGCGCCGAGCAGGCCCGACATGCGCCCCAGAATCAAGGCTTTGCGGGCCACGTCGGCGCCCGACAGGTCAGCGACCGGATCCGGCTCGGTGAAGCCGCGTTGGCGGGCTTCTTCGACCGCCTCAGAGAAGGGCCGCCCGGCTTGCAGCTCGGCCATGACGTACCCCAGGGTGCCAGACAGGCAACCTTCGGCGCCGAGCAGACGGTCGCCGGTGGCGACCAGGATCTCGAGCGTATCGAGCACCGGCAGACCGGCGCCGACGGTCGCCTCAGCTTTCAAGACCCGGCCCGCCTGTTCCGCCGCGGCCTGCAGCTGCTCGAAGTGCTCCAGCGAGCCCGCCAGGGGCTTCTTGTTCGCGGTCACCACGTCGCAACCGCGCGCAAAAGCTTCGAGAAAGATCTCCGCCGCCCCCTCCGCATCGCTGACGTCGACCAGGATCGGCCGCGAGAGCCGATATTCCAGCGCCGCCTGTACTGCTTCGGAAGCATTGCCGCTCTGGCCCCCGGGCAAGCCGGCGCAGGCTTCCCCATCAGCCTTGGCCTGCAGGGCCGCCTCGAGAGCCGCGTCAGACAGCCCCTGGGGCGCGAGCAGGTAGCCGCTGCGATCGATCAGCGCCACGATGCGCGCCTCGAGCCCGAAGCGTTCGCGGATGTGCTCGCGGCGTGTCTGCACCAGCCGCACCAGCGCCCGCCCGATCGAGCCGCTGCCGAGCAAGATCAGATCGAGTCCGGCGTCGTCTTCGGCGCCGGTGTCGATACGATGCAGACCAAACGCCTGGTGCAGAGCCCGCAGCGCGCGCCCGATCGAAGACGTCGACACGGCCAGCGTGATGTTGAGCTCAGAAGACCCCTGGGCGATGGCCAGAATATTGACATCCGCCCGTCCGCAAGCGGTCATGGCGCGGCCCGCCACTCCCGGGGTATGCGCCATGCCCAGACCGACGATCGCCACCAGGCCGACGTCGTGGCGCACGGTGATCTCCTCGACCTCACCGCGCGAGAGCTCACCGCGGAAGGCCTGCCGCAGCGCAGCCGCCGCGGCTTCGCCGTCGCTCTCGGGCATCGCCAGGCAGATCGAGGACTCCGAGCTCGACTGCGAGATCATCGTCACGCTGATACCGCGCGCCGCCAGTGCCCCGAACAGGCGCGCCGAGATGCCCGGCACGCCGGCCATGCCCTTGCCTTCGATCGACAGCAAGGCCTGGCCGCGCACCGCGCTGACCGCTTTGACCGGATGGGAGCCCGGCGTGAAGCGTGCGTCGACCACCGTTCCCGGTGCTTCGGGCCGCAGGCTGTTGCGGGTCCTGACGGGGATCTCGTGGGTCTGCACCGGGATCATGGTGCGCTGGTGCAGCACTTTTGCCCCGTAATAGGACATCTCCGCCGCTTCCCGGTAGTTCAGATGGCGGAGCACACGTGCGTCGGGCACCACGCGCGGGTCGGCTGAGTAGACACCGTCCACATCGGTCCAGATGCTGACTTCCCGGGCCTGCAGCGCAGCGGCCAGCAGGGTGGCGCTCAAGTCCGACCCGCCGCGTCCCAAGGTGGTGGTCGCGCCGTCTGGTGCCCGTCCACAGAAACCGGTGACCACGGGCAGCTGGCCCGCCTCGAGCAGAGGCAACAGGGCCGCCCGCGCGGTGCGCTCCACCACACCGGTCAGGGCCTGCGCGCGGCCGAATTGTCCGTCGGTGTCGAGGAAGCCGTCGGCGTCGCAGGCGCATGCATCGATGCCGACAGCACGCAGGGCCTGGGCCAGCAGCTGCACGGCCAGCTTCTCGCCGCTGGCGAGCAGCCGGTCAGCCAGGCGCGGCGTCAGCTCGGCGGTCACCGCCACCGCTCCGAGCAGGCCGGCGATCTGCTGACAGATCGCGCCCACTCGGGCCTCGACGGCTTCGTCGCCCCCCAAGTCGGACAAGATCTGCAGATGGCGCTCACGGAGCGCCTGGCAACGTTCTGCGACCTGGGAATCCCCCTCGGCGGCCGCGCGACCCAGCGCGACAAGCGCATCGGTCGTGCCGGCCGTCGCCGAGCTGACGACGACCAACCGGGCGCGTTGGCGCTCGTCGGCCACGATCTGCGCGACCGCGCGCATGCGCGCGGCATCGGCGACGCTGGTGCCGCCGAATTTGTGCACCTCCAGGGGCTGCATGGGCGTCTCCAGGGTTTCAGGTTGACTGGCGTATCCTAATGCGATTTGCTCAGAGCGGAAGAGCAACTTTGAAAAGGAGACATCACGATGCCGCGCCGCTCTCTGTTCCTGACGGGATTGCTGCTCACTGTCTGGGGCTGTGGCGGGACCGACCCCGCGCAAGAGGAAGCAGCCCGTGAGTACATGCGCTTGATGGCCGCCACCCAGGTGCGCTTCATGGCTGCCAACCAGACCTTCGCCCTGAACATGGATGAGTTGAAGGCGATGGATGCGAAGCTGAAGGAGATGCCCGAAGGCTACAGCGTGCAGATGGCGACGGTCCTGATGTCGTATGGCTGGAGCGCGCGGGCGACGCCGGATGGCTCGGGGACCAGCTACTTCATCGATGACAGCGGGGTGCTGCGTGAGAATAGCTGGGGTGTGGCGGATGAGGAGAGCGCGCCGGTGGAGTGAGGTTGGTCCGGGCGGGGTCCGTTCTCGGCATTCGTGCATGGCCGCGGGCTGCCAGAAGCCTGAGCCCAGAGCTCCTGACATGGGCACCTTTTCATTGAGACTTCGCTCCAGGGTCTTCGGTCAGGTTCGGGGGATGCCTTCGATCTGCTGAGAACCGCCTGTAGCGTCGGTCTATGACCGACGAGAAGACCGATCCGTATGGCCAAGGCAGAGTTCCTGGATTCAGCATTCGCCAGAGCTCCTTCCTGGCGCGCGTAGCGCGCCCTGCCCACAGAGCGCCGCTACAGAAGACGGCTTCGGTTCCCGCATGCTTCACAGCGTTGAAGACGGTCGCAACGGATAGTAGCCGCCAAGACCCCTCCAGGCCCTTTGCATCGAACCCATGTCAGGAGCTCTGGAGCCGGAGCCGCACGCTGCTCAGGATCACCTGCAACGATAAGCCGTCGAGCTTCTCAGATGCCGCTAAGGAATGCAGGAAGGCAGGAATTGGTAGGGTCCAGTCTTCTTCTCCTGCATTCCTGCCTTCCTCAGAGGCTTTTCCGGAAAGCAATCCACCAGGGCTACGTGTTGCCGGAGGTGGGCATCGAGTGCCTGCCGCCCGACCACCTTGCCGCGCGGGGATTCGGCTATCTGATCACGATTCCTGTGGATATCGCCATGGTCCCCATCTACCTCGGGTTTTTCATTCGATATGTGACATTACATGGCTTCCCGTTCATCTGAGCGAGCCAGCCTATGCTGTGGCTCGCGGCTGATGAAGTCAAGGGCAGCCGGTGGTGCTCCATTCTTCGTGCGCATGGTTTGCCTGGTCAGAGGCATCCATAGAGCCAGAATTCAGAACAATGTACGGTGGATTCGTACGGATCCTGCGATCGAGGAGAGAGCTCAGAATGCACAACACATGTGTGGTATGCGGTGCCCATACCCCAAGGCTACTTGGAATCTTCATCACCGAGGAGGGCAAGCAGCAGCTGGGCGGTCTGGGCTTCCATTGCGGCAGGTGTGCAGCCAAGGTCATGGCAGACCAGAGAGGAGAGGAGCTGCACTACCTCGAGATCGCTCCCATCGCGATGCATAACGCACAGGGTCGCCGATGCGTTTTCCACTTCCAATACATGACAACCGGTCCTGTGCCCGGCCTTCGGGCATGCGAAATCGAGGGTTATGGCTATGAAGCGGCAGTCGTTGAGCGGCCTGGAGAATCCTACAGCGCGCTGTTCGAACGCCTGCTTGAGAAACTCCGCGCTTTGCTCGCACGCAGCGACTTGAAGGACGCTCCCCGAACCTCCACGGGCCTCGCCATGACCGGCTCGGAGATTCACGGACGCCTGGAATACGATGTCGACACTCACGGGCCATGCGTTGTCGTCGACGGCCGGAAGCTCGACTGGATGGTCTTGGGTGATCTGTTGATGTCCCACGAGGGATTCGACTTCCGCCTTGAGTTCGATCTCGGATCGGAAGACTGAGCGGGCCTCGTCTTGAACGCCGGGCATGGGAGCTTTCGCTCCGTGTTGTTGGAGTCGAGCCACAGGGTCCTCTGGCTCTATCTACCTTCGGTTGCAGCCGGCAGCTATTCCTGCCTGAGCCACAGCCGCACGGTCTGTTCTAGCGCCTGCTTCTCGCTGATCCCCTGCTCGTCCAGTGCCCGCTGCCAGGCCCGCCACTCCTGCTCAGTCAAGACCAGCCTGCCGGACAGCTTGATCGAATGCGCGGGCACTGGCGGTTTGACCGGGGGCGCCACTTTGCGG
>JAJDCP010000168.1 GCA_029260765.1 Planctomycetota bacterium
GGTCTCGCTACCTCGCTTCGCCACTTTCACCGCACCCCTTGCCGAGAGGCATTCCTCAAAAGTATTGGGCGTCGAGCTCGCACACCGGTTGTTGCCCGCCGGATAGACTGGCGGCCGATCCCCGGAAATCGCCAAACTCCATGCTAGGAGCCCTCAAGCGCGGGCTCGACGCTCCGCCGAGCCAACGGGCCCCAAGGGCCGCGAGTCATGGCCACGGCGGGTGGGCCTGTCGGGGCATCGTCTTGTGAATGCACAGCTTGGGTGGTATTCTCACGGATCGTGGCTGTGTGCCCGCAGCCACCCTCCCAGTTCGGATGGGGAATGTCAGAGCTTCTGTGATCTGCAACAACTGCAATACCCGCAATCCCCTCGGCTCTCGCTTCTGCAAGGCCTGCGGCACGGCCCTCGCCGACCCCGAGGCGACCGTGCTGCGCGCCGTCGAGGCCGCCCGCCCGCGCACGGGTCGCGTGGCGACGCCGGTGCATGGACAGATTCTCGGGCCCTACCGGGTCGGAGATCTGCTTGGATCGGGGAGCATGTCGTCGGTCTATCGTGCCTCCGGGCTCCACAAGCCTGACGAAGAGGTCGCGCTCAAGATCCTCGCGCCCGGATTGGCACTGCAGCCCGACCTGATCGCGCGCTTCCACCGCGAGGCCGAGTCCCTCCGAGAGCTCGACGATCCGCATGTGGTCGAGATCTTCGCGCTCTTCGAAGCGGGCGGCTTCCAGTGCCTGGTCATGGAGCTGCTGGACGGAGGCTCGCTGCGCCAGGTGCTCCAGGCCGCGGGCCCATTGCCGCCCGTCCGGGCAGCCACCTATGTGCGGCAAGCCGCACTGGGTCTGCAAGCTGTTGCGCGCGCGGGAATTGTGCACCGCGATGTCAAGACCGACAATCTACTGATGACCGACGAAGACCGGGTGAAGCTCTCCGACTTTGGCATCGCCAAGGCAGTGAGCGCAGAGACGCAGCTGACAGGGGCCGGTGACGCTATGGGCACACCGGGGTACATCCCTCCGGAGCAGTGGAACGATTGCCGCAACGTCGACACGCGCTCGGACCTGTACAGTCTGGGTTGCGTGCTTTTCGAGTTGCTGGCGGGAAGACTGCCGTTCGAGGGCCCGACTGCGGCGATGTTCCTGCAGCAGCATCTGATCACGCCAGCCCCCGATCTGTGCACTCTCCGTCCGGAAGTCAGCGCTGCGTTGGGGCAGGTGGTCGCGCGCTTGATGCGTAAGGAGCCTGCAGACCGATTCCAGACCCCGGCCGAGCTGGTGGAGGCACTCGACCTCTGCCCTGAGCTCGCTCCGCCGCCAGCCTAGGGTTCCGTTACAGCAGCGTCGGGGGGATGCGCATACAGGTGTCGCCCAAGGAGTCATCCTCATCCAGGTCGAGGCCCAGCGCCTTGATGTTGAAGACCTCGCGGGTCTCTTTCTCGGGCAGGTCCAGGCGTAGACTGGTCTCTCCCGCCAGCATCGAGCGGGCCTCCATGCTGACCTTGAGCAGGCGATTCAGCACGTTGTCTGAGGGCGGGTTCTTGACCAACGGAGGCTTGACCGCGGGAGGAGCCGCGGGAGGCACCTCCTGCTTCTCCTCCGGGTCGATCAAGCGATTCCCACCCTGCGCCAGCGCCCAGGGAATCGCCACGACCAGTGCGTCGCTGGCCTGGCGCAGAGTGCGCGTGCGGGCGTCGAATTCAGCATAGGCGATCGTGGCTGTCTGCAGATGGGCCTTGCCCCCGACCTCAAAGCTGAGCTGCGCGATCGCGTGACGGATCTCCTCGGCGATGTCGCGGGCCCCCTCCAGATCGATGTCCGGCAGCACCAACAGGTAGCTCTCGGCGCCGAGAATGCAGGAGAAATCGGTGGCCCGCAGCGTCGCGCAGATCAGGCGCGAGACCCGGTGACGGAGCCTCTGGCCCCAGCCCGTGCCGTGCGTGTCCCCAAAGAGGCCAAAACGGTCGAGGTGGACTACCGCCAGGCAGCAGGGATCGCGGCGCTGCTCCAGGTCAGGGATGCGCTGATGCAGCCGGATCTCCAGATTCTTCCAGTCGAGGCGCCCAGTCAGAGGATCGCACACCTCCGAAGCGGGAACCATCGAGTGGCGATGCGTTTCAGTCCCCTCGCAGACAACCTGCATCACGGTCAAGCCGATCTGCAGCAGATCGCCAGGCTTCAGACCGCTGGCCTTGCAACGCCGCCGGTTCACCAGCAACCCGTTGGTGCTTCCCAGGTCTTCGACCCGCAAACTCCCGTCGTCCGGCCAGACCTTCGCGTGGCGGCGGCTGGTGCCGTCACCCGCGGTACCGATCACGACATCACTGATCGGCGAACGGCCGAGCACGACTCCGGACGGAGGCACGGGCACGCGCTCGCCGAGAGGTTGCCCGCGCACGATCACCAGCGCGAATCCGCTCAAGAACGGGCGCGCCACCACCGGGGTCTCTCCACCCTCGTCTCGCTCTTGATCGCTGCCGAGAACCCGGTGCAGCTGATTCCGAGCCTGTTCATTGCGCTCCAAAGGCAAGTTCCTTGCGGGATTCGGCCATTTGGCGGCCATTCCGGCCTCCTCCTTGAGCGTCCTGCTTTCCTGAAGTATTTTTATGCAAATCTGGTTCCATGGCAAGCCGGTGCCGAGAAAGCAGCCCAGCAATCTATCCGATGCAACCCTGACGGTTTGCCGCTACAATGGGCCAAAATCAACAACCGGATGGCCGGAAACTTGTTGTGCGATCACCTGAGCTCGATCACTGCGGCTCTCTGGCTGCGGCAGATCTCCAACGAGCAGATCCTTGAGTGTCTCAATGTGGGACAAGTCGAGCTGCGCCTCAAACAGCTTGAGAACCTCGTCCTGGACTCCCAAGACATCCCGCCGGCGGCCCGTGATCGTATCTTGCGCCTCGAGAAGTTGATCGATCGCCTGCGGCGCGACAGTGTGTTTGTGCGCGCCCTGCTGGTCAATCGACTGGTCGCGGCGAGTCAACTCAATGAAGCCCTCGAGATCCAACAGTCGCTGGGCTACGCCAGCCGTGTCGGTCTGATCCTGGTTGAGCTCGGCTACCTGAGTCGTGACACCGATGCACGGGTGCTCAAGCTCGAGAACCAGGCCATCACCCGTGAGAACCAGCAGCTGAAGGCGCGTTGCCTGCAGCTGCTGCAGAAGCCTCAACTGCTGCCCGCAGATGTCGACGCCCTGCTGGCCCCGTTTTCGACATGGTTGGACAATCTGCCCAACGAGACTCTCGAGCGCTACCTCAAGGTCACGGAGCGTCGCCGCGAGAGCAAACGCTTCCTGCCGGTCCAACGCGCTCCGACGAAGACCGAAGAAGCTCCGCCGATTCCGGGCTTCGAGCGCGTCGCTGCCATCGGCCAAGGAGCGATGGGCAATGTCTACAAATATCTGCAGCGCAGCCTGCAGCGCTACGTCGCGATCAAGTTCCTGAAACTGCAAGAGACCCTCAACGAGTCTATGTTCATGCGCTTCAAGCGTGAAGCTCAGTTGGCGGCATCCTTGAACCATCCGAACATCGTGCAGATCTTCGACGTCGGCTCGGCGGACGGTGTGCCGTATTTCGTGATGGAATTCGTGGCCGGCAGCACCCTGAACGCGATCGTCGACCGCCACGGTCCGCTGCCTGAAGCGCAGTGTGTGTCGATCGCCTGCCAGGCTGTGTCGGCGCTGGCGCATGCGCAGAAGCAGGGTGTCATCCATCGGGACATCAAGCCGGCCAACATGATGATGACTGGCGAAGGCCAGCTGAAGATCTGCGATTTCGGTTTGGCCAAGAGTGAGCTCGACGCCGTGCACTTGACCGGTACGGGCCTGGCACTCGGTACCCCCCATTATATGTCGCCGGAACAATGCTCCAATGGCGCACACGTCGATGCGCGCAGCGACATCTACAGCCTGGGGGCCAGCTTGTATCGTATCGCCACAGGCCATGTTCCGTACGACGGCGAGACCTCGATGAACATCATGTTCGCGCTGACCAGCCATCCGTTTCCCGATCCCCGGGTGCGGTACCCAGCCATCCTCCTCTCGGCAGGGTTTGTTGCCCTGCTCAAACGGATGATGGAGAAGGACCCGGCCGACCGCTACCCGAGCTTTGTCGAGCTGCAGATCGCGCTGGATGCGCTCCAGCCCGGCGCGGCCTGAGCACGCCTCGGCCCGTCAGTCCAACGCGGCGCCATCGAACAGCCGCCCGCGAGCCTCTACGGCCTCGCGCCAGGGCTGGCCCGGTCCGTGGTTGCCCCACGACCGCTTGGCCGCCGGCCCCGTAGGACTCAGGCCGATGTCGAGTCCGCCCAGCTGGAAGCCGTCGGGACCCCAGCGTCCCGCGAAGGCCAACCAGCGGGCCGCGCCCGCACGGGGAGCGTCGCGTTCCCCCAGATCGATCAGCGGGCCCTGCCATGATTGCCAGCTCGGTCCCCGCCCGTTGGCCACATCGTCATGGGCGAGCAGGAAGCCCGGCAGCCCGGTAGTCGCGAGCTGGCAGGCCCGAGGATAGGAGGCGTGTTTGCCCTGGCTGACGTAGACCACAGGATGGCTGCCGTCTACCAGCTCGAGGTCCTGACCGGGAACCAGCAAGCAGCGTGCGTGGCCGTAGTAGTAGCCGTGCTCGATCTCCGGCGGCTCGAGACGCACGCGGAAGGCCGTGTGCTCCCAGTCGCCCCGATGGTCCCCCCAGGGCACGGAGACGCCGAGCAGGCGTGCATCGGCGCGGTCGTAGGGATAGAAGATCCAGTACTCACAGACAGCCCGGTCAAGCCCGACCGGATAGACGTGGGTGTAGACCGGCGCCGTGCCGAGGGGCTGACCGGACAGTCCCGACGGGTAGCCCAGCAGCCGTGGCTGATCGAGGGCAAAAACACCGGGAGCCCCGCTCAGGGTCTCGCCATCGACCTGCCACACCCCCAGCTCGAGGCTCGTGAGAAAGGCCGCCACCGAACCGGGGAAGAACTCTTCATCGCGGCTCTGGGCGCCGCTGCCGGCCGCGGGGTCTGCGGCATTGAAGCGGTAGCACGGCGCATGGTGTCGAGCCAGCGCACCCTCCAGTCCGTCGTCCAGGCCGTCGCCGTCCAGGTCTTCTCCCGCGCGCAGAGCCTCGAGCGTGTCCGGCATCACCGGCAGGGGCCCCGCATGCGGTGCAAGCACCGGCTCTGCCCCGGCTTGCAACAGATGCACGCTGGCCGCTCCCAGCAGCGGGCTGAGCAGGCAGAGCAGCAGGCAACCGAGCTTGCGGCGGCGCGGAAGAGTCGAAAAGATGCGCATCGAGCGCCTCGTGACAGGTTCGGCCACCATCTTGGCGGAGACCTGTGCCGGGTCAAGCCGATGCTTGCGCTCTCCCGGCATCTTCTCGATGATGGGAGTGCCCCCGTTGGAGCGCGGACATGAAAGACCGAGACCGGAGCGGATGCGTTCTGACCGTCATCATCATCCTGGCCATCGTATTGGTGTTGGGAGGAGGGTTGGGCGGAATCTACTTCCTTCGCGAACGGGCGAGGCAGCAAGCGTTTGCCGCAAGGCGCGCGATGCTGCGGCGGGAAAGGGATGCAACGGAGCAGCAGTTCAAGATCCAAAATCAAGGGCTTCTGTTAGGTCTTGTCGAGGCAGTCAGAGACCAGCTCAAGGCACTCCCTCGCCCAATTCTGGAAGCACGCCGGACAGCGGCCGACAGCCTCGCCAGCGCGGACCTGCTCAGCGAGCCTCTGTGGAGCGTTGAGCAAACCGAGCATGACGGAACCCGTGCCTTGCTGCTGCTTGGTTCAGAGGGGCGTTCCCTGACGCTCGGGGGGCACACGAACGCGTCGGTCTCTGACGGCTCGTTGCTATGCGCAGGTCAGCCGCTGCAGGCAGGAGACGCAACCAGCCGCGCCCTGTACGGACTGCTCGCGCGCTGGTTCGAGCACCCCCCGGGGCCGGACTTTCGAGGGGACCCGATGGCCGTATCCCAACTATTGAAGTTCTTCAAGCGGCTTGAGCAACGAGAATTCGAGGCAGGGGATGCGGCGGGCGAGACGGATTGAAGCTGTGCGCCGCAGCATCCCTTTCCACAGCTAAGGATTGGGAATCCTGTACAGCGGCTGGTGGTCGCCCTCCGAGACGGTGATCAACGCCTCGCCGCCCGCCTCGAAGGTGATCGCCTCTCCCTGAGGCTGCAGCGGCAGCAGGAACTGCCGCGACCAATCACGCTCGGTCAATGCCGCGCCGACATCCCCGTCGGGCACGTCCCACTCATAGGCGCCCAGGTAGGTGCGCAGTACCAGACGTTTGCCGTCCTGGCTGAGATCGCCCCCGGTGATGTTGGGGTCTTCGATCCCCCGTACGGGCCCGAGAAGCTCAAGGGTGACCGGAACTGTCGAGCCCGCAGCAGCATCACTGCCGAGCTCCGGCAGGTCGCACGCGTAGACCTGGTTGGGGCTATGGCGCTTGCTGACGATCAACAGGCGTGCGGGCGCGTCTCCTTGCGCCGGTTGCACCAGCAGTGCCTCAGCATCACGCGGGCCCCCGGGATAGACCAACTCGATAGCCTCAGCCTGCATCAGCAGATCGACCATCTTGATCGCCGGTCCCTCGGGAATCACCGGCTCCAACAAGCGGTAGATGACGATGCTGTCGCGCACCGCCTTGTTGTCGCCCATGTCCGCCAGGAACAGCTCGACGCTGCCATCCGCAGCCTGGACGCTGGTGATGTCTTCCCAGTCGCGCGCCTTGACCCCTTCGAGCTCGATGCGCGCCCGCAGCCGTGCCTGGCGATCGATGGCGTACGCCACGGGACCGTCTCCCGAGTCGTTGTGGACCCAGAACAGACCGTCGTTGCGCGAGCGGGTGATCCCGGAGATCTCGGTCAGCTGGTCACTGTCGATATTCCCAAGCACCTCTTGCCCGGACACAACCGCAGCCATGAACAGCACAGCCAACAATCGCAGAATCATAGTTATACCTCTGTTTGTCTGCTCCCATTCTACGCGCCGTGTCCCGGTCCGGCCAGGCAGCAGCTCGGATTTGGGCTCGTGAAGGAGTATGCTGAGGATTCTCCTCTGGGGATGACGATGTCTGCGCTGATTCCCTTCAACCTGCATCGTGTCCTGTTGCGAGCCTCCATCCGCGCCCTGCCGTGGATGTTGCTCGGGTTGGCAGCCGCTTCCTGGATTGAGGGCCACTTCGAGCAGTTGGGATTCTGCCTGAGTCTACTGGGCCTGGGATTCTATCTCTCCGTGTGCGACGAATTGCACCGTCTCGGCTTGACGGCGCTGCGCTTTCTGCTGATCCCTGTGCTGGGCCTGGCCTGGCTGGCGCTTGAGGCCTGGCTGGAGGGGCTCGAGCTCGGTGGCGGGCTCGCGTTCCCTCGCCTGCTGTCCCTGCTGGACTCGCGTCCCTGGCTGCTGGTCGGGTCGGGGGCGCTGGCACAGCTGAGTCTGGAGCCGAGCTGGCAGGGTTCGTCCCGAGTCACCTGGCTGCTGGTCGGCAGCCTGCTGCTGCCCTGCCTGTTCCTCACTCTGCATCTGGCAGGACTGCGGGTCAGCATTCCGACGGTCGGATGGGCAGTTCCCTGGCTGCTCGGTGGGCTGAGCGTGCCGATGCAGCTGCTCGGCCAGGTGTGGGCGACCGGATTGCTGGGGAGCCCGCGGCCTGCGATGCGCGAACCCATCCCGAGGCCGCGCAGACGCCTGCGGCTGCTGTTGATCGTGCCGACGCTGGGTCTGGGGGCCGGCGTCTACTTCGGTGAGGCGGTGCTGCTGGTGCAGACTGTTGCCGCCCTGATCGTTCTCACTGTGCTCGCAGAGAAGAGGCCGTGAGCCGGCCGTTGCACGCCTATCTGGCGCGCGCCGCATGCTACGGGCTGCCAGCCCTGCTGGTCGGCTGCCTGTACTACGGCGCCGTGCGCGGGAGCGTTCGGTTCGAACCGCGGCTGCTGGTCGACGCGCTGCGCATGGGGCTGCTCGCAGGCACGTGTGGGCTGGCCCTGCAGCTGCGCCTGTCGCGCTGGCCGGTGCAGCTACTGACGGTGCCCTTGATGGTGGCGGCCTGGTACCTGCCGGCTCTCTGGTGGGCGGGTTGGGACCTGGGCTGGCCGCGAGCCGTCATGGCCGGCGAGCTGCTGCTCAGCGATGGCCGCTTCTGGTTGGCGGGCTTGCCGTTGTGTCTTGCGCTCGAAGGCTTCGGCAAGAACAGCAGCTTCTACGGGCTGTTCGCGCTGGCGCTGTACTTCCCCAGCTTTCATGCCTGGCGTGCGCCTGCCATCCTGGGCCTGGAAGCCTACACGAGCACCTTCGGCCCCCTGCTGTTGATGGTGGGAGCCGGTCTTGGGGTGAGCCTGCAGCTCGGCGGGCTCCTGGCAGAGCGGCTGATTCCCTTGCGGCAGACAGCGACTGCGCGGACGCCGCACGGAGGGTTGCTGTTCCTGCTGTTCCTGCCGCAATTCGTCAATGGGTTCACATCGAGGCGTCCCGACGGCGACGGGCTGTTCGCGGGGGTGGCCGTCAGCCTGTTGCTGCTGGCGAGCTGGCAGCTGCTGTTTCCGCAGCCCTCCCGCGAGGCAGGGCAGTCATCACCGCCACCAGCGTGAGCGCGCAACCGATAGCCGTTCCCAGCCCGACCCCATCTCCCAACCAGACCCACGCCAGAAACGTGGCTCCGGCCGGCTCGCCCAGAGTGGCCATGCCGACTTCGGTGGGACTGGCATAGCGCAACGACCAGGTGAGCAGACTATGGCCGATCAGTTGAGGAATCAAAGCGGCCAGCGCCAGGTACCCCAACGCCGGCCAGGAAGCCGCCACCGGAGGGATCCCCAGGCAAGCGGCCGCCCCCAGCAACAACACGCCGCCGATACCCGTGGCGATGCCCGTGAAGGCCCAGACATCCATCGCGGCACCGAGGCTCCGCCCCGCCAGGAAATACAGCGCCATCGCCAGCGCGCCCAGCAGCGCGAGCCCGTCGCCAAGCAAGGCTGCCTGGCTCAGCGACCAGTCACTGCCTCCGATCACCGAGACACCGACACAAGCCAACACCAGCGCCAACCAGTGCCTCCGCTCGGGGCGGTCACGACCCGTCAGCAGCCCGATCACGGCCAAAAACAGGGGCGTAGCTGTCACCAAGGTCACCGAGGCGGCGACCGAGGTCAGGTTGAGCGAGGCCACCCAGGAACCGAAATGCAAACCGTAGAAAAGGCCCCCCAGACTGGCTGCCTTGAGGAAACGTGGGCTCAGCTTGCCACGCCTCCAGAACCTCCAGGTAGGGACCGCGAGGCACAGGCAAGACATCACCAGGCGCAGTCCCGCGGCCACCAGAGGATGGGTCGGCGCGGCACGCTTGAAGAAGACGGCGGCGAACGAGATGGCTGTGACGGCTCCCAGCAATGCCAGGGCAACCAGGCGGCCGGAGGGCCGATGTTCGGCAGGCAGGACGGTTCCTCCGTACAAGCCAGGACGGTGCTTTTAAACCCGATCAGCGCGGCCGCGTCCATGGTATTGCGGCACGCGATGTGCGAAGATTGGCGAGGATCCCGAAGGGCGGCCCCGGCCCAACGGAATGTTTCGATTTTGTAACGCGGTACAGCCCAGGGTTTCGGTGCCGACACACTTTGAGGAAAGCCCATGACTGCCTACGCCAAGATCCTCTACCCGACCGACTTGTCTCCAGAGGCAGAGGTCGCCTTGCCTCACGTGGCAGAGCTGGCCACGCGTCACGGCGCCGCGATCACGCTACTGCACATCGTCGAGCCGATCATGGCCACGCCGATGTTGAATGACTACAGCATGCACGTCGATCTGTTCGACCGGGCGATCACCGATGCCATCGCAGCGGCCAAAGAGCTGGGACCCAAGGTGCTGTCGAAGCATATCGGCCCCGACGTGCCGACCGAGATCCGCGTGGTGCAGGGCTATGCTGCGCAAGAGATCGTAGACGTCGCCCACGACGACGGCTTCGATCTGATCGTGATGGCCACACATGGTCGCAGCGGCTTCAAGCGCTTCCTGCTGGGCAGTGTCGCCGAGAAGGTGTTGCGGCAGACGAGCTGTCCCGTGTTGCTGGTGCCGATGGCCAAGCAGGACTGAAGCCGCGCTGAGCCGGCGGGGCGCCCTTAGTCCTGCCATGGGTCCGGCTCGAAGATCCGTTGGAACTCCGGCAGGGCATGCAGGCTCTCATAGTCGCTCCCAACGCGGTAGTGCTCCCACATGTTGCGCAGTGGCGCCAGCCGCTCGGCCTGGCCGGGATCCTGGCGTGCGCGTTGGATGTCGTCGCGCAACTCGACGACCACTGCCTCCAGCCAGGCCAGAGCGAGGGCCTCGATCCTCGCCGGTTGCGGGCAGTCGGGCGCGGCAAGTGCCAGGGCTGAAGCCTTGCACGCCCGCATGAAGTCCTGCAGGAACCAGGTCTCTGGATCGTTGAAGGCCTGGTCGTAGTGCAGGCAGGCCTCGTAGTGGCGGCCGACCTCGAACAGGGCGCGCGCGAGCGCGGCGTGCTCCGGACCCGTGCTGGCTTCGAAGTTCCCATCCAGAAGTGCCTGCGCACGCAGCCTCTGTATGCGGCCGACGAACACCGGAAGCTGGTCAGCGATCTGGGAGTCGGAAGCGGCGAGCTGCTGGTAGATCTCGTAGGCCCGCTCCATTTCGTTGAGCCCTTCGGCCGGTTTTCCCTGCGCGACCAGGCACTCCCCCTGCTCAAAGACAACCAGAGCGAGCAGCTGTGCGTCGATGCCCAGGGTCTGCGACTCTTCGATCAGGCCCTGGGCCAGCTCCCGGGCCTCTTCGGCGCAGGCAAGTCCCTCGTCGAGACGGTCGAGGGCTCGCAGCGCCGCGATCAGCCGGAACAGGCAGCGCACCCGCGCGCGGCGCGCGGCGGGCTCTGGACCCATGGCACGCGCCGCCAGCCCTGCGGCTTCGGCCAGGTAGCCGTAGGCGGTGTCAAAACGTTCATCGTTGTAGTAGCCCAGCCCGATGCGGCGCAGGTGCACGATCAGCTCTGGAATCCCCGCGGGGTCTTCGGACACGATCTGCCGCCAGCGTGTCAGTCCTTGCTCGATGCTGCTAGCCGCGCTGCCAAGGTCCTGTCGCTGGAGCGCCAGCATGCCCAGCTCGATCTCGATGTTGGCCTGGGTGCCCTGCAAACCCTCAACAGGTGTTGCCCGGGACTCCAGTCGTTTGACGATGCCCAGGGCTTCGCGAAAGAGCGCCTCGGCCTGGGACATCTGGTCGACGCGCGCGTGCAGGTTGGCCTGCTCGGTGAGGCCCGCGGCGAGAAACCTCCAGAGCTTGTCCTTACCGGGCTGAGCCGTCGCGAGCTCCCGATGGATCGCATTGGCCTCTACGATCAGAGGCAGAGCCGAGGCCTCCGCACCGCGGTGCCTGTGCAGGTCGAACAGCCGCAGCAACCAGGCACCGAGCGCTTGCCGGCTTCCTGCGCTGGCATCGCGCTCCGCAACGCGCCGCGCGGCAGCCTCTCCCACCTGCACGGCATGCAGCTCCGGATCCTCGACGCCCACCGCGGTAAAGACCTTGCCGAGCTGATCGATCAGATGCTGCAGATCCGAGCCTACGCGGGCGTTGTCGGGATCGCGGGCGTAGAGGTCGCAGAGATGCTCGAGCGCCGCTTCGGCCATCTCCCGTGCCCCGGAGGGATCATTCCGGGCCAGACAGCAACGCGCCATGCGGCTCTCGCTGATATAGAGGTCGCGCAGCGCCCGGCTGTTGCTCGGGTCTGGTGCAAACAGCTTGCGCCGGCTCTCGAGGCAGGCCAGGAAGAACACCTGGGCGCCCTCGGGGTCGCCTTCGGCCAGGCAGATGTCCCCGAGCCGGTCCCGGTTGAGGTTGATCTCAGTCTCGAGCTCGAAGGAAACAGGACCGAGCCCGACCAACTCGTGCAGCAGCCCCCAGGCCTCCTGGCACAGGCTGAGCGAACGCTCGAGGTCCGGTTCGAGGAAGACCATGTCGGCGACATTTCCCAGGGCTACAGCCAGATTGAAGCGCGCCTTGCTGCTCTCGGGATCGCGCGCCAGCAACGTGCGGCGCAGCTCGAGAGCCTCGCTGTAGGCGGCCATCGCCTCAGGGAAACGTCCCATCGCGTAGTGCTCGTTGCCAAGCATACGCAGGACGGCCGCCAGGCCCAGGTCGAGAGTGCTGCTCCAAGGGGATGTCTCGCGCAAGCTGCGGCGTCGGGCCAGGCAGTCTTCCATCAAGCGCAACGCTTCGACATTCCGCCCGCGCTCGGACAACAGCTCGGCCAGACGCACCTGGCTGACTGTCAGGTTCCAGCGGTGGCTGATATCGTCGGGCCGCAGGGAGATGATGCGCTGGCGCAGGAACAGGCTCTGCTCGAGGTGGCGCTCAGCCTTGTCGAGCTGTCCCTGGCGCATGCGCAGCTGGCCCAGGCGGATGGCCACATCGACCTGCAGACCCAGATCGTAGATCTCCTCAGTCGGCAGGCTGTCGGTCAGCTCTTGCGCTTCGAAGTAGCAGCCTTCGGCAGCCTGCAGTTGGTTGAGACTCTTGTGGGCATCGCCGGCGCCCAGCAGAAGCCGGGCGAGCACCCGACGGCCCCGAAGCTGCAGGCTGTCAGGAACACCCGCCAGCAACTCCCGGGCGCGCGTGATGCCATGCTCGAACGTCTCAAGGGCAGCCCGGGGCTCGAGCTCGAGCTCGAGCTTCAGGTCACCCAAACGCTGCAGCGTTCCGATGCCGCCAAAGCTTACGCGAGACTCTTGCAGGTCGGCGGCGCCCAGCTTCGACCAACCCTGCTGGGCGATGGAGAGGAAGCGCTCGGCCATCTCGCGGAACTCTCGCTCACCACGCCGGTTCCGCAGCTCGGTCTGCAGGTGGTAGGTCATCTGCTCGAGGGCTTCGACAGCGATGTCCTGGCGCGTCTCGGCCAGTCGTTTTTGCTGCGCCAGAGCGCTGCTCTTGGTAGCGATCTCGGCTTTTTGGCTGTTGACCAGCAGCAGCCCGCCACTCAGGCCGCCGATGATCAGCACCACCGCAACGGCCAACGCCCAACGAAGCCGGCGGGCCGCGGCGCGCTCACGTTGCTGGCGGCGCCGCGCCTGCTCGATGGCCTGGCGCAGCTCGGTCAGCTCCTGGCTGTGCTCGTCCAGTGCGGCAGCCTGGGACTCTGCCAGACCCAGGTCTGCACACAGCAGAGCCGTCCGCGCGTAGTCGAGCCGGGCGTCGCGTTCCCCTGAGAGTGCGGCGGGATTCTCAGGCCAGAGCTGACGCGCCTGCTCGAAGCCCGCCATCGCCCGGGTGAAGCCGTCGTAGAGCTGACTGCGCGCGCGCCGATCGAGCGCACCGACACAGGCGGCCTGCGTCTTGCACGCGGCCAGGCGCTTCTGCGCTGTGGTGGAGATCTCCATACTCTCGCGGTGGCGCAAGAAGTCGCGTAGCTCTGCCTGGAAGCTCTGCACGTCGGGATAGCGCGCGTCTGGATCGGCGGCCATCGCCTTGCGGCAGATACGCTGCAGCGCCTCGGGGACCTCCTCCTCAAAGACCGCGGGCCGGCTGAGCGCCGCCGCGATGATCACCTGGATGAAATCGCTGCCCTTGTGGGGAGGGCGGCCGCACAGCAGTCGGTAGAGGATGGCACCGAGCAGGTAGACGTCCGTCCAGGGTCCGATGTCCTCGCCCCGGCCCTCCGCGAGCTCAGGGGCCATGTATGAAGGTGTGCCGCAGGGGTCTTTGACGCACGTTCGGTAGCGCAGTCCGGAGTCTGCTGGAGGCCGTACGAAGCTGACCGCCAGCCCCCAGTCCATCACCAGCACTTCACCGAACTCGCCGATCATCACGTTGGCCGGCTTCAGGTCGTTGTGCACGATGCCGCGGCTGTGGGCGAAAGCCACAGCATTGCAGACCTGCAGCAGGATCTCGAGTTGTTCCGGCAACGGGGGCGGTTGATCAGCGCGCAGCATCTCGAGCCAGGAGGTGCCACCGACCAGTTTCATCGCCAGAAACAACTCGCCGGCCGCAGTCTCGCCCAGCTCGTAGATCGGGACGATGTTCGGGTGGGCGAGACGACCGGTGGTGTAGGCCTCCGCGAGGAAGCCACTGCGGGCGGCGGGGGTGCTGGACTGGCGCCGTTTGCGGCGCCGCAGGGTCTTGAGCGCGACCTCGCGCTTCAGACTGGCCTGACGGGCACGGTAGACGATGCCCATGCCGCCGCGGCCGATCTCTTCGACGGGGTCGATGGACTTCCAGCCGCCCGATTCGGTCACGACCGGGTGCTCCGACTCTTCGAGCAGCTCGCTGTCCAGTCCTATCGGCTTGTAGGTCACATGCGTGGGGAGCGAGTCGAGCTCGATACCGGGCCCCAGACTCTTGCTCCAGAGCTCGCGGAGCTTCGAGGTTTCCATGCCATCCTCCCGCGGGGCACTATCGCACACCCATGGGGAGACGTCCAACGCGGGACGGAGCTCAGAAGGGCAGGTCGTCCGGCGTGCCAGCGTTCTTGCGCAGCTGCTGCTCGGGCGCGGCGGGCGTATCGTACGGCTCGCGGTCGAGCACGGGGATCACGCCGCTGGAGTTCAGCTTCCAGCTGCTGTTGCCGGCGGACTTGGAACTGCTCGGGGCGGCGCAGCCGCTGAAGATCAGGGCGGCAGACAGACTCAGGCTCAGGATAATGCGCTTGCTCATCGGTGCTCTCCAGTGACTACCTATCGAAAGGTAGGCTTGCGTTGCAAAAAAAATCAGAAGGGCAGGTCGGCGTTGGCCTTGTTAGCAGTCGGCGTGTGTTCGACTCGGGGGACGTCACGCTGTTCGACCTCGAGGTCGAGGAAGGGCATGGTGCCGTGCGAATCGAGGCTCCACGAGTCCTGCGCGGCGGCGTCGGATTGGTGGGTGTTGACTGTCGCGCAGCCGGACAATCCGAGGCCGAGGCACAAGGCCACAATCGCGGCGATCCTGGGTATGCGTGGCATAGTATTCTCTCCTGCGTAGCTACCTATCAGAAGGTAGGCTTTGGGAAGAAAAAAAATCAGACCATTACGAGCAGTTGATCCACGGTCGTGCGGAACATCTGCACTGAACCACCGCCGCGGGTCAGGAACAGCAGTCCCTGCAGCAGCGAGAAGATCAGGGCACCCAGCGCCTCGCGGGTGCCTTTGAAGTGCAGGCTACCGTCCTGAAGACCCTGCTCCAGAATCTGGTGCAGCCTGTGCTGGTTCTCTTTGTAGAACTGCATCAACATGACTTTGACCTTGGGGTCGAGCGTCTGCATCTCGGCCACCAACATTCCCAGCGGGCATGAACCAGTACAATCGCCCCTGGTCAGAACTTCTTCGAAGACCTTGCAGTAACTCTCGAGCCTGGCGCGGCCATTGCCGTCATCCGCCATGATGCTGTCGAGTTTGAGCATGAAGTGCCCGTGGTACCTTTGCACCACATGCAGCAGCAGGTCGGTCTTGGTCGGGAAGTGGTGGTGAATGCTGGCCTTGCGGATCCCGACGACATCGCTCAAGTGCTTGTAGCTCATGGCATTGACACCCACCCTGGCGATAAAGCCCTGGGCGGCATCAAGGATCTTGTCTCGGGTTGAAGCAGGACTCATTTCCACTCCCTTTCGCTACCACAAACCTACCAGTAGGTAGGGTGGCTATGCAAGGGGAATTTACAGAGTTTCTCATCCGCCTTGCGTGTCCTCGCTCTCAAGCAGCTCAACAGGCGGCTTGAGAGCGTTCTCTCTGGAGTCGCCCCCGGACGCATCAGCCCTCTTCGTCCTCTCCATAGTCCCAGAACAGGCAACGCCAGCCACGTCGACGCAGGTCTGAGCCCATCGCCCACCATTCGTGGGCCGCAATCCAGAGCGGATTGTGCGAGTCGATGTCACGCGTCAGGCCATACTCGATCGGCTCACTCGAGCGCGCAAACGTCCCGAACAGACGGTCCCAGACGATGAATATGCCGCCGAGGTTCTTTCCCAGGTAGGCAGGATTCTTGGCGTGATGCACGCGATGGTGCGCGGGAGTGTTGAAAATCCAGCCCAGCACCCCCAGCGACGGACAGAGACTGCTGTGCAGGAATGCCTGGTAGAACAGGCTGCCTGCCTGCACCGTCAGCACCATCAGCGGGTCGAAGCCCAGCAGAATCAAGGGCAACCAGAAGAAGGCCGCAAAGAACGGCGTCCAGGTCTGGCGCAATCCCAGCGAGAGATTGAAGCGCCGCGAAGAGTGATGGTTGACGTGCGACGCCCACAAGAACCGCAGACTGTGGCTGCAGCGGTGGAAGATGTAGAAACACAGGTCCTCGAGCACGATCAGGAGCAGCCACTCCCACCACAGCCCGTTGGTCCCCGCATGGAAGCCGCCCACAGTCAACCGCACCGGCGCCACAGCATGCACCCAGGTGTACAACACCAGCACGTAGGGCACCCAGAGTGCGCTGATGCACACGTACCCCGCATACATGCCAAGATTCGCCAGCGTATCGCGCAGGCCAAAGGGCTGTTTCTGCTTCCGCCACCCCCAGACCAGCTCTACCAGGCCCGCCAACACGAGCGCTGCGTAGGCGAGCAGGTAGAGCGGCAGCAAGGGCGAGCGCAGCATGATCGACCCTCTACGGAGCCGCGCCGACCGAGCGCGCGACGCGCAACAGCTCGGGGTAGGACACATTGCCGATCAGAGTCAATTGTGTACGCTCACGCACCCAGCTGAGCACGGCGAAGCTGCCCACGAAGCCCAGCTGCCCCGGCACGCCAGCGATGTCGACCTGCAAGCCCCAGGGAGGGCGTGTCATCTCGCCCAGATAGCGGTTCTCGGTCAACGACAGCCAGGTCGCCCCGCTGTCCATGCGCAGACACAGCAAGGGCAAGTCGTGAGAGCTGCGCACCAGCTTCGAGACCTCATGGCCCTCAGGCAACCAGGCGGGCGTCATCACCTCGAAGTTCATCTGCCGCTGCGCGGCCTCGAGCTCGATGCCAGGACCCGCCAGGTCCCACGAAAAGACCACCGCGTTCTCGGGGAACTCGAAGGAAAAATCCACATCCGCCTGGCTGCCGAACGCGAGGCTCTCGAACTCCATGCCATACCAGTGGCTGTCATCTTCGTGGTAGAAGTCCATCTTGAGCGGGAACGAGTACAGGCCGTGCATCCAGGCGATGTGCCGCAAGCGCGCCGGATCATCGGAGATCGGCTGCAAGCGCCAGCGGTTGGTGGGCTGCTCGAGCCAGGGAAACTCTCCCTCGAGCGTGTACGCATAGTTGTCGAGTCCGATCTTGGACTCGCGCCGGATGTGCTCGCGCACGGCATCTTCGGGCGCAGGGGCGAGCCCGGTGATGCGCATGCCGAAGAGCTCTTGCGGCCACCAGATCACGACCTGGGAGCCGTCGTAGATGAACAGACTGCCCGCCAGCTCTTCTGGCTCGAGCGCCTCGACCCGCACCTGCCACGGCTTGCGGTAGATCACCTCGCGCACCAGCTCACGGTCTGGTTGCCCGGGGAACATTCCCTGCTCGCGGACCGTGCCGCGGTAGCCCTCGAGGGAGAGCAGGTCGTCGGCCACACGGCTGGAGATCGCCTGCGCCCAGAGGGCCGAGCAGGACGAAAGCTGCAGCGCGCAGACCACAATACAGACAAGCCTGGAGAAGCGGCGCATCGGTGTTCCTCGCAGAAGGTCGGAGCCTTCAGCTTACGCCAACCGCAGAGGGTTGAGAAGCTCGTACCTCTGTCGCGGTTGCAGGCGCGTCGCTTGGCTGCCAAGCTCATACCAACGGTCAGGAGCGACGTGCCGATGCAGGAGAAGCAGACGCCAGGCGACGGCAAGCCGGCGACCAGCGCGCGGGAAACGGTCCTCTCTCAGCTGCGAGACTGTGTGGGCGCCGCGACCCAGCTCGAGGCTCTCGATCCCGGCCACAGCCTGCGGCGCCCTCCGGGCCCTGTTGGCGAGGGCGCAGTGCCTGCCGAGGCCCCGGCAACGGAGCTGACCCTGCGCGAGCCCCTCCGGCTGCAAGAGAGCTTGGGGCGCGGGGGCATGGGCGACGTCTACGAAGCCGAGCAAGCCAGCCTCGAGCGCCAGATCGCGATCAAACTGTTGCACACGACCAGCGCTCGCCACCGCCGCCACTTTCTGGCCGAGGCGGTCTGCCAGGGCCTGCTCGAACACCCGAACATCGTGCCGGTCCATGGACTGGGGCAGACCGAGACCGGTGTGCCCTTCCTGGCGATGAAGCGGGTGACCGGGAAGACCTGGGCGCAGGCGCGCTCGAGCCAGCCCGACGACCTTGCCGCGCAGCTCGAGATCCTGGTCCAGGTCTGCAATGCCGTCGCGTACGCGCACAGTCGAGGCATCATCCACTGCGACCTCAAGCCCTCCAACATCATGATCGGAGCCTTCGGCGAAGTTCTGGTTGTCGACTGGGGTCTCGCCCTGAGCATGAAGGAGACCGCGGAGGGCTCCAGAATCCAGCACCGCAGCGCGCTAAAGAGCCTGTGCGGGACGCCCCGCTACATGCCTCCAGAGCTGGCACGAGGGGACGGGCTGGCTGTCAGCCCGTCTACAGACACCTACCTGCTGGGGGGACTGCTCTACTGGATCCTCTCCAAGCGACCGCCGCGCAGCGACAGCAACGCGCTGGTGGCGGTGCTCCAGGCCCGGGATGGTGAGGTCGACGCGCTGGATGCCGACCTGCCCGCCGAGCTGGTGGCCATCTGCAAGCAGGCGCTGTCTGCGGAGCCCGCGCGGCGCTACGCGCGGGCTGAAGAGCTCAGGGATGCGGTGCGGGCCTATCTGCGCCACAGGCAGAGCCTGGATCTGACGACGCAGGCGCGTCAGCAGCTCGACGCCCTGGTCGCCACGACGCGGGAGAAACCTGAGGGCCGGGAGGACCTGTACGAAGACCTCTCCCAGGCTGTCGCCGGGTTTTGCCAGGCACGCCAGCTGTGGGCGGCCAATCCGCTGGTCCCCGGCGGCGAATTCGAGGCGCGGCTGTGCTATGCCCGCACCGCGCTGCGCCTCGGGGACCTGGCCCTGGCGCGGGCGCAGCTCGACCGGGCGCAAGCCCTGGCTGCCAACGTCGGTGCGCCTCTACAGCGAGCCGCCGCCGAGCTGGAAGATCTCCTGGCAGCGCGGCGCACTTCGCATCGGCGCGCCGCACGCAACACGCGGCGCCTGCGACGTGGTCTGAGCGCGGCTCTGGCGACCATCGTGCTCGGCCTGCTGGCCGCCATGTTCGCCCAGGAGCGGTCGCGGCGGGCCCTCGAGGCCGCCAAACAAGTCGCCGACAGCGCGCTGGTGGCGACGCAGATCGCGCAGCAAGAGGCGGAGGCTGCGCGCCGGCATGCGGAGCAACGCGGTGAGATCGCCACCGAGGCGCTCGAAGAGCTGGTGTTCGAGGTGCAGACGGGACTTGTCCACTTACCTGACACCGAGAGCCGTCGTCTGCGCCGCGAGATTCTCAGTGGCGCACGACGGCATCTGACTCGTCTGCGAGACAGCGACTACGCGGGGCAGCGTCTGGGATATGCCACCGCCATCGCGAGCCTGCGGCTCGGCGGCCTGCTCATCGATCTTGACGGGGACCTGGACGCCGCTCTGGCCGAGATCCAGCGGGGCCGGGATCTGCTAGCCCGCTTGCCGCGGGAAGGGCGCGAGCAGGCGCGGGATTTCCAGCTGGTCTTGGCCGACATGGACCTGGCCATGGCGCTCGCGCGCCGCGGCCGCACCCTGGAGGCAGACTCGCTATTCGTGCGCGGAATCGCCAGCCTGCAACGACTGAGGCTGAGCGTCGCTCCCGATCCCCGTTTCGTCCGCGTGCAGGCCGACCTGCTCGAGAATCATGCGGCGCTTCTGCTCGACAGCGGACAGCTCGACAGGGCGGAGACCCAAGCCCAGGCAGGCCTCTCCCCGGAGCTGGCGGCGGACCCGAGCACCCGACCTGCATTCCTCCGGCTGCTGGCGGAGATCGAGGCACAACGCGGACCGTGGCAGGCCGCTGAACGGCTTTATGGGCAAGCCGTGCAAGAAGTGCGGGCTCAGCTTGAGAGCAGGCCAGGCTCCGCCGCTCTGCGGCTGGAATTGCGCGCCATCCTGTTCGGGCTCGTGGCACACTTGCTGGCCGAAGGCCGACTGCACGAGGCGCAGGAACGGTTGGCTGAGCTGATGCCGTTGAGCCTCGGCCTGCTCGAGGCTGATCCCGAGAGCCGGCTTGCGCGCTACCAATGGGCTGAGAGCCTGAGCCTCAGATCCTACTTGCGCGCGCATTCCGGCGACGCGCTCCCCGCGCTGCAGGACCAGCTCGAGAGCGCCGCGATTCTCGAGCAGCTCAGCGCGGAGAGCCTGGCCGACGCGGTCATGGGCTACCGAGCCCAGTACGCACTGCAAGGACTCGCGGGACTGTACGCACTGTGCGGGGACGAACCGGCGAGCCAAGCGGTGGGTGCGCGCAACCTCCGGCTCGCGCAGGCGCGCCTGCAGGCCAATCCGAGGGACAACCACGCGCGGGTCTTGCTGGTGGCGGCCCAGCGCGAAGAGGCGAAGGCCTTGCTTCGGGCAGAGCGCGCTGAGGAGGCCAGCGAGGCTCTCATCCTTGCCCGTCACATGCTCCTGGATGTTGTACGTACACCCGCCTTGGACCACGCGCTGGCACAAGTAGAGTTGGAGCTGGGAAGCTCCTACCAGCTCATGGGCGACAGTGATGAGGCGCGGCACGCCTTTGAACGCGCCAGGGAGCTGTTCGAGGGGCTGCAGGCAGCTGGCCGGGACATCCCGAATCTCGAACAGGACGTTGGCTGGTGTTGCACGCAACTCGCCAACCACTGGCTCGATACGGACCCGGAACGTGCCCTGGAGCCCGCCACAGCGGCGGTCGCCCAACTTACCAGGGCGCGCGAGCATGCGCCCGACCAGGCTGCGAGCATCGCCCTGGGATTCGCACTGCAGAATCTGGGCGAGGTTCAGCTCAGCCTTGGCAACTCGGAGGCCGCAGAGCTGGCCTACGCTGAGCTGTTGCGCCTCTGTGTGCCTCTTGTCGCGCACGAGAGCGCGCGTTTTCTGTGCGTCGACGGCTACCTGTACGCAAGCGCTCTGGCCTCGCGACGTGAAGCCTGGCAGGTGGCGTCGGATCTTTGCCAGGCTGGGCTGGAGCTGGCTGAGGCTGCCTCTCCGGAGTGGGCTGGCGTCTACCGCGACTATCCTCCGCGCTTCCTGCACGGGCTCGGTCTCTGCTACCTGCGCCTGGGGAAGACCGAGCTCGCGCGCCAGAGTCTGCAGGAGGCGCTGCGTCGCTGCGCTGCGCTTCCGCCCGACGAGGAACCAAGGCTGTCGGTGGAGGTGGCCTGCGAGGCCTTGCTTCGGGAGCTGGAAGAGCGGCCGTGAGGGGTTGTCGAGAACGGCCGGATCCTTCCCTGTAGCGGCGGTCTGTGACCGCCGGAGAGATCCTGCACCGAGGCGCCGGCTGCGCTTGACCAGCGTCCCTTCGCCCAGTACCATCGGCAGCAAGTTGACGCTGGAATCTCCGCCCCCCAGCAATTTCGGGGCACACCTCCCCATCGCCGCTGAGGGCTCTCCGCAGGCCTTTGGCGTACGCTTCCTCGAAGGGACCAACATGGACGCGGATGTTGCCGAAAGCAAGTGGCGTCCGCTCGACGTCGAGGACCGCTTCTACGAATTTCTGGCGGGCGGTTGCCGGGCGACGATGTTGCCTGCCATGATCGACCTCGGGCTCGACCGCATGCTCTACGAACGTGGCTCGATGAGCGCCCCCGAGATCGTCGCCGCGCTCGCGCTCGAGCCGACGCGGGGCAAGAAGTGGGTGCTGCTGCTCAAGTCGATCGATCTGCTGGTCGTCGCCCAGGAAGGGGACGACACCTCAGGGCCCGTCCGCTACACGAACGGACCCCTGCCGAGTGCGATGGCGACGCCCGGCACGTCGAACGCATACTTCTATCGCGAGTTCCTGCGCTATTGGCGGGTCGCAACCTCGTACGACATCGTCAAGACCCTGCGCGGAGCGCCCATCCTGCACCCGGTTCGTTATCCGCCCGTGGCCTGGGACGATACCGTGCTGCTGCACGAGTGGATGCGCTCCGGAGCCCTGCAGACCCTGAAGGCGGTCCGACGCCATTTCGATTTCTCGGAAGTGCGCACGATGCTCGATGTGGGTGGGGGCGATGCGACCATGGCGTGCAAGCTCGCCAGCGAGCTGGCGGAGTTGCAGGTGACCGTATTCAACGTCCCGCAGCCGGCCTACATGGCCCGCCAGAACATCTCGACCCAGGGACTGGTCGAACGGGTCAAGGTGGTCGAGGGCGATTTCCGCAAAGATCCGCTGCCCGAGGGGTTCGAGCTGGTCTTGTACTCGCGGGTGTTGGCAGACTGGCCGCCCGACATCTGCCGGATGCTGCTGGAGAAAGCTCACAACTCCCTGCTTCCGGGCGGACGGGTGATGATCGCAGAGCCGCTGCGTGACCAGAACCCGAACCTGGCGATCGCCTGGGAGCACAGCTACCTGCCCTACGACGACTTTGGCGCGTGGGTCTACAAGCCCCTGGCCGACTATGTCACGATGCTGACGGAGATCGGCTTCACCGACATCATCAGCTATCCGCGGGACGAAGCCACCATCCACAGTGTGATCATCGCACGCAAACCAGAAGCGCCCTTGGCAGAGGTGTAGCTATGGACCAGAGCGCGGCTCCTGCCCTTCTGTACAACCCGCTGACGCCGGAGTTCCGGCGCGATCCCTATCCCGACTACGCGCGCATGCGAAGCCAGGATCCAGTCCACTGGGCCCCCCACTCCTACTGTTGGGTGCTGACACGCTACGCCGATGTCAAGTTCGTGCTCAGCGACAAGCGTTTCGGCATCGCCATGGAATGGATGATGCAGATCGAGGCGCTACAGGCGACCTTCGCCGAGCCGTTCAACCAGATCATCCGCACGCAGTTGCTTTCCTCCGACCCACCAGACCACCCACGCATCCGCAACGTGATGCGGCCCGGCCTGTCTGCGAAGGCAGTGGCGCGCCTGCGGCCGAAGGTCCTGGCCACCGCCGAGAGGCTCCTCTACGACCTCAAGCCGCAAGGCCGCATGGACTTCATCAAGGACTTCGCCTACCCCTTCCCCTTCAACGTCATCTGCGACCTGATCAATGTCCCAGAGAGCGAACGTCCTCCCCTGAAGGGATACACCCACGGGCTGATGCGCACGACCGACCCGACGCCGCTGAGCCGGGAGGAAACCGACCACGCCAACCGGTCGGCCGAGGGGTTCCGCGACTGTTTCCTCGAGTTGGCCAAACATCGGCGCAAACACCCCCAGGAAGACATCTTCCAGGACATGGTCGAGGCCATCGATGCGGGCATGATCACCGAGGAAGAGTTTGCTGCCAACATGATCCTGCTTTTCTGCGGCGGCCACGACACGATCGTCAACCTGTTCGGAAATGGATTGCTCGCCCTGCACCGGTTTCCCGACCAGCTCGAGTTGCTGAAGAGCGATCCCTCGTTGATGAAGAGCGCCGTCGAAGAGCTTCTGCGCTACGACACCTCTGTGCAGATCGCGCGGCGGACGGCACTCGAAGACGTAGAAGTCGGGGGGAAGTTGATCCAGCGTGGAGCCTATGCGCTATGTTCGCTGGGCGCGGCCAACCGTGACCCCGAAGCGTATCCCGACCCCGACAGGCTCGACATCACCCGCAAAGACGCGAAGACCATGTCGTTTGGCGGTGGCCTGCATTACTGCCTCGGCGCAACGCTTGCCCGCATGGAGGGTGAGGTGGTGTTCTCGGCACTGCTCCGCATCCTGCCTGAGCTGCGCCTCGATACGCTCGATCCGCCCTTCCACCAGAATGTCTTCATCCGAGGCCTCGAGTCCTTGCCTGCCTCCTGGTAGTGGCACGCCGAAAGGGATCCTGTGACGAACAATCCGATCGACTGGCTGACCTATGACGCGCGCCGTGACTTCTTCGTCAACGCGCTGCAGTTCATCAATTGGGAGGGAGTTCCGGGCGACATCCTCGAGTTCGGTGTCTCGGTCGGCAAGAGCTTCGCCCTGCTGTCGCGGCTGCTCCAGGAAAACCTCGAGCATTGGAAATACACCGATCCGGCCTGCACCGAACGCCGGATGGGGGGCTTTGACACCTTTACGGGTCTGCCCCCCGACGACACGCCCCATCCACGTTTTGGACCCGGCTACTTCGCAACCAACTACCTGGTCGGACACCCGACCCTCGGCTACCAAGAGCCGATCACGCCCGGGGCGATCCGCCGGATGTTCGAAGTCTGCGGGCTCCCCGAGCCCGAACTCGAAGTCGGGCTGTTCGGCAAGACGATCCCCCTGGCGATCCCCGAGAAGTACGAGAAGGCAGCCATCGTCCACATCGATAGCGACCTCTACGCCTCGGCCCGGACGGTGCTCTTCGGCGTCGAACCGATCTTGCAGGACGGCAGCCTGATCCTGTTCGACGACTGGTTCATGTACCGGGGAGATCCGGAGAAGGGCGAACAACGCGCCTTCGCCGAGTTCCTCGCCGAGCACCCGAAGTGGCGGGCGATCCCCTACCAGACCTATTCGGTGTTCTGCAACTCGTTCATCATGCACCGGAGGCCGTCATGAAAGCGCAAGCCCCGCGCTACCGCGTGCGTCCCAGCCTGCGGCTTTCAACGAACGGCTTTCTGATCGACATGAGCAATGCCGAGTCCTTCACGTTGAACGACACCGGTCAACTCGTCGTGCGCTTGCTGCTCGACGGGAGGCCCTCCGATGAGATCTTTCTCGATGTGGCCGAGGAGTTCGACGTCTCGCCCTCTCGCGCACAACACGATGTCGAGCACTACCTGGTACGGCTCTGTGCGCTCGAGCTGGTGACCAAAGAGTCCTCTGGTTAAGACGAATCCCGTTCAGTGCATCGGCGTCCGACCCTGTTTTTTCTGGGACGGCAAGCAGCGGAGGATTGCTATGGCAGCGTTGAGGGTGGCCGTCTCGGGACTGGGGGCGCTGCAACCGGGCCGCGCCGTGATGCGAGCATTGAAGGACGAGCTGGGGACGGGTGTCCGCTTTGTGGGCTTCTCTTTCGATCCGCTCGAACCGACAAACTTCGAGACCGATCTACTCGAGCGGGTCTACCTGATTCCCTACCCCTATCAGGGCAGCTCCCACATTCTCGATCGCATCGAGCATGCCCATAGCGAAGCGCCCATCGATGTCATCATGCCCACCCTCGACTCGGAGCTCGGCGTGCTCGCGAAGTTGAAGCCACGCCTCGAAGAGCTCGGGATCACGACCATGGTTCCCGCCAAGAGCGTCCTGAAACAATGCTCCAAAGCGGAGCTGCCCCAGCTCGCACAGAGCATTGGGATGTCGATTCCGGCCACCCTTGTGGCGCGTAACTGGGATGGAGTCTGGGCCGCGGCAGCGCAGCTCCCCTTCCCGTTCTGGGTCAAGGGCCACTACTACGAGGCCAAGCTGGTGGCGGGGGCGGCCCAGCTAGAGAGCGCCGTCCTCAGCATGACGCGTGGCTGGGGCTTCCCGGTCATCCTCCAGGCGAACACACCCGGTGTCGAGTACGACGTGATCGCCCTGGGCGACGGGGAGGGAGGGATTCTCGGCGCGGTGCCGATGAAGAAGCTGCAGCTCGACAAAGATGGCAAGGCCTGGGGCGGCATCACCGTCGAAGATCCAGTCCTCATCGAGCTGACCAAGCTCGTCGTCAAAGGCCTGCGCTGGAAGGGCCTGCTCGAGCTCGAGATCGTGCGCCACAAGGGCATGTACCTGCTGATCGAGATCAACCCACGGGCACCCGCCTGGGCGTACCTGTCGGTGCTCGCCGGCCAGAACCTCCCGGCCGCCGCGTTGCGGCAGGCGCTGGGGGAAGAAGTCCGACCCTTTGCAGGTTATTCGGTCGGCACGATGCAGCTGCGGCAATGCGTAGACGTCGCGTGCTCGCTGGAAACCTATGAGTCCCTGGTCATCAACGGCGGCGCTGAGCACAAATCTCCGCCCTCACGGAGGTCGAAGAAGTGAAAAAGGCTGCGCGCGCCCAGACCGGCACCAGCAAGAGCCCCTCGAAGCCTGACAAGAGCCGCTCGAAGGCCAAGTCCACGGCCAAAAAGACGACCAGGCCTGCCAACAAGAAGCCGCGCGCGAAGAAAAAGGCCGCGGCAAGCACCACGAAGCCCAGGCGCAAGACCAAAAAAACCCGGGCTCCGTACGCACGCCCGAGCATCCAGCCGCACCTGACAACGATCGGGAACACCTTTGGGGCAGCACCTGGGCGCCGTGTCTTCGACACAGTGGATGGGGCCGATGTCGAAGAGTTGGTCAGGCGCTTCGGATCGCCGTTGTTCGTATTCAGCGAGAGATCGATCCGGAAACGCGCACGCCAGGCGTTGAAAGCCTTCTCGGGCTACCCGCGCGTGTGCTTCGCCTGGTCGTACAAGACCAACCACCTCGACGCGATCTGTGCCTTGTTTCACCAAGAAGGCTGGTACGCCGAGGTCGTCTCTGCTGCTGAGTACCAAATGGCGCGCCGCATGATGCCGGGCAACCGCATCATTTTCAACGGCGCCTACAAGCCTGCCGAGGCCTGCAAGCTCGCCGTGGAAGAGGGCGCGTTGGTGCAGATCGACCACTTCGATGAGATCGACGTGCTCGAGTCGGTGGTGGGCAAGGGAAGACCGCCACCGGTCGGGATCCGCGTCAACATGAGCTTGCGAGGGGCAGCGAGCTGGCAGCGCTTCGGTTTCAGCCTCGAACGGGGAGAGGCCATCAGCGCTGTGCGGCGCATCGTCCGCGGCGGGGCCCTCTCACTCGTGGGACTGCATTGCCATATCGGCACCTACGTGCTCAAACCCGAGGCATACCAGGAAGCGGCCGCCAAGCTCGTCGCCTTCGCGGAACAGGTACAAGCAGAGACGGGCAGGCCGATCGAGGTACTGAACCTCGGCGGCGGCTTCCCGTCGCACAGCTCCCTGGGCTCGGTCTACGGCGCTGCCGAGGACGTTGTCCCCACGCTGGCCGAGTTCGGGCAAGCGATCACCGGGCAGCTGACGAGCTCGGCGCTCAAGTCGAAACCGCCTCTGCTGGTTCTCGAGAGCGGGCGGGCGCTCGTCGACGACGCCGGGACACTGATCGCAACCGTCGCCGCCACGCGCCACCTGCCGGGGGGAGAGCGGGGCCTGGTCCTGGATGCCGGAGTCAACCTGTTGTACACCTCGACCTGGTACAAGCACCAGATCTTCCCGACCTCGCCGGTCGAAGGCAGTCTGCAGCCAACCAAGCTGCTCGGGCCTCTATGCATGGCGATCGACATCGTGCGCTCCAAGATCGCCCTGCCGCCGCTCGAGCCCGGGCACCGGGTCGCCATCCGTCCGGTGGGCGCCTACAACGTCACCCAATGGATGCAGTTCAGCCAGATGCGGCCCGCAGTCGTCCTGGTCGCAGAGGATGGCTCGGTGGAGCTGATCCGGGAGCCCGAGTCCATCGACTACCTGAAGAGCGTAGAGCGGCTCCCCGAGCGGCTACGGCCGGCTCCGGTCAAGGGCACGCTGCTGCCGCAGCGTCAGGCGCCGAGACGTACGAGCCAAAAAGGTGGGGGAAAGCGGCGCCGGGCCAAGAAATCCTGAGGCGCTGCTCCTAGAGCACAGCCAGTCCGCGGTCACATAGCGTACGCCAGGTCGCTGACGCGTACAGGTCGGACAACGGAGAGCATTGCCCGGACTTACCGTTGGTCGCGCTGGCAAACGAGCTGGCGAGCGCGTTCAGCGGCTGGGCCTTGTCCCGGCTCTTGTCGAGCTCGTTGGCCAGCCAACTCGCCCAACGCGCCGACATCCGGACCGTGATCGGCCCCGCCTCGTTCTTCATCACCAGATCTGCCCGGGCCGGCTTGCCGTTGTACGGAAGCAGGCGCACCTCCGGAGTCTCACCGGTCCAGCGGACCTGATCCTCTTCAACCAGCCCGTTCTGGCACAGCAGCTGCCACGCCGGAGACCGGAGCAGAGCCTCGAAAGAGCCTTCCACGTCGTTCGTCTGCCGCCCGTTGTTCAAACCGGCGATCTGGAATGCCGCCTCGAGGTAGTTCAGCTGGATCGGACCGTTGACGGCCGGCTGTGCTTGTTTCAACATCTTGGCCAGCCACTCCGCCTCGGCCAGCGGCATGCGAATGATCTCATCCTCGTTGATGCCGTGCAGCACCAGCCCGGCCTCTCGAACGCGCCCCTGCACAGGCGGGGAGGGACGCACAGAAGGGGCAGGACCGAGCCAGACCAGGCGCTTGTCGCGGCGCAAGTAGGTCGGCGGCTTGGCGAGCTTGCGGGCGCGCTCTTCGAGCACTCCGGCGATCAAGTTGCGGTCGATGCTCGGGGAAGGCACGGGGAAGTCGAACCATCCCTCAGACTGCTTTTCAGTGTGCATCCCGAGGCTGAAGAACTTCACCGCCATCTCGAGGCCGTTGGTGAACCTGCTGTGCTCATTCGCAGGGTCGTCATGGGGGATGATCTGCTGGATGAACGCGTCTTTCGAGACCGGCCGCAGCGAGATGCCGTACTCTTTGGGGTTGCGCCCGATCGGACTGTGTGGCGTCACTCCAAAGAGTGCCCAACTGGCCGAAGACAGCAGCTTGTTGTGGAAGAGCTGGCGCACGACATCCAGTGCGTCGATGGTCTCTTGGGCGGTCTGGCTCGGGAAGCCGTACATGATGTAGGCATGCACGCGGATGCCTGCATCCTGGAAGTTCTTGGCCACCACTGCGACCTGCTCGACGGTCGTCCCCTTCTTCATCATCTTCAACAGACGGTTCGACGCGACCTCCAGGCCACCGAACACCGCGACCAGCCCCGAGGCGGCCAGCAGACGACAGAACTGGGGCGTGAACACCTTGTCGAACCGCAACATGCCGTGCCAGGAGATGTCCAGACGGCGCCGCAACAGCTCGAGCGCAAAGTGGCGCATGCCCCGAGGCGGAAGGGCCTCATCTACGAAATGGAATCCCGTCTGGCCCGTCTGCTCGCAGATTTCCTGGACCTTATCGACCAGGTTGCGCTCCGAAGCGGGATCGTAGTCGCGGATGTAGCTCAGATGCACGTCGCAGAAGGAGCACTTCTTCCAATAGCAGCCGTGCGCCATCGTCATCTTGCTCCACCAGCCATCAGAGCGCACGCGCTGGTTGATGTTGGAGGTCTCGAGCGTGGAAAAATAGCGGTTGAGCCGATAGCCGGAGTAGTCGGGGGCGCCCGCGTCATCATGCGGCGCGTCGCAGTCGGCGCTGCCATCGGAGTAGGTGATCGCGTTGTGTTTGCCTCGATAGAAGGTGCGCTTCAGGGAGTCTTTGTCCCGTGTGCCTTCGAGGTGCTCGATGATGTTCAGTAGCGGGCGCTCGCCATCATCCAGCGTCAGATAGTCGATGTAGTCGAACATGCGCGGCTCGTTGGGCTCGCGCATCGACGTATTGAACAGTCCACCACCCGCGGCGACAACAGCCTGGGGGTTCCACTCCTTGACTCTCTTGCCGATGCGTAGCGACCAATAGAGGTTGCGGGCAAACGGAACCGACACCCCCACCAGATCTGGGGCCTTCGCCTGAAGATGCTTATCCAGACATTCGTACAACATCTCGTCGAGCAGGTTGGGCGGCCGCTCAAGCTCTTTGTGCATCTGGTCGAAAGCCGCACAACGGTGGACGAAGTTGTCGTAGAAACGGTCGACGAGCGTGATCTGGAAGTAGGGGAAGACCGCTTCACGGACCAGCCCGGCGATGTCATACAAGAACAGGGTCGCGACGAACTTTGCCCGATCGTGCAGGGGCAGCGTCGTATCTGCGCCATCGTTCCAGTCGAAACCCCGATTGTTCTCGAAGTTCTCCCCGCGCGGCAGGAAGCCCTTCTGACAAAGCCTGTAGGCCAGACACTGATCTTTGCCCTGCAGGTAGCCGATCACGTTGTCGATCAACCCCAGGTAGCGTTCACGCATGCCGTAGAGCCGGCTACTCCAAGTGGACAGGTACGCCTGCCGGGGTTCTGCGGCCTTGAACAGCCGCTCGAGACCTTGCCGGCAGAAAAGCCGCAAGAGTGTCTCGAGGCTCAGATCAGCCTGGTCGACACCGCGCCCCTGACGTTTGAGGTACCGCGCCAGGTACGGCGCCGCCGGGTAGGCGTAGTTCGGGGATGAGAATGGAGTGACAACAAGCAAGGACTGCGGACTTTCCATCGCCACTCCTACAGTTTTCAGGTCGAGTATCGCTCTCCATCCACTGAGAGTAGCGCCGGGAACTGCGCGAAACAACCCGGCAGCGTCGAGGAGTCTGGCAGGATGGGAGCGCCGCTCGTGGTTCCTTCTTTGTCCATGCCTCGACTCGAGGAGCCCGTTCGACGACACTTGTGGAAGGTCTGCCCACCATCGACGCCTTGTTCGTCACTCAGCAGCGCAGCGGGACCCCCGCGGACACCACAGGAGACCCGCTATGCACCTCGCCCCCCTGTCGCGATCCCGGACGGCGCTGTGCCTGCTCGTCTGTCTGCCGCTGGCGCTGCTCGGCCAGGACACCGCAGGTTCTCAGGCTTTCGAGAATCTCTACCAACTCGAGCTCGAGAGCAACCTGCGCTGGCAGCTCGCACGCCTGCGTGGCGACCACGAGCGTGCCGACGCTCGAGTGGGCGTGCTCGCCGACAGCGGGGTCTGGCACCTGGGGGCACGTTCGGTGGTCGAGGCCCTCGAAGGCGCTGACGTCTCCTGCCGGGTGCTCGACCGCAGCCAACTCAGCGCCGAGGGCCTGGCAGGCATCGAGGTGCTGGTCATTCCTGGTGGCTGGGCTCCCTATCAGCTCGATGCGCTAGGCGAGGACGGGCCAGGCGTGATCCGCGACTTCGTCAAGCGCGGCGGGCGCTACCTGGGTATCTGCGCGGGAGCCTACCTGGCGGCCGATGAGGTCGAGTATCAGGGAATCACCTACCCCTACCCGGTCGACCTGCTCGACAGCGCTGCCGAGGGGCCCGTGCCGGAGTTGCCTCTGTACCCCGAGGTGGTGACCATCCGCCTGTCCGCCACCCGGGCCGGCCGGCGCCGCGGTATCCCCAGAGAGCTGGTGTGCCTGTTTCAGGGGGGCTGCACCTTCGAAGAAGACCCGGACCTGACCGTGCTGGCGCTCTACCCTGACGGCAGCCCGGCGATCGTCAGCGCACCGTTTGGCCGCGGCGAGGTGATCTTGAGCGGAGCCCATTTCGAGCGGCCTCCCTTGGAAGCGGGAGGCCTGAAGGATACGCCGCCCCCCGACGGAGCAGGCAAGCTGCTGCGCGAGCTGTTGCAGCTCGAGCGTGATTGAGGCTCAGGTCTCTGCCGGCGGCTCCGGGAACATCGACAACATGTCCCCGTCGAGACACCACATCTCGATCTGCAGCACCGTGAACTGATCGCCATCGAGCGTGTCTGCGGAACCGACGCGCTCGCACAGAAGCGCCCAATGTGCGCGCAGAGTCGCGACATGTGCGCCGACCCGGAAGGCGATCGCCGCCTTGCAGTAGTCGCTGAAGCTCACGATCCCATCACCGTCGAGGTCGAAGCAGCCGAACTCCGCGCGGATCGTGCGCAGCAGCGCCGCCGAAGGCAGATTGTTGCCCGTGCCGCGCGGATCGAGATCCTTGCCGTAGAATTCCAACCATTCTTCGCGCGTGGTCTTCCCATCTTTGTTGAGATCCGCAGACAAGACCGCCTGCTGGTGCTTCTCGAGCATGCCGCTGTAGTAGCTGACCGACTCTTCAGGCAGACCCTTCATGCGCAGCACGTTCGAGTAGGTTTGCTGCGTGTCATCGTTGCTGATGGCCCCGTCGCGATCGACGTCGTAGAGGTCGAAGGCCGCATTCCAACGCGCCAAACGATCCATGGGTATCTCCTAGTGGCCCTGCTGAGACAAGGCTCTCTGTACGCTAGTTTGATCTCTCTACGCTGACAGTCCACCGGGCCGGAGTCAACCGCTTTGTCGAAGTAGGCGAGGCAGGCATCCTCGTTCTGTATGCGAGAAAAACCATCCCAGGTGACCGGATCTGACGGGGGTCTCTGCGACACTCTTTCCGACTTCCTGCATCCCACTTAGGGTCTGTTTCATAACCTACCTGGAGGTAGGTGGTCTTCGGGAATGTGCTCGTAGGGTGCGGGGTTTATCCCCGCCCGACGGCGGGAGGGGGTGAACCCCTCCCCTACGGAGAATAGCGGTTCTTGAGGTTATCAAACAGACCACTAGGGAGACCGTCGTATGGATCTGCAGATCATCGCACAGCTGGAAGCGGCCGGACTGGCCTTGCATGGCTGCCACGCGAGGCACATCCAGCTCAGTTGTGAAGGGAAGATCCAGCCCCAGCAGGGAGACCTCTTCGTCACGGACGGCGCGCGGGCCGCATGCATCTGCCCCAAGCCCATCTCTCAGCTCTTCGTGGGCAACGTTCGACCGCCAATCCTGGAAAAGTATCCCAGCCAGTACCTCCCCTTCTTCTACCGCCTCGACAAGACGATGCTCAGCTATGGTACGACCCGCGCTGAATTCCCACACGACAGAGAGCTCGAACGAGTCTTGAAGCAGCTGGCTCGGCGGCCGGATGGATGGGACCGCAATCCGCTGTTCTCCTACCTGAGGTCTGCCGCGCAGCTGCACTTGTCGCTGAGCGATGTCAGTCGACACGAATTTGAGGCAGTGGTGCGGCGACTCGCTCGCGCCGCAAAAACGATGAGCATGGGCTCTTCGAGCTGCAACTACCTCACAAACCTCGCGAGCCGCCACAAGCAGACAGTCCCCGCAGCATCGGTGGCGGGGGGCGCTGCGTACCGGATCCTGGTCGGATAGGGCTGCCTGCGGCAGGAAGAGGCTTCTGCCAGGTCCGGCGCGGCCGCCTGCCCCTCACAAACCGACCGGCCGCCTACCATTGGCTCGTGAGCTGGTGGTTCGGCAGGTGCTCGAGGGTGATGAAGGTCGCGTTGCGGCTGCCGTTGCCGACCACCGACTGGGTCCCGGGTGCGGAGACCCCCGCGGCCTCGACACTCATCGTCGCGCCGCTCGCCTGGTAGACGATGTTGATGCCTTGGACGAAGTTCGCCGGGCCCGCCGAAAACTCGGCAGCGATGGATCTGCCGATGAGAGAGCTTCCGTCTTTGAAGACGACCCCCCAGCTCGCGCTGTCTCCTCCAGACAGCGCCACCTGGCCGGAAATACGGTAGTACTCCCCCGGGGTCAGGTTGAAGAAGCTGATGCTGCTGATCGTTCCATCGGTGCTGATGTCGGTCGCCAGGATCTTCGTCAGGGTGCGGATCACGCGGCTGTTTTCGAGCTCGCTGACGCGCGTCTCGTGGTCAGCGACATCGACTTCGACCAGGTCAAGATCGGTAACGACGCCGCTGACCCGCATATCGTTGTCGTTGACGGCCACCTCGACCGCAGCGAAGTTGGCGTTGACGTCGTCCGCCACCGCGGGCGTATCCGCGACAAATGTGTTCGGCACCGATAGCGAGCCCGCCACCAGACCCAGGGGCAGAGTTAGAGCCAAAGCCCAGACCGGGACTTTGATGAACTTGACGTTGAACACGGGTTTCCTCCCTTTGATTGCGAGGCACAACGATTTCATTTGCGACAATATATATATTCATTAGCAACAACAAGCAGATTCTGAGCGCTGCATGCCTGGTCCGGCCTTTCAAGCGTCGTCCGCGCCTCCGTTGCAAACTCCATGATCGACGTCTTCACTTCGCCAGGGAGTCGAACCGTCTCCACCGCCTCGCCCGCGCCGCGTGCTCGATTCTTCGCCGGCACCAGACTCCATGGCGCTTGTTGGATGGGCGCGAGCGACAGCGCGCACCGCCCGGCTCTCGCGCGTTCCGCCTGGACAGCGCAGCCTCGGACAACGCGCCCCCCTGCACAAGTGGCCTGCATCGGTTAGAATTGCCGCTCACCATCCACGCACACTACGGCGAGCAGATTCCGCAGCATGAGCTCCATCACCCTTCTGGGACCCCAACGCGTGCGCTCCAACCTTGCGGAGACGCTCGCCTTCCTTGAAGCCACAGGACCCGTCGCCGTCATCACCGCGGGCTGGGAAGAGCGCGAAGATGAGCTCGAGGTCCTGCACGCCACGATCACGCAGCCGACCATCAACTTGCGCCTGCATGCCCGTCTCGAGCACGCTCTGGCGCAGGACGAACCCTTGCGGGAGGCGTGGCAGCGGCGCAACGAGCGGCTGCTGACAATGCAGCAGCTCTACCGCCGCCGACTCGACCATGCCCTGCAGGTGGTCTGGGAATTTCAGCAGATGCTGGTCGAAGAGATGGAGCTGCTGATTCAGGAGCGCGCGAGCGCCCTGCGGGCCGTGGCCGCTCTCGACGCCCACTACCTCGATGAGATCCGCACCATCCATGGAGCCTTTGTCAGGCGCTGGAAGCCGCGTGAGAGGCCCGCGGTGGGCGAGATTCGTGAAGAGCTCAAGGCCGAGCTGGCCCAATGCGGGACCATCCTGATCGCCGGGGGCAATGTCGGCACCTTGATCGATCCCATGCGCCTGTTCTCGATCGTCGAGCTGTTGGATCAGCAATCGATCGTGGCCTGGTCTGCGGGAGCGATGGTGCTGTGCGAACGCATCGTCTTCTTCCACGACAGCCCGCCCCAGGGTCGGGGCAACCCGGAGGTCTACGACGACGGCCTGGCGCTGTGCCCACAACTGGTCGCCTTGCCCGATGGCAGCCTGCGCCTGCGGCTGAACGACCCTGTGCGCGTGGAGACCTTCGCGCGCCGCTTCGCGCCGGCGACCTGTGTCGTGCTCGACCCCGGCTCGGGCCTGCGCTGGGACGGCGGCGGCTGGACTGCGCTCGGCAGCGCCAAACGTCTGTCGAAGACCGGCAAGGTCCAGGGGATGGCAGCCCCATGAGCGACTCGCCAGAGATCCAAGCGCTGTGCGAAAACGGACCTCCGAGCTCCGAGAGCATCGATGAGTTCATCCGGCGAAACAGCCCCTTTCCGATCATCCGTGGCGCCCAGGCGACCTTCGTCTTCCGCGGAAACGTCAGCTCGGTGCGTTGGCAGCACTGGATCTTCGGCCTGACGAGCTCCCAGGAGTTCAAGCACGTCGAAAGCACAGACTTCTGGCATCTCACCGTCGATCTGCGCCGCACCTCGCGCGTCGAATACAAGCTGCATATCGAACACGATGGGCAGAGCGAGCTGATCTGCGATCCGCTCAATCCTCAGCATGCCTTCGATCCGTTCGGCTCCAACTCGATCTGTACCACTGAAGGATACGAACGGCCCGACTGGACCATCGAGCACCCCGAGACCCGCAAAGGCACGCTGGAAGAGCACACCATGCCCAGCGGAGCCCTCGGCCGCACCATGCGCTACCGGGTGTACATTCCGGCGCGTTTCCGCAAGAGCCGGCGCTACGCGACCCTGATCGTGCATGACGGCAGCGACTACCTGCACTACTCCAGCCTGAAGACTGTGCTCGACAACCTGATCCACAACCTCGACATCCCCCCCTTGATCGTCGCTATCAGCGACTCGAGCGACCGGTTGCTCGAGTATGCCGCCCACGCTCCGCACGCCCACCACATCGTCCACGAGCTGTTGCCTGAGCTCGAGCGCAGCTTCCCTCTCGACGCACGGCCCCGTTCGCGCTGTCTGATGGGCGCGAGCTTCGGCGCCGTCGCAACGCTGCACACGGCTTGGCGCCACCCAGGAGTTTTCGGTCGCTTGTTGCTGCAGTCAGGGTCGTTTGCGTTCAGCGACATCGGCCACCATCGGCGCGGGCCGCTCTTCGATCCGGTGGCTGAGTTCGTCAATCAGTTCCGCAAGGAACCTGGCCGTAGCCTGGGACGCGTGTTCGTCAGCTGCGGAATCTATGAATCCCTGATCTACGAGAACCGATCCCTGGTCCCCATTCTACAAAGCACGGGCTGCGCGTTGCGTTTTGTCGAGGCGCGAGACGGCCACAACTGGGAGAACTGGCGCGACCGATTGCGCGAAGGACTCTCATGGATCTATCCAGGTCCCCTCTGGAGGGTGTATCCTTGATCAAGGCGCTAAAGAGGGCAAGCATGAAGCTCGCGACGAGCTGGTATTCCGACCGTGTCCAACAACAAACCACACTGGTGCGCTGGGGAACCTTTGGCCGACCGGTGCTGGTGTTCCCGACAGCTGGCGGAGACGCCGAAGAGATCGAGCGCATGCTGATGATCAAGGCGCTGTCAGGGCTCTTGGAAGCCGGCCGGATCAAGGTCTACTCCATCGACAGCCTGCCGACGCGCAGCTGGGGCGACGGCAGCTCCAGCCGCCACTCGACCTGGCTGCAGAACCAGTACGACGCCTATGTGTACCGCGAAGTGCTGCCCGCCATCCGAGCCGATTGCCGCACGCCCGACATCGAGGTAGTGGTAGCTGGCGCGTCGATCGGAGCCTTCAACGCACTGTCGACGGTCTGCCGCCATCCGGATGCCTTCCGACGTGCCATCTGCCTGAGCGGTAGTTATGACATCGAGCGGTTCATCAGGGGCTCCGACGGCATGCCGCTGCACAAGATCGACGCGGACTTCTACTTCTCCTCGCCCCTGCACTACCTACCGGGACTTCAAGAATCCGACCAGTTGCGCATGTTGCGCAAACGCTTCATACTCCTGGCTCATGGTCAGGGCGACTATGAAGACCCAGGACAGGACTGGCGCGTGGCCAAGCTCCTGGGATCGAAGGGAGTCCCCAACCGCGTCGACTGCTGGGGACCCGATTACGGCCACAACTGGCCCACCTGGCGGGCAATGTTGCCCCACTACCTGGCAGAGATCGACTGATGGTGACCAAGTGCCTGGGACTGCTGATCGGTGACGAGGTCGACTGGCCTGACACCCTGGAAGCTCTGCTGCATCGGCTGGGCAACCGCATCGAATACCGTGGCAAGAGCTACGACATCAACGTACGGCGTCTGCGCATCCGGCCTTTCTCGCTGACTGCCCCCAGCCGCTATGACCTGGTGATCGACCGCCTGGCTTACTGGCATTTCGCCCCACGGGAGTGGTTGAAGAAGGCCGCGCTGGTCAACCGCACCTACCTGCTCAACAATCCATTCACCTTCCAGAGCATGGAGAAACACTCCGCGTACTGTGCGATGATCCGCCTGGGCCTGCACATTCCTGAGACCTGGCTGATTCCCCAGAAGGTCAATCCCGACACTGAGAAATTCCGCCGTACAGCCGCCCTCTACCACGAGCACTTCAACCTGCCCGGCATCGCCGAGCAGGTGGGCTATCCCGTATTCCTCAAACCCTTCGACGGGGGCGGTTGGCGGGGAGTGACCCGGGTCACCGATCTGCGCAAGCTGCACGAGGCGTACAACAACTCGGGCCAGTCGCTGATGCACCTGCAGAAGGGTCTGGCTGACTACGACATCTTCTGTCGTTCGCTGGCCATCGGCCCACAAGTGATCTCGCTGCATTTCCAGCCCGAGAAACCCCATCACGCACGCTACAAGGTCGACCACAACTTCCTGACGCCCGAGATCGGCCGTGAGGTCACGACCATCACCAAGCTGATCAACGCCTTCTTCTGCTGGGACTTCAACTCCTGCGAGACCATCCACAAAGACGGCATCGCCTGGCCGATCGATTTCGCCAACGCCTGTCCCGATGTCGCGGTGACCAGTCTGCACTACTACTACCCCTGGGCCATCAAGGCACTGCTGGCCTGGTCCTTGTTCTGTCTTGTGAGCGAGCGGCCCGTGCAGATCGCGATGCAGCCTCAGAAGTATTTCGACATCGCCGACTCCGAGCGCAGCTACGACGAAAAACTGGCCGCCTACGAGAAACTCGCGGACGGGCACTTCCAGCGCGAACAGTTCGAAGAGTTCCGCCAGACCTCGCTCGCCGGCCTTGACGACGCGATGCTCGACCTGGTGCAGGCGCCAGAATTCGACACGATCCTGCACAACACCGTCGAGGCGACTTTCCCTCGGCACGAGCATGGCATGTTCTTCGCCCACTACCGTGGCCTGCTCAGCCTTTGGGCGCAAGGACAGCAGCCTCAGCCAGAAGCTGTGGAAGAGGAGCCGGAAGCGGCTCCCGAGGCACCGGCGTAGGCCTGTCCATTGCCCGCAAGTAGCCTTTGACAAGCTTGGCGGCTCTATGGGTTCAGGGGCCTCCCCCGCCGTGGCTTCAGGCTTCCGGCTTCAGCATGCCTGCTGGAATACCCGGAGTTTCCGGTGGTCTCACTCATGACGAGTCCCTTGGCAGAAACCAGGAGCCCGCAGCCTGGAGTCCGTAGCCTGGGCAAGCCAATCGCCGGGCTCGCGCCCATCTGTCCGGGCAGACCTGTGGGCAAAGGGCAGGGCCTGCCCCGCCAAGGCAGGGCAGGTCGAACCGCCAGCTGGGCTCAAACCGCCGGCGGTCGCCGAAGCCCACCCGTGAGCCTACGAGCCAGGCCCAACGGCCAGGAAAACAGCACGTACAGGATGCCGACCAGCACCAGGCCAAACTTGGGTAGAGCCGCCGCCCGCGCTACCGCCGGCCAGGGTTCGCTCGCCCCCCCCAGCACCAGAAGCAGCGCCAGATTCTCGACAGCATCCAGAGCGCCCGCCAGCCACATTCCCCAGGCCAGCACCAGGGCCAGGCCGACGCCCCAGCGTGAACGCCAGGCCGAAGATCGTAGTAGACACGCCAGCGCGATGGCATTGGCGTACAGCAGCAAGAAGGCCATATCGAGCCACAGACTGATCTGCGCCAGGCTACGGCGCGACCATTCGCGTTGCTCATAGGTGTCGGCCGCGTCCCAATTCCTCAGCACTTCCTCGGCACGCAGCTCAAACGCCACAACGTCGTTGCGGCCCTCGATGCCCAGCGGCTCGCCGGTCTCTTTCGAGACCACCAGCCCCTGGCCGACCCCCCAGAGGACCGCCATCACCACGCAGGTCGCCAGGATAAAACGCGTACACCAGACCCGCTGACGCTCGGGGTTCAAGGCCAACCAGGGATGCCCCTTCATGCTGTCGCTGCCTCCGCCTGAAGCAACTCGAACAACTTCCCCTTGACCCGCTGTGTTGTCTGGCAGGCCTCAAAAGCGAAGATCAGTCCCAGGCTGGCGACAAAGTTGGCCAACCCCATCGCCACCCAGGGCAGCCACACGACCTGCGGGAAGCCCGCAGAGACGCATGCGGCCACCAGAAAGGCGATCGCACCATACAGGAAGTGGCGGTCAAGGGTGAGCGTCAGTATGCCCAACCCCAGGCAATAGACCAGGTTCTCGAGAGCCACGGCCTTCGGCAGGGGGATCTGCAAGCTGAGCGCGATCAGCCGGTGCACGAGCATCGCCAGGCCAAGCAGCAAGATCCCGCCAGCCAGGCGCCGATTCGCGCGATTCTGCAACACCGTGCGCCGCCCGTGCCAGAGCCCAAGAAACAGCGACCCCAGGAACAGGCCCGCCCCGGCCAGGTAGGTCTGCGGCCGGGTGTCGAAGACCAGCGGCGCGAAGATCGGTGTCAGCGACCAGGCGATGCAGATCGCCCAGGCATAGGGCATGCGCGCCTCGCGCCCGACCTCGAGATCATCTTCGTAGCGGACTTTCTGCAGAGTACGCAGCTCCTCTTGCTCGGCGGTCCGTGTGGCGCGCAACGCCCGCATGCGGGCCTCCAGCTCGGGGCGCGGCTCAGGCAGCTCGGCGAGCAGCAGGCCGGCAGCCTTGTCGGCGCCCGCGGCCAGCTCGAACTCAGCCATCAGCTCGAGCACCGACTGCAGGCCCTTCTTCGCCTGGCGCGACTCCGGCCAGGTCCCCAGTGCCTGCTGGAAGCCAAAGCGGCACTCCGCGAACAGGTTGTGGATGCTGGCCGCCGGCTGCGCCCCATCGATGGCTCTCTTCAGCTGCAGCAGACGGCGCACCGCCTCGGCGCATAGCTCGTTCGAGCTGCGGTGGATCTGGAACTGCGCGAGCGCCTCCTGAAAAGCGCTGACATCGGCGAAGCGGTCTTCGGGCAGCTTTTCGGTCGCGCGCTGGCAGATCGCGGCCAGCTCGGCAGGCACATAGGACGGGTACGGGAACGGGTCGGAGCAATAGACACTGTAGGTGATCTCGTGCAGATTCACGCCCGTGTGCCGGGCCTTGCCGGTCACGATCTTGTGCAGCAACGCCCCGAGTTGGTAGACGTCGGTGCGCGCATCGATGTGTTTGCTGCCCTTGAGCATCTCGGGCGCCATGTAGCCCGGAGTCCCAACCACGCCCGCATGGACAGGATTGCGCAAGAGCTCGGGCGGGTCGGGGTCGAGACAGACCGCGGCGCCCCAATCCACCAGGTAGACCTCGCCAAACGCGCCTACCATCACGTTGTCGGGTTTGAGGTCGCGGTGCACGATACTCTTGCTGTGGGCGAGGCTGAGTGCGTGGCAGATGCTCTTCAAGATGTCGAGATGCCTGTCGAACACTGCCGCGGGCAGCTGCTTCAGCTTCTGTTTCCGGGCGTCGCGCCAGTCGTCGCTGAGCAGCTCGGTCCAGCAGCGTCCCTCGACTTTCTTCATCACCAACAAGGGGCGGCCATCAGGTGTGCGCCCGAGCCGATAGACCGGGATGATGTTCGGGTGCTCGAGCAGCCCGGTGACGCAGGCTTCGCGAAGCAACTCCCAAGTCGCCTCGGGTCCAGTGCGCTCCTTGCGGAGGAACTTGATCGCCACTTCGCGGTCCAGCTCGTTCTGGCGTGCCAGGGCAACGACACCCATCCCCCCAGCGCCCAGCCTGCGGCCCAGGCTGAGCTCGGTCTTGCGCGCCGATTCCGCGCCGACGACAATCTGGGGCAGGTTCTCGAGGCTGCCAGGAAGCGGCGGATGCACAGCCGGACGGATGGGCAGGGGCTGCTCCGCATCGCACAGGACGTCGGCGGGGATCTCGAGTGTGTCCCACAGCCGTGAGAAGGCCTCGTCGATGAGTTGGCGGGCGGTCATGGGCGCGTCCTCCCTGGACGACGTTTTGACAGTGTGACAATTTTCGAAGCATCGCGCCAGCTTGCCTCGCAGGGGTGGCAATCCAGGCGGGCGGACCGGTCCCAGGCTGGTGCTCAGACGCCAAGCTGCTACTCTGTGGGAGTCCTGTCAAGGGGAAGCCGGAATGCCGCCACGCGCACAGCTGCACATCTGTTTCAAAGGCGATGAGCAGCGCCGTTTTTTGTTGCCCGAAAACCGGGTGGTGGTCGGCCGTGACCGCCAGTGTGAGCTGAGGATCGACAACCTGTCGATCTCGAACCATCACTTCGAGCTGACTCCCCATGCGTCGACCCATACGCTGCGCGACCTGGGCTCGAGCAACGGCACCTGGCTCAACGGCGAACGGGTGCGGGTGCAAAACCTTCGCGACGGCGACGAGATCGCCGTCGGCAAATTCACTCTACGCTACGAGAATGAGACGGCACGCGAGCGCATAGAGGTCGCCGGCGAAGGCCAACCCGAGCCCGAAGAGGCCCGCGAGGGCTCTTCCGGAGACAGGACCTACGCGCTCGATGCCAGCCAACTCGAGCGGCTGATGGAGCAACGCCGGGCGGAGAAAAAGGCCACAGCCAAGCTGGGCTTCAAGACCCCTGGGGCACAGGACCGTCGCCTCACGCTGATCCTGATCCTTGCGGGCGGCACGATGCTGCTCTTTCTGCTGGTGTTGATTGTCGGTCGCTGGCTGTTGCGCTGAAAAAAACCTCACGACCTGGAAACTTGTCCAGGCCTGGCTGCGTTCTTGAGTGTGGGGTCAATCCCGGGCCCCGTGAAGTAGGAAGCTTTGCTTTCCTCCTTTCTGCAGGCGTGTCCAGGGGGAGGTCTTCTGACCTCCCCCTGGCTTTCTGGTCCGCGACAGGAATACGCCTGCGAGGGCCGAGCCCGCTCAGTTTGTTGTCAGCAGGGTCCGCTGCAGCGCCAACGCCTCGGGATGCCCAGGATCCATCGCCAGAGCCGCCTCGCACAGCGAGGCCGCTTCGATGCGTTGATCCCGGGCCCATGCACAGCGCGCAACCAGAGTCGCAGCGTCCGGATCCAGGGGCCCCTTGCCCAGGGCCACGCGAGCTTCCCTGACTGCGGCCGGGAAGTCCCCGCGCGCCAACAAAACCTCAGCCAGCTGCCGATGGCTCGACGCGTCCCCGCGGCCTTGCGCATTCTGGCGCGCCAGCCGCAATGCCGCGTCGAGATCATCGGGCCCGGCGCGGGACAGATGGAAAGCGACCAGATCTTCGCTATGGGCGCGCTCCCGATGTTCCCAGAAGGTCTGCCGCAACTCCTTGAGCCGGCCCGTGTCTCCCCGATCCTCGGCCAGCTGCGCCAGATCGAGCAGGAACATCGGATCCTGGCTTTGCTGCCAGGCCGCCTGCCAGAGGGCTTCAGCGCTCGCCGCCTGGCCCTGGCGCAATTCGATCCGAGCCAGCAGATCGGAAGCCAGGGTCGAGCCAGGGATGATGCAGAACGCCTCTTCGAGCAGGCGGCGGGCGGCCTCCAGTCGGCCACGCCTGAGGTGCAGCCGCGCGAGCAGACAGCGAACCTGCACCGAGGCCGAGAGCTGCCCGAGGTCCTCGACCGCCAGCGCGGCACGGTAGCTGGCGAGGGCTTCAGACTCACTCCCCAGCACCTCATAGACCTGGCCCCGCAAGGCAAAGCTGGTCATGCTGGGTCGAGCCCTGGCCAGGGCCTCGGCAGCCGCCCGGATCTCGCCGTGCTGGCCCAGGCCCAGCCAGGCGCGCAGCCGCAAACTGCGTGCTTCCCAGCAGCCCGAGCGGCGCATGAGGATGGCCTCGCAGCGCTGCAGGCAGGCCTCGAAACGATGCTCGAGCTGCTCGAGGTCGGCGAGCACCAGCTCGGCCGACAGATTGTCGAAGGGCAGGCGCTCGAGCGACAGTCTGGCGAGAGCCCCAGCCTGTTCGATGGCCTCGGGATCGAAACCCCGACGCGCCTTCTCGAGATAGAGACCCGCGGCCTCTGCGAGCTCGAGCCCGCCTTGCGGATCCCGCGCTGCGCGCGCCGTGTGGAATGCGATCAGGCTGTCCAGACTCGGACCCTGATGGCGTGGGAGCCCGTAGCGGGCCTCGGGCTCGCCCCCACGCCCACGCCAGAGCTCCGCGCCCAGGGGCACCAACGCCAGCAGCGCTCCGCAGGCGAGCCAGGATGCGACACGCCCGCCGGAGGTTGGTTTGTCGATAGTCACGGCGCGCCTCTCAGTTCGGTGTGGCGAGGAAGGGAAAAGAGGCGGATCCGAGCGCCCCGGTCTGGCCGACGAGGCGTTTGTGGCCCGGCTGCGCGGCATTCCCACTGACGCCCTCGTAGCCAACGTTGTCTTGCACCTGTGCGCCGACCAGGACGGTCAGGGTGATGTCGATCACGTCGTCCTCGAGCTTGCGCCCGCCCGTCGGACTGCCCGAGCTGTTGAAGGCAAAGCTGTAGGCGGCGCTCGCCACGGGAATCGTCAGGCTCCCATCGACCCGCATGACATCAGGCAGGAAGGCACCGGCGATGTCCCCTGCGTTGACGTTGTCGCTTCCATCGAGCAGGTCCACGGCGTCGAGGGTGGCGACGACTTCGGTGCGGACCGGAGCCGCGGCGCTGCCGAGATCCTCCGAAGGCGCGATGCTATTGAACGCGAGCAGGAAGTCATTGGTCGTGACCAGTCCCTCGTTGATGCCCGGACGTGCCAGACGCTCGACCTGTGTAAAAGCCTCGCCGCCGGAGCCACTGCCGCTGTTCTGGTTGCAGCCCAGGAACACAAGGACGACGCCCGAAAAGATCAGTGAGTTGCGCATCGATCAACCTCCTGGAGTGAGTTGCGTGGGAACGAAGATGGTCTCCCAGACGTCGAACACCCGGCTGCTGCCCGAGCCCTGCAGGAACTCGATCGGCACCCGCACGACCACGGTGTTCACGTTGTAGCCCGCCGCGAAGTCGACGGCGTCTGGCGCCGCTCTGAAATTGACGGATGGCCCGGTTCCCAGCGCCCCGGCACGCACACGGAAGAACTGTTCGACATCGAAGAAGAAGGGATCCTCACGCAAACCCGCGAAGACCGTCAATTCGTGGCCATCGAGGGTCACACTGTTGTTCGTGAAGCTGTCATTGCTCGAAGCAGCCAGAGACGTCGTGAGGATGCTCCCTCCAGAGGTCGTGGTGGTGGCGGTATGGGTCTGGTTGCCCTCGACAGCGGTCACCGTGATGGCCTGCGCACCGGTGGCGTTGGGGCTGTCGAATTCGAAGCGCAGAATCATGTCCGAGCTGCCGGTCGGCGAGGCGTCGACATCGGCTATGCGAGTGACGTGGAACTGGTAGCGGGCGCGCGTGCTGAAGAAATACTCCTGCCGTGCGACCGCGCGTTGGTTGACGTTCATGATGAAAATCATGTTGGTAGAGTCGGCGTCGACCCCGGTCTGCCAGTCTTCGCGGAAGACGTACAGGTCGGTCAGGCCCAGATTTCGTGCTTTGAGGTCGTTTTCGCCATCGTCGTGGTCCGACGCGCTGACCCCGAAAAAGCAGGCGGTGATGCCCAGGACAACCGCAATCGCGACGAGAAGGTAACGTGAGAGCATAAGGATCCTCCGTGCATGCTCGCTCTGTCGAAAAGACAGGAAGCCACCCCACCTACGGAGCTCCTCTGCAGACGGATGCAGGCGCGGAGATTTCTTTTTTGCATCCTTCCGCCGCCTGATTCCGCAATACGGGCAGTCACAAACGCGGGTTGGATCGATGGCTCGATTCTCGCTCAGGCACTCCGGCAGGCCGGGGTCGCTGCCCAACCACAGCATCCGCCCCAGGCTTCGCCACCCGCACGGCCTTTGTGCTAGACTTCCAGGCAGGATGGCAGGGGGAGCTCGGGCCTCGATGGGCGCAGAGCCAGAAAATCAGAGCCCGCGCGACTTGCTCGCCTCGTTGGCGCGGGGAGAAAACGAGGCGTTGACCCAGCTGTACCGGGTGCTCGGTCCGCAGGTCCTCGGCGTAGCCCGCAGGTTGCTCGGAGGACTGGCGGAAGCGGAGGACCTGACGCAAGAGATCTTCCTCGAAGTCTGGGAACGGGCTGCCCGCTACGACCCCCAGCGAGGCAGTCCACGCTGCTGGGTGCTGCAGATCGTCAGAAGCCGCGCCATCGACCGGCTGCGCGCGAGACGCGCAAGGCAGAAGAGAGACCGTGCGGTCGGAGCCGACCAGTATGCAGCGCCCACGCCTCCCGAAGCCAGGGCCTGCCAGCACGAGCAGCGTTCGCGCCTGCGGCGGGCTATCGAAGAGCTGAACCCTGTGCGCAAGAACGTGCTGCAACTCTGTTACTTCGAAGGGTTGGCCCAGATCGAGGTTGCTGGCCGCCTGGAGATGCCCCTCGGCACGGTCAAGAGCCACGTGCGCCGCGGTCTGGCTGAGCTGCGAACGCTACTGGAATCGGAGGTGCCGCATGGCTGAGACACCCGCCTGCCGCTTCTTCGCGGATTGTTCGGCCTGGGCTCTTGGAATCCTCGCAGCCGCTGAGCGAGCCAGCTTTGAACAGCACCTGCTCGGCTGCGATGGCTGCCGTCGCGAGTGCCGCGCGTTGGGTGAGAGCTTGAGCAGCTTTGAGGAGCCCGAGTCCTTGCCGGAAGGCAGCCTGGCGAGTTTCGAGGCGCGCTGGGCACGCAGGCAGCGTTGCCGAAACCAGGATTCCATCATTCTGTTCGCGGAGTGCTTGCAGCGGGACTTCATGGCGCTCGCCATCGAACAGCCGTCAGCCTACTACGTCGGTGCCGAGGCCTCTCTCCGCTTGCTGGGGGCAGACCCCGAGTGTGGGCCGATGGCCGAGATGCTCACGGCCTACGCCGATGCGCTGAAGCCTTCGGGGCGGCACAGCCTGGTCCACGTCATCGACATCCACTACGAAACCGAGAGCGCGTACGTCAAGCAGCATTTCGCGGAGCTTCTGCCGCACTGCGTGGCCGGGACTCCTGGGGCGTGCGTGCTTCCAGCGGCGCGCAAGACCTGGCACCTACCGAACACCTTCCACGCCGAGCTCGAGTCGCTGGTCGGCGATCAGGTCGGGCAGACGGTGCGGCAGGCCCTTTGTGGCAGCAGTGACCCCACGCGGGCGAAACTCGGCTTCATCGGGGCTGCCAATGACTTCAACATCGGCTACCACATCAGCGTGGCTGCCAAGCTCGGTGCGCGCATCGCGGTATGTGAAGCGCTGAGCACCAACAGCCTGAAGGCACAAGCTGAGCCTGCTCTCAAGCAGCTGCAGAAACGCTTCGGGATCGAGCTGATCCCTGATGCTGCGGCCTTCATGGCGTGGCTGGAGCTCGGTTGAGGTCCGCAGCCACGGGCAACCGTGCACCAGAACTGCCAGACACCGGTCCCATAGTCCGAAAAGGAGTCCTGCCATGCGACTGATCCTCGTCCGTCACGGCCTGGCGGCAGCCAAGTCTGATGACCCGCAGCGCCCCCTGACCCGCACAGGGCGTCAACAGCTGGCGCGGCTGGCGTTGTTCCTGGCTGGAACCGGCCTGGAGCCCGTGCGCATCGCCCACAGCGGCAAGCTGCGCGCACAACAAACGGCCGAGATGTTGGCTGCCTGCTTCGACCGACCGCCCCCGCTCAGCATCGAGCCCGACCTGGCGCCGAACGCTGCGCCGGAATCGCTGGCGCAGGCCTGCGCCGACTGGCACGAAGACACCATCCTGGTCGGCCACCTCCCTCACCTCGCGCGGTTGGCGGCGCTTCTACTGCTGGGGAATGCGGCAGAAGAGCTCTTCCACATACAGGCGGCCACGGCCCTGTTCTTGGTGCGCAAGGATGGCCGCATGTGGGTCGAGTGTATGGTGCCAGGCTCCATGCTGGCAGCCGTCGACGCAGACTAAGTCCGCTTGCATTTCGGGTCAGGAACCGTCAGCATGTTGGCTCGGAGGGAGCATGGACCTACGCGAGCTGCCCGCGCAGAACGGCGCCCACCGCCATCCCTGGGAGACTGCCCGCGCCAAGGCGCTGGTGCACATTCTTCGCAGCATAGACCTGCCCCGAGGCCTCACGGTCCTCGACGTGGGATGCGGTGATGGCTATTGCGGCCAGACCCTGCGTGAGGCGCTGAGTTTTGCGCGCCTGACAGGTATCGACATCGAGCTCGATGACACAGCCTGCGCCCAGCCAAACTCGGCGCTGGGAGGTTTGCGCTACCTCAACGACCCAGCGGCCGTAGAGGGACACTTTGATCTGCTCCTGCTGCTCGATGTGCTCGAGCATGTCGAGGACGATGCAGGCTTTCTCAGCAAGCAGGTCGATGCCCACCTGGCCCGCGACGGCCTGGCGTTGATCACCGTGCCCGCCTTCCAGCAGCTCTTCTGCCGGCACGACACCTTCCTCCGGCACGTCCGCCGTTACAGCCTCTCCCAGCTGCGCACGCTGACCGAAGAGGCAGGCCTGGAGCTGGTCCGCGGGGGCTACCTGTTCGGTTCACTGCTACTCCCGCGCGCCTTCACTGTGCTGCGCGAGCGACTCTGGCCGAATGGGTTCGCGGAGCAGGAGGGTCTCGGTGGTTGGCAAGGGGGCCGCTTGGCGACACGTGCATTCGAGACCTTGTTTGAGCTCGACAACCGCTGGATGCTGGCGCTGGGCAAGCACCTGGCCCTACCTGGGCTGTCGGGATGGGCACTATGCCGCAAACGCTGATCGTCATCCCCTGCTTCGATGAACTGAAGCGCCTCCGGCGGGAACCCTTTGTGGCTGCGCTCGACGCGGACCCGGCCCTGTCCTTCGTGTTCGTTGACGATGGCAGCAAGGACGGGACTGCGGCGCTCCTGACCGAATGGAAGGCTCGCGATCCCGAGCGGATCGACGTCTTGCAGCTCGAGCGCAATCGAGGCAAAGCCGAGGCCGTACGACGCGGCATGTTGCACTGCACTGAACGCCGCGACTGCAGCTTCTGCGGGTATTGGGATGCGGACCTCGCCACGCCCTTGTCGCATATCGCAGAGTTTCGCGAGCTGCTCGAAACCAGCGGCGCGTCGATGGCTCTGGGCGCGCGCGTGCAGCTACTCGGCAGGAATATCCGGCGCACGTTGGCCCGCCACTATCTGGGCCGGATCTTCGCGAGCGTGGTCAGCCTGACTTTGCGTTTGCCCGTCTACGACACGCAGTGCGGTGCCAAGCTCTTCCGCGTCGACGACGTGTTGCGGGACGTGCTGGCGCGACCGTTCACCTCCCGCTGGATCTTCGACGTCGAGATCATGGCACGCTACCACAAGCACCTGGGGGCTGGATTTGCAGTCGAGATTCCCCTGCAGTCGTGGCAGGACGTCTCAGGCTCGAAGTTGAAACCCAGCGACTTTGTCTCCAGCGGACTCGACTTCCTGCGCATCTTGCGCCAAACCTACCTGCGTTGAGCGCAGGGCAGCTCTGGCGCGCAAGCTTCAATGCAACGCTTGCAGCACTCCTGCGAGGTTGTCGACGTGCAGGAAATGCCCCGCTGCGGCCACCGTTCGCGTCTCCGGGCAACCTGCGCGCATGAAGCGCTCATTGTCTGCCGCCGTGACATAGGGCGAAAGGGCGCCACGTATGCAGCGGACGCGCGGGCCGTGATGGGCGAGTACCGGCCAGAGATCGCGGCTGCTCATGCGATGAAAGAAGCGGTTGAGGGCTGGACGTTCGATCCGCCAGCGAAAGCCGGTGTTGCCGCGCTCGAGGCTCATCAGCAGCCAATCGGCCCGCGCCGCATCGATCACCGGCTCCCAGATCAGAGCTTCGCGCATGGCCGCTCGGCTGGGCGCCTGGTCCGGCGCGGCGAGCAGGCGGCTGAGCACGGCGGGTGTCTCGATGCGCCCGACGGGCCCGGGCGTGATGTCGAGCAGCGTCAACGAGGCCACGCGCTGCGGGGCCCGTTCGAGCATCGCCAGCCCCACGCGGCCGCCCAGTGAATGCCCGACAATCTCCACGGGCTGCTGCCAGCCGAGCCGGTCGAGCAACTCGAACACATCGTTGGCCTGGGTTTCCAGATTCCCGTCTTCAGGAAGGGGAGCCGAACGCCCGTGACCACGAAGATCGGGCAACAAGAAAAGGCGGGTTTCATCGCTCTCGTGCCAGACGCGGGCGAGACTCGACAGGTTGCGCCCCATGCCGAGAAAGCCGTGCAGCAGGACGGTCCGACGGGTTCCGCAACCCCGTTCCAGGTAGGCGAGTTGGATGGCTGTCTCCTCCGTGGATGCAACAGGAGCGCCTGCCGGCGCTCCTGTTTCGGGATGGGGCAACGTTCACATTGGAGGCACTAGCGACGTCCGCGCCGCAACAAGACCGCCTCGACCTCCACCACGTCACCATCCCGGAGGATGGTGATCTGCAGTGTGTCACCCACCTTGTGTCCGCGGATCGCTGCCGACACATCGACGATGCGGCGGACCGCGCGGCCGTCGATGGCCGTGATGATATCGCGCGGCTGCAGGCCTGCTTCCTCAGCAGCGGAGCCGGGTGTGACTTCTTCGATGACCACACCGTCGACATCTTCGGGCGGAGTGGAAGACATCTGGACGCCCAGGAAGGGATCATCCTCGCCTACGTTCGGAAAAGAATCCTGGGTGGGGGTCAGCCGGCAGATCAACTCGAGGCGCTCTTCACCGCGTTGGATCACGAATGCCACGTCGGAGCTGGCCGGAATCGAGCCCAGGATGCCGTCGAGCCGGTTGGCGCTGTAGACATCCCGGCCGGCCGCCTGCAGGATCAGGTCACCGTCCTTGAAACCGGCGTCGCGCGCGTCGCCGTTGGCGCGGGTGACCTTGGCCGCTTGCACAGGCCGGGCATCTTCAAACCCCAGGCCGTCGATCTCGCCGTGGGCGACGTAGCCTCCACTCTTGAAGGCATCCATGAAATGGGCGATCTGGCTGGAGGCGATCGCATAGCCGACGCCCGTATTGATGCGGTTGCCAAAGCGCACGGCGATGCGCCCGTTGATACCAATCACCTCTCCGTCGAGGTTGATCAGCGGGCCACCGGAGTTGCCCGGATTGATCGGGGCGTCCGTCTGGATGCAGTCGGAGTAGCCGCCTTGATTGCGGTGCAGAGCGCTGACGATGCCGAGGGTGACCGTCGGTGTCGCGTCTTGCGAGAACAAGAAAGGGTTGCCCAGTGCGATCACCAACTCGCCTACGTTCGTCTGCTCGGAATCTCCGAGCGGCAGGAAGGGCAGCTTCTCTTCGGCCTCGATCTTCAGCAACGTGATGTCCCCGAGGGCATCGCTACCGATCATGGTGGCCAGATAGGCGCGACCGCCTTGCAGGTGTACCGTCCACTTCTCGCCGATGGGACGTTCCCCCGCGACGTGGTGATTGGTCAGCATGTAGCCGTCTTCAGAGATGACCACACCTGAACCGCCGCCGATCGCGACGAAGCAGGGCGAGATGCGCTCGACCAGGCGGACGAGGTCTTCTTCTAGAGCGGCAACGTTCTCGCTGACCTGGGCGGATGCCGATCCCGCGAAGACGAGCAAGCCCGTCAGCAGAACCGCGAGCATCCCTCTATGGGTGCGTTGTTCCATGATTGACTCCTTGTGCTAGTCTTCGTCCGGGTTGTCGGGAGAATCCGGCTGATCCGGCTGATCCGGTTCGTCCGGTTGATCCGGTTCGTCTGGCTGATCCGGTTCGTCCGGGGTCTCGGTCTCTGAGGGCCGCTCGCCCAAAACCACCTCGAGGACCAATGTCTGGTCGCCGCGAACCACGGTCAGCTTCAGGGCATCGCCGGGGTTCATCGCCTGCAGCACGCCGACGAGGATGAAGAAATCGGGGATGGCCTTGTCATCGACGGCGATGATCTTGTCACCGTCCTGCATGCCCGCAGCCTCGGCGGCCGTGCCTTCGATGACTTCAGCGATCGTGGCGCCATCGAGATCCGTGGCCGCCTGGTCGGGACGTACACCGAGGAATCCTCCACCCCGACGTTCGATGTCTGTGCCCTGCTTGAGCAGCTCGAGACTCGGCACGATCAGGGCGCTGGGTGCGAAGAAGCCGACGCCAGAGTTCTGGCCCTGCTCGGCTCCACCCCGAACCAGTGAGACGACGCCGAGCAGACGACCATGCAGGTCGACCACCGCGCCGCCCGCGTTGCCGAAGGTGACCAGCGCGTCGAGCTGATCGGCCTGACCACGCATGCGCTTGGTGGCGCTGACGATGCCGCAGGTGAGGCTGTAGCCGGTGAAACTGGTGCGGCCGACGGCGACCGCGAAACGTCCCACTTGCGACGCGACGCCCGCGTCGACCTGCACATACGGAAAACGTACGCCCTCAGCTTCGACCTGCAGCAGGGCGATGTCGAGGTTGAGGTCGACCGCGACCAGATGGGCTGCAAAAATGCGCCCGTCGGCCAGCTCGATCTCGATGCCGTTGAGCGTTCCGCTGACATTGTATTCACTGGTCAGGACCAGGCCGCTGGCATCGACCAGCACGCCCGAGACCGACCCTTCGGGACGATTGTTGTAGGGATTGGCGTCTGGAGTCTCGGGCTCGCGGTCGACGGTGACGCGCACCACGGCCTGCTCGACCTTGTCGGCGGCTGCCTGGAAGGCCTTCGAGAGCTCGGACCAGGTCTTGGAATCCGCGCTTGCCGGTGCGGCCAGTAGTCCGCAGAGCAAGGCGATCCCCAGGATGGATCTGCTCGTGTGCAAGGGGTGCTCCTTTACATGCCTTCGGGACGCCGGCCCAGCTCTGCTTCAAAGCTGAGGACCTCGCCGCCGCGGGAAATTTCGAAGTTGATGGTGTCGCCCTCGGCGATCTGCTTGATGCACTGAATCAGGTCGGCTGTGACCGCGACTTTCTCGCCGCCAACGCTGGCGAAGATGTCCCCGACCCGCAGGCCGAGGCGTTCGGCCGCGGTGTCTTCGATCACAGTCACGATGGTCACGGCGCCCGCCTCGTCTTGCAGGCTCACGCCCAGAAATCCGCTGACCAGCGGTTGATCTACATAGAAAAGCGAACAATCGCTGATATACGAGGAGGGCTGGCCGCCGGGAGCCGCCGGCCGCCCCAACACGACGCGCACGCGCGCCACGGTATCGCCATCGACGAACACACAGGCGATCTCGTCGCCGGCGCGTTTGCCTTCGAGCGCTGCCCGCAGGCTGGCGAAATCGGGGGTCGGCTGGTCTGCGACGCTCTGCAGCGTCCAACCCGGCTGGGCAACGCCCGCAAACGGGCCTGCGGGGGCGACCTCGAGCACGACCATCTTGTTGCTCAGCTTCAGACCGAGAGACGGACGCCCCGCCGGGGGGGCCGGATCGACCTGTGGAGCGGGAACCGTCTCGCCGGGCGCTCGGGCCACCACGGTACCGAAGCGCGTCTCGCCATCGGCGCCCGTGACGATGAACTTGAGCTTTTGCCCCGGCTCGGCATCCGCGAGCACGCGGCGCATGTCGTCCAGGCTCTCGACAACTTCGCGGTCGAGGTTGCGCAGCGTGTCGCCGACGCGCATACCGGCCTGCTCCGCGGGCCCACCGGGCCGTAGCTCGAGCACCTGCATCGATTCGCTCAGGCGCACCCCCAACGACACCTGCGCGGGCTTGACCGGAGGCGCAGGAGCCGGATCGACCTGAGGAGTGGGAGCCGGCTCAGAAGCGCTGCCCATCACCACATCGAAGCTGCGTTGGACCGCAATGCTTACCTCAGAGCCTGCCTCGAGGCCGCCGACCAAGGCGCGCAGGGCATCCATGTCCGCCAGCGCTTGACCATTGATGCTGGTGATGACATCGCCCACAGCGATGCCTCCCGCCTCTGCACCGCTGCCCTCGAGCACCCGCACGACGTTCAAGCCTTCAAGGGTGACGCCCATGACGGGACGGCCTTCATAGTCGCCGAGCACAACCTGGTGGCTGCGTACGACCTCGATCTGCACGACGTCGCCAGGGCGCTTGCCTGCCAGGCCTGCCCGCAGGGCTTCGACGTTTTCCAGCGTCTTGCCGTCGATCGCCGCCAGCCGGTCGCCGGCTTGCAGGCCGGCCGAAGCTGCACCGCTACCTGGGCTCACGCCAGTGAGCTCCAGTCCATTCAAGCGCACGCCCAGAACGGCCCGGCCGGTGGGAGCGGGAGCGGGCTCCGGCTCCGGAGCCGGAGTGCCTTGCTCGGGGCGCGTGCCGAGCACGACATCGAGCTCCATTACGGCATTGCCGCGCCGGATCCGAAGCTGCAGTTGCTCGCCGACCTGACGGCCTTGCAGGTTCTCGATCAGGCCTTGACGGTCGTCGATGAAGTTGCCCGCGATCGCCAGGATCACGTCACCTTCCAAAAGCCCGGCCTTGTCGGCTGCGGAGCCGGGAACCACCGAGGCGACGCCGAGGCCGTCATCGACGGTCACACCGAGGAAGGCACGGCGCGGCTCAGCTTGCGGGCCGGGCGCCGGAACATTCTGCTGTTCTTCGCGGGCGGCCAGGGTTACCTGGACCCGCTCTTGCGTGCCGTTCCTGGCGACCAACATCTCAACCTGTTGGCCTGCGTTGAAGTCATTCATCGCCCGGCTGAAATCTTCGATGCTGGTCAGCTGACGTCCCGCGACGCGCAGGATCTGATCGCCGAGCCGCAAGCCGGCACGGTCTGCCGGGCTATCGGGCAGCACGTCGTCGATCACCAGGCCGTCGACCAGGGCGATGCCGAGGAAACCGGGACGCCGATCCTGTTCCTCAGGAGCAGTGCCGAGCTGCACGGCCAACCGGGCAAGCCGGCGATTGCGCAGAATGGTCAGCTCGGCCTCGCTGCCTCGGGCGCGTTCGAGAGCTGCGCGCAGCCCATCGAGCTCACCGACTTCTTGGCCATTGACCTCGAACAGCAGGTCTCCACTGCGCAGGCCAGCCCGATCTGCGGGCCCCCCCGCAACCACACTGAGAACGGTCAACGCAAAGAAGTCTTCGCTCTCTTCAAGGCTGGCACCCAACCAGGGCCGTGCCTGAGGAGCCGGCGCGACCTGGGGAGGCGTGGGAGCTTCTCCAGGCGGGCCGGTCAGCACGGCGAGCAGAACCTGCTCATAACCGCCACGGGAGATGCGGAAACGGAGCGCTTCGCCTACCGAACCCAGCGCCTGAATCTGGTCGCGCAGCTGCACCTGGCCATTGACGCGCAGGAAGGCTCCTTCGGCCTTGCTGATCGCGAGGATCTCGTCCCCGGGCCGGAAGCCGGCCAGCTCTGCCGGGCCACCAGGAGCCACGGCCGAGACCCGCAGGCTGTTCTCGACCAGGGCCATCCCCAGCCAGGGACGGGTCTGCGGGTCGGGAGCTACAGGAGCCGGACCGGGCTCGACGGCTGGCGGACGGGTCGCCACGACCTCAGGCTTGCGCCCGAGAGTCACGTACGAGCGCCGCTCGAAGCCTTCACGCAGCAAGTCGACCACCAACACGTCGCCTTCGCGAGCAGTGCGCAGGAAGCTGAGCACGTCCTCGAGGCTCGCCACGGGAGTGTTCTGGCAGGCCACGATGACATCGCCACTCAACAAGCCAGCGGCCTCGGCGGGACTGCCGAGCGCGACACCGTCGATGCGGCAGCCCGCAGGCTGCGCCGAGGTCGAAGCCGACAAACCGACCCACCCCTTCTCACGCTCCTTGGCTTGTTCGGGAAGCGCCGAGGCGAAGCCCGCCCGCAGGCCGACATGCACCTGTTGACGCATCGCCTGCCCAGCGCGCTGCAGCCGGACGGGGAAGGAGGAACCTGCAGGCAGTCCGACCAGGAAGTTCTGCAGCCCTCCGGTTGCGGTCATGGCGACGCCGTCTGCCTCGACCAGCACATCACCTACGACCAGGTGCCTATTGGGGGAGTCTTCCGCGATGCCGACCAGGCGCAGGCCCGCGTCGGTGTTCTCGAACTGCAGCCCGAGGTAGCCGTGACGCACCTGGGCGCCCAGCTGGAGAAAGGGAAGCACGGCCTCGATCTGGGTGCCGGGCACGCAGGTGCCGAGCCAACGGCCCGCTTCATACGAGCGGTTGACCACACCGAGGATGCGCCCGTCGGTGTCGAGCAAAGGGCCCCCGTAGGAACCGGGGTTGATCGCGCAATCGGTTTCGAGCACATAGCCCCGGTAACCGTCGCTGATCCGGTAGATGCCGGAGACCACGCCGACGCTGTAGGCCGCATAGCGATCGGCATCGAGCGAGCCGAAGGCGTTGCCGACGGTGATGACGGTCTGACCGATGTGGTGCGGCACTTTCGAGAATTCGAGGGCCTGAAGGCCTTCGACCTCGATCTTGATGATCGCGAGGTCATTGACCGCGTCGCGGGCGATGATCGTGCCGACGAACTCATGTCCATCACTGAGCTGGACAGTCACGGTTCCGGTCCTGCGGATCGCTCGCGCGCAGGTGATGATCACGCCACTCGGGTCGACGATCACCCCGGATGCTTCGAATTCTCCAGGCACGCCACCATCGATGGCGACCACCGAAGGCTTGGTCTTCTCAACGACGCTCTGCAGTTCCTGGGAGAGCTGATCGAGCCGGGTCGGTTCGTCGTCTGCCAGCAGGGGCGCGCTGAGGACCAGCGCACACAACAGCCCCGTCCAGACGAGTCTTCCTCTGTGCTTCAACAGGCTTCCTCCTCGAGGGAGTTCAATTAATACACTTCGTTTCCAACACCTCTACGCGTACCATCCGTAGAATGTTGGGTTCATAAAGAAATCACATCTGCTTTACATTGCCGGGAAGAAACAATACTCTGAGAGGCCGTACCGCGGGCCGCCTGCGACCGAAGAGACGCAAGCCCAGCTCAAGAAGTGAGGCGGAACCAACGGCAACAGAAACCTTCAGGTTGCAGGAGCGAGACGTTGAAGAGACGAACCGTGGGAAGCATAGCGCTGGCCAGCGTGCTGCTCGTTGCCTGGGGTTTGAGCCTGCAGGGGCCTGCCGAGCCTGAACCCGACACAGCTGAGAAACTTGCCGAAGAATCTGGCACCCGTTGGCTGCTGGGACTCGATGGCGAGGCTCCTCAGAGCCTCGATGTGCTCGAGACCTACCCCGCCCTGCGGTGCGTGGTCGTGCACGGGACGGAGGCCGCCATCCGGGCCGCTCTCGACGGGCATCCCGGGGTGCGCTATCTCGAGCCTGATGCGTGGTTGTTCGCGGCAGGAAATGGCTGCTGCCTCTTTAATGAGGAAGCTTACGCCCGCGACGTACAGGATGCGATGGCCAGAGACCGCCAAACCCAGACAGCGTTTTTTGGGGACGCCTGGCAGTACGGACGCGGCGAAGACATCACTGTCGCCGTGCTCGATACCGGCATCGAAGCCGAGCACCCCGACCTGCTGGATAAGGTCCTTCCCCCCCTGGATGTGCTGGAAAGCGGCGAAAGCCATGATCTCAACGGGCATGGCACGGCGATGGCCAGCCTCGTGGCCGCCCACAACCACGAAGGCCTGCTGGGGGCCGCCCCAGAGGCCAACCTACTGCCCGTCATCGTCGCAGACCGCCAGGGAAGGGCGCGCGCTTCTCATGTTGCCGAAGGCATCCGCCGCGCCTGCGACGCCGGCGCACAGGTCGTGCTCGTCGCGATGGGGAGCCGCACGGCCACTCCCACGCTGCGTGACGCGGTCGCCTACGCAGAGTCTCAGGGCGTCCTTGTGGTGGCCGCTGCGGGCAACGAAAACCGCAGCCAGCAACTCTACCCCGCGGCCTTTCCCGAAGTTGTCTCCGTCGGTGCGCTGGGCGCTGGCGGACAACTCATCAACCTGGGCGTGCTGAGTGAAGACCTCGACGTCTTCGCGCCGGGCCTCGAAGCTCTGGTCGCGCTGCCGTTCGGCATGCGCGGCTCAGTCTCGGGCACCAGCGTCGCCGCAGCCCGGGTCGCGGGTCTCGCAGCCCTGCTGCTCGGACGCAATGACGGGCTGAATCCCGCCCAACTGCGCTCGGTCCTGCGCGGCGGAACCCGCCAGGTAGCAGCCCTGCAGGCCTTCGAGGGGCTTCTGCCCGCCGGCCTGATCGACCCCGAAGCGGCTATCGAACGCGCGCAGGCAGGCACGGCCGATGCCCGCCTGGGCTTCCTGCGCAGCCTGCCCCGCCGGCCCCTTACGGGCGAGACCACTCGCTTGAGGGTGCGCGTGCAGAACTGCGGCAACGAACCTCTGGCCCCGCAAGAGGTCCGCTTCCAGGTAGACGGGGAGGACGTCGGCAGCGCGACCAGCCCTGCGCTTTCCGTCGGAGAGGCACGCTGGGTCGAGCTCAGTTTGAGCTTCCCCGCCGGCGAAGGGCCCGTCGCATTGCGGGCGCAGCTCGTGGACGCACACACGGCCAACAACCTGGCCGTGACACGAGTCCAACGCAGCTTCCAGCCGCTCCCTGACCTGAGCCTGCGCCGGGTGCGCCTCGAGCGGCAAGGGCCCGCAGCCCAGCTCTCCGTCGAGGTCGAGAACCTCGGCCACGGCGCTCTGACGCTGAAGGGTCTGAGCTTTCAGCTCAACGCACTCCAACAAACCGTCGCTGACGACACCCCGCTGCTGCCGGGCGAGAGCCGTTGGTTGAGCTGTGTCTTTGCGTTGGCAGAGCTGCCCGCAGAGCTCCATTGTCAAGTCTCCGCTTCAGTGGCTGCCTCTGAGCTCGACAGCTTCGACAACAACATCAGCGCAAACTTGTTCTTGACCGAGGGCGACGCACCTCTGCAGACGCAATACCAGCAGTCGAATGGCGTCGACATTATCTTCGACGCCCCGTGGCGTGTGGGCCCCCAGGTCGACTACCTGCCCGTACTGGTCTACGCTGCCAGCCGTGGAACCACCGACAGCAATGTGCGGCTGATGGTCGACAACCTGAGCATCGAGGGACGCGATATTCCCGATGACGGCGCTCCCAGCACGCTGATCTACGCCTGTGACCAGACCACCGTCAGCACCAGCCCGCAGGGCCTCGAGATCATCGATGAGTTGGCGGTGCCGACGGGCAGTGACGTGGCCTTCGAGGGTCTGAAGTGGCAGCAGAATGGCTACTATCGCGTGATGCGTCTGCCCGTCGCGGGTCTGCCGGCGACACGCCCCGAGACGCTGTACCTCGACGCGACCTTCGACTGGAAGACTGAGCGTCCGATCATCTGGCAATTTACCCAGACCGAGACCGGCAGCCATCGCAAGGTGCTCAAGGTGCACCTGAGCGACGAAGACCTGCCCCGGCTGGGAGACGGGCACTACTACGACGCGCATTTCCACTCAGAGTCTGAGTGGCAGTTTGGCGATCAGTTCAACATCCTCGCCCCTCGTAAGGCCTACGGAGGTCCCCAGGTGATGGTGCGCGAAGCAGCCTACGCCCTGGGAATGATCGACGACCCCTCCGATGTCTTCGAGAAGATCTGCAGCACCGACCACAACTGCTTCTACAATGAGCAGGTCGATGGCGGCAATCCAGACCACCCCGACTTCCGCCCGCCGATGGGCTTCATAGCCCCTGACGGGAGTGGCCGGACAGAATTCGAGCAGATCCGCCACCTCTATGGCCGCACCGCCGGTGAAGAGATCGCTGTCAGCCACTCGAACACCGTGTTGAACTTCATCCCGGTTCCCCTGGGCGCCCACATGCTGCTCTACCAGGCCGCCCACGTCGAGGGCCCCTGGCATGGGGGCAGCGCAGCCTCGCAGGCCCTGGGGGCCGGTGCCCCCTTGCACCTGAACGTGCTTCTGTCCGACCTGGCCAAAACCAAGCGCACCGAACAACAGAACGCCTTCATCTACTCGGCGCATGCCTTTGGTGGCGGGTTCGATTGGGGCAACGACAAGCGCCACAGTGCCTTGACGTTGAGCGCTTCAAAGACCGACGCCTTCGCGCACGCCGAAGGCACCGGCTTTGTATTCAAAGGCCATCAGCTCTGGAACGGCCGCGGGCCGCGCAACCTCGACAGCGCCAAGATCGACTTCCTCAACCTCAATCCGTGGCAGGACCCGGACTTCAGCCAGGGTTCCCAGGGCTGGGACGGCAGCATCTACAACGGCTTGAGCCACTACCATGAAGACCTGAGCGAGCTGTTCGAGTTTGCGTTCGACGCCGAGCCCGACGTGCGCTTCATCCGCAAGCACTACATCATGGCGGGCAGCGATGCCCACGGCGACTTCAACTACACCGACAACCGCGCCGCCACGCTGGTCAATATCCAGTCGACTTTTTCTGTCGACGACTCGGCCTATGGACGGGCGCGCAGCTATGTCTTCGGCGAGGGCAAGGCGGGCCAGACCGACACTGATCGCTGGATCGCAGCGCTGGCTGGCGGAAACGCTGTCTGCACCGACGGGCCTCTGCTGCGTGTGACCCTCGACAGCGAGGTGCGCTTCGACGCTTCGCAGCTGGTGTGGGACGACACCCGCAGCCAGGGCGGAGACGACGACGGGCGCATGGGAGGCGACGGGAACTATGACGGCGGCTTCACCGCTCTGGTTCCTGCGGGCAGCCAGGCCGCTTTCCGCTACCGCTACGAGCAGACCGCCGAGCTGGGTGGCGACGTCCAGACCATCCATGTCTACCGCGACGGGGTCGGAGCACCCAACCCCAGCTGGGACCGCAACGGCACGCCGGTCCTGCAGTCGGTCGGCAAGTTGGCCACCAGCGGTGGCGGTCTCGAGCTGCAAGAACCACTGAATGCCACTGAGGAAGGCGTGGTCGACGCGCTGGCCGCGTTCTCATTCGGCGCTTTCACGGGTGGCGATCCCGATCAGGGTACGCTGCCCGTCGATGCCGGCCGCTGCTTCACGAACCCGATCTGGACGGCTCCAGTGGCCGTGCTGGTTGATGTGGGTACACCCGTGTCGGGCAAGCTGCCGGCAGGCTCGGTCGAGATCCAGCTCGATTTCCCGATCAGTATGGCCGACGCGCCCCTCAGCCTGGAGCTGAAGGCGCTGAACGACACCGGTATCTCCACCGACGCCAGCGGCGTAGCGCTGAGCACCTTCAGCGGCAGCTGGTCGGCCCACGCGGGCGTACGCAACGGACGCTTCACCGCGACCAATGATCAAGAGATCCCGCTCAACCTCGACCGTTGGCCCGATCCGCAGACCGTGACCTTCGTCGTCTACACCCGCGAGCAACCCGAAGACTACTTTGCCAACGCACTGAACCGCGTCGCGTTCAGCTTCGAGCAACCGGGCATCGGAACCGGTGGCGGCACGGGCATCAGCACCGGCAGCACGGGCAACACCGGCAGCACGGGCAACACCGGCTCGGGCTCGACAGCAAGCACCGGAGGCGGCGGAGGCGGCGGTGGCTGCCAGGTCTCCGAGGCTTCCCCGGCAACGACGTCGCTGCTGTGGTGCTTGGTCCTGCTCCTGGCCTGCGCCCTGCCTCTGCGGTCGGCCCGGCTTGCCGATCAATAGCCCGGCAGCTATCCTGCACGTCTCAACGTGATCAGGAGCCTCCCATGACCCAGAAGAGCAGACTGTGGACCGGGCTGTTGCTCGGCTTCCTGTTGTTGCCGTGCTGCGCGCAAGAAATGGCCGAACCTCCCTTCTCCGCTGACGAGATCCGTGACGCGACCCGCCCGGGCCGCCGTTACACCTTCCGTCAGGAATCTCAGGGCAATGTCACCTACAACCTGATGGAGTTCCTCAACGTCGGCGAAGACAGCCTCCTCATGATGACGACCCAGCTGAACGGCGAGCGGGAACCGATTGGAGAACCTGCGACCAAGCCGGCAACCTGGGCAGAGCTCGAGTCGCACGCGCACTTCCCGAGAGCGCACACGACCATCGAGGACGCCGAGATCGAGGTGCCCGCGGGGACTTTCGCCTGCAGCCTCTACACGGTCGCCGAACCGGGAGCTGTGATGGCACAGAGATACTGGTTCGCTAAAGATCTTCCCGGCGCGCCCGTCAAAGTCGAGGTCGAGGTGGAAGAGAAGATCGTCTTCACCATGCTGCTCGAAGAACACCGAGCTGGTGAATGAGGGCCGAGGAGGATGAGCTGATGCGGCGCGGTTTGCAGATCGAGGTGCCAGCATCGGCGGAAGCCGAGTGAGAACCACGATCAAGTCGGCCTCCCGAAGAGGGCTTGGCAGCGAGCCGGCGGATCGGGTACTCTGGAGGCGTTGCCGTAGGGCAGCGTCATGCCAGCCCGGATCCGAGGGAAGACGATGAGCGATCCTCTACCAGGTCCCACCGGACGCCTGATCCCTTCCCAACGCATCGAGGGGACGGCCCGCACGACCCGCACCTCGCGGACACGCCGGCACACGAAATCCCGCACGACCAGCAAGCCCAAGAGCGGCCTGAGCGAAGAGCAGAAGCGGCTGGCAGTCATGGGCGTCGTGTTGGTGCTCGCTCTGCTGCTGATGGTCTATGTGCTGCTCAACCGTAAAGGCAAGGCTCCGGGCACGCAACCGCAAGCCCCGGGCGCGATGCTGGCCAGCCTGCGGATGCCGAACATCAGCAACTTCGATGTGAACTCCCTGCAGCCTGACAATCTCAGCCTCGAAAAGCGCGACCGCGAGCAGCGTTTCCCTCCCTGGCAAGAGAACCTGTTCTTCACGCCGCCGCCTCCGGCACCCGAGATCACGTTCCACCCTGAGACGCCGGAAAGCGCCGACGTCACCACGCACGTCGGCCCACAGGACCCGACGATCGAGAACCCGGATCCCAGCGACGAGCTGGGACAGCTACTGACTGGCCTCGACGTGGGCACCGTCATCATCGGCAACGCCGGGCAACCGTCTACCGTCGCCATCTACCGCTCGATCAACGGGCGACGGCGGGCGCGGGTCTACGCCATCGGCGATCAACTCAGTCTCGCTGACGGCGCGCAGCGTATCGATGTCGAGGTCGTCGGGATCGAGCTGCACCGTGTCACCTTGCGCCACGGCGACCGCGAGATTCCTCTGAGCCGCCGGCCTCCGGGTGAAGACGCGCGACCCACGCCCGAAGGGGCGACGCCTGAAGAGGTGGATGACGCTGCGCAGCCGTTGCCTGACGAAGAGCCGGACACACCGGAGTTGCCCCCGGTAGATGACGCGGGCTAGCCGGAAGCCAAACCTCTGAGGCACCCAGAACACGCCCCCAGTGCCGCATGCATGCGGCGCTGGTATTGCGAAGGAGCCCAGCATGAGGACCTTGATTGTCACTGCAATCCTGGCCGTGGCCCTGGTGATGGGGGTCGTCGCATACCTGGCCGCCCCTCAAATGAAAGTCCTGCACGACCCGCACGCGCCGGCTTCCACTGCCAGAGGACTGCCCGAAGACCCGGAATCGGGTGCCTCCATGGCTCGCGAACCGGATCCGCAGGCCGCGCAGCAGATCGAGCCGTTGCTGGAGCGGATCGCCGCCCTCGAACAGCGGCTGGAGGTGCTGGAGGCACGCGAGACCGCGCTACCCGCGTCTGTCTCGCCGCCCGTGCTCGCTTCACGACTCGATGAGCTCGAGCTGCGCGTCGAGGTGCTTGCCGAGGAGGAGTCCAGCAGCCCACCCGCAGTAGCCCCGGAGCGCCCGCTGGAGCTCATCGAAGCGGCAACGATCTCCGAGGAGGTCATCGCAGAGATGGACGAGCGGGTTGAGGCCGCCGTCGAACGCAAGGCCGAAGAGATCCGCATCAAGCAGAACAAGAAGCCCACGCTCGAGACCTTTGCCGAGATGCTCGAGCTCGAGCCCTATCAGGTTCTGGCCATCGAAAACGAGGTCCGCGAAGGACAGCGCCAGTTGCGCGAGATCCTCGAGATTCCCACCGCCGATGGCACGCACCTGGTCGACGAGCTGATCAACGTGATGGCCCACGGTGAGAACGGGGATCCAGCGACGGGAGGCCTCTGGATGCAGTGGCTCGGCAAGGTCACCAGCGAGGTCGTGCCCGGCACCGACCAGACCTACAGCAGCCAGATCGAGACCGTCAAGTCCACGGTCAGGGTTGCCTTCGAGCGCGAGCTGTCTGAGGAACAATACACCGAGTTCGTCGACTGGAATCTCGACCCCACCGAGATCCAGGAGATCTCCGAGAGCCCCTGGGCAGACCTGGGCGAACGCTCCTCTGCGACCGCAGCACAGCTCAAAGGCCAGCCCTGAATTCTTGTAGGGGAGGGGTTTATACCTCGCAGACTCGGACGCTTCACCTCGCAGACTCGGACGCTTCACTAGCTCGCGGCTGTCGGGCGGGGGTAAACCCCGCCCCTACAGGATGAGCTGGCCCCCTACTCCCCCGCTTCAGGATCGCCGGGAAGCTTCTGCTGCCCGGCCATTTCTGGTATCGTCGGCCGCGTTTCCCACGATCACACCATAGGAAGGATGCCATGACCAGGAAGCTGCTGCTCGCCCTGCTACTCGGCTGCACTGTATTGCCCGCGCAAGAGCTGGGCAGGGACGCCGTCTTGATGCCCAAGAAACGCACCGGGGTCGAGGCGTTCCTGGACAAATATGCCGGCTACGATGGCCGAGGAGTCGTCGTCGCGGTCGTCGACAGTGGCTTCGACCTGGGCCATCCGGCCTTCCGCACTACGACCTCAGGCCAACCCAAGGTCATCGATGTGCGTGATTTCAGCGACCGCCTGGTCGTTCCCATGGGCCCGCGGCTGTCTCCCGAAGGCGACACCAGCAGCCTGCCCTCGGTACAGGGTGGTCGTATCGAGCTCGGAGACTTCCAGGCCAGCGCCTACCGGGTCGGAGTCCTGCGCGAAGAGCTGATGGCAGACTCGCCCCTGCCCGACCTCAACCGCGACACCACCCAGGACGAACAAGGCGATCCGCCCCCTGGCGTCGAGCCGCTGCGGTATCCGCTCGACGACCGCGATGAGCTCGATGTCGTGCTCGCCCTGGTCGAAGACGGAGCCGGCCGCATGGTGTGGGAATGCCGTATCGATCTCGACAATGACGGCAGCGTCGCCGATGAGACTTCGATGCGCGACTACAAAGAGCTGCGCCAGCTCGGCTATCTCGATGCGGATCGACTGGTCGCCTTCTGCCTCAACGTGCCGGAGTCCGGCGAGCATGTGAAGATCGTGCTGGCCGACTCGAGCCACGGTAGCCACGTCGCCGGTATCATCGGTGGCAACGATCCCGAGGGGATCGTCGGGATCGCGCCGGGCGTGCAGTTCATCTTCATCAAGGTCGGTTACGGCCGTCGGCGTGGCGCAAGCGCCACCTCGCGAGCCTCGGCCCTGGCTTACCGTTACGCCTGCGAGCAGGGCGCCGACGTCCTCAACTACAGCTACGGCGGCCGCCCGACCCCGAGTGATGGGCAGTGGTTCAACGCCCGCTACATCGACGAGCTGTCGCGCACCTTCGGGACGCTGTTCTGTATCAGCGCGGGCAACGAGGGGCCGGGTCTGTTCACCATCGGCACCCCCGCCACCTCGGAGGAGGCACTGACGGTCGGAAACTTCTGGGTGCGCGATGGCGCCTCGGACATGCTGGGATACACCAACCTGCCCGGCGACGTGCTGATCGGTTCCTCATCCCGTGGGCCGGTCGAGAGCGGGCGCCTCAAGCCGGATCTGCTGGCTCCGGGTTTCGCGGTCAACAGCGTGCCGATGTATGGCAGCGGCTACTCCTTCATGAATGGCACCTCGATGGCCAGCCCCCATGCGGCAGGCTGTGCCGCGTTGCTCGTCAGTGGCATGCGGCAAGCGGGTGCCTGGCCCGAGGCGGATGCCGCCTCGTTGGCGAAGAACCTGGCACGACGTCAGCTCAAGACGGCCATGATCCGCAGTGGTCGCCCCCTGGCTCAGACGCTGAAGATCGAGCAGGGCGGCGGCGTGTTGCACGTGCCTGACGCCTGGAAGTTGCTGACAACCATGCGCAGCAGCGGACGCACCATGCCTCCGGTGATCAAGGTCTGGACCAGCGGTAGCCTGTGGCGCGAGGATGGCCGCGCGATGGAGAGCGCTGTCATCCGCGATGGCGACCGCGAGGTCACTGCGACCGCTTTCCAGATCGAACCGGTCTTTGAGGAAGACGTTACCGAGGCGGCGAAGTCCTCGTATCTCGGGCAGTTCCGTCTCGAGTGCGACGCTGACTGGCTGTGGGCCACCGGCGGCGCGCCTTCGGGGACGGGCCTGGGTCGCGACACCAGCCGCGAAGCCTTCTGGTTGGGCGGCCACGGGGGCAGCATCACCGTGGCCTACGACGCAGCCTCGCTCAAACCCGGAGTCCACGTCGGCACCATCTCTGCCTATCCCCTGGAAGACGACGTCATCGGCAGCCAGGAACCGGTGCCCGCCTTTGAGCTGGTCACGACCTACATCGTGCCGCACAAGCTCGACAGCTTTGGAGCCCGGCCCCTCAGCGTGAACGTGGGCGTCGGCGCGTTGCCGATCGGAGGATCCTACCGGGCCTTCGTCGCCGTGCCCCATGGCGGAACCGCTCTGGAGCTGACTCTCAGCTCTCGCAGTCCGCTGGCCGCCGTGCAGGCGACCGTGATCTCCCCCTACGGGGACGAGCTGGGCTCGACCGAGATCGCCGACGACCAGCCCGCGCACCTGAACAAGCCCCACCGCGCCAGCAACATCATCGCGGTGCCTGAGCCGGGAATCTACGAGATCGTCTTCCGCCGTTACTTCCGCTCCCGGGCTGAGGTGCCGTTCAAATTTGAGACCCGTCTGTTGGGCGTCGACCTGGCATCAGGCCAGAACCTGGAGTTTCCCAAGGGCGCCAAGAAGATCCAACCGACGTTGGTGAACGCCTTCGCAGGCCTGAACCTGACAGTCGAAGCGCAAGTGACCGCGTGGACGCGCTCGCGCGAGATCGTCGGCGCCGGTGCGTTCGTCGACATTCCCGTCGTGGCCTTGCCCGGCGCGGGCTCTGTCCGTGTGCGCTTCGAGAGCCAACAGGCGCCCGTAGCGCGTGCTGTGGGGCTGTTCGGCGAGGTCTTCGACAGCAAGGGGCGCCTGGTCACCAAAGGCGGCAGCTACCGCACCAGCGACGTGCCTCCGGACGAATACGACCTCAGCTGGAATGTCTCGGGCTCCGGACGGTACACGGTGCGTATCCATCGCATGGACCATGCAGCCCTGTTCGGCTTCCACGACACCCTCGGCACGCGCCGTCCAGGCTGGTTGCACCCGGCGGCTGAGCTCGAGCTGCAGTGGACCGAGATGCACCAACTCAGCAAGGCCCAGGCTCTCAAGCTCAAACCGGGGCGGCTCGATCTGGACCGCTACGATACCGCTGAGCTGAGCATCGATGCGCCCGCGGGCCCCAACGGTCCTTTCGCTGTCGATGGCTTCTTCGGTACCTTCAGCATCGAGACCGGCGGCAAGCTGCTCCAACGGCGGCTGCTGCAGGGCAGCCTGGAGGCGTCCCCCGAGCAAGCCGGAGGCTGGCTCGATGGCATTCTCGAAGAAATGGGGACCCTCGCGACCACACGCAACGCCCGCCGCAGAGATCTGCTGGAGGGTCATGATCCTTCGCTGGCCTCCGACTGGTTCCGCGACGCAGCCCGTGCCTACAACAGCAAGCTGGCGGACGCGGACGTCCTCGATCAACTCGGCGATCTGGCCTGGGTTGCCGAGGGCCTGGTCCAACTGCTCGAAGGCAATGAAGAGAACGCAAAGTCCGTCGCGAGCCTCGCCGCGCTGCGCGACCGCGCAGAGCGGCTGGGGGCGATCTGGGCCGTGCAGAACGAGCCGGACGCCGACGTCGCAGCCGCCCAGAAGCGCAGGGACCAAGCCGTGAAGGGGTACGAGGGCTGGCTCTCGGGGCTGCGCGCCGAGCTTGCACCCGGCCAGCGCATCTCCTACAAAGATGCGATCAAGGCTCTGGAATCGGAGGATGCCGGCGAGCGGGAAGCCGCCGCTGAAGCACTGCGCGCGGCGTGGAAGCATGACTCTGAGAACGGGCTGCGGCTCCTGGGTGTGATGATCGCCGAACAGCGCCGCATGGCGCGCGCACGGCGCGTCGGCCCACGCAACGCCCTGAGCAGCATGGAGAGCTGGAGCGTCGCCCGCGGACTCGACGGAGACCTCGCCGCCGAAGCCTCCCGCCAAGTCGCGGCCGCCGTCGCAGGCGGATTCCAGCAGTTCCTGCAAGATCGGGGAAGCGAGGGTGCCAGCCTCAGCGACCTGCTGGCAGCCCGTTCGGCCGAAGCAGAGCAGGACTCGCTCGCAGTGACTGCTGAAGAGTTGCAGCAACAGCTCGAGCAGCTGGCGCGCAAATTCGGCTTCGGCCCGAGCCTCGATTCGGCAGACCTGCAGCTGCATGTTGTTCTTGACGAAGGACTTGAGTCTTCTGTCCGGCATGGGAACGTGATCCGCAGCTGGCCCGAAGTGCCGGCCGCCGACAGCCTGGAAATGGGCCGGCCCCAGCTGGACGCCTGGCTGCGCTATGGACCGGACGCCGAAGGAAGTGAGATCCTCGAGGGCGCAGCAGCCATGTTGGCCGAGGCCCTGGTCACAGCCAGCCTGCGTCCCCACAGCGCGGAGATGCGCTTCACGGCCAGTGTCGGGCTCTGCGAGACGCTGTTCGAACGCAAACTCAAGGCAGAGCTTGGCTTGAAGACAAACGAGCAGGCACAGGCATTCCTGCTGGGTATCGACATCCTGCGGCTGGGCTTTATGGACAGGCTCGAGCGCGCCAGCCGTGGCCCGGCGGCCTTGCCGCTCGACCGGGCCCAGGCTCTCTGGCAGGAGACCTTGGCTTCGTTTGGCCTGGGAGCCGCAGCCGACGACCTGCTCTGGCAGGCCGACAGCGACTTCCTGACCGGCACGGAGACCGCCTTCGACCGGGTTATTGAAGAGTACGCGGCCCTGCTCGGGCACAACCAACTCGAGATGCTCGGTTGGGACCAGGCCTCCTGCAACCTCGTGGAGTTGTTCAGGGCGGGCCCAGTCAGCGAATACGCGCTCTTGCAGGCGATGCTCCGCGAGCTCGAGAAGGCGGCAGCCCCCGAATGAGTCGTGATCCTTGTCCCAGCTGCGCTGAAGAGCTGTCGCTCGGCGGCCGCTTCTGCCACCACTGTGGCTGGGACGCAGATCTCGCCGAGTCTGAGGACGCGTACCTCGACGGCATCGAGCTTCCCGACACCGAAGAGCCCGATTTCCAATTCGCCCTGCATGGCCAGCGCACCCGTAAGGGACGTCAAAAGCTCTGGTGGTTCGTGGCGCTGGTCGTGCTGGCCGGCATCCTGTGGGCGTGGGCGATCTGAGGAGGGCCTTACCGGCACTTCGCGGCTGCACCGTCCCCGGTCGGTTCCACGGGGAACATCAGCCCCGCGCGACCGCTCCCTGCAGGGACACAACCTGCTGTCCCGCTTTGTAGACGCTGTGGATGCGCGGCTGACCGAAGTGGGCCAGCACGCCTTCATAGCGCTGGCAGTCCCAGACACTGAAGTCTGCCAGCTTGCCGGCTTCCAACGAACCGACCTCTGCCTGCCTGTCGATCGCACAGGCGGCGTTCCAGGTGGCCGCGACCAGTGCTTCGGCCGGCCGCAGGCCCAGATACAGGCAAGCTATGGTCAGCGCCAGTGGCATCGCCTCGCTGAAAGCTGAACCGGGATTGCTGTCGCTGGCGAGCGCGATCGGCACGCCCGCCTCGACCATGCGCCGCGCCGGCGCGAAGCCACACTTCAGGTAGAAGCAGGTCAGGGGCAGCAACACCGCGATGGTGCCGCGGGCCGCCATGCTGGCAATCCCCGGCTCGGAGATGTGCACCAGATGCTCGGCGCTCACGGCTCCCAGCTCGGCGGCCAGCTCCGCGCCGCCCAGGGGTACGATCTCATCGGCGTGGATGCGCAACTTGTAGCCGAGCTCCTGCGCGCGCTGCATGATGCGGCGGCTGGTCTCAACGCTAAAGACGTGATCCTCACAGAAGATGTCGCAATAGTCCGCGAGCTCCCGCAGCTGGGGCAGCATGGTCTCGCACAACAGCGCGACATAGCCCTCCTTGTCCTGACGGTATTCGGGGGCCACTTCGTGGGCGCCCATGAAGGTCGCCACCAGGTCGATGGGGTGCAGCGCATCGAGCCGGGCCACCGCTTCGAGCTGTTTGCGCTCAGCGCCGAGCTCCAAGCCGTAGCCGCTCTTGACCTCCATGCTGGTCGTTCCGCCGAGCAGCGCCCGGTCGAGGCGTGGCAGGGCCTGCTCGACGAGGCCCTCCAGGCTGGTCTCGCGGGTGGCGCGCACGGTCGACAGGATCCCGCCGCCCGCCTTGGCGATGTCGGCATAGCTGCGCCCAGCAAGCCGCTCAGCCCATTCGCCTTCGCGGCTGCCTGCATAGACCATGTGCGTGTGGCAATCGACAAAGCCAGGCAAAACGACCCGTCCAGCCAGATCGACGCGCTGGCTTGGCGCCCAAGCCGCTTCCACCTCATCCCGCGGTCCCACGGCCAGCAACCTGCCGGCCTCGATGGCCAGGGCCGCATCGTCGATCAGACGCAGCTCCGCTTGTGCGCGTCCACAGCGCGCTTTTCCGTCCGCCGTGGCCTCTGCTGTGGCCAGCTGAGAAATACCGTGGACAAGCAGCGTACAGGCCTTCACGAGCCCTCCTCCATCGGCACGCGCACGCCCCAGGCCTGAGCGTTCTTGAGCGCCTCCGGATAGCCTGCGTCAGCGTGGCGGATGATGCCCATGCCGGGATCGCAGGTCAGCACGCGCTCGAGCCGCGCAGCCGCCTCGGGCGTTCCATCGGCCACCGAGACCTGACCGGCATGGATCGAGTAGCCGATGCCCACCCCTCCGCCGTGATGCAGCGACACCCAGGCCGCTCCCGAGACGGCATTCAACATCGCATTCAACAGCGGCCAATCGGCGATGGCGTCGGAGCCATCACGCATCGCTTCGGTCTCACGGTTGGGCGAGGCCACCGAGCCACAGTCGAGGTGGTCGCGGCCGATGGCGATGGGAGCGGAAACTTCCCCGCTTCCCACCAGCTCATTGATGCGCAGGCCCAGCTTGGCACGGTCGCCGTATCCCAGCCAACAGATCCGCGCTGGCAGCCCCTGGAAGTGCACCTGCTCCCGTGCCATGCGGATCCAGCGCAACAGCTGCGCGTTCTCGGGAAACAGCTGCTCGATCTCACTGTCGATGCGGTAGATGTCCTCCGGATCGCCCGACAGCGCGACCCATCGGAAGGGCCCTTTGCCTTCGCAGAACAGCGGCCGGATGTAGGCAGGCACAAAGCCGGGGAAGGCAAAAGCCTGCTCGTAGCCGGCCAGCTCCGCCTGGCCACGGATGTTGTTTCCGTAGTCGAAAGTGATCGCCCCGCGCTCCTGAAACGCGACCATGGTTTCGACGTGCCGGCGCATCGAGGCCATGCTCTGGGCGATGTAGCTCTCCGGGTCGGCCGCCCGCAACGCGACAGCCTCCGCCAGGCTCATGCCCGCGGGAACATAGCCCTGCAGCGCGTCGTGGGCGCTGGTCTGGTCCGTCAGGATGTCCGGCACGATGCCCCGTGCGAGGATCTGCGGCAGCAGCTCCGCGCAGTTCCCCACCAGTCCCACAGACAGGGCGCGTTTCTCGGCTGCCGCAGCGCGCACCAGCTCGAGCGCGCGCTCGAGGTCGGTCTCCATCTGGTGCAGATAGCCGCTGTCGAGGCGCTTCTGGATCCGCTGCGGGTCGACCTCGATCGCCAGCATGCTGGCGCCCGCCATGGTCGCGGCCAGGGGTTGCGCACCGCCCATGCCGCCCAGGCCGCCCGTCAAGATCCAGCGGCCGGCCAGCTCTGATTGATAGTGCTGCGCGGCCAGGGCCATGAAGGTCTCGTAGGTGCCCTGGAGGATGCCCTGGGTGCCTATGTAGATCCAACTTCCGGCGGTCATCTGGCCGTACATGATCAGGCCCAGGCTCTCGAGGCGGCGGAATTCTTCGGCCGTCGCCCAGTGCGGGACCAGGTTGGAGTTCGCGATCAAGACCCGCGGTGCGCCCGGATGGGTGCGGAAGGCGCCCACCGGCTTGCCACTCTGGATCAGCAGGGTCTCGTCGGCGGCCAGGCTCTTGAGACTGCGCACGATGGCGTGGTAGGCGTCCCAGCTTCGCGCAGCGCGCCCCGAGCCCCCGTAGACGATCAGGTTCGAAGGGTCTTCGGCCACTTCGGGATCGAGGTTGTTCATCAGGCAACGCAGCGCCGCTTCGGCCTCCCAGGTCTGGCAGGTCTTCTGTGTTCCACGTGGAGCGCGGATCTCCATGACGTCCTCCGGATGTTGCTTTCAGGGCATCATCCGCCGCACGCCCGATGGGGCAACGCTTTTTTCCAGCGCACGCACTCGGCAGCTCCGCTCAGGATGAAACGTGCCGCTTGTAGGCCCGCACCCACAGGGCCGTCGAGATGCACCCCGCACCGATCAGGCGCTCGCCGGCCTCTTCGAGGCTGCCCGGCGCCTCGAGCTCGCGGGCGATGTCGGCCTCGGCCCGCGAAGCGCCCCGCACCAGATACGCCCGCATTTGCTCACGCACGCTCTGGTTGTCTTTGCCTGCTCCATACTGGGAGAACAGCAGCTGCAGCTTGCCCAGCTTGATCACTTCGACACAGCCCAGAGCCGTCTCGCCAGCGATGGGATTGCCCCCGACCCGCACCTGCTCTCCGCGGATGAAGAAACGCCCATCCTTGAACAGGATCTCGGCGTGCTGCGGCTGGATCGAGCCATGGCTCAGCTGCACCTGGCAGCCGTGCGCCGAGCCTATGCTTGTGACGGGCCACTTGACGGGAAAGTGTCGGGGCTGGCCGTCGATCAGCACCAACAGGTGCGCCTTCTGCTTGCTCAAGAACAGATCGGCGGCTGCATCGTCCTCGTGCTGCACGTCATAGTCGAGCATTTGCACCACCGGCCGTCCCTTCTTCGGACGCGCCTTGGCGTAGAAGATCATGGCCAGGAACAGGGCGACGAAACCGAGCACCCAACCGAACTTCTCCGGGCCCCCGACCGCCTCGATCAGCCCTTTGATGGCCGAGCCCCCGCCTTCTTGCAGATCAACGTTGTACGCGCCGAGCACGCTCTTGAATGCCGGCGAGAAAAAGGCCACCCCCGCCGCCACCTTGGCCCGCGTCTGCTTTGCCACCACAGTCGGCGTCGGCACGGTGTCGAGCAGACGCCCTTCGTACCAGATCTCCAGGCGCGCTTCGCGGATGTCGCCTTCGGCGCTGGGAGTGAGCCAGAACTTGGCCTCGGCCAGCGCCGGACTGATATCGAGTCGCAGCTCGGCGGGCACACACAAACAACCTGGGAACACAGGCCGCACGGTGACCCAGGGGTTCTCTTTACGAACCTTGAACCCCTTCTCACTGGTCACCTGAGCGACGTTCTGCATCACCAGCCGTTTGACCTTGTGCTTGGAGATGATCGTGATCAGCGGGAAGTTCTTCTGCGGGTTCATCTGCGTGTAGTAGCGTACCGTGGTCTTGCGGGTCAGCTCGTCATAGACCTCGACCTCGATCGGGCCCCCCGCCTGGGTGCGCTGTGCGCCGCCGCGCGCGCGGCCTGTCGCGCGCCGGCCCTGCTTGGACTTCTTGCCCGATGTGTCGCGCTTCGAGGCCGCGTACGCCCGTAGCTCGCCCTGCACACCTGCGCCGGTGAACAGGGCCGCGCCCCCTTCGTCTGTCTCACGCATCAGCCGCTCAAGATCGCGCGGGGAGCGCCGAGCCCTTTGGGGCGGGGGCGAGCCCGGCATCGGCCTCGAGGTCGACGGAGCAGGAAATGGAACCGAAGCCGGCAGAGCCGCGTCGAACAAGGCCGTCTTCGGCACAGGGACACGGCCGGGCGGCGGAGGCGGCGGCGGCACCGGCAGCTCGCAGGTGATCTCTGGCTCCACGAGGCCTTCGATCAACTCCAGGTCGTCCAGTGGCTCAGGATCGTCGACCAGCTCGAGGTCTTCGACCAGCTCGAGGTCCGCCAGCGTCGCCTCGGTCAGCACAGGGGTGGGCTCGGGCCGTTCTCTGGCCACCATCCTCCGCCCGATGACCTGCGCTTCCTTCTTCGCCGGCTGCGGCTTGGGCTTCTCAGGCTTTTTGAGCTGTTCGGGTTTCCCAAGCTCGGACGTGTAGGCACGCAGATCGAGAAAGACGGCCCCCAGGGCTTCGAGGGCATCGGCCACCGTGCGCGGTCGGCGGCTGCTGTCGCGCCCCGTCCAGCGCTCAAGCAGACCTAGAAGTGGTGCAGGCACGTCCTCTTCGCTGGGCAGCTCTGCCTGCCAACTGCCCCACACCAGCCGAAGCAGCAGGTAGCCCCAGGCA